>NZ_OLKJ01000012.1:0-174242 GCF_900291005.1 Pseudomonas sp. Kh14
CGCCGATGGTAGTGTGGGGTTTCCCCATGTGAGAGTAGGTCATCGTCAAGATTCATTTCGCAAAACCCCTATCTGCGTATGCAGGTAGGGGTTTTGTCTTTGTGGGCAAAAAAACTCGACCTGTTCGAATCACTGCGGGAGCGGGCACGCCCGCTCCTGCGGCCTGATGGCGTTCGGCCGTTTCATGTACGCGTGATATCGTTCCCCTCTCAGCCATCAGCGCCTCCAGAGACCTTCCGATGCTCAACACCGCCCATCTCCATCCTGGCTTCATGATCGTCCACGGCAACCGCCTCGACGACCTGCGTAGCCTGGTAGTGAGCTGGATGCGTCGCTACCCGCTGGCGCCTCTGGAAAACGAAATTGCCCTGGTGCAAAGCAATGGCATCGCCCAATGGCTCAAGCTGGCCCTGGCTGAAGATCCGCTGGAAGATGACCAAGGCGGCTGCGGCATCGCCGCTGCAATCGATGTACAACTTCCCGGTAGCTTTATGTGGCAGCTCTACCGCAGCGTGCTTGGCCGTAGCGAAATTCCCGAAGTGTCTCTGCTCGACAAGGCACCACTGACCTGGCGGCTGATGCGCCTGTTGCCAGCGCTCATCGAGCGCCCGCATTTCGAGCCACTGCGGCGCTTCCTCACCGACGACAGTGACTTGCGCAAGCGCTACCAGCTCGCCGAGCGCCTGGCCGACCTGTTCGACCAGTACCAGGTCTACCGTGCCGATTGGCTCAAGGACTGGGCCACTGGTGAGCACGCCATCAACACGGCCCGCGGCGAGCGCAAAGTTTTGCCGCCAGGCAACCGCTGGCAAGCCGAGTTGTGGCGAGCATTGCTGGAGGATGTTGGCGAGCAAGGCATGGCGCAAAGCCGCGCCGGGGTACACCAACGTTTCATCGAGCGCATCAACAGCCTGGAGCAGGCGCCTGCAGGGCTGCCACCGAGGGTGATCGTGTTCGGTATCTCTTCGCTGCCGGCCCAGGCCCTGGAAGCGCTGGCAGGCCTGTCGCGTTTCAGTCAGGTATTGCTGTGCGTACACAACCCATGCCGCCACCACTGGGCCGATATCGTCGCCGACAAGGACCTGCTGCGCCACCAGTACAAACGCCAGCAACGCAAGCAAGGCATGCCCCTGCAACTGGACGACCAGACGCTGCACCAGCATGCCCACCCGTTGCTGGCAGCCTGGGGTAAACAAGGCCGCGACTACATCAACCTGCTCGACAGCTATGATGACCCAGGCAGCTATCAGGGCGTGTTCAGCGACGGCCGCATCGACCTGTTCAGCGACGGTTCGCCCACCACGCTGCTCAACGAACTGCAGGACGACATCCTGGAATTGCGCCCGCTCGCCGAGAGCCGCGAACGGTGGCCGCCAGTCGACACCACAAAAGACCGCTCGATCCGCTTCCATATCGCGCACAGCCCGCAACGTGAAGTGGAGATCCTCCACGACCAGCTGTTGGCCCGCTTCAGCGCCGACCCGACTTTGCGCCCGCGCGACGTGATCGTCATGCTGCCGGACATCGACACTTATGCGCCGCATATCCGCGCCGTCTTCGGCCAGTTGCAGCGCAACGACCCGCGCTACATCCCGTTCACCCTGACAGACCAAGGCCAGCGTGGTCGCGAGCCTTTGCTGATTGCGCTTGAGCACCTGCTCAAACTGCCTGACAGCCGCTTCGCGGTCAGCGAAGTGCTCGACCTGCTGGACGTGCCGGCAGTCCGCGCCCGCTTCGGCATCCGCGAAAACGACCTGCCCACCCTGCACCGCTGGATCGAGGGCGCTGGCATCCGTTGGGGCCTTGACGCCGAGCAGCGGGCGAGCCTGGGCTTGCCCGCCGGGCTTGAACAGAACAGTTGGCGTTTCGGCCTGCGCCGCATGCTGTTGGGTTATGCCGTGGGGGTGGGTGAGGCCTGTGATGGCATTGAACCCTACGATGAAATCGGTGGCCTGGACGCGGCACTGATCGGCCCGCTGGTCGCGTTGCTCGATGCGCTCGAAGTCGCCTGCCAGGCCCTGTCCGAGCCTGCCACCGTCAGCCAGTGGGGCGAGCGACTACATGCCTTGCTGCACGTGTTCTTCCTCGCCGAGGACGAGGGTGATGAATTCCTGTTGATGCAGTTGCAGGATCTGCGTGATAGCTGGCTTGAGGTGTGCGAGACCGTCGGCCTGCACGACCCCCTACCGCTTACCGTGGTGCGTGAAGCCTGGCTGTCGGGCCTCGATCAGGGCAAGCTGTCGCAACGTTTCCTCGCCGGCTCGGTCAACTTCTGCACACTCATGCCCATGCGCGCGATCCCGTTCAGGGTGGTCTGCCTGCTGGGCATGAACGATGGCGACTACCCGCGTGCGCAGCCACCGCTAGACTTCGACCTGATGGCCAGCGACTATCGCCCCGGCGACCGCTCACGCCGCGAAGACGACCGTTACCTGTTGCTTGAAGCGCTACTGTCAGCACGTGATCAACTGTATGTCAGCTGGGTCGGGCGCAGTATCCGCGACAATAGCGAACGCCCGGCCTCGGTGCTGATCGGCCAGTTGCGCGATCACATCGCTGCGGGTTGGCATTTGGCCGACGCGCAGCAGGGCCAGCCCGCGAAACCGGGCGAGCAACTGTTGCACGCACTGACCCAGGAGCACCCGCTGCAGCCGTTCAGCCCTCGGTACTTCCAGAAGGGCAGCCCACTGTTCAGCTATGCCCATGAATGGCAGGTGCTGCACCAGCAGGGTGAGGCAGACGAGCAGAGCGAGCCGGGCTTGCCGCCTTATCAGGACGCTGAAGCCCTGAGTCTGCACCAGCTGAATGACTTCTTGCGCCACCCGGTACGGCACTTCTTCAGCCAGCGTTTGAAGGTGTACTTTGAGGCGCTGGAAGCGCCGACCCCGGACGAAGAGCCCTTCGTCCTCGATACCCTGCAACGCTACGGCGCCAGTGAAAGCCTGCTTGGCGCCGCCTTGGCCGAACCGGACAACGCCGAACAGGCCTTGCGCGCCCAGGCCCGACGGCTGCAGGCCTGCGGTTTGCTGCCGCTAGCAGGTTTCGGCGAACTGCTGCAAAACGAGTTGATCGAACCGCTGCCGGACCTGCTGCAACGTCACCAGCAATTGCTGCAACGCTGGCCACAGCTGGTCGAGGGCGCTTTGCCGGTGCATTTCGAGCACGGTCAGCACCGTCTGGAGGGCTGGCTGGGGCGGGTGTTCCAGGCGGAAGATCAGAGCCTTCTCAGCATCACCACAGTACCCAACACCATCAGTGCCGGGCGCAACAACCTCAAGTGGCATCGCCTTATCGCGCCCTGGGTTACGCATTTGGCGGCCTGTGCAGCGGGCTACCCCTATAACAGTGCATTGGTAGCCAGTGACCTGACCCTGTTGCTTGCACCGCTGCCGCAAGCGCTGGCCGCGCAACTGCTGGGCGACCTGTTGGTGGCCCGTCAGGCGGCAATGAATGCGCCGTTGCCAGTCGCGGCCAAGACCGCGTTCGCCTGGTTGGCCCAGGACGATGCCGTTAAAGCCATGGCCGCAGCAGCTCGCGCCTACGAAGGCGACGAACGCACCAGCTTTGGCGAGCGGAGTGAAAGCATTGCCTTGGCCCGCCAGTTCCGGGACTTTGCAGCACTCACTGCTGACGAAACGTTTGAAGGCTGGTGCGAAACCTTGTATCGCCCGTTGTTCACCGCCCCTTGGCAGACCTTGGGCAACCCGGAGAAAGGCGCATGACCCAGGACCGTCCTCTGGCACTGAGTTTCCCCCTGCACGGTAGCCAGCTGATCGAGGCCAGCGCCGGCACGGGCAAGACCTTCACCATTTCGGCGCTGTACCTGCGCCTGATCCTCGGTCACGGTGGCGAACAGGGCTTCGAGCGCGAGCTGCTGCCACCGCAGATCCTCGTGGTGACCTTCACCGACGCCGCCACCAAAGAGCTGCGCGAGCGTATCCGCGCCCGCCTGGCTGAAGCCGCACGGTTCTTCCGTGGCGAGCTGGAAGGCGCCGATCCGCTGTTGCACCAACTGCGTGACGATTACCCACAAGAGACTTGGCCGCGTTGCGCCGGCCGGTTGGAAATCGCCGTGCAGTGGATGGACGAGGCTGCGGTATCGACCATCCATGGCTGGTGCCAGCGCATGCTGCGCGAGCATGCCTTCGACAGCGGCAGCCTGTTCACCCAGACCCTGGAAACCGACCACAGCGAGTTGTTGGGCCAGGTCATGCGCGATTACTGGCGGCGCTTCTGCTATGGGATGCAAGGTGACGCACTGGCCTGGGTGCGCGGCAACTGGGGGAGCCCCGACGCTTTGCTGCCACGCATTCGCCCACTGTTCGGCCGTGTGCGCGCCCAGCAGAATGGGCCAGAGCCCGCTGCGTTGATCCAGGCATCGCTGCAGCAACGTGGCGCACAGTTGGCCCGGATCAAGGCGCCATGGGCACAGTGGGCCGAGGAACTGCGGCAAATCTGCCGCGATGCGCTGGCCGCCAAACAGGTCGACGGCCGCAAGATGCAAGCCCGTTACTTCGAGCCCTGGTTCGACAAGCTCTGCGCTTGGGCCAGCGATGAGCAACTGGTAGAGCTCGACTTGGGCACTGGCTTTACGCGGCTGACCCCGACGGGCATGGCCGAGGCCTGGAAGGGAGAACCTCCCGAGCACCCAGCCCTCAACGCCATGCAGCACTTGCAGCAGCAACTGCAGGCACTGGACAGCCCGGATGCTCCGCTGCTCGAGCACGCCGCCAGTTGGGTATCGGCGCGTTTCGAAGTGGAGAAGCGCCGGCGTGCAGAAATGGGCTTCGACGACATGCTCGTGCGCTTGCAGCACGCGCTCGCCAGCGAGGCCGGCGAGCGCCTGGCCAGCCTGATCCGTGAGCAGTTCCCGGTAGCGCTGATCGACGAATTCCAGGACACCGACCCGGTTCAGTACGGCATTTTCGAGCGCATCTACCAGATCAGCGAAAACCGCGCAGAAACCGGCCTGTTCATGATCGGCGACCCCAAGCAGGCGATCTACGCCTTCCGGGGTGCCGACATCTACACCTACCTTGCCGCGCGACGCGCTACCAGCGGCCGCCTGCACAGCCTGGACACCAACTACCGCTCCAGCAAAGCCATGGTGGCGGCGGTCAACCAGGTGTTCCTGCAGGCCGAGGCGCGTGAAGCGGGGCGGGGTGCATTCCTGTTCCGCGAGGCCGATGACAACCCGCTGCCATTCATCGAGGTGCGCGCCAAGGGGCGTGGCGAACAGCTGCTGATTGACGGTGAAGTCAGTGCAGCCCTGCAATGCTGGCAGCTGGAAAGTGAAGAGCCAGTCTCCAGCAGCGTTTACCGCCAGCAACTGGCCGCCAGTTGCGCCAGCCATATTGTGGCCTTGCTCAATGGCGGCCAGCAGGGCACGGCGGGTTTCCAGAATGCCGAAGGCGAATTGCGCGCTTGCTTGCCCTCGGACATCGCCATCCTGGTGCGCGATGGTCATGAGGCGCAGATGGTCCGCGCCGAACTGGCCGCACGCGGGGTGCGCAGCGTCTACCTGTCTGACAAGGACTCGGTGTTTGCCGCCCAGGAAGCCCACGACCTGCTGGCCTGGCTGAAGGCCTGCGCCGAGCCTGACTCAGAGCGCCTGCTCAAGGCTGCTTTGGCCAGCCTTACACTGGGCCTGTCGCTGGCTGCGCTGGACCGGCTTAACCAGGACGAGCGGGTCTGGGAAAGCTGGGTGATGCGTTTTCGCCTGTACCGCGACACCTGGCAGCGCCAGGGGGTGTTGCCGATGTTGCGCCACTTGCTGCATGACTTCCAGCTACCGCGCACGCTGATCCGCCGCAGTGATGGCGAGCGGGTGCTGACCAACCTGCTGCACCTGGCCGAGCTGCTGCAGCAGGCCGCCGGCGAGCTGGACGGCGAACAGGCGCTTATCCGCCACCTGGCCGAGCACCTCGCCAGTTCCGGTCAGGCCGGTGAAGAGCAGATCCTGCGCCTGGAGAGCGACGAACAGTTGGTCAAGGTGGTGACCATCCACAAGTCCAAGGGCCTGGAATATCCCTTGGTCTACCTGCCATTCATCTGCACCAGCAAACCGGTGGATGGTAGCCGTCTGCCGCTGGCCTGGCATGACAGCGAAGGTAATGCCCACCTCACCCTCACACCCGATCAGGAGCAGATCGAGCGAGCTGACGACGAGCGCCTGGCCGAAGACCTGCGCCTGCTCTACGTGGCCCTGACCCGCGCCCAGCATGCTTGCTGGCTGGGTGTTGCCGACCTCAAGCGCGGTAATTTGAAGAGCTCGCAGCTGCACCGCTCGGCGTTTGGCTACCTGTTGGGGGGCGGCCTTGCCTTGGCTGGTTCGGCGCAGCTGACGGACTGGTTGCAGGCTCTGGCGGCAAGTTGCCCGCACATCAGTTGCCCAGGCCTGCCGCAGGCGGATGAGCAGATGTATCGCATGCCACACGCCGAACGTGAGCTGTTGCCAGCACGCAGGCCACGCCATGCGGCTGCCGAGCACTGGTGGATCGCTTCGTACAGTGCCCTTCGTGTCGGCGATCAGACACTCGGCGCCGACAGCTCGCAGGCCCAGCAACTGCTGGATGACGAGGTGCCCGATGCCCAGGTGTTGCGCGAGGTCCCGGCCGACAGCGGCGATATCCATCGCTTCCCACGGGGGCCTAACCCCGGCACCTTCCTCCATGGTTTGCTGGAGTGGGCAGGTCGTGAGGGCTTCAGCGAGGTCAGCGCTAACCCTCAACTGATCGAGCGCACCGTTGGCCAGCGCTGCAACCGCCGTGACTGGGCCGGCTGGATCCCCACCCTGAGCCACTGGATGCAGCGTTTGCTGGGCGAGGCGTTGCCGCTGCCGGGCAGCGACCAGAGCGTAACGCTGGGCCAGCTGCGTCATTACCAGATCGAAATGGAATTCTGGTTCGCTAGCCACCGGGTCGACGCAGAACAACTCGATCGCCTGGTGGCCCGCCACACCCACCCCGGTCTGGCGCGCCCAGCAGCGCAGCCGACAGTGCTCAACGGCATGTTCAAAGGGTTCATCGACCTGGCGTTCGAGCTGGACGGGCGTTACTACGTGACCGACTACAAGTCCAACTGGCTGGGTGCGGACATCCAGGCCTACGATGCCATGGCCATGGAAAAGGCGATTCTTGAGCACCGCTACGACCTGCAGTATGTGCTGTACCTGCTGGCCCTGCACCGGCAGTTGCGCGCGCGGCTGGCGGACTACGATTATGACCGCCATGTTGGCGGCGCCCTGTTCATCTTCCTGCGCGGTGCCAGCAGCAGCGGCCACGGCGTGTACCACGCCAAGCCACCGCGTGAGCTGATCGAAAGCCTCGATGCACTGTTCCGTGGCGAGCACGCGCCGGTACAGCAGGACCTGTTTGCCGGAGTTGCGCCATGAGCCGAAGCCTTGTCGACCTGTTGCCCACCCCGTTGCACGCAGAGCACCTGCTGGCGCTGGCACCACAGCACAACAGCGCTGATCTGCTGCAATTACTCGACCGCTGGGTTGAGCGGGGCTGGCTACGTGCCCTGGACCGCGCGTTCGTGTCGTTCCTGGAGGAGCGTGCCCCCGGCAGTGATCCCTTACTATTGCTGGCAGCGGCGCTGGCCAGCCACCAACTGGGGCACGGACATGTCTGCCTCGACCTGCAACAAACCTTGGCCGAGCCGGATTTCGCCCTCTCGTTGCCGCCGGAAGGTGACGCCCTTATCGGCCCTTTGCTACTGCCATCGCAACTGCTGGCCAACCTTGACTTGAATGCCTGGCTTCAGCGCATCAGCGCCAGCCCGCTGGTGGCCGCAGGTGATACGCCTGGCCAGCAAGCGCGGCCACTGGTACGCAGTGGCGAGCGCCTTTACCTGCGCCGTTACTGGAGTTACGAGCGGCGCATCGACCAGGCCCTGCGCCAGCGCCTGAGTCAGGCCGAAGCACCGCCTGCGGACCTGCCAGAGCGCCTGGCGCAACTGTTCGAGGGCGGTGCGCCAGCTGGCCAGGTGGACTGGCAGAAGCTCGCCTGCGCCTTGGCCACCCGGGCCGGTTTCAGCATCATCACTGGCGGACCCGGCACCGGCAAGACGACCACCGTGGTGCGCCTGCTGGCGTTGCTGCAGGCGCCGGCAGTGGAGCAGGGCAGGCCACTGCGCATCCGCCTGGCTGCGCCGACCGGCAAGGCCGCTGCGCGCCTGACCGAATCCATTGGCCAGCAAGTCGAGCGCCTGCAAGTCAGCGCCGAAGTACGCGGGCAAATCCCCACTGAAGTCAGCACCGTGCATCGCCTGCTCGGCAGCCGCCCGGGCTCGCGGCATTTCCGCCATCATGCTGGCAACCCGTTACCGTTGGACGTGCTGGTGGTCGACGAAGCGTCGATGATCGACCTGGAAATGATGGCCAACCTGCTCGATGCCTTGCCGCCGCGGGCGCGTCTGGTGCTGCTGGGCGACAAGGACCAGTTGGCCTCGGTCGAGGCCGGCGCGGTACTGGGTGACCTGTGCCGGGATGCTGAGGAGGGCTTTTACTCGCCGGCGACTGCAGCGTGGCTTCAGCAGGTCAGTGGCGAGTCGCTGGCCGGCAGTGGCCTCAAGGCCGGCGATGAGCAGCGTCACCCGCTGGCCCAGCAGGTGGTGATGCTGCGTTTTTCACGGCGTTTCGGTGAAGGCAGCGGAATTGGCCAGCTGGCCAGACTGGTCAATCGTCAGGACGCTCACGCGGCGCGCAACCTGCTGGCCGCGCCGCCTGCCGACGTGCACAGCCTGTCGCTCAAGCACGAACAGGATCGTGCGTTCGACCGCCTGTTACTCGACGGCCTGAACCGCGGTACCGATGGACCGCAAGGCTACCGCAGCTACCTGCGCACCCTTGGCCGTTACCGGCCGGCACTTGATACCGCCTTTGACGACCCCGCCTGGGAGCAATGGGCGGGCAAGGTGTTGCGCAGTTTCGAGGATTTCCAGTTGCTGTGCGCGGTGCGCCGGGGCGCCTGGGGTGTCGAAGGCCTCAACGAGCGGGTGGCGCGGGTGCTGCACAATGCCGGTCTGATCGACAGTCATCAGCCCTGGTACGAAGGGCGCCCGGTGTTGGTGACCCGCAACGACTACGGCCTTGGCCTGATGAACGGTGACATCGGTATTGCCCTGCGCCTGCCGGATGAGCATGGCCAGCCGCTGCTGCGTGTGGCGTTCCCGCGCAACGACGGCAGTGGTGGTGTGCGATTCGTTCTGCCGAGCCGGCTCAACGAAGTGGAAACGGTGTTCGCCATGACCGTGCACAAGTCGCAAGGCTCGGAGTTCAGCCACACAGCCCTGGTGCTGCCGGAGGCGCTCAACCCGGTGCTGACCAAGGAACTGGTGTACACCGGCATCACTCGGGCCAAGCACTGCTTCAGCCTGGTCGAGCCACGGCAAGGCATTTTCGAAGAAGCGGTGGCGCGCAAAGTACGGCGTATTTCCGGGTTGATGCTCGAGCAGGTCTAGGGCCATGAGACCCATTACACGTGGCTGCAGGCTCATACAATAAAGCGGCCATGTGCTATCGTTGCGCCGATATCGGAAGGGGCTTAAAGGGATTTCCCACATGAACGTGGCCGCAAGGCGAGTGACAAGCTGTGCGCTTTCGCTATTGCTGGCCGTCCTGTTCCTTTCTGCAGGCGCTGCCCAGGCAGACCCCGGCACAACCTCCGCCCAGGTACAGCAACGCGCCAAGGCGGTCACCCAGGTAGTATTGGGTATCTTCAGTTACGCCCGCTGGCCCGTCGATCCTTATCCTTTACGCCTGTGCCTGGTCGGCCCGACCGAGTACGCCGACGATCTCATCAAGGGCCATGTCCAGGCGTCTGGCAGACCGCTGCAGGTGCGGCGCCTGCTGGCAGAGGACACCCAAGTCGCCCAGGCCTGCGATGCCCTCTACATTGGCAAGCTTGACCAGGGCCAGCGCGATCGGCTGTTCCAGCGTATCGGCGGCCACCCGGTGCTGAGCATCAGCGAGGCGGATGACCCCTGCACGGTCGGCAGCCTGTTCTGCCTGCGGGTCAGCGACCAGCAGGTGGCCTTTGAAGTCAATCTCGACTCGGTGGCACGCTCTGGCGTGCGCATTCACCCCAGCGTGCTGCAATTGTCGCGGCGCCGGGCGGAGCAGCCATGAAGCCGACCCGCAAGCGTACCGTGCGCCCGACCCTGCGATCGGTGCTAGGCCGTGGCCACCTCAGCGTCGCCCTGCTTGCCGTTGGCCTGGCGGGTATCTCCCTCACCCTGCTGGGCGTGCTCGCCCTGCGTGTCTATGCCAACCATAACCTGCAGTTGATCGCCCGCTCGATCAACTACACGGTAGAGGCAGCGGTGGTGTTCGATGACAGCGCCGCCGCCAATGAATCGCTGGCGCTGATTGCCAGTACCGAAGAAGTGGCCGAGGCCAAGGTCTTCAACAACGAGGGCGAGCAACTGGCGCACTGGCAACGCGACAATACGGGCATGCTCGCGCAGCTGGAGGTGCAGGTTGCCAGCGCCTTGCTGGATGAGCCGGTCATGTTGCCGATCGTGCACCAACAACAGCAGGTCGGGCACATCGAGCTGGCAGGCCAGGGCAGGAGCCTGTTGCTGTTCCTGCTCAGTGGCTTGGCCGGTATCCTGTTCTGCACGGTCCTCAGCGCCTTGGCTGCCCAGTATCTGTCGCGGCGCCTGCTCAACGATATCACCCGCCCGCTGCGTGGCCTGGCCAGTGTCGCCCATGCCGCCCGCCGCGAGCGCAGCTTCGACCGGCGCGTGCCAGAAGCGCCGATTGCCGAGCTGAACGAGCTGGGTAACGACTTCAATGCCCTGCTGGATGAACTGGAGGTGTGGCATAGTCACCTGCAGAGCGAAAACCAGACCCTGGCCCATCAGGCCAGCCACGACAGCCTGACCGGCTTGCCCAACCGCGCCTTCTTTGAAGGGCGCCTAAGCCGCAGCGTGCTGAATGCGGCGCGTCAGCAGGACCACCTGGCACTGCTGTTCCTCGACAGCGACCACTTCAAGCAGATCAACGACACCCTCGGCCACGCCGTGGGTGACGAGGTGTTGATCAGCGTGGCCGAACGTGTGCGCGCCCAGCTGCGCGAGCAAGACCTGGTGGCGCGCCTGGGGGGCGACGAGTTTGCTGTGCTGCTGACGCCTTTGCATACGCGCAAGGACGCCGAACACATTGCCGAGAAGATCGTTGCCAGCATGAAGCTGCCGGTGCAACTGGACAGTGGCCGCAGTGTCTCCACCTCGCTAAGTGTCGGAATTGCCTATTACCCGGATGACGGCGCTGACCCCGCCAGTCTTCTGAATGCCGCCGATGCGGCAATGTACCAGGCCAAGCGCAAACGCCGTGGCCATTGGCAAGTGGCGCAGATGGAACGGTCCGCCAACGAAATCAGGAACAGGAGTTGAACCCGTGATGCAAGCTTTACGTTTTCCGCTTTGGGCCTTGTTGCTCGCCCTGCTGGCGCTGACGGGGTGCCAGAGCGCCCCCCCGAAAGGCCTTACCCCAGAACAGATTGCCGTGCTCAAGCGCGAAGGTTTCACCCCGACCGATGAAGGTTGGGCCTACGACTTGTCTGGCAAAGTGCTGTTCGGCAGCGATCTGGACAGCCTCAACGGCCAGAGCCAGGCGATTGTCGAGCGCATCGGCAAGGCGCTGCTCGGCGTTGGTATCCAGGGCGTGCGGGTGGACGGGCATGCCGACTCGTCGGGCAAAGCGGCGTACAACCAGCAGCTGTCCGAGCGCCGCGCGCAGAGCGTGACCAAAGCGCTGGTCGGGGTTGGCATGCAGGCGCAGAACATTCAGAGCCGTGGCCTGGGCAGCAGCCAGCCGGTGGGGGACAACCGCACCAGCGCTGGGCGTACCGAGAACCGTCGGGTGTCCATTGTGGTTGCGTCCTACTGATCGTTGCCGCTCGGGCTGTCACATATCCCCTGTAGGCGCTGGCAACGCGGCCTGGCACCGGCTTCGCCGGTGTTCGCGGGCAAGCCCGCTCCTACAGGGGCTGTGTTGCCTTCGGAAATGCGCAGGCCCATCAGTCCTGGGCGAAGCGCATCTCGCGGGTTTGCCCCATCAACAATGGCGCATTCGCCTCGGTCACCCCGCGGATGTAATCCCACAGCAGGGTAATGCGTTTCAACTTGCGCAAATCCTCCCGGCAATACATCCAGAACTGCCGCGTCACTTCGATCTCCTCCGGCAGCACCGTGACCAATCGCGGGTCCTGCGCGGCGAGGAAGCACGGCAATATCGCCAGCCCACGCCCCTGCAGCGCTGCCGTGTACTGCGCGATCACGCTGGTACTGCGCAAGTGCGCGCTGGCGTTGGGAATCAGGTTGGCCAGGTACAGCAGCTCGGAGCTGAACGCCAGGTCATCCACGTAACTGATGAAGGGGTGTTTGGCCAGATCCGTCACCTGGCGGATCGGCGTGTGGCTGTCCAGGTAGCCCTGGGTGGCATACAGCCGCAGGCGGTAGTCGCACAGCTTGCAGCACACATAAGGCCCGTGCTCGGGCCGCTCCAGCGCGATGACGATGTCCGCCTCACGCTTGGACAGGCTGATGAAGTGCGGCAGCGGCAGGATGTCCACCGAAATCGCCGGGTAGGCGTCGACGAAGTGGCTTAGCTGCGGCGTGATGAAAAAGCTGCCAAAGCCCTCCGTGCAGCCCATGCGCACATGGCCCGACAACGCCACCCCCGACCCGGACACCTGCTCGCAAGCCATGTGCAGCGTGCTCTCGATCGACTCGGCATAGCCCAGCAGGCGCTGGCCCTCGGCGGTCAGCACAAAGCCGTTGGTCCGCGACTTTTCGAACAGCAAGGTGCCCAGCGCGCCCTCCAGCGAGCTGATGCGTCGCGACACGGTGGTGTAGTCCACGCTCAGCCGTTTGGCGGCACTGCTGGCCTTGCGGGTGCGAGCCACTTCGAGGAAGAACTTCAAATCGTCCCAGTTGAGCGCGCTCAGGGATGTGAGGTCTTTTTGCATGATGATCCGGTTTTTTTGTGCGTTCTTGTTGGATGTTTGCACATCTATACTCGAAACAAGCCTCAGGACGCCACCTCGCGTTTGCCCGGCGCTGGCGATCTCGTCCCGACAACAATTCCAAGGAGAACGCAGATGAACGCACCGCAATCCCCTAACAGCACCAAGGTCGAGCAGGTCAAGCTGCTGATCGACGGCCAGTGGGTCGAGTCCAAAACCACCGAATGGCGTGACATCGTCAACCCGGCCACCCAAGAGGTGCTGGCGCGCGTACCGTTCGCCACCGTCGAGGAAGTCGACGCAGCCGTGGCCGCTGCTCACCGCGCTTTCCAGACGTGGCGTAACACCCCGATCGGCGCGCGCATGCGCATCATGCTCAAGCTGCAGGCACTGATCCGCGAACACACCAAACGCATTGCCCAGGTGCTCAGCGCCGAGCAGGGCAAGACCCTGGCCGACGCTGAAGGCGATATCTTCCGCGGCCTGGAAGTGGTCGAGCATGCGGCGTCCATTGGCACCCTGCAGATGGGCGAATTTGCCGAGAACGTCGCCGGCGGTGTCGATACCTACACCCTGCGCCAGCCGATCGGCGTATGCGCTGGCATCACCCCGTTCAACTTCCCGGCAATGATCCCGCTGTGGATGTTCCCCATGGCCATCGTTTGCGGCAACACGTTCGTGCTCAAACCGTCCGAGCAGGACCCGCTGTCGACCATGCTGCTGGTCGAGCTGGCGCTGGAAGCTGGCGTACCGGCCGGCGTGCTGAACGTGGTGCACGGCGGCAAGCAGGTGGTGGATGCCATTTGCACCCACCAGGATATCAAGGCGATTTCCTTCGTTGGCTCTACTGAAGTCGGCACGCACGTGTACAACCTCGGCAGCCAGCATGGCAAGCGTGTGCAGTCGATGATGGGCGCCAAGAACCACGCGGTGGTGCTGCCTGATGCCAACCGCACGCAAACCATCAATGCGCTGGTCGGTGCTGCCTTTGGCGCGGCGGGCCAGCGCTGCATGGCCACCTCGGTGGCGGTGTTGGTGGGCAAGGCCCGCGAATGGTTGCCGGATATCAAGGAGGCTGCCAGCAAGCTCAAGGTCAATGCTGGCTGTGAGCCGGGCACCGACGTTGGCCCGGTGGTATCCAAGCGTGCCAAGGAGCGTGTGCTGGGCCTGATCGAAAGCGGTATCAAGGAAGGCGCCAAGCTGGAACTTGACGGCCGTGACGTCAAGGTGCCGGGCTACGAGCAAGGCAACTTCGTCGGCCCGACCCTGTTCTCGGGCGTGAAGACCGACATGCAGGTGTATACCCAGGAAATCTTCGGCCCGGTGCTGGTGACCCTGGAAGTCGATACGCTCGACGAGGCCATCGCCCTGGTCAACGCCAACCCGTTCGGCAACGGCACCGGCCTGTTCACCCAAAGCGGCGCTGCAGCCCGCAAGTTCCAGAGCGAAATCGATATCGGCCAGGTCGGCATCAACATCCCGATCCCGGTACCCGTACCGTTCTTCAGCTTCACCGGCTCGCGGGGTTCCAAACTCGGTGACCTCGGCCCGTACGGCAAGCAAGTGGTGCAGTTCTACACTCAGACCAAGACCGTCACTGCTCGCTGGTTCGATGACGACAGCGTCAACGACGGTGTGAACACCACCATTAGCCTGCGCTAAGGAGTACGTCATGCGTATCGCATTCATCGGCCTGGGCAACATGGGCGCGCCCATGGCCCGCAACCTGATCAAGGCCGGGCATCAGCTGAACCTGTTCGACCTGAACAAGGCCGTGCTGGCCGAGCTGGCAGAACTGGGCGGGCAGATCAGCCCCTCGCCCAAGGACGCGGCGGCCAACAGCGAGCTGGTGATCACCATGCTGCCGGCCGCAGCCCATGTGCGTAGCGTTTACTTGAACGAGGACGGCGTACTGGCCGGCATTCGTCCTGGCACGCCGACCGTTGACTGCAGCACCATCGACCCGCAGACCGCACGTGATGTGTCCAAGGCCGCAGCGGCAAAAGGTGTGGACATGGGGGATGCGCCGGTTTCCGGTGGTACTGGCGGCGCGGCGGCCGGCACCCTGACGTTCATGGTCGGCGCCAGTACCGAGTTGTTTGCGAGCCTCAAGCCGGTACTGGAGCAGATGGGCCGCAACATCGTGCACTGCGGGGAAGTCGGTACCGGCCAGATCGCCAAGATCTGCAATAACCTGCTGCTAGGCATTTCGATGATCGGCGTGTCCGAGGCCATGGCCCTGGGGAACGCGCTGGGTATCGATACCAAGGTGCTGGCCGGCATCATCAATAGTTCGACCGGGCGTTGCTGGAGCTCGGACACCTACAACCCGTGGCCGGGCATCATCGAAACCGCTCCGGCATCGCGTGGCTACACCGGTGGCTTTGGCGCCGAACTCATGCTCAAGGACCTCGGGCTGGCTACCGAAGCGGCACGCCAGGCACACCAACCGATGATTCTCGGTGCCGTGGCCCAGCAGTTGTACCAGGCCATGAGCCTGCGAGGCGAGGGGGGCAAGGACTTCTCGGCCATCGTCGAGGGTTATCGCAAGAAGGAGTGATGCAAGAGGTGGACTTCATCGCGGGCCAGGTGGCCTTCCCTCTGTAACTGCGCACCAGAGGGAAGGGCGCCTGCTCCGCGATTTTTTTCGTCCACGCCCACAGGTATTGCGCGGCAGTGGTAGGAGCGGGTTCACCCGTGAATGCTGCAGAAACCTCACCGCCGCATTCGCAGGTAAACCCGCGCCTGCAAATTAGGCGAACACGAAATACTTACGTACAGTCTCGACCACTTCCCAGGTACCTTTCATGCCTGGCTCGATCACGAACACATCACCCGCTTTCAGGTGTTTCGGTTCTTCGCCTTCCGGGGTGATGATGCAATAGCCATCGAGGAAGTGGCAGAACTCCCATTTATCGTAGTTGACCTCGAACTTGCCCGGGGTGCAGATCCAGGTGCCCATGATCTTGCTGCCGTCGGCCGACAGGTAGGCATTGAGGTTGACGGTGTGCGGATCGCCGCCGATGCGCTTCCACTTGGTGGCGTCCACGACCGGCGTCGGGCAGGTTTCGCGCAGGACGGTGATGAAATCGGACATGGCACAACTCCTGGTGACTGGCTGAATGACTGGTCACCATAGGCCCAACGGCCGAGCCGCAGTTGCCTGGGCTCGACGTCCAGGTGTCTGACCGCGCTATGCCAGGCGGTTTACCTCGACAGTGATGTGCGCCAACTCTTCGTGCACGGCCAGGGCCTGGCGCACGCTGTCGGCGTTCAGCGCGGCGTGGGTGGCCAGACCAAGAATGCAGGCGTATTGGTCCTTGCCCACCCGCCACACGTGCAGGTCGGTGATGCTGGCCGGCACCGGCAACTGCGTGACCACTTCGCGGATTTCTTCCACCACTGGCGCGTCCATCTCCGCATCCAGCAGCACCCGCCCGGTATCGCGCAGCAGGCCGCGGGCCCACAGCGCCACCAGCAACGCACCCACCAGGCCCATGACTGGGTCGAGCCAGCTGGCGCCCCAGAACTTGCCGGCCAGCAGGGCCACGATTGCCAGCACCGACGTAGCGGCGTCGGCCATCACATGCAGGTAGGCCGAGCGCAGGTTCAAGTCGTGATGGTGGTGGTCAGGGTGATGATCGTCGCCATGGTGATCATGATGGTGATGGTCATCGCGCAGCAGCCAGGCGCAGATCAGGTTGACGGCCAGGCCCACCACCGCGATTAAGATTGCCTCGTCATAATGGATTGGTCCCGGTGCCAACAGCCGTTCCACCGACTGGAACACCATCAGCCCGGCCACGCCCAGCAAAAGCAAGGCGCTTGAGTAGCCGCCGAGAATCTCGATCTTCCAGGTGCCGAAGGCAAAGCGCCGGTCACCTGCATAGCGCCGAGCGGCAGCGTAGGCCAGCAAGGACAGGCCAAGTGCCAGAGCGTGGGAGCTCATGTGCCAGCCGTCGGCCAGCAGCGCCATGGAGTTGAAGTACCAGCCTCCGGCAACCTCCGCCACCATCATCACTGCGGTCAGCCAAACCGCCAGGCGGGTTTTGCGCTCAGCGCCCAGGTTGCTGGTGTGGAACTGGTGGCTGTGCTGCCAGCGGTCTGAGGTTTGTGTCGCCATGGTTTATCATGCTCCCGGAAGATCGAGAAGAATACTATACCCCAGTATACCTAGCATGGTGTGAAACCCAATGGCACATACCCTGAAGAGCAAGAAGCAGCTGTTGACCCGGGTGCGCAAGATCAAAGGCCAAGCCGCCGCCCTGGAGACGGCGCTGGAGCAGGACAAGGACTGCCTGGCGATCCTGCAGCAGATCGCTGCCGTGCGCGGCGCGGTGAACGGGCTGATGGCCGAGGTGATGGAAGGGCACATCCGCGATCACCTCGTGGCGGACGGCCTGAGTGCCGAGGAACGGCAGGACGAGGCAGACAAGGTGGCAGCGTTGCTGCGTTCATATCTGAAGTAGGAGGTCGCCGTACCCTTTCACGAATACCCCAGGGGGGTATCAATACCTTCACGGTCCGAGCGGTACGCGAACGAGTTTGTGGAAGCAGGCCAGCGAAGGCTGTCAGTGGGTAAGGGTGGATACCAGTCCGGCGGCATAGCCTGGTAATGCCGCGAAATCCCGCGCGCACACCAGCAGCCGGCGGTTGGCCCATGGCTCCTGCAGCGCCGCCCAGTGCAACGGCAGCATGCCTTGCCAACGCTGCACCGCTGCCAGCGGCACCACCCCGATTCCAGCCCCGCCCGCGACCATGCGGATCACCCCATCAAACCCCTCCGCACGCACCCGAACCTGCATGCGCTGCCCCTCGTGCAGCGCTTGCTCTTCCAGGTACAACCCCAATGCACTGCCGGCCCCCAGGCCGACATAGCCATGGGCCAGGCTGTCGACGAAACTTGGCGCCAGCGCACTGGCCAGGGGGTGGCCCGGTGGAGTCACTAGCACCAGCGGGTCGTCTCGAAACGGCCGGGTCTGCAGGTGCTCGCTGGGGGCGGCTGTGGACACGATGCCCAAGTCGGCCATGCCTTGGGTAATTGCCTGCACGATGCGCAAACTCGGCAGCTCTTGCACATCCACGCTGACGCCCGGGTTTTCAGCCAGGTAGCTGGCCAGCAGTTCGGGCAGGTATTCGGTCAGCGCAGCGGTGTTGCACAGCAGGCGCACCTGGCCTTGCTGCCCTTGTGCGTATTGGCCCAGGTCGAACTGCAGGCGTTCGACCTGCTGCGTTATCAGCCGTGCATGTTGCAACAATGCCTGGCCAGCCGGCGTTGGTTGTACGCCACGGCGGTTACGTTCCAGCAAGGGAATGCCCAGCGATGCTTCCATGGCGCGGATGCGCGCACTGGCCGCTGGCAGCGACAGATGGCTGCGGCCGGCGCCGGCGGTAATGTTGCCGCACTCCACGGTGTGCTGGAACAGCTTGAGGTCGATCAGGTCGAAATGCATGTGGCTCTGTCCGGGCAAGAGGCTGGCTGAGTATATGGCAGATTCTCACGTCGCCCGGGGCACGGCATCATCGGCCCATGACTACCTTGCTCGCTTTCTACCAGAACATTGGCCCGGCTCTGTCGTTGCTGGTTGTACTGACCTTTCTGCTGGCTGGCGCAGTGAAGGGGGTCATCGGCCTGGGCCTGCCGACCATTGCCATGGGCCTGTTGGGCCTGGCTATGCCGCCGGCGCAGGCTGCCGCGTTGTTGATCGTGCCCTCGACACTCACCAACCTGTGGCAGCTGGCCAGCGGCGGGCACCTGCGAGGGTTGTTGGTCCGCCTGGGGCCGATGCTGGCATTGATTTTTGTCGGCACCTTGCTGGGCAGCGCCTGGCTGGGAATCAACACTGGCCCTTGGGCTGCGCATGCGCTGGGGGGCGCCTTGCTGGTCTATGCGTTGTATGGGGTGGTCGGCCCGGGCTTGCAGGTAGCCCCGGGACACGAGCGCTGGCTGGGACCGCTTTGCGGTCTGGTCACGGGCGTTGTCACCGCGTCAACCGGGGTGTTCGTGATGCCAGCGGTGCCTTACCTGCAGAGCCTGGGCTTGAGCCGCGAGCAGATGATCCAGGCCCTGGGCCTGTCGTTTACGGTGTCGACCCTGGCCTTGGCCCTAGGCCTGGCCGGGCAGGATGCCTTGGGTGGCCAGGCGCTGGGGGCGTCGCTGCTGATGCTGGCGCCGGCCTTGCTCGGCATGCTGGCGGGCCAGTGGCTGCGTCAGCGGATCAGCGCGCTGCTGTTCAAGCGTTGCTTTTTCATCGGCCTGGCCGCCCTCGGCGGCCACCTGCTGATCAACGGTTAGCGGACGAAGTGCTGAGCATGTCGACCCTCTGGATATCGAAATCGCGCTCCAGGTAATCCATGCGTTTTTCGAAGAAGGCAGCCATGTGCGGGAGGGCCGAGTGCACGTCCAGCGCGGCCTTGTCGGCCCACACTTCGAAGAACACAAACAGGCTCGTGTCCTGCTGGTCGCGCAGCATGTGGTATTCGATGCAGCCGGGTTCCTGGCGGCTTGGCTCGACGTAGGGACGGAACAGGTTTTCGAACGCATCAGCCATTTCCGGGCGGGTCTTGGCTTTGAGGATAAAGGCGAACGGCTCACTCATGGGGCGCTACTCGGTGATGGGTGGAGACGCTATTCTAAGGCAATAATGTATTGCCCATTCGTGACTTCTGGTCAATTGTATTTTGCCCCGTCACCGCTGTATCCCGCCTCCGCGAGCCTCTAACCTGCCGGCATCAATTTTTGATTCGGCCGTGGAGGCCAGCATGAAAAAGATCCTTCTGCTCAACGGTGGTAAACAGTTCGCTCACTCCGAAGGCCGTCTCAACGCGACCTTGCACGAAGCGGCTATCGCTCACCTGGACCACGCCGGCTTCGACGTGCGCCAGACGTTCATCGATGGCGGCTACGACGCCCAGGAAGAGGTGGAGAAATTCCTCTGGGCCGATGTGGTGATCTATCAGATGCCCGGCTGGTGGATGGGCGCGCCGTGGACCGTGAAGAAGTACATCGACGACGTGTTCACTGCCGGCCACGGCAGCCTGTATGCCAATGACGGTCGTACCCGTTCGGACCACTCGCAGAAATACGGCAGCGGTGGTCTGGTGCACGGCAAGCAATACATGTTGTCGCTGACCTGGAACGCGCCGCAGCAGGCGTTCGATGACCCCAGCGATTTCTTTGAAGGCAAGGGGGTGGATGCCGTGTACTTCCCGTTCCACAAGGCCAACCAGTTCCTGGGTATGACCGGCCTGCCGACCTTCCTGGCTGTGGATGTGATGAAGCGCCCGGATGTGCCGGCGGCGTTGGCAGCTTATGAGGCCCATCTGGACAAGGTGTTTGGCAAGGCACAGTAATTTTATGTCTGTACCAGCCTCTTCGCGGGCTTGCCCGCTCCCACAGGTATTACGCAGGTTTCAAGGACTTTGCAGTACTTGTGGGAGCGGGCAAGCCCGCGAATAGGCCCGTACAGGCGCCGCTGGACTTGGCCTCGACAAGCGGTTATCTAATCCTTGCACAGACCAACCACAGGCCCTGATGTGAAAACCCGATCCGAAGAACTCCAGGTATTCGTCGCCGTCATCGACTGCGGCTCGATTTCCGCTGCTGCCGAGCAGATGGGCCAGACCCCGTCTGCCGTCAGCCGCACCCTTTCGCGCCTGGAGGGCAAGCTGGGCACCACGCTGGTCAACCGCACCACCCGGCGCATGGACCTTACCGAAGAGGGGCGCTACTTTCTTGAGCGCTCGCGGCTGATCCTGCAGCAGATGGACGAGATGGAAGAGCGTCTGTCGATGAACCGCCAGACCCCGACCGGGCGATTGCGCATCAATGCCGCTGCGCCGTTCATGCTGCATGCCATCCTGCCCTGGATCGGCGAGTTCCGCCGCCAGTACCCAGGCATCGAGCTGGAGCTCAACACCGACGACCTGATCATCGACCTGCTGGAGCAGAGCACTGATGTGGCGATCCGTATCGGAGAGCTGGCCGACTCCAGCCTGCACGCGCGCAGCCTGGGTTGCAGTCCGGTGCAGGTGCTGGCCAGTCCGGCCTACCTGGAGCAGCACGGCACGCCACGGCAGGTCGAGGAGCTGGCCGACCACTGTCTGCTCGGCTTCAGCCAACCTGAATCGCTCAATCACTGGCCGCTACGCCACGCTCAGGGCGATCGCTGGAGCATCCGCCCGGCGCTGGTCGCTTCCAGCGGCGAAACCCTGCGCCAGCTGGCGTTGGCCGGGGAGGGCATCGTCAGCCTGTCGCACTTCATGACCCACGAAGATATCCGCACAGGGCGCCTGCAGGTGCTGCTGAGCGAGGCCAACAATGGCTACCGTCAGCCGATCCACGCGGTGTATTACCGCAACACCCAGTTGGCGCTGCGCATCCAGTGCTTCCTGGACTTCATCCAGCGCAAGCTGGCGATGTACGCCTGCTGAGTTGCCTGATCGCGACAAATCCTGTCCACAGGCGGCGAAACTTCCGACGGTTGATTGCACAGTCGAAGCGCTTCGGCCTTACTGACTGCTCAACAAAAACAACACCAAGGAAGTGTCATGCGTATGGTCCCGTTCCAGTACCTGGCTCTCGCAGCCGCGATCCTGAGCTGTTCCTCGGTTTACGCCGCCACCCTGGAGGGTGGCGCGGTGGCCGCCCCCGATCAATATGGTGCACAGGTGGCCGCCGATATTCTGAAAAAGGGCGGCAACGCGGTGGACGCGGCAGTCGCGACTGCCTTCACCCTGGCGGTGACTTACCCGGAGGCCGGTAATATCGGCGGTGGCGGCTTCATGACCCTGTTCGTCGATGGCAAGCCTTACTTCCTCGACTACCGCGAAGTCGCGCCCAAGGCCGCCACCCGCAACATGTACCTGGACGACAAGGGCGAGGTCATCGAGAACCTCAGCCTGGTCGGGGCACGCGCAGCAGGTGTACCCGGTACGGTAATGGGCCTGTGGGAGGCGCACCAGAAGTTCGGCAAACTGCCTTGGAGCGAGTTGCTGACCCCGGCCATCGGCTATGCGAAAAACGGCTTCAAGGTGGCGGAAAAGCAGTACCAGTACCGCAACGATGCCCAGGGCATGTTCAAGACGGCGACCAACTTCAACGATTACTTCGGCAACATGAAGGTCGGCGAGCTGTTCAGGCAGCCGGAAATGGCCCAGACCCTGGAGCGTATAGCCGACAAGGGCGTGAGCGAGTTCTATCAAGGCAAGACCGCCGATTTGCTGGTGGCGCAGATGCAGGCTGACAAAGGCCTGATTACCAAAGATGACCTCAAGGATTACAAGGCGGTATGGCGTGAACCGATGGCCGTGAGCTGGCGTGGCAATGTGGTGTATACCGCGCCACCGCCGAGCTCAGGCGGTGTGGCACTGGCCCAGTTGCTGGGCATCAAGGAAGACCGCGCGGCCGACTTCAAAGGGGTGGCGCATAACTCGGCGCAGTACATCCACCTGTTGGCCGAGATCGAGAAGCGGGTGTTCGCCGACCGCGCCGACTACCTGGGCGACCCGGCCTTCACCAAGGTGCCGGTGGACCAGCTGGTGGCCAAGGATTACCTGGCCAACCGCGCAGCCCAGGTCAACCCGAAGGCCATTTCCGCAACCGACAAAGTCAAGCCGGGCCTTGAACCGCACCAGACCACGCATTTCTCGATCGTCGACAAGCAGGGCAACGCGGTCAGCAATACCTACACCCTCAACCTCGACTACGGCAGTGGCGTCGTGGTGAAGGGTGCCGGTTTCCTGCTCAACGACGAGATGGATGACTTCAGCGCCAAGCCGGGGGCGGCGAACGCCTTTGGCGTGGTCGGCGGTGATGCCAACGCGATCGAACCGGGCAAGCGCATGCTGTCGTCGATGAGCCCCAGCCTGATGACCCGCGATGGCAAGGTCGAGCTGGTTATCGGTACCCCGGGTGGCTCGCGGATCTTCACCTCGATCTTCCAGGTGATGAACAACCTGTACGACTACGGCATGCCGCTGGACAAGGCGGTGGCGGCGCAGCGCGTGCACCATCAGTTGCTGCCCAAGGACACCATCTACTTCGACAGCTATGCGCCGCTGACCGGGCGGGTAGCTGAGGAGCTGAAGAAGATGGGCTATGTGCTGGAGGACCAGGGCTGGGAGATGGGCGACATCCAGGCGATCCGCGTCGATGGGGCGAAGCTTGAGACCGCTTCCGACCCACGTGGGCGTGGGGTGGGGATGATCGTCAAGTAGTGCCTGTGAGCACGCCGGGAGGGCTTTGCCCTCCTATCGCGACACAAGGCCGCTCCCACGAGGACCTGCGTACGTCGATCAATATGGGAGCGGCCTTGAGTCGCGAAAGGGCCGCAAAGCGGCCCCAGGTTCCAACGGTCAGACGCGGAATTGGCTGACCAGTGTCTGCAACTGCCCACCCAGCCGCGCCAGCTCCACACTCGACGCTGCCGTCTCGTCACTGGCTGCTGCGGTCTGCTCTGACACATCACGCACATTCAGGATGCTTCGGCTGATCTCTTCAGCCACCGCACTCTGCTGCTCTGCCGCCGCAGCAATCTGCTGGTTCATCGACTGGATGCTCGATACCGTACTGGTGATGCTCTCCAGCGATGACCCGGCCTTTCGCGCCAGTTCGACGCTGCTGTCGGTCAGGGTACGGCTGCCCTGCATGGCATTCGCCACTTGCTGGGTTCCGTGCTGCAGGCTGGCAATCAGCTCTTCGATCTCTTCGGTAGACTTCTGCGTGCGCTGGGCCAGGCCGCGCACTTCGTCGGCAACCACGGCAAAGCCACGGCCTGCCTCGCCGGCACGCGCTGCCTCGATCGCTGCGTTGAGCGCCAGCAGGTTGGTCTGTTCGGCCACCGACTTGATCACGTCCATCACGCTGCCGATTTTCTGGCTTTCCTGCTGCAGCAGGTTCATGGCCTCGGTGGAGCGGTGCATGTCCTCGGCCAAGCGTTCGATCTGGCCAATCGCTTCGCCCACCACGCGGTCGCCGGCACGGGCTTCGTCATCGGCTCCGGTGGCTGCATGTGAGGCCTGCTCGGCATTGCGCGCCACTTCCTGAACGGTAGCGGCCATTTCGTGCATGGCGGTGGCCACCTGGTCGGTCTCGACTTTCTGGCTGTTGGCGCCCGCGCTGGTCTGTTCGGTGACTGCCGACAGCTCTTCGGCGGCGCTGGCGATCTGGGTGACGCCATCGCGGATGCCGCTGATCAGCTCGCGCAGGGTGGTGCCCATGCGCGCGATGCCTTGCTGCAGCACGCCCAGTTCGTCACGGCGGGTGACGCGCATGTGCTGGGTAAGGTCGCCACTGGCGATTTTTTCCACGGCCACCAGGGTGTCTTGCAACGGGCGGGTGATCTGGCGGGTGATCAGCACCGCCGCCAGTACGCCGACCAGCAGCGCCAGCAGTGTGGCGATGGCCTGCAGGCTGCGGGCCTGGGTACTCTCGATGTCACGGCGCTCTAGCTGGATCTGGTACAGCGCGTCACTGCGCTTGACGATGTCGGCGCCCTGCACGGTCATTTCGGCGCGCGAGGTGGTGATGTTGGCAACCGCGTCGCGGAACTGGCGTACGGCGTCACGATAGGCCAGTACCGCGTTTTCGAACTGTTGCAGGCGCGCGTCTGCGCTGGGCAGCTGGCGCTTGAGGTTGTCGGTATCGGCCAGTGCTGCATCCAGCTGGCGCAAGGCGGCCTGCTCGTTGGCGCTGCTGTTCTCGGCGATGTAGCCACGCACATCGATGCGTACCTGCAGCAGTTGCTGGCGGGCCTTGCTGATCAGCTGGTACTGGGCCAGACGCACGCTGTCAGCCTCGGGGCGAGCCATCACCTCCTGGCTAAGCGCATCCATGGCCTGGTCGGCGCGAATGGCCGAGCTGTCCATGGAAACGCGCGCTGCGCGGGTGGCGTCGTAGCCCTGGCGCATCTTGTTCAGCGACAGCTTGTAGGCACTGATGGTATCGCCCAGCTCACCCAGCAGCTTGACGTTCTCCGGGCTTTTGAAGGTGGTGGCCAGGTAGGCCTGCTGCTTGCTGAATGCGTCCAGCTTGGCCAGGGTGTTGGCGGCGGCGGTATCGTCGCCGTTGGCGATCATGTACTGCAGGCGCGCAATGCGCAGATCGGTGAGGTCCTTGTTCAGCTGGCCAATATCGCCCATCCAGTTGCTACGGTCGATCAGGCTGCCCAGGCTGGTCCAGCCGGTGAGGGCCAGCAGGCCAGTGAGGACCAGCACCAGGCCGAAGCCCAGGCCGAGTTTAAGGTTGACGCTGATGTTGGCGAACCAGCTGTTCATGCACGCTCTCCAGAAGTTGATTTCGCTCTCTTGATCTTCGATCGCGAGGCGTTGTTGTTCTGGATGCCCGCTGATTCGTGCAGGGGTTATCGGCCATGATTGGGGAAGCTGAAACGCTTTTTCAGCAAAATATCAGCAAGACGGTCTCACTCGCTCCCTGTTGGGCCTGGGATCAGAGGGTGCGTGCGCTGAAGGTGTCGCAGCGGTTCACTTCACCTTCGGCAAACCCGGTCTTGAACCAGCGCACCCGCTGCGCCGAGGTACCGTGGGTGAACGAGTCCGGCACTACGCGGCCGCGGCCTTGCTGCTGCAGGCGATCGTCGCCAATGGCATTGGCCGCATTCAGCGCTTCCTCGACATCGCCTGGCTCCAGCCAGTTCAGGCGTTTCTGCGCCTGGTAGGCCCATACACCGGCCAGGCAGTCAGCCTGCAACTCCTGGCGCACCAACAGGCCGTTGTCGCCCTCCATGCGCTGGCCGGCGCGTCGTGCGGCATCGACCTTTGCCGAAACGCCCAGCAGTGTCTGCACATGGTGGCCGATTTCGTGGGCGATCACGTAGGCCTGGGCGAAGTCGCCAGCTGCAGCGAAGCGGGTTTCCATTTCACGGAAGAACGACATGTCCAGGTACACCCGCTGGTCCGCCGGGCAATAGAACGGCCCGACCGCTGCCGAGGCAAAACCACAGGCCGAATTGACCTGGCCGCTGAACAGGACCAGTTTGGGGTCACGGTATTGTTTGCCGGCCTGGGCGAACAGGGCTTTCCAGGTGTCCTCAGTGTCGCCCAGAATCGAGGCGACGAACTCGGCCTGCTGGTCGTTGGCCGGGGGGGCCTTGGCGCTTGTACCACTGGGGGCCGTTTGCTGTTGCTCCATCTGGCCGGTGAGCTGGCCAAGAATCTGCAGCGGGTCCTGCCCGGTGAGCCAGCCGATGCCGACGATCAGCAGAATCGCCCCGAGCCCCAGCCCCTTGCCGCCGCCGAAGCGCATGCCGCCACCGCCACCTTCGCCCCGGGCATCGACCACGTTGTCGCTGCGTCGGCCTTTTCGCCATTCCATGAATGCTCTCCCGAGCGTGAAACAAGAAGTCAAAGATTAGTTCAGGAAAGCGGCAGGTGTCAGGCAAAGGTGTTAAGCCATAACCATTTGGTTATGTATGAGGTGGTCGATTTCAATATTCATCGCGCGCGACCTGCCGGAAACTGCAAGTCCGCCTGCCACGCCCAGGCGTTCTCATAATTCCAAGAGAGGAAACCGGCATGCCCGCCCAGGACAACAGCCGCTTCGTGATCCGTGATCGCAACTGGCACCCTAAAGCCCTTACGCCTGACTACAAGACCTCCGTTGCCCGCTCGCCGCGCCAGGCACTGGTCAGCATTCCGCAGTCGATCAGCGAAACCACTGGTCCGGACTTTTCCCATCTGGGCTTCGGCGCCCACGACCATGACCTGCTGCTGAACTTCAATAATGGTGGGCTGCCCATTGGCGAGCGCATCATCGTCGCCGGCCGTGTCGTCGACCAGTACGGCAAGCCTGTGCCGAACACTCTGGTGGAGATGTGGCAAGCCAACGCCGGCGGCCGCTATCGCCACAAGAACGACCGCTACCTGGCGCCGCTGGACCCGAACTTCGGTGGTGTTGGCCGGTGCCTGACCGACCGTGACGGCTACTACAGCTTCCGCACCATCAAGCCGGGCCCGTACCCATGGCGCAACGGCCCGAACGACTGGCGCCCGGCGCATATCCACTTCGCCATCAGCGGCCCATCGATCGCCACCAAGCTGATCACCCAGCTGTACTTCGAAGGTGACCCGCTGATCCCGATGTGCCCGATCGTCAAGTCGATCGCCAACCCGCAAGCTGTGCAGCAGTTGATCGCCAAGCTCGACATGAGCAACGCCAACCCGATGGACTGCCTGGCCTACCGCTTCGACATCGTGCTGCGTGGCCAGCGCAAGACCCACTTCGAAAACTGCTGAGGACCCCGCCATGCCAATCGAACTGCTGCCGGAAACCCCTTCGCAGACTGCCGGCCCCTACGTGCACATCGGCCTGGCCCTGGAAGCCGCCGGCAACCCGACCCGCGACCAGGAAATCTGGAACTGCCTGGCCAAGCCAGACGCCCCGGGCGAGCACATTCTGCTGATCGGCCACGTTTACGACGGAAACGGCCACCTGGTGCGCGACTCGTTCCTAGAAGTGTGGCAGGCCGACGCCAACGGTGAGTACCAGGATGCCTACAACCTGGAAAACGCCTTCAACAGCTTTGGCCGCACGGCTACCACCTTCGATGCCGGTGAGTGGACGCTGCAAACGGTCAAGCCGGGTGTGGTGAACAACGCTGCTGGCGTGCCGATGGCGCCGCACATCAACATCAGCCTGTTTGCCCGTGGCATCAACATCCACCTGCACACGCGCCTGTATTTCGATGACGAGGCCCAGGCCAATGCCAAATGCCCGGTGCTCAACCTGATCGAGCAGCCGCAGCGGCGTGAAACCTTGATTGCCAAGCGTTGCGAAGTGGATGGGAAGACGGCATATCGCTTCGATATCCGTATTCAGGGGGAAGGCGAGACCGTTTTCTTCGACTTCTGAGGTGAAGCTTGGGGCCGCTTTGCGGCCCATTCGCGGGCAAGCCCGCTCCTACAACGATCTGCGTACGCC
This sequence comes from Pseudomonas sp. Kh14, assembly GCF_900291005.1. Taxonomy (NCBI): domain Bacteria; kingdom Pseudomonadati; phylum Pseudomonadota; class Gammaproteobacteria; order Pseudomonadales; family Pseudomonadaceae; genus Pseudomonas; species Pseudomonas sp. Kh14. Next base: position 27,913 of record NZ_OLKJ01000012.1, read on the forward strand.
GAGCAATGGGCTGTACGCCGATCAATGTAGGAGCGGGCTTGCCCGCGAATGGGCTGCAAAGCAGCCCCGGCGATACAACGATCAGCGCCGAACCAGCAGAACCCCACTCTCCATATGGTGGGTATACGGGAACTGGTCAAACAATGCACAGCGCTCGATGCGGTGGGTGTCCTGCAACTGGGCAATGTTCGCTGCCAGCGTTTCCGGGTTGCACGAGATGTACAGGATGCGTTCGAAACGCCGGGTCAGCTCGCAGGTATCCGGGTCCATCCCGGCCCGCGGTGGGTCGACGAACACGGTACCGAACTGATAACTCTTCAGGTCGATGCCTTCCAGGCGACGGAACGGCCGCACCTCATTCAGTGCCTGGGTCAGCTCCTCTGCCGACAAGCGTACCAGCCGCACGTTATCCACAGCGTTTTCGTCAAGGTTGCTCAGGGCGGCATTGACCGACGTCTTGCTGATTTCGGTGGCCAGCACCTGGCGTACACGCGTGGCCAGCGGCAGGGTGAAGTTGCCGTTGCCGCAATACAGCTCCAGCAAGTCATCCTCACGCTCGCCAATGGCCTCGAAGGCCCAGCTGAGCATCTTCTGGTTCACTGCGCCGTTGGGCTGAGTGAACGCACCCTCCGGCTGGCGGTAACTGAACACGCGGCCAGCCACATCGAGTTTTTCCACCGCGTAGTCGCGGCCGATAACCAGGCGCTTGCCCTTGGAGCGGCCGATGACGCTCACCCCCAGCGCTTCAGCCAGTTGCCGGGCTTCCACTTCCCAGGCCTCGTCCAGCGGGCGGTGATAGCACATCGTGATCATCGCATCGCCAGCCAGGGTGGTGAGGAACTCCACCTGGAACAGGCGGTTGCCCAGTTCTTCGCTGGCCTGCCAGGCTGCCTTCAGGCGTGGCATCAACGCGTTGATGCGTTCGCTGGCAATGGGGAAATCGTCGATCAGGATTGCTTTGTGCTTCTCGCCCGGGGCGAACATGGCGTAGTGGCGCTGGCCATCCTCGCGCCACAGGCGGAACTCGGCGCGCAGGCGGTAATGCTCGCGCGGTGAGTCGAAAACAGCCGGTTCCGGCGCGCCGAATGGCGCCAGCAGCTCGCGCAGCCGGGCCACCTTGGCGTCCAGTTGGGTGGCGTAGGAGGAGGGGTCGAAAGCAGCACTCATGCGTTGAACCAGCCTAGCTTGATGACGAACAGGATGGAAAGGATCACCAAGGCCGGGTTCAGGTCGCCACGGCGGCCGGAAATCAGTTTGACGGCGGTCCAGGCGATGAAGCCGAAGGCGATGCCATTGGCGATCGAGTACGTCAGCGGCATGGCCAAGGCAGTTACCACCACCGGTGCAGCTTCGGTGACGTCGTCCCAGTTTATTTCCGCCAGGCCCGAGGCCATCAGCACGGCGACGAACAGCAGCGCCGGGGCCGTGGCGAACGCCGGCACGCTACCGGCCAAGGGGGCGAAGAACAGCGCCAGCAGGAACAGCACGGCAACCACGATGGCCGTCAGGCCGGTACGGCCGCCGGCGCTCACACCCGCAGCGGACTCGATATAGCTGGTGGTGGTCGAGGTGCCCAGCAGGGAGCCGGCCATGGCGGCGGTGCTGTCGGCGATCAGGGCGCGGCCCATCTTCGGCATGTGGCCGTCCTTGCCCATCAGGCCGGCGCGCTTGGCCACGGCGATCAGGGTGCCGGAGTTGTCGAACAGGTCGACGAACAGGAACGCGAAGATCACGCTGATCAAGCCCACATCAAGGGCACCGGCGATGTCCAGCTGCAGGAAGGTGGGTGCCAGCGAAGGTGGCATCGACACGATCCCCCCGAACGGCGTGACGCCCATGGCGATCGACGCGACGGTGACGGCCAGGATGCCGATCAGCACCGCGCCGCGCACTTTCAGCGACTCAAGGCCGACGATCAGGAAGAAGCCCAGTGTGGCGAGAATCACCGAAGGCTGCTTGAGGTCGCCCATGCCCACCAAAGTGGCTGGGTTATCGACGACGATGCCGGCATTATGCAGGGCGATCAATGCCAGGAAGAGGCCGATACCGGCGGCAATCGCCGAACGCAGCGGCAGCGGGATGCTGTTCACGATCCACTCGCGGATGCGGAAGATCGACAGCAGGAAGAACATCACCGCCGACAGGAACACGGCACCCAGTGCCACCTGCCAGGTGTGGCCCATGTGCAGCACCACGGTGTAGGTGAAGAACGCGTTCAGGCCCATGCCCGGTGCCAGGGCGATCGGGTAGTTGGCAATCAGGCCCATGGTGGCGGAGCCGATGGCTGCTGCCAGGCAGGTGGCGACGAAGATCGCGCCCTTGTCCATGCCGGTCTCGCCGAGGATGCTCGGGTTGACGAACAGGATGTAGGCCATGGCCAGGAAGGTGGTGACGCCCGCGAGAATCTCGGTGCGCACGTTGGTGTTGTGTGCTCTTAGTTGAAACAGCCTTTCCAGCATGCCCGCTCCCCAAGGCGCCCCCGGCGCCATGAATGTATCGACCCCATCAGCAAAGCACAGACCGTACCGGATGCCGTGGTTTTGTGTGGGGAGGAAAAAAGCCGCGCATCATACCAGCATGCATGGCGGGGGCCTATGGCCGTTGGGGAATGGGTTTTTCTGGCCCTTCACGGATAAAGTCCCCTGCAGGCGCGGGCTTGCCCGCGAACAGGCCGGCACTGGTGACGCATCACCCGTTATGCAACCGGTCCCGCTTGGCCAGGGTAGGGAACAGTTTTATCCACACCCCGGTCACCACCAAGGTGCCCACCCCGCCCAGCACTACCGCCGGCACTGTACCAAACCAGTGCGCGGTCACTCCCGATTCGAACTCACCGAGCTGGTTCGAGGCACCGATGAACAAGCCGTTCACTGCGCTCACCCGCCCTCGCATTTCATCCGGTGTCTCCAGCTGCACGAACGAGCTGCGAATGACCATGCTGATCATGTCTGCCGCACCTAGTACCACCAGTACCGCCAGCGAGAACCAGAACGACGTCGACAGGCCGAAGGCGATGGTCGCCACGCCGAACACGCCGACCGCAGTGAACATCGTCCGCCCGACGTTGCGCTGGAACGGGAAGCGCGCCAGCCAGAGCGACATCAGCAACGCCCCCACCGCTGGCGCCGAGCGCAACAGGCCAAGGCCCATCGGCCCGGTCAGCAGGATGTCCTTGGCAAATACCGGCAGCAACGCGGTGGCTCCGCCCAACAATACGGCGAACAGGTCCAGCGAGATGGCGCCGAGGATGTCGGGCCGGCTGCGAATGAAGCGGATGCCAGCCAGCAGCGATTCGATGCTGGCGCGCCCGCGCTGTGCGATCTGGCCGCGCGCCTGCAGGGTCAGGGTCAGCACGCAGGCAATGGCGTACAAGGCCACCGTCGGGCCGTACACCCACATGCTGCCAAAGGCATACAGAAAGCCGCCCACCGCCGGCGCCACGATGGTCGCCGACTGGGTGGCCGAGGCCGACGCCGCCACTGCCCGCGGGAACAGCCCGGCCGGTACCACATTGGGCAACAACGCCTGGGTTGCCGGCATTTCGAATGAGCGGCTGGCGCCGAGCAGGAAGGCCAGGGCAAAGATCAGTTCGCGGGTGACGTTGTCGGTGGCACTGCCCACCGCCAGCGCCAGGGCAATCAGCCCCTGAAGGCTCTGGCACAGGGCGGCGACCTTGCGTCTGTCATAGCGGTCGGCGACATGGCCGGTGTGCAGCATGAACAGCACCCGTGGGGCGAACTCGACCAGGCCGACCAGGCCCAGGTCCAGTACGTTGCCGGTCAATTGGTAGAGGTGCCAGCCGATGGCCACGGTGAGCATCTGGAAGCCGCTGGCGGTGAATACGCGGGCCAGCCAGAAGGCCAGAAAAGGACGATGGTGACGCAACAACTGCGGTGCGGAATCGGACATCGGAAACCAGGGGCCTCGGCGCAGTAGAGGGGGGCGCAGCGTATCATCTGTTTGTAACAAACGGTTACTGTTTGCTCAGGTCGGCACTTTTCTACTGTTAATCAAAGAGGGTGAGGCAACAGGTCACGCGGCAATCCACCACACGGCCCACCGGGCCATTCGGGACTATGCTTCCTAGCATTAATTGATCTGGGTCAATCGTTCCAGATCAATGAAATGGCCGTCTGGCCGGAATCCCTGCGATCGAACAGAACAATTCCAACACGCCGTACTCGACCCAGTGGGGGCAGTGGGCGACTGGGGCCACAAGCCCGGACGCCGGATTATCTGAAGAGGAAGCACCATGTTCGGAATAGAGGCCTTAGAGCTCGCCCGAATGCAGTTTGCCTTTACCGTGTCGTTCCACATCCTGTTCCCGGCCATCACCATTGGCCTGGCCAGCTACCTGGCAGTCCTCGAAGGCCTATGGCTGCGGACCCACAACCAGGTCTACCGTGACCTCTATCACTTCTGGTCGAAGATCTTCGCCGTCAACTTCGGCATGGGCGTGGTCTCCGGACTGGTCATGGCCTACCAGTTCGGCACCAACTGGAGCCGCTTCTCCGACTTTGCCGGTGCCGTCACCGGCCCGCTGCTCACCTACGAAGTACTGACTGCGTTCTTCCTCGAGGCGGGCTTCCTGGGCGTCATGCTGTTTGGCTGGAACCGCGTCGGCCGTGGTCTGCACTTCTTCTCCACGGTGATGGTCGCGCTCGGTACGCTGGTCTCGACCTTCTGGATTCTCGCCTCGAACAGCTGGATGCAAACGCCGCAAGGTCACGAGATCATCGATGGTCGGGTGGTGCCGGTGGACTGGTTTGCGGTGGTGTTCAACCCCTCCTTCCCCTACCGCCTGATGCACATGGCCACTGCCGCGTTCGTGTCCACCGCGTTCTTCGTCGGTGCCTCGGCGGCCTGGCACCTGCTGCGCGGGCGTGACAACCCGGCCGTACGCAAGATGCTGTCGATGGCCATGTGGATGGCACTGATCGTCGCCCCGATTCAGGCAGTGATCGGCGATTTCCACGGCCTCAATACCCTCAAGCACCAGCCGGTGAAAATTGCCGCGATCGAAGGCCACTGGGAGAACGTGCCCGGTGAGCCGACTCCGCTGATCCTGTTCGGTATTCCCGACATGGAGGCCGAGACTACCCGGTTCAAGATCGAGATCCCGGCGCTCGGCAGCCTGATCCTGACTCACAGCCTGGACAAGCAGGTGCCGGCGATGAAGGAGTTTCCGCCCGAGGACCGGCCTAATTCGACCATTGTGTTCTGGTCGTTCCGGATCATGGTCGGGCTTGGTTTCCTGATGATCTTCGTTGGCCTGTGGAGCCTGTGGTTGCGCAAACGCGGCACGCTGTACAGTTCACGCCCGTTCCTGCATGTGGCCCTGTGGATGGGGCCATCCGGGCTGATCGCGGTGCTGGCCGGCTGGTTCACTACCGAAATTGGCCGCCAGCCCTGGGTGGTGTACGGCCTGATGCGCACGGCGGACGGTGTTTCCAACCACAGCTACGCCCAGCTCGGCTTCACCCTTGTGGCATTCGTGGTGGTGTACTTCGCCCTGTTTGGCACCGGCCTTGGCTACATGATGCGCCTGGTGCGCAAAGGGCCGCAGACCGGTGAGGGTGACGAGCACACTCCGGGAGGCCCAGGCCAGAAACGCACGCCGGCACGGCCTTTGTCCGCCGCCGATGATGGCCGCGAGGCCACCTCTGCCAGCCTGAACAAGGGGAACTGAACCATGGGTATCGACCTTCCACTGATCTGGGCCGTGATCATCATCTTCGGCGTCATGATGTACGTGGTGATGGACGGATTCGACCTGGGGATCGGCATGCTCTTCCCCTTCGTCAAGGGCGAGCAGGACCGTGATGTCATGATGAACACTGTCGCGCCGGTATGGGACGGCAACGAAACCTGGTTGATCCTGGGCGGTGCCGGACTGTTCGGGGCCTTCCCGATGGCGTATGCCGTGGTCCTCGAGGCCCTGTACCTGCCCCTGATCCTGATGCTGATCGGCCTGATCTTCCGGGGCGTGGCCTTCGAGTTCCGCTTCAAGGCCAAGGCTGACAAGCGGCATATCTGGGACAAGGCTTTCATCTGGGGTTCACTGATCGCCACCTTCTTCCAGGGCGTGGCGCTGGGCGCGTTCCTGGAGGGGTTCAAGGTGGTCGACCGGCATTTTGCCGGTGGCACCCTGGACTGGCTGACGCCGTTCAGCCTGTTCTGCGGGCTGGGGTTGATCGTGGCCTACACCCTGCTGGGTTGCACCTGGCTGATCATGAAGACCGAAGGGCCGCTGCAGCAGAAGATGCACGATATGGCCCGGCCGCTGGCGCTGGTGCTGCTGGTGGTGATCGGTATCGTCAGCCTGTGGACGCCAATCGCCTACCCGCAGATTGCCGACCGCTGGTTCAGCATGCCCAACCTGATCTGGTTCATGCCGGTGCCGCTGCTGGTGCTGGTGACCTTCTACGGGTTGCTCAAAGCGGTGGCACGCAACGCGCACTACACGCCGTTCCTGCTCACGCTGGTACTGATCTTCCTTGGTTACAGCGGCTTGGGAATCAGCCTGTGGCCTAACATCATCCCGCCGTCGATTTCGATCTGGGATGCCGCAGCGCCACCGCAAAGCCAGGGCTTCATGCTGGTGGGTACCCTGTTCATCCTGCCGTTTATCCTCATGTATACCTTCTGGAGCTACTACGTGTTCCGCGGCAAGGTGACCCACGAAGACGGCTATCACTAGGAGGGCCGCATGATGGCTGGCAAGCATGGTTTGGAAGACAAGAAACCGCTGTGGCAGCGACTGGGTTGGCTGTTGCTGATCTGGGCGATGAGCGTCGCAGCGCTGGGTGTGGCGGCCTGGGTGATGCGGCTGTTCATGGGGGCGGCGGGCCTGACCACACACTGATAAAGAGCGGCAGCGGGCTTGCCCGCGAAGCAGGCAACGCGCTAGATGGCACCGGCGTTGCCGGTGTTCGCGGGCAAGCCCGCTCCTACGGGGGCGGTGGCGCGCTTACTTGCGGGCTTTCAGAATGACGAACTTGGGCGTTGCCGCCACCTGCTCCACCCCCCGGAACAACCGCGCCAGCTTGCTGTGATAGCCCAGGTGCCGGTTACCCACGATGTACAGCGCCCCACCTACCACCAGCGCCTCACGCGCCTGTTGGAACATGCGCCAGGCGAGGAAATCGCCTACTACCTGCTGTTGGTGGAACGGCGGATTGCACAGCACCACGTCCAGCGACTGTTTCTCCAGCCCGGCCAGGCCATCGGCCGCAAAGAAGGTCGCCGGGCGCTCGCCCAACGCTGCCAGCCAGTTCTCCCGCGCCGATTGCACTGCCATGTACGACTCGTCGACCAGGGTGTACTCGGCCTCCGGGTTGGCCAGGGCGCTGGCGATCGCGAGCACGCCGTTGCCGCAGCCCAGGTCCGCCACCCGCGCACGGCCGAGGTCGCGTGGCAGATGCGGGAGGAACGCCCGCGTCCCGATATCCAGGCCTTCACGGCAGAACACGTTGGCGTGGTTGACCAAGTCAAGAGCCGGCGCGTCGAGGCGGTAGCAGCTGGGGTAGGGGGACTTGGCGAGCGGCCGCTCGGCAACCGTTGCTGTCAGCAAACGGGCCTTTTTCAGGGCCAGCGAAGCCTGTACGGGGCCGATATACTTCTCCATCAGGTCGCCGGCCGCCCGCGGCAGGTGCTTGATCATCGCCCCGGCAATCACCTGCGCACCGGGTGCCAACTGGCCTTGCAGGCGGATCAGTTGTTCTTCGAGCAGGGCCAGGGTCTTGGGCACACGCACCAGCACCCGGTCGAACGGGCCTTGCCAGTGTTCGCTGGCCGGTACGAACGGCACGCTGTCGAATGGCAGGCCATTGCGCGCCAGGTTCTTTTCCAGGGCCAGGTGCCCCAGGTGCGAGTCACCGCTGCTGACCACCTGCAGCTGGCCCGCAAGGCTTGCGGCCAGGGCACCGAAGCTGTCATTGAGCACCAGTACCCGGCAATTGGCGTCGGGTGCCTGATCGTGTAGCTGCGCAAGCAGGTACTCGTCGGCGGCATCGAAGGCCTGCAACGGGTCGTTGGCCTGCTCCGGCTGGCGGATCAGGTCGAGTTCGGCGTAGGGGGTGGTCAACAGGGGCATGGCGTCTGGCTCGGGTACGAAACTGCCCGTTGCGGTTCGCGCCGGGCTTTGCCGGGCGATTCTACAGGGCTTTGCCCAAGGTCGCAGGTTTGAAGGTCAGATCCAGCCACGCAAGGCGGCAATGGCAATGGCTCCGGCCTTGTTGGCTGCGTTGGTCTTGGTGATCACGCTGCGGATATGGAAGTTGACCGTGCTTTGCGACAGCGAGAGGATGGAGGCAACATCGGCAGCGGTCTTGCCGGCGGCAGACCATTTCAGCACTTCCAGTTCGCGCTCGCTCATTTTCGGCTGGGGTGGGCATAGCGCGTTCAGATGGTGCTCGCCCAGTACCGCGTGAAGGGCGTGGCACAGCCACTGCACACTCCCGGCTTTGTCGTACAGTTCGACCTCATCGATGGGGCCGTTTGGCCGAGCGACACTGATCTGGCTTTCGTTGTGCTGCTGATCGTGAAGCGACTGTGTCCAGCCGTGGCGCAAGCCATGCAGGCAGGCCATTTCGCGAAATTGCGGGGCTTCCTTGTAAAGCTCATCGGTCCACAGCACCGGCATCGTCGAGCTGTGGCTCAGGTTCGCCGCCGGGTCCTGCTTGTAGAAGTCGTCGCGCTGGTAGCGCTCGATCCACTCACTTGGGTAGTTGCTATAGAGGTACAGCCTTGGCGTTTGCGTAGCGATCTGAATGCGGATGTTCAGCCCAAGGTAATCCATGTCCAGGTCCTGAGCCAGATGGACTGCAATGTCGAATAGCTTCTGCGGGCTGCGTTCGCTGACGAACGCCTGAAGATACTCGGGTTTCCAGTGAAGCATCTGAAACACTCCTTCGGGTGCACAGGATCCAATCCGTTTGAGTACCCGGATGATTGTAGGAAAAGACCTACCATCCTGTTGGGATTTTTTTGTTATAGCGAACAGGATTTTCTGCGAGTTCGGCACGTTCATCCTGGATGAGGCCCTACAAAGCGGTGGTTTTTATCCTGGCCACTTTAGGCGACACTGTGCACACGCCAACCCTGGAGCCCGATATGACCGCTAGCGCCGAAAAGTTCACTCGCCAGACACTGCTTGATGTTCAGCCACTGACGCCGAACCTCTTCAGCCTGCGGGTTACGCGCGATGCGGGGTTCCGCTTCCGTTCCGGCCAATTCGCCCGGCTAGGTGTGACCAAGGCCGATGGTAGTGTGGTGTGGCGCGCCTATTCCATGGTCAGCGCCCCCCATGACGAGCACCTGGATTTCTTTTCCATCGTGGTGCCAGGTGGTGAGTTCACCAGTGAGCTGAGCCGTTTGGGTGCAGGCGATACGTTGCTGATCGACCGCCAGGCGTTCGGTTTTCTCACCCTCGACCGCTTCGTCGGAGGTCGTGACCTGTGGCTGCTGGCTACCGGTACCGGCATTGCGCCATTTATGTCGATCCTGCAGGACTTCGAGGCCTGGGAGCGCTTTGACAGCATCAAGCTGGTGTATTCAGTGCGCGAAGCGAAGGAGCTGGCCTATGTGGATGAAATTGCCGGCCTGGAACAGCGCGATTACCTGGCCGAGTACGCGGGCAAGTTGCAGTTCATTCCCGTGGTGACCCGTGAACAGCACCCCGGGGCCTTGAATCAGCGCATTACCACGTTGATCGAGAATGGCGAGCTGGAGAAGGCGGCAGGGCTTGAACTGTCGCCGGAGCATTCGCGGGTGATGCTGTGCGGTAACCCGGAAATGATCGACGAAACCCGCAAGGTCCTCAAGGCGCGAGACCTGCAACTGAGCCTGAGCAAGCGGCCCGGGCAGGTGGCTGTCGAGAACTACTGGTAAGACAATTGCGGCCGTTGTGGGCCTGTAGGCGCGGGTTCACCCGCGAAAGGGCCGGCCCTGCTGGCCAATTTCCACCCGCCGTTCACCGTTGCCGCCGCCACCGTATTCGCGGGTAAACCCGCTCCTACGCAGATTGGTGATGGACACACATCGGTGGTTGGACACAGGCCGCCGTGTAGGAGCGGGTTTACCCGCGAACACCGGCAGAGCCGGTGCCATCCACCGCACTGGATTCTTCGCCAGCATGCCCGCTCCTACAGCGCCCCCGGCAATTTCAAGGCAAGCGATTCTGGTTCTGCGTCTTGAGCAAATCGCGGATTTCGGTCAGCAGCGTCTCTTCAGCCGAAGGCACAGGCGGCGTAGTCGGTGCCACGGCTTCTTCACGCTTGAGCTTGTTGATCGCCTTCACGCCCATGAAGATGGCAAAGGCCACGATCAGGAAGTCGATCACGGTCTGGATGAACTTGCCATACGCCAGCATCACCGCTGGCACGTCACCTTCGGCAGCCTTCAGGGTAATGGCCAGGTCGCTGAAGTCCACGCCACCGATCAGCAGGCCCAGTGGCGGCATGATCACGTCGCCGACGAAGGACGAGACGATCTTGCCGAAGGCCGCGCCGATGATGATACCGACCGCCATGTCGACGACATTGCCTTTGACTGCGAAAGCCTTGAACTCGTTGAGCACGCCCATGTTTGGTTCCTTGTAACAAAAGGTGAGGTTAACGCAGTGTAAGCCACTTAAACGCTTCATGCGTTGTGTTCAGGGCTACTGACTGCAGTTAGAACGAATAGTTTTGTCGCATCTCGAGGCGTTCGAGACACGTCCTGCTCGGTTATCATGGCGAATTTTTCCAGGAGACCCCACTCATGGCCAAGGCCAAGCGCTTGTATGGCTGCACCGAATGCGGCGCGACCTTCCCCAAATGGGCCGGCCAGTGCGGCGAATGCGGGGCCTGGAACACCCTGGTCGAAACCATGATCGAAAGCGGCGGCGCTGCTGCACCCAGTAGCGGCCGCGCTGGCTGGACAGGGCAGCAGGCGCAGATCAAGACCCTGGCCGAGGTCAGTGTCGAGGAAATCCCGCGTTTCACCACCAGCAGCACCGAACTGGACCGTGTGCTGGGTGGCGGCCTGGTGGATGGCTCGGTGGTGCTGATTGGCGGTGACCCCGGCATCGGCAAATCGACCATTTTGCTACAGACCTTGTGCAACATCGCCGTGGGCATGCCGGCACTGTATGTCACGGGGGAGGAGTCGCAGCAGCAGGTGGCCATGCGCTCGCGGCGGCTGGGCCTACCCCAGGACCAGCTCAAGGTGATGACCGAAACCTGCATCGAGACGATCATTGCCACGGCGCGGGTCGAGAAGCCGCGGGTAATGGTGATCGACTCGATCCAGACCATTTTCACCGAGCAGTTGCAATCGGCCCCGGGCGGCGTGGCCCAGGTGCGCGAAAGCACAGCGTTGCTGGTGCGCTATGCCAAGCAAAGCGGTACGGCAATCTTTCTGGTCGGCCACGTTACCAAGGAAGGCTCGCTGGCTGGCCCAAGGGTGCTGGAGCACATGGTCGACACGGTGCTGTATTTCGAAGGTGAGTCCGATGGCCGGCTGCGCTTGCTGCGGGCGGTCAAGAACCGCTTTGGCGCGGTCAACGAGCTGGGCGTGTTCGGCATGACCGATCGTGGCCTCAAGGAGGTATCCAACCCGTCGGCGATCTTCCTCAACCGTACTCAGGAAGAGGTGCCGGGTAGCGTGGTGATGGCAACCTGGGAGGGTACCCGGCCAATGCTGGTCGAGGTGCAGGCGCTGGTCGACGATAGCCATCTGGCCAACCCGCGGCGGGTAACCTTGGGCCTGGACCAGAACCGTCTGGCCATGTTGTTGGCCGTGCTCCACCGCCATGGCGGTATCCCGACCCATGACCAGGATGTGTTTCTCAACGTGGTCGGCGGGGTGAAGGTGCTGGAAACGGCTTCGGACCTGGCGCTGCTGGCGGCGGTGATGTCCAGCTTGCGTAATCGGCCACTGGCCCATGGTTTGCTGGTGTTTGGCGAGATCGGCTTGTCGGGCGAGGTACGGCCGGTACCCAGTGGCCAGGAGCGCTTGAAGGAAGCGGCCAAGCACGGCTTCAAGCGTGCCATCGTACCCAAGGGCAATGCGCCGAAAGAAGCGCCTGCGGGGTTGCAGGTGATTGCCGTTACCCGCCTGGAACAGGCGCTGGATGCATTGTTCGAATAGCGTGCAGGAGCGAGCAAGCTCGCTCCTGCAACCCGTCAGTGCTCGGCAACGGCCGTGCGCCTGACCGTTTCATTGCCATGCTCGTCCAGTTCCAGCATCGGTACTTCGTTACCCTCGGCATCGAACAGCTTGCCATCTTTGAAGTAGTCCCCATCACGCAGCGCGGAAATGTCCGAATACTGGATGGTGCGCTCATAGGCTGCAGCGAACACTGACTGGTTTTCCGAGTTGCCGGTGGTGAAATGGTTGAAGATCAGGTTCAGCAGGATGGCCATGATCGCCGCCGAGCTGATGCCGGAGTGGAAGATGGTCTCGAACCAGTTCGGGAAGTGGTGGTAGAAGGTCGGCGCGGCAATCGGGATCATGCCGAAGCCCAGCGAGGCCGCGACGATGATCAGGTTGACGTTGTTCTTGTAGCTGACCTTGGACAGGGTGCGGATACCGCTGGCCGCCACGGTACCGAACAGCACGATACCGGCGCCGCCCAGTACCGGGGTAGGCACGGCGGCAATCACCCGGCCCATGACTGGCAGCAGGCCGAGTACCACCAAAATCACGCCGCCGGTAGCCACCACGTAGCGGCTCTTGACGCCGGTCACGGCCACCAGGCCGACGTTCTGGGCGAACGCGCTCTGGGTGAACGAACCGAAAATCGGCGCCAGGATGCTCGATGCCATGTCGGCGCGCAGGCCGTTGCCCAGGCGCTTGGAGTCCACCTTGGTGTCGATGATCTCACCCACGGCGAGGATATCGGCCGACGTTTCCACCAGGGTCACCATGATCACGATGCACATCGACAGGATCGCGGCGATGTGGAACTCCGGCATGCCAAAGTGGAACGGCGTGGGGAAGGCGAACATCGGGCCTTCGCTGACCTTGCTGAAATCGGTCATGCCCAGTGCCCAGGCGATCAGCGTGCCAACCACCATGGCCAGCAGGATCGACAGGCGTGAGATGGTGGCGCTGCCAAGCTTGCTCAGCAGCAGCACGATGGCGAAGGTCAGCCCGGCCAGGCCGATGTTGGCCATGCTGCCGAACTCCGGCGAGGCGCTGTTGCCACCCATCACCCAGCGTGCGGCAACCGGCATCAGGGTCAGGCCGATGGTGGTGATGACGATACCGGTCACCAGCGGCGGGAAGAACTTGGTGATGCGCGAAAACACCGGTGTGATCAGAAAGCCGATCAGCGATGCAGCCATGACCGCGCCGAGCACCCCTGGCAGGCCACCGCCCCCCTCGCTGCTCAGGATCGCGCCCATGGTCGCCACACCGGCGAACGACACGCCTTGCACGAGTGGCAACTGGCAACCGAAGAATGGCAGGCCAAGGGTCTGCAGCAGGGTGGCAAGGCCACCGGCGAACAGCGAGGCGGCGATCAGCATGCCGATTTCGGCACCATTCAGGCCCGCGGCCTGCCCCAGGATCAGGGGTACTGCGACGATCCCACCATACATGGTCAGCACATGCTGCAGACCATAGGCCAGGTTGGCACCAAGGCCGAGGTTTTCATCCTCGGGTCGCTTGGCGGGAGACGTGCTAGGGGACGTAGTCATGGAGCAGGCTCTCTGTTTATTGTTGTGCCGCTACTGTAGACACTTCCTACAATTGATTGCTACAAGAATTGTATACAATATTTTGATCGGAGCGCGAACAGATCCGGCTGCAGGGTGTGTTAAAACCCAATGCAGAAGGCGTACCAACTTGGCAGAAGCTGTATTGGAAGGGTGTGTACAAAGCATCGCTACCCAGGCTTAAAGCTGTCTGGGTAGACAAGAAACACCAGGCGGGAAGGCTATTAGCTAGCTAAGAGATTTCATTATTCGATGAGTTCGCGCAGCTCACGCATCATTTCGGTGCTGTCAGCCACGTTCAACTCCACAAGACGGTGCAAATGGCTCATCGAATCGAGGTCAATGTACAGGCAGATGAAGCCCAGGCGGTCCGGTTCTTCGTGGCGCAGTTCGACCTGCATCTGCACACGGGCATCTTCGTTCAGCTCGATGATGGCGTCGAAGTCCTGAGTCAGGTCGGCATCCCAGCCTGCGGGGCGTTCGATCAGCAAGCCTTTGAGTGAAAGGTCCAGCAGTTTTGCAGGCCAGCGTTTCAGCCCCTGGCGCAGCTCGATGGGGGCATCGAAGTCGATGCGTTGAAAGCGGCGGCGTTCGTCATGATCGCTCATGGCTTGGATCCTCGAATAGGTCATCAGGTGTCATCCTGACTATAGTTAGAGTTGCATGTGCATCAGGTACTGCAATCTGGCCGCAGAGGCTCTAGAACGAAGCAAGTGTGGCAATGCTGCTTGACTGGCCCTAGACTCGGTGGGCGGTCTTTCCAATCCACCAGCTGGAAGCTAACCATGAACAACAATAATAGCCTGCTACGCCATATTCCGTGGCTGGCGCTGGCAGTCATAGGCGCCTGCGCACTGGGTGTGGTTGCCCTGCGTCGCGGCGAGGCGATCAACGCCTTGTGGATCGTGGTCGCGGCGGTGGCCATCTACCTGGTCGCCTATCGTTACTACAGCCTGTTCATCGCCACCAAGGTGATGCAACTCGACCCCCGCCGTGCCACCCCGGCGGTGCTCAACAATGACGGCCTGGACTACGTCCCGACCAACAAACACATTCTTTTCGGTCACCACTTCGCTGCCATCGCCGGCGCAGGCCCCTTGGTCGGGCCGGTACTCGCCGCGCAAATGGGCTACCTGCCCGGCACGTTGTGGCTGATCGCCGGCGTGGTGCTGGCCGGTGCGGTGCAGGACTTCATGGTCCTGTTCCTGTCTACCCGCCGCAATGGGCGCTCGCTGGGCGACATGGTGCGTGAGGAGATGGGCAGAATCCCGGGTACCATCGCCCTGTTTGGCTGCTTCCTGATCATGATCATCATCCTCGCGGTGCTGGCGCTGATCGTGGTCAAGGCCCTGGCCGAAAGCCCATGGGGCATGTTCACGGTGATGGCGACCATCCCGATCGCGATGTTCATGGGCATCTACATGCGCTACATCCGCCCGGGCCGCATTGGCGAAATCTCGGTCGTTGGCGTGGTACTGCTGCTGGCCTCGATCTGGCTGGGGGGCGTGATCGCTGCAGATCCGGTGTGGGGCCCGGCGTTCACGTTCACCGGCGTGCAGATCACCTGGATGCTGGTGGGTTACGGCTTTGTCGCCGCCGTGCTGCCGGTGTGGCTGGTACTGGCGCCGCGGGATTACCTCTCGACCTTCCTGAAGATCGGCACCATCGTTGGCCTGGCCATCGGTATCCTGATCATCGCGCCCGAGCTGAAAATGCCGGCGCTGACCCAGTTCACCGACGGCACCGGCCCTGTGTGGAAGGGGACCCTGTTCCCGTTCCTGTTCATCACCATTGCCTGTGGTGCGGTGTCCGGCTTCCACGCGCTGATTTCCTCGGGGACCACTCCGAAGCTGCTGGATAACGAAACCAACGCCCGCTATATCGGCTACGGCGGCATGCTGATGGAATCGTTCGTCGCCATCATGGCCATGGTTGCGGCCTCGGTGATCGAACCGGGCGTGTACTTCGCCATGAACAGCCCGGCGGCAGTAGTCGGTACCGATGTCGCGTCGGTGGCGCAGACCGTCAGCAGTTGGGGCTTCCTGATTACACCCGAGCAGCTCGAAGCCGTTGCCCGTGACATCGGCGAGCACACCATCCTGGCCCGTGCCGGCGGTGCGCCAACCCTGGCGGTCGGTATCGCGCAGATCCTGCACCAGGTGTTGCCAGGTGAAAACACCATGGCCTTCTGGTACCACTTCGCGATCCTGTTCGAGGCGCTGTTCATCCTCACGGCGGTAGACGCTGGTACTCGTGCCGGGCGCTTCATGCTGCAGGACCTGCTGGGCAGCTTCGTGCCTGCACTCAAACGCACCGAATCGTGGGGGGCCAACCTGCTCGCCACCGCTGGCTGCGTGGCGCTCTGGGGCTATCTGCTGTACCAGGGCGTCATCGACCCACTGGGTGGCATCAACACCTTGTGGCCGCTGTTTGGTATCTCCAACCAGATGCTGGCCGGTATCGCCTTGATGCTCGGTACTGTGGTGCTGATCAAGATGAAGCGTCAGCGCTACATCTGGGTCACCCTGCTGCCGGCCGTATGGCTGCTGATCTGCACCACGGCTGCAGGCCTGATCAAGCTGTTTGACCCCAATCCGGCTGTCGGCTTCCTGGCCCTGGCCAAGAAGTACAGCACTGCGCTGGACGCCGGCCAGGTACTGGCCCCGGCCAAGGACATCGGGCAGATGCAGCACGTGATCTTCAACGCCTACACCAACGCGGGCCTGACGATCTTGTTCCTGCTGGTGGTCTTCAGCATCCTGTTCTTCGCCATCAAGGTCGGCTACGCCGCCTTGGGCCGCAAAGAACGTAGCGACAAGGAAACCCCGTTCCAGGCGTTGCCTGACGCGTAATCGAGAGGACTGCAATCATGTTCAACGACTTGGGTCGACTGGGCAAATACCTGGGGCAGGCAGCCCGCCTGATGGTCGGCATGCCCGACTACGACAACTATGTCGAACACATGCAGAAAACGCATCCGGACAAGCCGGTGATGAGCTACGAGGCGTTCTTCCGCGAACGTCAGGAAGCACGTTACGGTGGCAAGTCAGGGCCCAAGTGCTGTTGAGCCTGCGGTACGTGTAAACCTGTGGGAGCCTGGGTAACCGGCTCCCACAGTCATTTTCAGATTCAGGAGTATTTTGCGTGCAGACGCCCATTCCCGTAACCGTCCTCACAGGCTTCCTCGGTGCCGGCAAGACCACCTTGCTCAAGCACATGCTCAAGGCCGAGCATGGCCTGAAGCTCGCCGTGATCGAAAATGAATTCAGCGAGGCCGGCATCGACAGCCAACTGCTGGGTGACCAGCCGGTGCAGGTCATGACCTTGGCCAACGGTTGTGTATGTTGCAGCATCCATGGCGACCTGACTCGCGCGCTCTACCTGCTGCTTGAACGCCTGGATGCCGGGGAAATCGCTTTCGATCGCCTGGTGATCGAATGCACCGGCCTGGCCGACCCGGCGCCGGTAGCGCAAACGTTTTTCATCGACGAGGAGCTGCGTGAGCGCTACATCCTCGACGGCATCATCACCCTTGTCGATGCCGCGCATGCCGAACTACATCTGACCCAGACCATCGCTCAGGCGCAGGTCGGCTTTGCCGATCGTCTGCTGCTGAGCAAGACCGACCTGGTTGAGCCTGCTGCGGTTGAAGCCCTGCGCGAACGCCTGGTCCGCATCAATAGCAGGGCTGCGATCCGTGTGGTTGAGCACGGCTGCATCGACCTGGCTGAATTACTGGATGTGCGAGGTTTCAACCTCAACCCCGACCTTGGGGTGAACCTGAAACCGATGTTGCGACCGGTGCTCAAGCCTGCCACCCCGGACCGTATCTCCACGATGGTGCTGCGTACCGAAGCCCCGCTGGATATCGACCGCCTCAGCAACTTCATGAATGAGCTGCTGGAAACCCACGGCAAACAGCTGCTGCGCTACAAGGGCGTACTGAACATTGCCGGCGAGGAGCGCAAGCTGGTGTTTCAGGGCGTGCTCAAGCTGTATGGCTTCGACTGGGACGCCGAGTGGGCTGCAGGCGAAGCGCGCGAGAGCGTGATGGTGTTCATTGCCGATGAACTGCCCGAGGCTACGATTCGGGCTGGCTTCGAGGCAATGGCTGCGGGCTGAGCCGCTGCGGCGCCTGCCCCGCGAACCACTGCGGCCATGAGCTGCGGTGGCGGGTTTCGACCTCGATGCACGGGATCAGGCGTTCGGTCAGCACAGCGGTTTGCCGCACTGCTTTGGCGGTGCGGTACTTGACGCTGTGGATGCACTCGCGGTCGCCGAACTCGCAGCGGTTCAGGGCGGTTCCGCCGCAAGGGCCATTGGCCAGGCCTTTAGGGCAGGTTTCCGGGCAGATATACAAGGTGTCTTCCAGGCGGCAACGGCCGCAGGTGTCGCAACCCACCAGCGGGCGCTTCACACTGCGCTCCAGCGTGTGCAGCACGTGTGCGCCGACGCGTGTACCCCACAGAGGCTGGCGCACCGCCCAGCCGAAGGCCTTGCTCAGGCTGTTGCGCCGGCTGAACAGCAGTGCGTGCATGCCATGCATCAGGTGATAGCGGGCTTTTTCCTTGAGTGAGGCATCGACCCGAGACTCGCCCAGGCGCCAGCCAGCCTGTGGCGGATGGAAGGTCACCGCCGGCAGGCCAGGCATCTGCCAGCTGGCGTGCCAGGCCGGTGCCCATTGCTCCAGAGACTGAACCTGGGTTTGCCAGTGCTCGATACGGGCCTCCAGGGCCAGCAGCTGTTCGAGTGTGTGAACCCCTGACAGGTGCACACCGGCGTACCCCATCAGCTTTGTACCGATAATCTGCAAGGCCAGGCGGTCAACACTGCGCGCCTGGGCAAAGGCCTTGGACTGCGCCGTCTCCGCTTCGAGCATGTCGCGCATGGATGGCGTGACAGTGACGCCGGCCACGTGGTCGAGCATCGCCGCGCGCCCGTGGGTGAGGCTCATGAGGCAGGCCAGCATGGGCTTGGGTGAGGCCTGACGGCGCATCCAGTGTATGGCTTCCTGATGCTTGGCGGCATCGAAGCCCAGCTGCAAGGTGAGGAAGTCAGCCCCCGCTGCCAGCTTTTTCTCGGCCTTGAAATACTGGGCGCCGCCTTCTTCCTCGTGGTACTTGAACGGGTTAAGCGCCGCGCCCAGCAGCCAGTGCGGGCAGGCCTGGCGAGCAACCTGCAGGGCGGCGACCGATTCCAGATAACGCACCGGGCGCTGGCCAGGTTCATGGCCGGGCAGGCGGTCGCCAGTCAGCAGTAACAGCTGGTCGAGGCCGGCGGCGTCCATGCGCTGCAGTTGGGCGAGCAGGTGGTGGCGCTCGCGATCCTTGCCTGAAAAATGCGGCAGGGCGGGCACCGGGTTGCTGAACGAGGCGAGGGCGTCCAGCGGTGACATGTCCAGCGGGCTGCCGACACGATCACCGATGGCCACGGTCATGGGCCAGCCGCATAGGTGCGCACGGGCCATGATCGCTTCCATGGCGGCAAAGCGTTCTGCGGAAGGCTTGGGGACGAACTCCATTACGCAGACGAAGTTCTGTTCGCGCAGGGCGGTTTTCAGCAGGCTCATATTGGCCGGGCACCTGGTGTGGTCAGGGTGGCATTGTGCGGCAGAAGGCGAGCCGGGTCATGTCCGGATGCGCAAGGTGGTGATCTGAATGAGACATGGGGCGCGAAGACCATGACAGCATGATCATGAAGATTTCTTGGGTTCATCTCAAATTTAATGAGTTTGTCTCAATACCCCGCCAGCCGGAGAATCCCCTTCATTCATTCAAGCATGCTGAAGGGACAAGACATGGCACTGGCACATAACCTGGGCTTTCCACACATCGGCCGTGACCGCGAGCTGCGTGCCCGCCACTGGCAGGTGCAGAAAGACGCTGGCATCGAGCTGCTGCCGGTCGGCGATTTCGCCTGGGACAGCCACGTGCTTAGCGCAGGCGATCAGCCGTTCATTCTGAACTGGGAACCACTGTTCGATGAAGTGGAGCACGCCAAGGCACTGGGTCATGCAGTCAAGCCGGTAGTGATCGGCCCCTTGACCTACCTGTGGCAGGGCCAGACCCTGGGCGGTGACTTCGACAAGCTGGAGCTGCTTGACCGCCTGCTGCCCGTGTATGACCAGCTCCTCAACCGCCTGGCCGCGCTGGGCGTTGAATGGGTGCAGATCGATGAACCCATCCTCGCTCAGGCGCTGCCCCAGGACTGGAAAAACGCCTATGAACGCGTCTACAACATCCTTCAACGCGCACCGTTGAAGAAGCTGATCGCCACGTACTTCGGTGGCCTGGAGGGCAACCTCGGCCTGGCCGCCAACCTGCCGGTCGATGGCCTGCACGTCGATCTGGTTCAGGCGCCCGAGCAGTACCAGACCATTCTCGACCGCCTGCCGGCCTACAAGGTCCTGTCGCTGGGCCTGGTCGACGGTCGCAACGCCTCGCCCTGCGATCTGGGCAAGACCCTGGGGCTGCTGCACGAAGCCCATGAACGCCTGGGTGAGCGGCTGTGGTTGGCGCCGGCCTGTTCGTTGCTGGAGAGTCCAGTGGATCTGGCTGTGCAGAAGTGCCAGGAAGTGGCGGTGCTGGCCGCTTCGCTGGAGCAGACCCGAGCCGCGGCTTGATCATTTGCTGCCTGTGCCGGCCCTTTCGCGGGTAAACCCGCTCCTACAACGGCCTGCGCCCGATCACCGATGTGTGCCCACCACCAGTGTAGGAGCGGGTTTACCCGCGAATACGGTGGCGGCTGCAACGGTGAACGACGGGTGGGAATTGGCCAGCAGGCCCGGCCCTTTCGCGGGTGAACCCGCTCCTACGACGGCCTGCGCCCGATCACCAATGTGTGTCCACCACCAATCTGTGTAGGAGCGGGTTTACCCGCGAATACGGTAGCGGCGGCGACGGTGAACGACGGGTGGAAATTGGCCAGCAGGCCCGGCCCTTTCGCGGGTGAACCCGCTCCTACGACGGCCTGCGCCCGATCACCGATGTGTGTCCACCACCGATCAGTGTAGGAGCGGGTTTACCCGCGAAGAGGCCGGGCCTGCTTGAATCAATCAGCGCTCGATGGCCAGCGCCACCCCTTGTCCACCACCAATGCACAAGGTCGCCAGGCCTTTCTTGGCATCCCGTTTGATCATTTCGTGCAGCAGGGTCACCAGCACCCTGCACCCGGAAGCACCAATCGGGTGGCCCAGGGCAATCGCCCCTCCATTGACGTTAACCCGCGCGGCATCCCATGCCAGCGCATTGCCCACGGCCAGCGCCTGGGCGGCAAAGGCTTCGTTGGCTTCGATCAGGTCCACTTCGGCCAGTTGCCAACCGGCCTTGTCCAGGCAACGCTGGGTCGCCGAAACCGGACCAATGCCCATGATCGCGGGGTCTACCCCGGCACTGGCGTAGGCGGCGATCTTCGCCAGTACCTGCAAGCCCAAAGCCTCGGCCTTCGCTGCGCTCATCAAAAGCACGGCGGCGGCGCCGTCGTTCAGGCTGGAGGCATTGCCTGCGGTGACGCTGCCGTCCTTCTTGAAGGCCGGGCGCAGTTTGGCCAGGGACTCGGCGGTGGTGTCCGGGCGTGGTTGCTCGTCACGGGCAAAAACCTTGGGCTCTCCCTTTTTCTGCGGCAGCACGATGGGGGTGATTTCAGCGTCGAAACGGCCAGCCTCGATCGCTGCCACTGCCTTGCGCTGCGATTCGGCAGCAAAGGCATCCTGCTGCTCACGGCTGAGGCCGTACTTGTCCACCAGGTTTTCGGCAGTGATGCCCATGTGGTAGTCATTGAAGGCATCCCACAGGCCGTCCGTGATCATGCTGTCGATCAGTTGGCCATGGCCCATGCGCTGGCCGGTGCGGGCCGAGGGCATGACGTAGGGGGCAAGGCTCATGTTCTCCTGGCCACCGGCAATCACCACTTCGGCATCGCCACAGCGGATCGCCTGGGCGGCCAGGTGCAGGGCCTTGAGGCCCGAGCCGCAGACCTTGTTCAGGGTCAGGGCCGGTACGCTGAAAGGCAGGCCAGCCTTGATTGCTGCCTGGCGTGCCGGGTTCTGACCGGCACCGGCAGTGAGCACTTGGCCGAGGATGACTTCGTCGACCTGCGCCGGGTCCAGCCCGGTTTGTTTCAGCAGTTGCTTGATCACGGCGGCGCCGAGGTCGACCGCAGGCACTGTGGCCAAGGCGCCCTGAAAGCTGCCGATGGCGGTACGGGTTGCGGCGACGATCACCACGTCGTTCATGTTGTTGTTCTCCGTGCAATGGGCGTAGTGCCGCCAGCATCGGCGGGTTTGGCTTATTTGTTAAGTTTGTTTTTCTTTCTGATTGATGTGAAAAGCAAATCAATGGCTGGCGAAGGTTCTAACCAGCCAATCTGGATTTCCTGCAGCCATGACCCTCCTGCACAGACGAACTCTGGTTTTGCATCCCTCTGATCACCCCGTAATATGTGTCGGATAACCTGCGGGGGTAGTCTCACCCTCTGATCAATCGGAATCGCCCCAAGCGGCGCTTTCCTGGCATAAACCTGACGAGGTACAGACATTGGCCATCATTCATCCTAAGGTTCGCGGTTTCATCTGCACCACGACTCACCCGAAGGGCTGCGAGCTCAACGTCCGTGACCAGATCGAAGCCACCCGCAAGCTGGGCGTACGCGAGGATGGCCCGAAGAAGGTCCTGGTCATCGGTGCTTCCAGCGGCTACGGCCTGGCTGCCCGCATCACGGCGGCCTTCGGCTTCAAGGCCGACACCCTGGGCGTGTTCTTCGAAAAACCAGGCACCGAGACCAAGGCCGGCACTGCTGGCTGGTACAACGCTGCCGCCTTCGACAAGTTCGCCAAGGCCGAGGGCCTGTACAGCAAGTCGATCAACGGTGACGCCTTCTCCGACGAAGCCCGCGCCAAGGTCATCGAGCTGATCAAGAACGAAATGGGTGGCAAGGTCGACCTGGTCATCTACTCGCTGGCTTCGCCCGTGCGCAAGCTGCCGCAGACCGGTGAAGTCATTCGCTCGGCACTCAAGCCGATCGGCCAGCCATATAAGTCGACCGCCATCGACACCAACAAGGACACCATCATCGAGGCCAGCATCGAGCCGGCCACCGAGCAGGAAATTGCCGACACCGTCACCGTCATGGGTGGCCAGGACTGGCAGCTGTGGATCGATGCGCTGGCTGGCGCCAATGTACTGGCCGAAGGCGCTCGCACCGTGGCCTTCAGCTATATCGGCAGCGATATCACCTGGCCGATCTACTGGCACGGTGCACTGGGCCAGGCCAAGCAGGACCTGGACGAAACCGCCCTGCGTCTGAACCAGAAGCTGGCCGGTGAAGTGAAAGGCGGCGCCAATGTGGCGGTGCTCAAGTCGGTGGTTACCCAGGCCAGCTCGGCCATCCCGGTGATGCCACTGTACCTGTCGATGGTCTTCAAGATCATGCAGGAGAAAGGTGTTCACGAAGGCACCCAGGACCAGCTCGACCGCATGTACCGCGACCGTATGTACCGTACCGACGGTGCGCCGGCAGAGGTCGACGAGAAGGGGCGCCTGCGCCTGGACGACTGGGAACTGCGTGACGACGTGCAGAACGCCTGCAAGGCCCTGTGGCCACAGGTGACCACCGAGAACCTGTTCGAGCTGACCGACTATGCCGGTTACAAGAAGCAGTTCCTCAACCTGTTCGGTTTCGAGCGCGCTGACGTCAACTACGACGAAGACGTGGCCACCGATGTGAAGTTCGACTGCGTCGAGCTGTAATCGGATCAGCCTGCACCGGCCTCTTCGCGGGTGAACCCGCTCCTACAGGTCTCCACCCCTGTAGGAGCGGGTTCACCCGCGAAGAGGCCGGTACAGGCTACAAAATATTTGCTAGTTTTGGCGCACAACGACAGGGAATGCGCCATGAGTAGCCTCACCCAACCTGCTACCCCATTTCGCCACCCCGCGGCCGACGGCTACCGCCTCGGCGGCTTCTGCTGGCGCCACGCCCAACCTGACCCCCAGCGCCCGCTGGTGATCATCAACGCTGCCACTTCGGTACGCTGCCGCTATTACGCCCGCTTTGCCGACTACCTGTTCGCCCACGGCTGCGATGTGCTGACCTACGACTACCGTGGCATCGGCGAATCCCGGCCGGCGTCGCTGCGTGGTTTCCAGGCCTCCTGGAGCGACTGGGGCCGGCTGGATTTCGAAGCCATGCTGGCGCATGCGGCAGCGCATTTTCCAGGTCAGCCGGTGGACGTGGTGGGGCACAGTTTCGGCGGTTGTGCAGTAGGCCTGGCACCGTCGGCTGGCCTGATCCGTCGGGTCGTGATGGTTGGCGCGCAGTTCGCCTACTGGCGCGACTACGCGGCCAACCAGCGCTGGCAGCTGTTCGGCAAGTGGCATGTGGTCATGCCGCTGTTGACCCGGGTATTCGGCTACTTTCCCGGCAAGCGCCTGGGTTGGCTGGAAGACACGCCATACGGCGTGGTGCACGACTGGAGCACGCGTACCCCACGTTATGAGCACCGCCCCAGCGGGCGGGCGTTGGCGGCGCTACCGTTCGCCCAGGTGCGTGCGAAGACGCTGGCCATCAGTCTAACGGACGACCCTTTCGGGACCGTAGCGGCAACCAAGCGTTTGTTGGGTTATCTGCAAAGTGCCGAGCGCCAGCACCTGCGCATTGCACCTGTGGATATCTCGGTCGAGAAAATTGGCCATTTCGCGTTCTTCCATGACCGGTTTCGCGAAAACCTGTGGCCGGTGGCCTTGCAGTGGTTGCGGCAGGGGAGGCTGGAAGGTGGGGGGCCTGGCACCATTATCGATTGATGGTGGGTGCTGGATCGTGGGGCCGCAAAGCGGCCCCGGCAATCTCAAGCCTTGCGCGCAAGCGGCTGCGCAGCGAACTTCACGCCCGCCAGTCCGTGTTTGATCAGTGCACGGATGTTGCCATGGTCGCTGCCCTCAGGCGTGGCCACCACATCACGGTAGTGCTCGCCGAAGGCCAGCAGCGCTTCCTGGTCGCTCAGCCCTTCAAGCAAGGCCAGGCCCAGGGTTTTGCACGAACCTTCGTTCTGCCCTGCCGCATTCTCCACGCCGCCGTTGTTGAAGGCCTGTGGCTGGTAGCTGTAGTTGTCGGCAATGAACGCCAAGGTATCGGCAAATACATGTTGGCCGCTGGCCAGGCTTGCGCGCAGGGTATTCAGGTCAGTCACGAGGTTTTCCTTTTTCGAACGCCGCTTGTTGTTCGGCGCTGGCTTCTTTCTGGTATTGGGCTTTCCACTCGGCGTAGGGCATGCCGTACACCGCTTCGCGGGCATCATCCAGGCTCAGGTCCAGCTGACGCTCGTCAGCGGCGGCCTTGTACCACTTGGACAGGCAGTTGCGGCAGAAACCGGACAGGTTCATCAGGTCGATGTTCTGTACATCGGTGCGCTTTTGCAGGTGTTCGACCAGGCGCCGGAACGCGGCGGCCTCGAGCTCGAGCTGTTGCTGTGGGGTCATGGTCTTCTCTCAAGTCATGCGGTTCTTCAGGTGGCGGCCACCGTTGATGACCACCTGGCTGCCGGTGCTGTACTGGCTGGCGAGCAGGTACTTGACGGTCTCGATCAGCGGGCCGGCGCCGGGTTCGAACTCCAGCAGGGCCTTTTTCAGGGTTTGCTGGCGGTAGGCGTCGTCACCCCCTTCCTTGAGGATCAGCAGCCCAGGCAGGATACCGTTCACACGCACCTTGGGCGCATATTTTTCGGCGAATGACAGCACCATGTTCTGCAGCGCGGCCTTGGTGGCGGCGTAGCCGATGTGGCTTTTACTGCCGCGCGAGGAGGTTTCGTCGCAGATGTGGATGATGTCGGCCTTTTCCACCTTGGCCAGCAGGTCGCCCAGGGCCAGGTTGAGGTGGTAGGGCGCTTCGACGTGCAGGCGGAACATGGTCTCGAGGTTGTCGAGGCCGTCGTCGAGCCATAGCGAGGCGTTGTGGATGATGGCGCGCAGTCCGTCGTAACGATCGTGCAGGTGATCGATCAGCGCCTGGCGGTCGCCCGCCTGGCACAGGTCGGCCTGAAACTGCACGATGTTGGGGTGGGCTGCCTGCGGCTGGATGCTGCGGCTGGCACTGACCACCGTATGGCCGGCCTGTGCCAGTTCGAGGGCCAGGGCCAGCCCGACGCGCTGGCTGGCTCCGGTAACGAGAATGGGGCTGTTCATGTTCGGGGTGGTCAACTTGTCTGTCCTTTGGTTGCCACCCAGCATACCCGAACTGTTTCCCTGTTGTATGGCCTGGCCTCAGCGGCTGCGCAAGGCGCCGGCAGTGGCCGGGGAGGCATGCAGCCAACTGGCTAGCAGGCGGGTGGACAGCGGGATGAACAGGTACACCATGACCGGCGTCAGGGCCAGGGTGCTGAGCAGTACCCGGGGCACGAGGTCGAGCGCCGTCAACCAATGGCCGAACACCAGGTTGAAGGCCAGCGAAACTGGGAAAAACGCCAGCCAGATGGCCACGGCCTGCTTCCAGCGTGGCGGTTTCTGCACCGTGTTGGTGCCGAACCAGTCGTCGATACCGCTAACGCGCGCCTCTTTGGGGCGTTCGAACAGACCGTTGCCGCGTTGTAACCATGCGCGGCGAGAGGCGGAGTGCTCCCAGGCATGCAGCGTCGGCTCGTCGCTGAAGCGGAAGATGATCTGAAATTCGTCGCCATCCCGGGGCGGGGCAAGGATGCCCGAGCCGAGGTAGCCAGGGAAGTCGGTGGCCAGCTGTTCGCCTTCGTGCAGCCAGGCCAGCAGGTCCTGGTAGCGGCCATGGGCGGCGCGGCGCGACACCATGAGGGTGACGGGTGGGGTAGACATTGTGTATCTCCTGGCAATGGGGCTGGCGGGTAGCTGGCCCTTTGGCTGTGTGGCCCGGGGTGGTGGGCGACGCAGTCGTGCATGCAAGAATCGGGCACGCATTATCGCGAAGTTGCGTTCCTCGGCAACTATCAGCTGGCAAACGGTGGGTCCAACAGACCGACACAGTCGTAGTAAGCTATGTGCACAGTTTTTACGCACTCAGGGTACTTCGTGCAGATGAACGAGCAGGGACGTAAACCGGTGATCGATGCGAGTTTCGAGCAGCAGGAGCTGTTTCCGATTCGTGAAGTGTCACGCTTGACCGGTGTCAACGCCGTGACCCTTCGCGCCTGGGAACGCCGTTATGGGCTGATCCAGCCCATCCGTACCGACAGTGGTCACCGCCTGTATTCCCTGGCTGATATCGATGAAATCCGCCGTATCCTCGGGTGGCTGGAGCGCGGCGTGGCGGTCAGCAAGGTGGGCAGCATTCTTGCTCGCGGACATGCTCTCTCCGGGCAGGCTGGCGGCGCGGTGGACGCCTGCCTGCGCTGGCAAAACCAGATTCGCCTGGCGGTACAACACTTCGATGTGGAGAGCCTGAATCGCCTCTATGACGAGGTGTTCGCGGCCAGCACCCTGGACCAGGTTTTCGCCGATGTGTTCATGCCGGTTTGGCATGACATGGTCGTTCGGCAAGGCGGCTATGGGCAGGCCAGCGAATGGCTGTTCTATGACCAGTTCCTGCGCGGTCGGGTTTTCGCCCGTTTGCAGCTGGCCCGTGTGCCGTGTAGCCGCACTGTGCTATTGGCGCCATTGCCGGGGCAGTGCCATGAGCTTGAATTGCTGGTAACCAGCCTGATCCTGGGTAGCGATGAAACACGCGTGATCCCGCTGGCGAACGGGCAGCCGCTGCAAGAGCTTGCGCTGGTCTGCGAACGGCTGAAGCCGGACGCTTTGGTGCTGTTTTCCCATCCGTCGCCCACAGTAGAACTCACCCGGCACCTCAAGCGCCTGGCGTCGATGCTGGAATGCCCGTTGTTACTGGCCGGTGAAGCGGCGGAAGCGGTACAGGACAGCCTGGCTGGCAGCCCTGTAGCCTGCCTGGGCGCGCAGGGCAGTGTGATGCGCCAGCGCTTGCGGCAGTTTCTGGCCCGTCAGCTCGATACTTGAGTGTGCAGCTCGGGGTGGGCGTGGCGGTGGGCCTGGAGGATGTAGTCGCGCAGGCGTTCGATTTCTTCGGCCGGGCTTTGGCCGAGGTCATAGGCAGCCAGGTCCGTGCCGATGCGCCGTCCCAACACGCCATGCAGTTCGATCGGGGTGATGCCGCCCGGGGCGAAGCGCAGCTCGAAGCGGGTGGGTGCTGTTGGCAAATCACGGACTTCCAGCAGCACACCTTTGAAGGAAATCTCGCGCACCCACAGGCCGCTTGCCTCGTCATGGGCATTGAGCAGTGCGCTCGGCTGGTCCAGCGACAAGCGCCATGGGCGCAGCATGGGGCCGTCTTCGTAGATTTCCGGTGAGCCCAGCTGCAGGTGCAGGGCGTGGAACTCGTCCTCTACCAGCTGCAGCGGAAAACTGATCTGCTGGTTGTTGAACTGGGCCTGCAAGGTCACCTGCTCGTTAGCCACCAACCGGGTGAGCAAGCTTTGTATGCGGCGGTCGCCATTGACCAGCAGGCTCGACATAGTGTCAGCCAGGTTAAGTTGCGGCGAATGCTGCATGTTCTGTATGAAATCCAGCTCGTCCTGGGTCAGGAGCGCGTCTGCTTGCATAATCGAACTCGGTGGTGGCGATTTCTTCAACGGAATTGACCGTGCGTGGCGGACTTGGTTCAGGCGCGTTCGTCGGGTTTCGGACGAGCGCGCAGTTCTGCCAGCTCCCGTTCCAGTTCGACCTGGCGGCTGACGTCCTTCTGGATGCCGATGAAGTAGGTGCGCTGGTCGAAGTCGCTCTTCACCGGCGTGATCGACAACTCGTTCCAGAAGGCGCTGCCATCCTTGCGATAGTTGCGCAGCACTTCGCGACATGGGCGGCCCTCGGCCATGGCCTTGCGGATGCGTGCGCGGCCAAGCTGGTCACGGTCGTCACCCTGCAGGAACCGGCAATCCTGATAGAGAATCTCGTCACGGCTGTAGCCAGTGAGGCATTCGAAAGCGGCGTTCACGTAGATCAGGATGGTGTCGTCGCCTTCCTTTTCGGCAACCACGATGCCGTCATTGGACGCATCGACCATCGATTGCAGCAATTGCGCGTTGATCATGTCCGGGCCATTGGTAAAGAAAAACGGAAGATGGCGACGTGGGTAACGGCGGCCTTTTGCCAGCGTTGAATGCTAGTATCCTACGTTTTCACTCAGTTTCGGAATCCTCTACCCGATGAAAGTCGCCATTATTTCCGGCTCGGTCTACGGCACCGCCGAAGAAGTCGCCCGTCATGCTGAATCGCTGCTCAAGGCGGCGGGGTTCGAGGCCTGGCATGCTGCGCGTGCCACCCTTCAGGATCTTCAGGGCTTTGCCCCCGACGCCTTGCTGGCCGTGACCTCTACCACCGGCATGGGGGAGTTGCCGGACAACCTCATGCCGCTGTACAGCACCCTTCGTGACACACTGCCCGCGGCCTGGCGCGGCCTGCCTGGCGCGGTGATCGCCTTGGGCGACTCCAGTTACGGCGATACCTATTGCGGTGGTGGCGAGCAGATGCGTGAGCTGTTCGCCGAACTGGGCGTGCGCGAAGTGCAGCCAATGCTGCGCCTGGATGCGAGCGAGACGGTGACCCCGGAGGCGGATGCCGAGCCTTGGCTGGCTGAGTTGGCGAGCGCACTGAACGCCTGACCCGGCACCTGTGCAGGCGTGTTAGCCGAGGGGCTCGCGCAACAAGGCCAACCACGCCTGCGCCGCCCGTGACAGGTAGGCGCCGCGTCGCCAGATAAACGCGATATCCCAACGCAAATCCTCCTGCGCATTCAACGGCACACGCACCACCCCGGGGCGCTCCAGCGCTTTTGCCACCACCCGGGGCAGCATCACCACGCCCTGGCCCGCCGCCACCAGCGCCGCCAAAAAATCCGCCTGGCCGCTGCGCCCGCCTTCCTTGGGGGTGAAGCCCTGCTGCTGGCACGCCTTCAGCAGCCGGTCGTTGAGCACGAAACTGCGCTGGTACAGCAGAAACGGTGTGTCGGCCAGTTGCCCCAGGCCCACGGCGTCCAGGCCCGCCAGGGCATGGCCAGCCGGCAGCAAGGCATCCAGTGGTTCGTTGCAGAAGGGCTGGTAGTCGAATGCCTCGTCGGTGGGCGTCAAGCAGCCGCCCAGTTCCAGTTCGCCACTTCTGACGGCCTGTTCGACGCTGCGGCTGCCGCCTTCAAGCAGCTGGATGGCGATGTTCGGATGGCGCCGCCGGTACTCGGCGAACAAGCCGGCGAACAACGTGTCGCTGCCAAGCATCGGCAAGCCCAGGCGTAGTTCGCCACGCTCCATCTGGCTGAGATCGTCCAGCTCGTTGAGCAGCGCCTGGCGCTGGCGCAGCAGGGCTTCGCCACGCTCCAGCACGATGCGCCCGGCAGCGGTCAGGTGCAGGTGCGACGCCTGGCGCTCCAGCAGCGGCTGGCCCACATCTTGCTCAAGCTGGGCCACCTGCTTGCTTACGGCCGACTGGCTGATGTGCAGTGTCTGTGCCGCCTGGGTAAAGCCGCCGCGGTGGACCACTTCGATAAAGCTGCGAAGTTGTTTGAATTCCATTGCTTCGATTCCATTCTGGAATGGTAGGCAGTCTAACAATTCGCTTCTGGCCTAGACAGCCAAATCTTAAAATGAGGGCCTGTCGAGGAACCCCGCCATGAATCCTGCATTATTGAAAAAAGCCCTGCGCCTGCTCGTCGAGCTGGCGGTTATCTGTGCCCTGTTCCTGCTCGGTGGCCAGATTGCCAGTTGGCTGGGCTGGCCGATCCCCGGCGGTGTGATGGGCCTGGCACTGCTGTTGATACTGTTCGCTTCGGGTGTGCTCAAGCCGGCCATGCTGCAATTGGGGGCCGGCTGGCTGATGGCTGAGATGCTGTTGTTCTTCATCCCGGCGCTAATGAGCCTGCTCGACTATGGCGCACTGATCCGTGAAGAGGGCTGGCGCATCTTGCTGGTGATCGCCGTGAGCACGCTGATGGTGATGATAGTGACCGCCATGACCGTTGAGATGGTGTGCCGCTGGAGGCTGCGCCGTGAGCCTTGAACCCATGCCGCTGTTCTGGTTGGCCTTGACCTTGCTGGCTTACCTGGGCAGCCGTTGGTTGTATCGGCGTAGCAAGCGCTACCTGCTGTCGCCGTTGATCCTGGTGCCGGTGTTGCTGCTGGGTGTGGCCGTGCCGCTGCATACGGCCTATGCCGAGTATGCGCGCAACACCCACTGGTTGATGGGTGTGCTCGGCCCGGTGACTGTAGCTTTCGCGGTGCCGATCTGGCAGCAGCGGGCCATGCTGGCGCGTCATTGGCCGGCCCTGATGGTGGGCATGGTAGCCGGCAGCAGTGCCTCGATCGCCAGCTCCTGGGGGTTGGCGCACCTGTTGGCGCTGGACAGCGCAACCAGCCTGTCGCTGGTGCCGCGCTCGATCACCACGCCATTTGCCATGCCCCTGGCCCATGACCTGGGTGGGGTGCCAGAACTGACCGCGGTGTTCGTGATGTTCACCGGCGTGCTCGGTGCCATGTTCGGCGGTGTGCTGTTGCGTTGGCTGCCGCTGCGTACGCCGTTGGCACGGGGGGCGCTGTTCGGTGTTGGCGCGCATGGTGCCGGGGTCAGCCGGGCGCAGGAAGTGGGCCGTGAGGAAGGCTCGGTGGCCGGCCTGGTGATGGTCCTGACCGGGCTGCTCAACCTGTTCGCGGCGCCTTTGTTGGCCTTGCTGCTCTGACCGTTCGTGCCACTGACTCGCTCAGTCATCAAGCTGGCTGGCAACGCAAGTTCCAGCCAATGGGCTGCTGGCTAGACTTTGCGTCGACATAGAGAGCACATGTAAGTGCCGAGGTGACATGCAATGACCGCAGCCTTGCCCTATTCCGCCAATACCCCTACACCGGGACCCATCTGATGCCTATGGCCGAGATTCCATTGTGCGTCTGGCGTACCCGGGCACAGAGTTTCATGTTCCGGGGCCAGAGCATCCGCTACTGGACCGCAGGGCAAGGAGAGCCTCTGCTTCTGTTACACGGTTTCCCCACCGCCAGTTGGGACTGGCACTACCTGTGGGGCCCTCTGAGCCAACGTTTCCGGGTGATCGCTTGCGACATGCTCGGCTTTGGTGATTCGGACAAGCCCGTCGATCACACTTACAGCCTGATGGAGCAGGCAGACTTGCAGCAGGCATTGCTTGCCCATCTGCAGGTCGCGCAGCCCGTGCACCTGCTCGCCCACGACTATGGCGGCAGCGTGGCTCAGGAACTGTTGGCGCGACACCATGAGCAGCGTGCCGGCATCGCCAGTTGCGTGTTTCTCAACAGCGGGCTGTTCCCCGAAAGCTGCCGCATGCTACTGATCCAGAAGCTGCTGCTCAGCCGGTTTGGCTGGCTTGTCGGGCGCTCGTTCGGGCGTGACGACCTGGTGCGTAATGTGATGCAGGTGTATGGCCCCTGCACCCATCCCAGTGAAAGCGCGCTGGATGATTTCTGGAGCCTGATCGCTGCCAACCGGGGCACGCGCATCCTGCACAAGCTGGTGGGTTACATGCCGGAGCGCAGGTTGCACCGCGAACGCTGGGTCGGGGCGATGCAACGAAAAGGCGTGCCGCTGCGCTTGATCAATGGCGTGGTCGACCCGCTTTCCGGCGCGCACATGCTTGAGCGCTACCGGCAACTGGTGCCGGAGCCGGACACCGTGCAGTTACTGGGCATTGGCCATTACCCGCATACTGAAGCGCCGGTGCAGGTGCTGCGCCACTACCTGGCCTTTCGTGAGCAGCTGCTGAGCTTCTACCCGCCGAAGGTGGCGTGGTCATGACGAGACTTTGAGCGGACAGCCAGGGTACATGTTCAGACGCCAAAAAAAAGGCCGCTGCAAGCCGCAGCGGCCAATCGAGACGTCAGATCAAGGAGCTTCAAAATCTACGTCGGTGAACCTGGCAGGCTTGCAAGGCGGGGGGGGAGAGCCCTTCAAGCCGGCCAGTGAGTCAAGAATAAGCGCTTGATCCGTCAGGAAAAATAGCTTCTGTCGACATTCACCGTTACGTTTCAGGCAACAGTGCCAAGTGCTGGGTAAGCTTCCCTGCGCTATTGCCTTTATCATCCGTTCACTCTGCTGCTTCGGTAATTTTGGAGCACAGTTCATGTCTTTCGATTTCAATCTTGGCACCCCCGATCTCGGTGAAGGGTGCCCAGATGCACGCTCTGTGAAAGAACAGGTGAAGGCCATGATGGCTCACGCCCAGGAGCTGCAACAACTGATGGCTACGGTTGTGCAACTGGCCAGCCTGATCCCCGAGGCTCATCGACAACAGTTCACCGAGCAGAAGCGTTTACCGTTGGCGGTTGTCGAGTCGCTTGTGCCGCAAAGGCAGGCGGTTCTTGACCGGTGGTGGGAGCAACAGTCCAGATTAAGTACGAAGCCACTTACGCTGGCGTCCCATTTGATCCAGCTGATGTTTGCTGAAACGCGCCTCAAGGCCCTTACGTTCAAGGCCTGGGAAGCCGGTATCGAGGCCCTTGAGCAGGACGGGGACATAAACAAGCATGAGGTGTATCTGGTTGCCGGAGATTTGCGCTTTCGCTTGCCGGGTGTCGTTGCCAGCAGTCATGACCTCGAACAGAACCCCGACGCACCTGCGGATTTTCTGGTCTACAGCCTGGCCAGCGGTTGCTGGTTCGACACTGAACGCGCGCGCGCAGCCCGTGAGCTCGCCCCTGCCTTTGCTGAAGGCAGCCCGTTGCGTTGGCTGTTGTCTTCGCAAGAGCGGGCGGCGTTGTCTACAGAGGGTTTGACACTCGATTTCGTGCCGCTGCAAGTGCCACTTCACAGGTATTTCATCCGTGATCTACGAGCTATCCAGCTTAAGGCCACCCAGCGCAGCCTACGGGTCAAGGTCGACGACGCGCGGCGTCTGGCCCAGCTCGACAGTGCGGCTCGGCTTGAGCCTCTGGTGGCTGCGCTGCAGAAACGTGCGACGCGGCATGTGCGAGCTTACCGCACCAGCCTGCTGCCCGAATGGCGGCGGTTCATGCAGGGCGAGGAACTGCAAGCCTATCGACATCTGGAAGATGACTTGCAGGTGAAGGAGAAGCGTTGCGCCGAGCGTCTGGCGCAATGGCGCGACCTGCGCAGCTTCGCCAAGAAACAGGTCAAGCAAGCCCTTGGCCTGGATATCGACCCCGAGCAGGTACGACTGCGTGTCAGTCACGTCGATGACCCTGAGCAGGCGATGAAGTACACCCTGCTCGATTGGGCGCTGAGTGGTGGCTACAGCGGGGGCCAGCTCAAGGTCGAAGTCCTGGGGGAGCGGCACCGTTCATTGTTGGGGAATATCTCTATCCAGAGCGTGATCGAAAAACTGGATTTGCGCGTGAACTACGTCAAACAGATCCGTACGCTCTATGACGACGCTTTGACCATGGCCGCACTGTGTGAGGTGCTTGATGCGCGGCTGGCGCTGGCCAATCAGGCCGCTCGTCATCAGGGTTTTCACACAGCGGCGTTCGATCTGTTGCACCACGCACGCCTGGGGAAAATGCAGGCCAATGTCATCAGCGCCGGTCTGGTTTGCCTCGATGGTGCGCAAACGCCCTTGAAGGACCTGCTGTGCCTGGTGCAGGGCGATCAGTACCTGCTCTATGCCCCTGGGGCGCCGGGAGGCGATTTTCATCTTTTCGACTCACTCCAGGAAATGGCGCTCGAAATCGGTAGCTGGACCTTGTTGCCGGTAGGCAGTAAGTACCTGCTGGGGCAATGCTCGCGGGCCCAGCATGATTCGCTCAAACGCCATTTGCGCAAGGTCGAGATGCTGCCCACCGACTGGTCCATGCACAGCGTGACGCTCGCGCCGATCAAGTCGCAGCAGTGGCCGGATGTGCTCAATGCTCTTGCCAGGCGCAAGATCATTGCCCTGATCGAGGATCAACAGGCCACCACGCCAAGCTGGTTCATCAAGGCCAGTCGTACCGAGCAGCAGGCACTGGTTGATACCGACCAACTGCTCAAGCTTGCGCAGGCCAGGTACCAGTCGCTGATGAAGATGCCGAGTTTTCGCACCTTCGCCCATCGACAGGTGACGGAAAAGATCAATTCATACCCGGGCAATCGCGGCGGCCCGATCAACCCGGATCAGGTATTGATAGCGCTGGAAGAGGATGCTTTTCGCACACTGACGCAGACCGTCATCAAAGGGTACCCCACGTATTACAATTTTTCCGGCTTTGCCCGCATCACCTCGGCTAACGGCCAGGATATCTCGCACCTGAGCCCGGCGCTGCTGGGGAGCTACATCCGTGCTGCCGACCTGGGCAGCAAGTACATCGAAGAAGTGAAAGCGCAGTTACTCGACCGCTCCAAGCCGGAATATGAAAGGCTCAGGCAGTGTTATCGCACGCTCTTTGCTTTGAAGATCAGGCGTGCCGTGCTCAGCGAGAAACTTCAGGGCAGCTTGTCGGGCCGCCATGCGCAGTGGCTGGAGTCGGTGATCGACACTTTTTCGGGAACCTCGATCGACGCGGCGTGCAGCCTTTATCCGTTGTGGATGGACGATTGCCCCGTCCAGGGTGCCTACCTGCTGAAACATGCTTGGGACCGCGAACTTGAGCCCCTGGTCTATCTGCCGGAAATCGCACAAGGCCCCACGCTGCGGACCCTCAGCGAGCTGGCAAGCACCTGGCGTGAGCACGACTTGGCAGGTTATTGCCAAGACCGCGTGCCGTTATCGAGCCAGTCGCGCTTGAACGCATTGATCGAAGAGCAACTGCGCGCCGGAGATGGCATTGGGGTGGTGCTGGATGCCGTCGCCCGAGGCAGGGGAGTGCGGCCGCCGATAGGGGAGATCGGGCATATCGGGGATCCTGTCCAGGACCTTGAAAAACGTATCAGGCGGATGATCAACGAAGCCGCTGAAGACAGCGCCGGTGCTGCCGAGCGTATTTCGGCCGTGGTGGTGGAGTGGGGGATCGTACTGGCAGGCATCCTCTGCGTGCCGTTTCCGCCGGCGGCCATGGCCGTCGGGCTGTTCTGTGCGGCCAGGTCCTTTGTCACCGGGGCCATCGCGTGGAGCGATGGCGACCGCTCTGCCGCCTTGCTGTCGTTCGCGGCGGGGGTTGCAGGAACGGTGGCTTCCACGGGGGTTTTGGCGCGGCTGTTCGGTGCCGCGCAGAAATACATCACCGTACTTTCCCGGGCAGAGGTGTCGCAGCCCACGGCCTTCTCGCGTGTGATCGGGCGGCTATGCGATGACTACAGCGATTTGGTGAGCGAGGTGGCACCCGCCCTTTATGACGGCTTCTCTCAGGAACTGCTCTGGCTCGTCGAGGAGGAAACACAAGACGTCGAGGCGCAGTGTGGGTTGCCCGCGTAACCCATGCGCCAGCTCACGGTTCGTGCGGCCGTGAGCAGGCGCTGCGCCGCCGGCCCATGTTCATCGGCATGGAAGATCGACGTCGGCCCGACCACGGTCATCACCGCGGCGATCTGCCCCATGGCGTTGAATACCGGCGCCGACAGCGCATCCACCCCCGGCATCAGCAGGCCATGCACATGGTGCAGGCCCTGTTCGCGGATGCCGGCCAGCAGTGTGTGGTAGTCACTGGCGGTTTGTTGCAATGCGGCCAGTTCCCTGTCGCGCAGTTCCTGGGTTTCTCGCTCGGGCAGGTAGGCGGCGAATACCAGCCCGGTGGACGAGCTGAGCAACGGCAGCACCGAACCGATCTGGGTCACCACGGTGACCGCGCGCACGGCAGGTTCGATGCTTACCACCGTGGCCCCCTGGTTACCCCACACGGCGATGAAGCAGCTTTCGTTGAGTTCATCTCGCAACTGCGACAACGGCATTGCCGCCACCTTGAGCACATCGATGCTGCCCAACGCCGCCAGCCCCACCCGTAATGCCTCACGCCCCAGCCCGTAATGGTTGGTGGCCGCATCCTGTTCGGCAAAACCACTTGCGATCAGCGCCTGCAGGTAGCGATGCACTTTGCTCGCAGGCATCTGCACGTGCTCGGCCAGGCGTGATAGTGACGTCGAGGGTGAGAGTTCAGCGAGGGCCTTGAGGATATCGGTGCCGACTTCCGCCGAGCGGACCTTCTGCTTGCCGGTGTCGGTGGAGGCGTTGGCTTTGGCCATGGGAGGGGAGGTTCCGGGTTTATCGTGTCGCCTTTATAGCTTGACGCCTTGAACGGAGCAAATTACGTTATTCGTAATCTGATTACGATAAAAACAAAACCCGGAGGCATCGATGAACCGCGACACGTCGCCCGACCTTCACTACCTGAGCGGCTTCGGCAACGAATTCGCCAGCGAAGCATTGCCCGGGGCGCTGCCTGTCGGGCAGAACTCCCCGCAGAAGGCCCCGTATGGCCTGTATGCCGAGCTGCTGTCGGGCACGGCGTTCACCATGACCCGCAGCGAGCTGCGCCGTACCTGGCTGTACCGCATTCGCCCTTCTGCCTTGCACCCACGCTTCGAGCGCCTGGCGCGCCAGCCGCTCGGCGGGCCACTGGGTGGCATCAACCCCAACCGCCTGCGCTGGAGCCCGCAGCCGATTCCTGCTGAACCGACCGATTTCATCGAAGGTTGGCTGCCCATGGTTGCCAACGCCGCAGCGGAAAAACCGGCTGGCGTGAGCATCTACATCTATCGCGCCAACCGGTCCATGGAACGGGTGTTCTTCAACGCTGACGGTGAGCTACTGCTGGTGCCGGAACAGGGTCGCCTGCGTATCGCCACCGAACTGGGCGTGATGGAGGTCGAACCGCTGGAAATTGCGGTGATCCCACGTGGCATGAAGTTCCGCGTCGAACTGCTCGACGGCCAGGCCCGTGGCTACATCGCGGAAAACCACGGTGCGCCGCTGCGTCTGCCGGACCTGGGCCCGATCGGCAGCAACGGCCTGGCCAACCCCCGCGACTTCCTCACGCCCGTGGCCCACTACGAAGAAGCCGAAGGCCCGGTGCAACTGGTACAGAAGTTCCTGGGGGAACACTGGGCCTGCGAGCTGCAGCACTCGCCACTGGACGTTGTGGCCTGGCATGGCAGCAACGTGCCGTACAAGTATGACCTGCGCCGCTTCAACACCATCGGCACGGTCAGCTTCGACCACCCGGACCCCTCGATCTTCACCGTGCTCACCTCGCCAACCAGCGTGCATGGCATGGCCAACATGGACTTCGTGATTTTCCCGCCACGCTGGATGGTGGCCGAGAACACCTTCCGTCCGCCATGGTTCCACCGCAACCTGATGAACGAGTTCATGGGCCTGATCAATGGCGCCTACGACGCCAAGGCCGAGGGCTTCCTGCCGGGTGGTGCCTCGTTGCACGGGGTGATGAGTGCCCATGGCCCCGACGCCGAAACCTGTGAAAAGGCCATTGCCGCTGACCTGGCGCCACACAAGATCGACAACACCATGGCCTTCATGTTCGAGACCAGCCAAGTGTTGCGCCCGAGCCTGCAAGCCCTTGAATGCCCGCAATTGCAGGCCGACTACGATAGTTGCTGGGCGACTTTGCCGAGCACCTTCAACCCGAACCGGAGATAACCCATGAACCACTCTGCCAATGCCCGTAGCTGGGTCGAGCACGCCAACGGGCACAGCGACTTCCCCCTGCAGAACCTGCCATTGGGCATCTTCAGCCGGCCGGGTGAAGCCAGGCGCTGTGGCGTGGCCATCGGCGACGCGATCCTCGACCTGGAGGCGGTGCTGGCCGCCGGGCTGTTCGACGGGGCGGCCAAGGCCGCCGTTGAAGCCACCCGCGGCGGGGCTCTGAACGCATTCTTCGCTTTGGGCCGCAACGCCCGCGTAGCCCTGCGCGAGCGTTTGCAGGTGCTGCTGGGCGAGCACAGCGAACACCAGGCAGCCCTGAAGCCGGCGCTGCTCCCGGCCAGCGACTGCCAGCTGCACGTGCCAGCGCAGATCGGTGACTACACCGATTTCTACGTTGGTATCGAGCATGCGAAGAACGTGGGCAAACTGTTCCGCCCCGACAACCCACTGCTGCCCAACTACAAGTACGTGCCGATCGGTTATCACGGCCGCGCCTCCACCATCCGCCCGTCCGGCACCGACGTGCGTCGGCCCAAGGGTCAGACCCTGCCGGCCGGGCACACCGAGCCGAGCTTCGGCCCTTGCGCTCGTCTGGACTACGAACTGGAACTGGGTATCTGGATTGGCCAGGGCAATGACATGGGCCAGGCAATTCCGGTAGGTGATGCCGCCGAGCACGTAGCCGGCCTGTGCCTGCTCAACGATTGGTCGGCGCGCGATATCCAGGCTTGGGAATACCAGCCACTGGGGCCGTTTCTGTCCAAGAGCTTCATCACCACCATTTCGCCCTGGGTGGTCACCGCCGAAGCGTTGGAGCCGTTCCGCTGTGCTCAGCCGGCACGCCCCGAAGGTGACCCGCAGCCGCTATCGTACCTGCTGGACAAGCGCGACCAGGCCAGTGGTGCATTCGATATCGAACTCGAAGTGCTGCTGCTGACCGAGCGCATGCGTGAACAGGGCATTGCCCCGCACCGCCTGACCCTGAGCAACACCCGCAGCATGTACTGGACCGTGGCGCAGCTGGTGGCGCACCACAGCGTCAACGGCTGCCAGTTGCAGCCAGGTGACCTGTTCGGTTCGGGCACGCTGTCGGGCGCCACGCCGGGATCGTTCGGTAGCCTGCTGGAGATCACCGAAGGCGGCAAACTGCCGGTCGAGCTGGCCAGCGGCGAGGTGCGCAAATTCCTCGAAGACGGCGACGAAATCATCCTGCGTGCCCGTTGCACACGTGACGGCGTAGCCAGCATCGGTTTCGGTGAATGCCGCGGCACGGTCATCGCAGCCAACTGAGGAGGCAGGGGTATGGAGCTGTACACCTATTACCGTTCCACCTCGTCCTACCGGGTGCGCATTGCCCTGGCACTGAAGGGGCTGGCTTACCAGTCCCTGCCGGTCAACCTGCTGCAGGGTGAGCAGCGCGGCGAGGGCTATGTAGCCGTCAACCCGCAGGGCCGCGTACCGGCCTTGCGCACCGACGGTGGTGAGGTGCTGGTGCAGTCGCCGGCGATCATCGAGTACCTGGAAGAGGTTTATCCACAGCCTGCGTTGCTGCCGGCCACAGCCGAGGCACGGGCCAAGGTACGTGGGGTGGCGGCCATCATTGGTTGCGACATTCATCCGCTGCACAACGTCAGTGTGCTCAACCGGCTGCGCCAGGCCGGTCAGGATGAGGGGCAGGTCAACCAGTGGATCGGCCACTGGATCAGCCAAGGGCTCGCGGCAGTGGAGCAACTGATTGGCGATCACGGTTTCTGCTTTGGCGATACGCCAGGGCTGGCGGATGTGTATCTGATCCCGCAGTTGTATGCGGCCGAACGCTTCAACATCGACCTCGCCAGCTTCCCGCGCATCCTGCGGGTTGCCGCACTGGCGGCCGCGCACCCGGCGTTCGCCAAGGCCCACCCCGCCCAGCAGCCGGACAGCCCGGCTCAGTGAAGTGAACGGTTCGCCGCCGGAAGCTTGCCGATTCGCTCGGACAGCTTCAGGCGCTGGACCGGGTCTTCCGTCAGCAGCAATGCATGCTCCAGGTCGAAGCGCTCGGCCTGCGGGCAATCCAGATGATGGTAGAGCGAGGCGCGGGTCATGTAGTCGCTCACCTGCACTGGGCCCAACTGCATGATCCGCTCTGCATCGATCAAAGCCGCCAGGTGGTTGTCGTTACTGATGTGCAGTTGGCGCAGGTTGCGTGACAGGCGTTGCAGTATCTGCAGCGGGCTGGCGCTGCGAAGGTGCTCGGCTGTCAGCGCCAGGTGCGGGCCGAACTGGCGCGCCAGCAATTCTCGGCAGTCGCTGGGGTATAGGCGCCGGCCGCCACAGGGATCGAGCAGGTGGTCGGCACCCGGCACGCGCAGCAGGAAATGGCCAGGGAAGCCCACACCCTCCAGCGGTATGGACAGGCGCCTGGCCAGTTCCAACGCGAGGATGGCCAGGGTCAGTGGTTGGCCGCGGCGGCGCTGCAGTACCTTGTCCATCATCGCCGCATGGGGGCGCAGGGGGTGATATTCATCCTGCTGAAAGCCCAGTGCATTGAGCTGGCGCAGCAATGGCTGGGCCAGTTCGCATAGGGGAAGCATCGGCAGGTTGGCGCTTATCTCGCGCTGCAGGTCGTGCAGCGCAGCAAGGCTGGCCGCGGGCTCGACACCAGGATCGTGCTCGGCGGCAATCCACAATGCGGCTTCCAGCAGGTCGACAGGCTCGCGTTCCAGGCAGGCCAGGCAGGCTTGACGTGGCTTCATGGGGCATCTCCACACACGTTTGAGTATTAGCCGTGGCGCGTGGTTTCGTCCAGTGGTCCGGCGGCGGCGTCAACGCCGAGGCCATGCCTATACTGGAAGGAGCACCTCGCAGGGGAGCCAGTCGATGTTCGCGCTGATGCAAAGCACCCGTACCCAGTCACTGCACCTGTTCAATGACCCGCCTACGGGCCTGAAAGCCGTTGTGGCAATCCACAGTGAGCATTTGGGCCCGGCCATGGGGGGGTGCCGCTACCTGCCTTACGCCGATGACGAAAGCGCCATGACTGACGCGATTCGCCTGGCCCAGGGCATGAGCTACAAGGCAGCACTGGCCGGCTTGCCGATGGGAGGTGGCAAAGCGGTGATCATGCGCAACCCGCATGTGGAAAACCGCGCCGCGCTGTTCGAGGCCTTTGGCCGCTTCATCGATACCTTGCATGGGCGCTTCATTATCGCCGTGGACAGTGGCACCTCTACCTTGGACATGGACTGCATTGCCCACAGCACGCCCTACGTGACCAGCACCACTGCGTCGGGCGACCCATCGCCACATGCGGCGATGGGGGTGTTCGCGGGCATACGTGCCACAACCTCGTTCCGGCTGGGCAGCGATGACCTGAGAGGCTTGCGGGTAGCGGTGCAGGGATTGGGCAATGTCGGTTATGCACTGGCGGAGCAATTGCATGCGGTGGGCGCGGAGCTGCTGGTCAGCGACCTGGATCCGGGGCGTGTGCGACTGGCGATGGAGCAGTTCGATGCCAAACCGGTGACCAACGATGCGTTGATCAGTACCCCTTGCGATATCTTTGCACCCTGCGGCGTGGGCCCGGTACTGAACGGGCAGAGCGTGATGCAACTGCGTTGTGCGGCAGTCGCGGGGGCGGCCAACAACCAGCTGACCACCTTGCAGGTGGCGGACCAGCTGGAGTCGCGCGGTATATTGTATGCACCTGACTACGTGATCAA
This sequence comes from Pseudomonas sp. Kh14, assembly GCF_900291005.1. Classification (NCBI taxonomy): domain Bacteria; kingdom Pseudomonadati; phylum Pseudomonadota; class Gammaproteobacteria; order Pseudomonadales; family Pseudomonadaceae; genus Pseudomonas; species Pseudomonas sp. Kh14. Next base: position 69,827 of record NZ_OLKJ01000012.1, read on the forward strand.
TGCCGGTGGGCTGATCTATGTAGCACTCACCCACCGTGGCGAAGACCAGCGCACCATTACTGCGCACCTGGCGCGGATCCCTTCACGGCTGACCGAAGTGTTTGGCCATGCGCAGGCGGAGAAGCGTTCGCCGGCAAGGGTGGCGCAGATGTTGGCGGAGCGGTTGTTGTATGGCTGAAGGTTGATGATGGGGTGGGCCACTTCGCGGGTGAACCCGCACACCTCCAGCGATATCACTCGGCAGCAGTACCCTCAAGCAGTTCGGCCAACGCATCCGGCTGGTTTTTGAACGCCCGGGCGAACACATCGCGGTTCTTCGCCATGTAAATTCCGGCTTCCTCGACCTGTTGCTCGCTCAGCGACGGCACCGCCTTGTGCAGCACTTCGGCCAGGCGCTCGGCCAGTTCGAGCATCTTGTCGTGACGGTCTGCTTCGGCCTTATCCATGAACAAGCGCTCCGGGTCGCGGCTGCTGCGGTACACCACTTCGACGGCCATTCATCACCTCTATGCCTTTTTGCTGGTTGCGTTGCGATTTACTGTATCTATATACAGTAATGGCAATGCCGGTTGGTTCGCAAGCAGAAATTGTAGCGTGGCATAGACCGAGCGCTGCGGGTGCGCCTTTGCCAGGAACCATTTTCTAGAAACGGATGTAGGAACGGGCTTGCCCGGGAATGGGGTGGCGGCTGCGACGGTGAATGACCGGGAGATATTGGCCGGCAGGTCCGGCCTATTCGCGGGTGAACCCGCTCCTACAACGGGTTTGAGCTGCGCCCCGGATGTTGGACATAAAATCCAACATCCGGGGCGCAGCTCAGTTTTTGGCGACACCACCGATTGACGAATGCGGTGGCGGGTTCGACGGTGAATGACCGCGGGATATTGGTCGGCAGGTCCGGCCCTTTCGCGGGCACGCCCGCTCCCACAGGTACTGTGCAAGTCTTGACGACTGTGGTGACCCTGTGGGAGCGGGCGAGCCCGCGAAGAGGCCGGCCCTTCCGTCACATTAACCAGCCTTAGTGCGAAGTCCTGGGCTCAGCGGGCATCTGCACCTGAACCAGTGCCGACTCAAGCAGAGCCCGCAGCGCCTCCAGTTCATGCATCGTGCCACGCCTCAAGGTGCCTTGCGGCAATCGGTCGCCTTCCAAGACAGGGGCTTGGCCCTTTAACTGCATGGCACAAGCGTCACATCAGCGACGCATCATCCTTAAAGACGTATCGGGGAATGGAACATCGTGAACATCAAATGGGCAGAAAAACTGCGCAAGGGCCTGCACGGCTCGGCCGACTCGCTGGGCAACCTGTGCGTCGAGGCGTTCCATTACCTGGCGCTGTTCGGCATTGGCGCCATCACCGCCTACGCGGCAGTGGTGACGTTCCTGGACATGCTGGGCAAGGGCGGGATCAGTGTCGATGACATCCTGCTGTTGTTCATCTACCTGGAGCTGGGGGCGATGGTGGGGATCTACTTCAAGACCAACCACATGCCGATCCGCTTCCTGCTGTACGTGGCAATCACCGCACTCACTCGCCTGCTGATCGGCGATGTTTCGCACCACAAGGCACCGGATGAAGGGCTGCTGTACCTGTGCGGCGGCATCCTGCTGCTGGCGTTCTCGATCCTGGTGGTGCGCTACGCGTCGTACCGCTACCCCTCGACCAAGGTGCTGGACGCCAACGGCAAGGCAGTGGAGGAGGGCAAGTAGCCCTCAGTTGGCAACGAAATGGCGCGGCTCGTGGCGGGCGTCACGGGTCAGCGCGGCCAGCACTTGCAGGGGGTTCTGGCTGAGTTCGATCGCAAGGCCCAGGCGGATGCTGTCGATCACCCGTTGCAGGCGCACCGGGTCGTTGCGTTGGGCCGGGGTGATGAGGCGTTTGGCGACCACGCCGGCGTCGTCGGACAGGGTCAGCATGATGCTGCCGTCGAGGTTGGCAATGCTCAGGTTCACCCGGTATTCGGGGGCGAATGCAGCACTGATTCGTTCGAATGGGTTGTTCATGGTCTTGCTTCTGCGGTGAGTGATGCAGAGGTTGACCGGGACGTTCGCACGTTGGTTCAGCGCCATTGATCGGCACAAACGAAAACGCCCGGCTCAAGGCCGGGCGTTTTGCATTGCCGATCAGGCGTCCGGGTCACTCAGTTCCAAGGCGCCGCGCTTGCTGCGCAGTTTGCCGTAGAAGTGCTCCAGCGCGTGATTGAGCTTGGTGGCGGCACCGTCGACTGCCTGGTCCAGCGAACTGGCGGTGTGGGTCACGGAAATCGGTTGGTGGCCTTTCGGGCGAGCCTCCATCTGGCAGCGTTTGTCATGCGGTCCGGGCTTGACGCCGTTCTCGTCGCGCAGGTGAACCTCGATGCGGGTGAGGTCTTCTTCGTAACGTTCCAGCGAGTTCTGCAGTGTGCTGCGGACCCACTGGTCGAGCCGGGCGTTACCGTCGAAATCGTTGCTGCTGTTGACCTGGATTTGCATGATTCAATCCTTATTCAGCTTGCTCGCATGGAGACGCGCCTAGGCCCTTGAGACCCTTGGAATTTCTGCGCCTCTTGACTCTAAGGTCAGGCAACTGCGGAATGAATTCAAGCCCTTTTTGAAAATAAATTTCTTGTTGCAGATTGGCTGACTGCGGCATGCCGCTCCGTCGGCCAATCGGCTGGCGGGTTCTGGGCTTTGCTTATGAGAATTGAAATCATTATTATTGCAGCCTTTAAAACGCCCGGACCCCGCCATGACGCGCAAAACCGCCGGCCTTCCCCTCAGCTATCGCCTGGCCGTGACATCCCGTAGCCTGGCCGCGCTGCTGGGCGGCTACTTGCTGGCGTCGATGGCCAGCGTCTGTATTGCCTTGCTGGCGCCACTGCCCAAGGTCGATGCCACGCTCACCGGCCTGCTGATGTCGTTCGTCTTCTACCTGCTGGCGTTCATCTGGTGTTTCGCCTGCCGCAGCGCCTGGCGTGCCTGGTTGGGCGTATTGGCGCCAAGCCTGCTGCTGGGCGTGATCAGCGGCGTTGCCTACTGGATGAAAAACCCATGAAAGAAGGCTTCCGCCAGGCCATGGCCTGGCTGCACACCTGGACCGGCCTGATCTTCGGCTGGCTGTTGTTCGCCATCTTCCTTACCGGCACGCTGTCGTACTTCAAGGAAGAAATCACTCATTGGTCGCAACCTGAAGTGCGCAGCCATGCCCTGGACCCGATCAACAGCCTTGCTGTCGCTCAACGTTACCTGCAGGACAATGCAGGGCATTCGAGTACCTGGTTCATTCGCATGCCGAACGAGCGGGAGGCCGCCTTGAGTGTGGGCTACCGCGACCCCAGTGGCGGCCCGCGTGGCTTCGTCAGGAAAACCCTCGATACCCAGACCGGCCAGCCGGTGGAAGCACGTGACAGCCGCGGTGGTGAGTTCTTCTACCGCTTTCACTTCCAGCTTCAGATGCCTTACCCGGTTGGTCGTTGGCTCTCGACGTTCTGCGCTTTCATCATGCTGCTGGGGTTGGTCACCGGCATCATTACCCACAAGAAGATCTTCAAGGAGTTCTTCACCTTCCGCCCTGGCAAGGGGCAGCGTTCCTGGTTGGACGGGCACAACGCCATCGGCGTGCTGGTGCTGCCGTTTCACCTGATGATCAGCTACAGCAGCCTGGTGCTATTCATGTACATGGTGATGCCGGCGGGCATCATGGCCAGCTACGGCAATGATACCGACAAGTACTTCAACGACCTGTTTGGCCGCAACGATGCGCCCAAGGCGGCCCAGGTGGCCACGCCGCTGGTAGCGCTGCCGAGCCTGTACGCCAAGGTGCAGGAGCTGCAGCCGGGGGCGCGTGTCGGCAACATCCAGGTGCAGAACCCGGGCGACAGCAATGCCCGCGTCACCTTCACCCAATCGGCAGCCGACCACGTGGCTTATCGGCGCAGTGCCAACTGGACATTCGATGGGGCCAGTGGTGCGCTGTTGGGCCAGGGCAAGCCAGAGAGCGGGGTAATGATGACCGCCTTCAGTTTTGCCGGCCTGCACATGGGTAACTTTGCCGGGCCTTGGCTGCGCTGGCTGTACTTCTTCTTTGGCGTGGCCGGTACTGCGGTGATTGGTACCGGGTTGGTGATGTGGTTGGGCAAGCGCCAGCTCAAGCACGCCAAAAACGGACATATGCCAGGTGAGCTGCGCCTGGTCGAAGTGCTCAATATTGCCAGCATGAGTGGCTTGTTGCTGGCGGTGGCGGGCTTCTTCTGGGCCAACCGCCTGGTGCCCTTGGCTGTCGAAGGCCGGGCCGACTGGGAGGTCAGTGCTTTCTTCATCGCCTGGGGCCTGTCGCTGGTGCACGCCGTGCTGCGTAGCGGGCGCAAGGCCTGGGGCGAGCAACTCGCGCTGGGGGCGCTGGCCTTCGCCCTGCTGCCGTTGCTCAATGGCCTGACGACTGGCAGGGGCTTGAACCATTCGGTACCGGAGGGCGACTGGGCCATGGCCGGCTTCGACCTGACAGCCCTGGGGGCCGGCCTGTTTCTGGCCTGGCTGGCCCGCAAGATGCTGGCCAGCCCCACGCCCGTAGCCAAGCGCGCCGCGCGTGCGACAAAAAAGCCGAGCGTTGAAACGGTGGGGGCGAGCTGATGCTGGGTAATGCACTGATCGCCTTTGCAGGCTTCGTTGCCCTGTGCCTGGCGATGGAAAAGCACTTCAGCGACTTGCTCGGGCGCAAGCCGCGCCCGCGCCACTTGCACCTGTTGCGTGTCGCAGGTTGGCTGCTGCTGATACTGTCGCTGGTGCTCAGCGTGCACCAGCGTGGCTGGGCCCTCGGCCTGGTGGAGTGGACCGCGGTGATGATGGCCGGGGTAACACTGTGGGTGTTCGGCCTGCCGTACCAGCCTCGTCTGCTGCTGGGCCTGGCCGCCGCCAGCGTGGTGCTGGGCCCGATGCTCGCCGTGTTTGCCGTGTGACCCCCGTGAGCGAGCCAGGGGATATCATCGAGCCTCACGCTGACAGCGCAGGCGCACGTGCACGTTTCGTCCAGGTGTTCCAGGCCCAGCGTGCGCGTATGGAGGCGCTGGTGAGTCGTCGAGTCGGCTGCCGCGCCACCGCTTCGGACCTGGTCCAGGAGTTGTTCCTGCGTTTCTGGCGTCGCCCCGAGGTCAAGGTCGAGGCGCTGGACACATACCTGCTGCGTTGCGCGGGCAACCTGGCCATAGACCACCTGCGCAGCGAAAGTAGCCGCGAACGCGTGGCCGAAGCCGCTGTGCCGGTGAGCGAGGCGAGCCTGGCCCAGGCCCCTGAACAGGCCGTGGAGGTCGACCACGACTTGCAGCGTATCGAGGCCACCTTGCGTGCCTTGCCCGAGCGCACCCGGCAGATCTTCCTGCTCAACCGCATTCACGGCTGCAAGTACAGCGAGATCGCCAAAGCCATGCAGCTGTCACAGAGCGCCGTGGAAAAGCATATGATGCGCGCCCTTGAAGCGTGCAAGGCGAGTGTTGCCGAGCCCGCGTCCACCCCACGCCGGCCAGGGAGCGCCCGTCGATGAGCCGTTTACCGCCGATCACCGAAGCGCAGTTTCAGGCTGCCCTGCAATGGCTCAACCGGATCAACGAGCAACCCGGGCAAGCCGAAGGGGCGGCATTCAAGCGCTGGTTGCTGGCCGACCCCGCGCACCGGGCAGCTTATGAACAGGCCCAGGTGCTGTGGCAGAAAAGCGCCGCCCCGGCGGCGCGGCTGGCGGACGAGGAACAGGACGCCCTGCAGCGCTACCTCGATGCCATGGCCAGACCACCCGCTCGTGGCGGCTGGCGGCGGGTGGCAGGGCTGGCGTTGGCAGCCTGCCTGGTGCTGGCCGTGGGCGTCGCTGGTGGTTGGCACCCAGGGTACTGGTTGCAGGACCTGCAGGCGGACTACCGCAGTGCCGGGCAGATTCGCCAGGTGACCTTGGCCGACCAGTCACAGGTGACGCTTGATGCAGGTAGCGCCATTGCGGTCGATTTCGCCCAGGGTGAGCGCCGTGTGCGGTTGCTGCATGGCGCGGCGTTCTTCGAGGTTACTCATACCGGTGAGCCGTTCCTGGTGGAAGCTGCCGGCGGCGAAGTGCGGGTGCTTGGCACCCAGTTCGAGGTGCGTGAGCAAAGCGAAGGCGCCCAGGTGACGGTGCGTAGCGGGCGTGTGGGTGTCAGCCCCGCGCAGGGCACTTTGGCGCGAGAACTGACAGCCAACCAGCAGGTGGCCTACAGCGCAGGCAGGGTAGGCGACACCTTGGCTGTGGACAGTGACAACCGCCTGGCCTGGCGCCAGGGGTGGCTGAACTATTACCAGGTGCCGCTGGCGCAGGTGATAGATGACCTTGGGCGTTATTACCCGGGGCGTATCCTGTTGCTCGATGGTGACCTGGGGCAGCGCAAGGTCAGCGGCAGTTTCCCGGTGGCCGAGCCGCTGCTGGCGCTGGATTCGCTGGGCAAGGTGATGGGTTTCTCGCGGCAGACCGTGTTGGGGCGTTTGACCCTGATTCGGTAGTTGCCTGTGCCGGCCTCTTCACGGGTAAACCCGCCCCTACAGCCCCCCCTGTAGGGGCGGGTTCACCCGCGAAGAGGCCGGCACAGCAAAAATATTCTCAGGCAACAGGTGAAGTAACAGCAGGTGGCCTCCGTGTAATGGTCGCGCGCCCCCCTGTAGGAGCGGGTTTACCCGCGAAGAGGCCGGCACAGCAAAAAATATTTCAGGCAACGGGTGAGGTAACAGCACGTGGCATCCGTGTAATGAGTGAAAGTGCGATTCATTCGCAGTAATCACCCTCTCACAGGTCAGCGTCCATGAAGTTCTCCCCGCGTTGCGTCCCTCTCTGGTTCGGCCTTGCTGCGCTCCCGGCCTTCGCTGTCGCCCCCCTGGCAAGCGCCGCCGAGCAGCTGCAGGCCTATGCCTTCGCCCAGCCGGCCCAACCCTTGGCCCAGGCCCTGAACGCCTTCAGCCGTACCACTGGCCAGAGCGTGGTCTACACCCTCGAGCTGCCGGGCGTGCAAGCGCCAGCGCTGAATGGTCGGTTCAGCGCCGAGCAGGCGCTGCAACAACTGCTGGGCAACGCTGGGCTGGCCTGGCGCCGCGTCGACGCACGTACCCTGACCCTCGAACCTGCAGACACCTCCGGAGCCCTCAGCCTGCAGGCCACCACCGTGACCTCGCAACTGGACGACTACAGCTACCAGCCCCCGGCCAGCGCTTCGATCATGCGCGGGCAGGGCCCGAACCAGGACATCCCCCAGGCGATCAACGTGGTACCGGCCCAGGTCATCCGCGACCAGGCCCCGCGCAACCTTGATGACGCCCTGGCCAACGTCAGCGGCATTACCCAGGGCAACAACTTCGGCGGCACATCCGACACGGTGATGAAACGTGGCTTCGGCGACAACCGCGACGGCTCGATCATGCGCGATGGCATGCCCGTGGTGCAGGGTCGCAACCTCAACGCCAGCACCGAGCGCGTCGAAGTGCTCAAGGGCCCTGCTTCGCTGCTGTACGGTATCCAGGACCCGGGTGGGGTCATCAACGTGGTTAGCAAGCGTCCGCAGTTGCAGCAGTACAACGCCCTGACCGTGCGCGGCTCGACCTATGGCAGCGGCAAGAACGGCAGCGGTGGCGGGCTCGACAGCACGGGCGCACTGGGTGACAGCAACTTCGCCTACCGCCTGGTCGTCGACCACGAAGACGAGGACTACTGGCGCAACTACGGCGTGCACCGCGAATCGCTGGTGGCGCCGTCGCTGGCCTGGCTGGGCGAAGACACCCAGGTGGTGCTGGCCTACGAGCACCGTGAATTTCTCTATCCGTTCGACCGTGGCACCGCGTTCGGCAACAACGGCCACCCGCTGAACATCCCTGCCACGCGCCGCCTGGACGAGCCGTTCAACGACATGGAAGGGCGCTCCGACCTGTATCGCCTGGAAGTCGACCATCAGCTGGCCGATGACTGGAAGCTGCACTTCGGCTACAGCTTCAATCGTGAGACCTACGATGCCAGCCAGGTTCGCGTGACCGGCGTCAACGAAACACAAGGCACGCTGACACGCAGCATCGACGGCACCCACAACGCCATGAGCCGTGACCAGTTCGTGACCCTGAGTCTCAATGGCAATGTCGAGCTGGCGGGAATGCAGCATGACCTGCTGTTCGGCATCGACCATGAAGACCGCAAGATCTTTCGCGGTGACCTGATTCGCCAGACGTCTCAGTCCACGTTCAGTTATCTGGACCCGGTCTACGGACAGGAAGTGGAGGGCACCAACGTGCGAGCCAGCGACAGCGACCAGACCGACAAGCTGCGCACCGATGCGCTGTTCGTGCAGGACGCGCTGCACCTCGATGAGCACTGGATCCTTGTAGCAGGTGCGCGTTTCCAGCAGTACGACCAGTACGCTGGCCGCGGTCGCCCGTTCAAGGCCAATACCGACATCAGTGGCCAGGCCTGGGTACCCCACGCCGGTATCGTATACAAAGTCGACGACCAGCTCTCGTTCTATGGCAGCTACAGCGAGTCGTTCAAGCCCAACTCGACCATCGCGCCGCTGACCGGCAATGTCGTGCTCGACTCCTCGGTGGCACCTGAGGAGGGCAAGTCGTGGGAGCTGGGCGCCAAGCTCGACATGCCAGGCCGCATCACAGGCACCCTGGCATTGTTCGATATCACCAAGCGCAATGTACTGGTCTCGAACTTTGACGCCGTCACCCGCGAGACGGTCTACAGCAATGCGGGTGAAGTCAGTTCACGCGGTGTGGAACTCGACGTGACCGGCCAGCTCAGCGAGCGCTGGAGCCTGATCGGCAGCTATGCACTGACCGATGCCAAGGTCACCAAGGACCCTGATCTTGAGGGCAATCGCCTGCAGAACGTGGCCCGGCACAGCGGCTCGCTGTCGGCGGTGTATGACTTTGGCAGCCTGTTTGGGGGTGACCGGCTGCGCTTCGGTGCCGGCGCCCGTTATGTGGGCGAACGTTCGGGTAACGCGACCAACACCTTCGACCTGCCGAGCTATACCGTTGCCGATGCATTTGCCACTTATGAAACCAAACTCGACGAACACAACGTGCGCCTGCAACTGAACGTGAAGAACCTGTTCGACAAGGTGTATTACAGCTCGGCGGTGAACCAGTACTTTGTGGCGATTGGCGATGCGCGGCAGGTAAGTTTGTCGAGCACCTTCGAGTTCTAGGCAAATGGGGCCGCAGAGCGGGCGCGGTTTCAGGTGAAAAAGGCCTTGCGGTATTCGCCAGGTGTGGCCCCCAGGGCTTGGCGAAACCGGTTGCTGAAATGGCTGGCACTGGCAAACCCGCACAACAAGGCAATTTCCCCCAGCGGTAACACGCCCAGCCGCAACAGCTGGCATGCCCGGTGCAGCCGCCGGGCCAGCAGATACTGATGCGGCGGGAGCCCGAAACTGGCGCGGAACATGCGCGCAAAGTGGTATGCGGACAGATTGCAGCGCAGCGCCAGCTCGTCCAGGGTGATGGGCTGGTCCAGGTGTGCCTCGAGGTAGTCGACCAGCTGCCGGCGCAGGTTTGGCGCCAGCCCGCCTTTCAGGCGCAGGCCTTGGCGCAACCCGACCTGGCTGAGCAGCGCATGGTCAACGATCTCGTGCGCCAGGCTGCTGGCCAGCAGGCGCTCGCCGGGCGCGTCCCAGTCCAGCTGGATCAGTTGACGAAAGCGGGCAGCCTGCTGCGGGTCGTCCAGAAAGGTCGCTTCCTGCAGTTGCAGCTCGCGCGGTTCCCGGTCGAGCAGGCGCACACAGCCCAAGGCGAACTGCGCCTCGCTGACATACAGGTGTGCCAGGCGGATCGCGCCATTGACGACCCAGTTCGATTCCTGCCCGGCCGGCATCACGCACAGCTTGTCGGGCGCACCTTTGTCGGCCGGGCGCTGGCGGCGGAAGGTGCCGGTGCCGTCGGCGATGTAGCACGACAGGGTGTGATGGCTAGGCGCCTGGTAGTCGCGCGCATCGTCACGGTTACTCCACAACGCCGCCGCCAGTCCGTCGCCCAGGTGCGCGCTCAGCTCCAGCCTGGCGTTGGGCGAGGCATGCATGGCGTTGAACACTTGCAACTGGGTGAGTGGCGTCATTGGCGGGTCCTCCTGCCTGCCATCCTACTGCGCCCTGGATCGAGTGACAGCTACCGGCGCAAGAAAAGCGCAAGTTCGTGCAAGCAGACAGAGGCCGATCGAAAGAACACTGGTGATCCCTGTAGGAGCGGGTTTACCCGCGAAGCGCCGGGCACCGATTTCCAAAGGCCCAAGGAACCGCCACCATGAACCTGTCACTCTACCTGCTCACCGTCCTGATCTGGGGCACCACCTGGATCGCCCTGAAACTCCAGCTAGGCGTGGTCGCGATCCCGGTGTCGATCGTCTACCGCTTCGCCCTGGCCGGCCTGATCCTGTTTGCTTTCCTGTTGATTACCCGCCGGCTGCAACCCATGAACCGCCGTGGCCACCAGATCTGCCTGGCCCAGGGCCTGTGCCTGTTCTGCGTCAACTTCATCTGCTTCCTCAGCGCCAGCCAGTGGATCGCCAGCGGCCTGATCGCGGTGGTGTTCTCAACCGCCACACTGTGGAACGCGCTTAACGCTCGCATTTTCTTCGGCCAGAAAATCGCCAGCAATGTGCTTGGCGGTGGTGCCTTGGGCTTGCTTGGCCTGGGTCTGCTGTTCTGGCCGGAGCTGTCGCATCACGCAGCCAGCCGCGAAACCCTGTACGGCCTTGGCTTGGCCCTGTTGGGCACGCTGTGCTTCTCGGCCGGCAACATGCTGTCGAGCATGCAGCAGAAGGCCGGGCTCAAGCCGATGACGACCAATGCCTGGGGCATGGTCTATGGGGCGGTGATGCTGGCGGTGTTCTGTGTGGTCAGCGGCGTGCCGTTCAGCATGGAGTGGAATGCGCGCTATATCGGTTCGCTGCTGTACCTGGTGGTGCCGGGGTCGGTGATTGCCTTTACTGCCTACCTGACCTTGGTCGGGCGCATGGGCCCGGAGCGGGCAGCTTACTGCACGGTGTTGTTCCCGTTGGTGGCGTTGAATGTGTCGGCGGTGGCTGAGGGTTACCAATGGACGGCGCCGGCCTTGCTCGGCTTGGTGGCTGTGATGGCGGGGAATGTGCTGGTGTTTCGCAAGCCCCGGGCCAGGGTGGCTGAGGGTGTTGTGGTCGCCAAATAGTGATGCTTGCCTGGGCCGGCCCTTTCGCGGGTAAACCCGCTCCTACAGGGCAGTGCACACCCTTTGTAGGAGCGGGTTTACCCGCGAAGAGGCCAGCACAGGCACTCCAAATTGTAGGAGCGGGTTTACCCGCGAAGGGGCCGGCACAGGCACTCCAAATTGTAGGAGCGGTTTTACCCGCGAAGGGGCCGGCACAGGCACTCCAAATTGTAGGAGCGGTTTTACCCGCGAAGGGGCCAGCACAGGCATTCCAAAACGGTCAGCCCTTCCACACCTGCGGGTTCACCAGGTCCCGCGGCCGCTCGCCCAGCAGCGCCGCACGCAGGTTGTCGATCGCCCGGTTGGCCATGGCCTCTCGGGTTTCGGCAGTAGCCGAACCAACGTGCGGCAGGGTCAGCGCATTGGGCAGCTTGAACAGCGGCGAGTCGCTCAGCGGTTCTTTCTCGTACACGTCCAGGCCTGCGCCCCGAATGGTGCCGGCCTGCAGCGCCTCGATCAACGCCGCCTCATCCACCACCGGCCCACGGGCAATGTTGATCAGGAACGCGCTCGGCTTCATCAGCTTCAGCTCGCGGCTGCTGATCAGCTTGCGGGTGGCATCGGACAACGGCACCACGATGACCACGAAGTCGGCTTCGGCCAGCAACTGATCCAGGCTGCGGAACTGCGCGCCCAGCTCCTGCTCCAGCGCGGTCTTGCGGCTGTTGCCGCTGTACAGGATCGGCATGTTGAAGCCGAAGCGGCCACGGCGTGCCACTGCTGCACCAATGTTGCCCATGCCGACGATGCCCAAAGTCTTGCCATGCACATCGCTGCCGAAGTGGGCCGGGCCCACGGTGGCCTGCCAGTTGCCGGCCTTGGTCCAGGCATCCAGCTCGGCGGTGCGCCGGGCGCAGCCCATGATCAGCGAGAAGCCCAGGTCGGCGGTGCTTTCGGTCAGTACGTCGGGGGTGTTGGTCAGGGCGATGCCGCGCTCGTTGAAGTAGTCGAGGTCGTAGTTGTCATAGCCGACCGACACGCTGGACACCACCTCCAGCCTGGCCGCACCTTCAAGCTGCGCGCGGCCGAGCTTGCGGCCAACGCCGATCAGGCCATGGGCTTCGGGCAGGGCTTCGTTGAACTGGGCGCTGATGTCGCCAAGCTTGGGGTTGGGCAGGATCACGTTGAAGTCTTGCTGCAGGCGTTCGGCCATGGCCGGGGTGATACGGCTGAAGGCCAGGACGGTCTTTTTCATCGGGCAACTTCTCTGCTAGGCGGGGTGGGGGGCTGTGCTGGTCCCTTCGCGGGCAAGCCCGCTCCTACGGGGGGCGCGGTGCCTTGCAGGAACGGGCTTGCCCGCGAAAGGGGCGGAACAGGCGAAATCAATGGTTAGCAACCTACCATTGTCAGCCCCCGCAATGCAGCAGCTTTTTAGTTGGCGATCAGCACCTGATGGGTTTTCAGGTCTGCCTCATGCGCGGCAAGAATCTCTGGCAGCGAGTTGCGCAGGTACTCCACCCAGGTCTTGATCTTGGCATCCAGATACTGCCGCGATGGATAGATGGCATACAGGTTCAGCTCCTGCAGGCGATATTCGGGCAGCACCCGCACCAGGCTACCGTCCCGCAGGCCCTCGATAGCCGAATAGATCGGCAGCACGCCTACGCCCATGCCACTGCGGATCGCAGTCTTCATGGCATCGGCGGTGTTCACCATGAACGGCGAACTGGTGATGTTGACCATCTCTTGGCCTTCCGGGCCATCGAACAGCCACTTCTCCAGCGGTATCACCGGGCTGACCATGCGCAGGCAGGCGTGCTTGAGCAGGTCGGCAGGCTTGTGCGCCACGCCATGCTGGGCGATGTAGGCGGGCGAGGCACAGACAATGCTGTAGGTGATGCCCAGGCGCTGCGAAACGAACCCCGAGTCGGGCAATTCGGTGGCCAGCACGATGGAGACGTCATAACCCTCGTCGAGCAGGTCGGGCACGCGGTTGGCCATGGTCAAATCGAAGGTCACGTCCGGGTGCGTTTCGCGGTAGCGGGCGATGGCATCGACCACGAAGTGCTGACCGACCCCGGTCATCGAATGCACCTTCAACTGCCCGGCCGGGCGCGCATGGGCGTCGCTGGCTTCGGCCTCGGCTTCTTCGACGTAGGTAAGAATCTGTTCGCAACGCATCAGGTAGCGCTTGCCGGCTTCGGTCAGCGCAATGCGGCGGGTGGTACGGTTGAGCAGCCTTGTTTGCAGATGGGCTTCCAGGTTGGAGACCGCCCGCGACACGTTCGCGGTGGTCGTATCCAGTTGCGCCGCAGCGGCAGTGAAGCTGCCGAGTTGGGCTACGCAACTGAAAGCACGCATGTTTTGCAGGGTGTCCATGGGTCACTCTCGAGGTAGAGGACAAAATTGTGTCACGAAGTAACTTAGAAAAGAGAAAAAGTTGCCTTCGACCAAAGGCGGATTATCGCTGTTTTGGTAACAAAGATTCGCAGGAATCTGTGCTTATCGCCAGTGCTGCCGCCCCCTAGAATTGCCCGGCCCCCTTCACCTCTTCCTCGGGAAATCGCAGCTGTGCCGCGTCGCATCATCAGAACGCTCAAGGCGTTCAGTGCCTGTGCCCTTGCCCTCACCTTGAGCGGCTGTATCGGAACCTGGGGCATTGCCCCGCAAAGCAAGACGCTGCAAGCCAATACCTTGACTACCGACGCGGCCATTCGCGAAGCCGCGACCGACGCCCACTGGCCTGACCAGCAGTGGTGGCATGCCTATGGCGACCCGCAGCTGGACCGCTGGATTGCCCTGGCCGTGGCCGGTAGCCCGAGCCTGGCCATGGCTGCGGCGCGGGTGCGCGAAGCCAAGGCTATGGCCGGTGTGGTCGAGTCGGCGGAAAAGCTCCAGGCCAACGGCCAGTCTACGCTCAAGCGCCACAACTGGCCGGAAGACCAGTTTTATGGCCCCGGCGCGTTGTCGGGTGCCAACACCTGGGACAACAACGCCGCCATCGGTTTCAGCTACGCCCTTGACCTGTGGGGGCGCGAGCGCAATGCCAGCGAGCAGGCCGTGGACCAGGCGCACATGAGCGTGGCCGAAGCCCGCCAGGCGCAGCTGGAACTGCAGAACAATGTGGTGCGTGCCTACATCCAGTTGAGCCTGCATTTTGCCCAGCGCGATATCGTCAAGGCCGAGCTGGAGCAGCAAGAACAGATCCTGGCCTTGGCCAAGCGCAGGCTGGATGCCGGCATCGGCACCCACTTCGAAGTCAGCCAGGCCGAAGCGCCGCTGCCGGAAACCCACCGCCAGCTCGACAGCCTGAACGAAGAGATTGCCCTGACCCGCAACCAGCTGGCGGCACTGGCAGGCAAGGGCCCGGGCGAAGGCGCCCAGTTGCAGCGCCCGACCCTGGCCCTGGCTGCACCGCTGAACTTGCCGTCGAACCTGCCGGCCGAATTGGTTGGCCAGCGCCCCGACGTAGTTGCCAGCCGCTGGCAGGTGGCCGCACAGGCGCGGGGTATCGACATCGCCCATGCCGGCTTCTTCCCCAACGTCGACCTGGTCGGCAGCCTGGGCTTCATGGCCACCGGCGGTGGCCCGCTGGAATTCCTCACCGGGCGCAAGTTCAACTACAACGTCGGCCCTGCCATCAGCCTGCCGATCTTCGACGGTGGCCGTTTGCGCTCGCAGCTGGGCGTGGCCTCCGCCAGCTATGACGTGGCCGTGGCGCGCTACAACCAGACTGTGGTCGGTGCGCTGAAAAACATCTCCGACCAGTTGATCCGCCGCGAGTCGATGAAAGAACAGTCGCACTTCGCCGCCGAGTCGGTTGCTGCCGCGCAGAAAACCTACGACATCGCCATGGTCGCGTTCCAGCGCGGCCTTACCGACTACCTGAACGTACTCAACGCGCAGACCTTGCTGTTCCGCCAGCAGCAGGTGCAGCAGCAGGTGCAGGCCGCCCGCCTGGTCGCCCATGCCGAGCTGGTCACCGCCCTGGGTGGTGGCCTGCAGGCCGGTCAGGATGCGCCGAAAGAGGAACGTCAGGCAGCACCTAAGACCCCGGCCACCCTGGCCATTTTCGACAAGAAGCCGGATAACGCCGAATGAGCACTTCCAGTTTGCCCGCGCGCTGGCTGCAAAGCCTGGAATGGCGCCGGGGCTTCTTTGCCTGGGCGCGCACCGACGGCGTGACCTGGGTGTACATCTTCAAGGTGCTGGCCGCTGCGTTCATCACCTTGTGGCTGGCCATGCGCCTGGAGCTGCCGCAACCGCGTACAGCGATGATCACTGTTTTCATCGTCATGCAGCCGCAAAGCGGGCATGTGTTCGCGAAAAGCTTCTACCGGGTGCTAGGCACCCTGGCCGGCTCGGCGATGATGGTGGCGCTGATTGCCATCTTTCCGCAGAACACCGAGCTGTTTCTGCCCAGCCTGGCGCTGTGGGTGGGCCTGTGCTCGGCTGGTGCCATGCGCTACCGCACCTTCCGCGCCTATGGTTTCGTGCTGGCCGGCTACACCGCAGCGATGATCGGCCTGCCGGTGCTGCAACACCCCGACCAGGCGTTCATGGCAGCGGTATGGCGGGCGCTGGAAATCGCCCTGGGTATTCTGGTGTCGACCTTCGTCAGTGCCGCGATCCTGCCGCAGTCGGCCAGCGCCGCAATGCGCAACGCCCTCTACCAGCGCTTTGGCGTGTTTGCCGGGGTGGTGGTGGAGGCCCTGCGTGGTGACAGTCAAAAGGACCGCTTCGAGAGCAGCAACGTGCGGTTCGTGGCAGAGGCCGTGGGCCTCGAGAGCCTGCGCAACGTCACCGCTTTCGAAGACCCGCACATGCGCCGTCGCAGTGGCCGGCTGGTGCGCATGAACAGCGAGTTCATGGCCATCACCACCCGCTTCAATGCCTTGCACCGTTTGCTGGAGCGCCTGCGTGCCCGTGGCCCGCTGCAGATCGTCAGTGCCATCGAACCGGGCCTGAACACCTTGGTGGAGTTGCTGCAGCCCTATGTGGGCCGGGCGTTGACGGACGCCGATGCGCTGCGCCTGACCCTGGAGCTGGCCGCCTACAAGGAAGGCCTGCAGGCCCAGGTGCGAGGGCTGCGGGCTGAGTACCTGGCAACTGACCCCAGCGAATCCGACCTGCTCGATTTTCACACCGCGTTCGAGCTGCTGTACCGCTTCGTCGACGAGATGTTGAGCTACGCCGAAACCCATGCCTCGCTGGCCGCGCACAAGCACGAGCGCGAGCAGTGGGACGAGCCCTACGTGGCGCAGACCAGCTGGCTGGTATCGCTGGCGGCCGGTGTGCGCGCCTCGGCAGTGCTGTTGCTGCTGGGCAGTTACTGGCTGCTCAGCGATTGGCCCAGTGGCGCCATGATGACCCTGATCGCCACGGTCACCGTATGCCTTTCGGCGGCGTCACCCAACCCCAAGCGCATGTCGTTCCAGATGGCTTGCGGCACGGCCATCGGCGCTTTTGTCGGCTTCTTCGAAACCTTCTTCGTGTTCCCCTGGATCGACGGTTTCCCGCTGCTGTGCATGGTGCTGGCGCCTGTGTTCGTGCTGGGCGCGTTTCTTTCGTCGCGTCCTGCCTATGCCGGTTATGGCATCGGCCTGCTGGTGTTCTTCGCGATTGGTTCGGTGCCGAACAACCTCACCGTTTATGACCCGTACACCTTCATCAACGACTACATCGGCATGGTGATCGGCATGTTCGTCTGTGCCGCCGCCGGCGCGATCATCCTGCCGCCCAACAGCCGCTGGCTGTGGAGCCGCCTGGAGCAGGCGTTGCGCGAGCAGGTGCTGTTCGCCATCAGCGGCCGCCTGCGCGGGCTGGGCTCGGCCTTCGAAAGCCGCACCCGCGACCTGCTGCACCAGGCCTATGGCCTGGCGGCCGGCAAGCCGCAGGTGCAGAGCCAGCTGATGGGGTGGATGTTCACCGTGCTGGAGATCGGCCACGCCGTCATCGAGCTGCGCAAGGAGCAAGCCCGCGCCCCGGTGCACCCGGCCTATGCCGAGTCGCAGCCGTGGCGCCAGGCAATCCGTGTCATGGGCCGTGCACTGACCCGGCTGTTCCTGCAGCCCAGCGCCAGCAACCACGAACGCGCACTGGTGGCAGTGGACCACGCCATTGCCCGCGTGCAGGCCACCGACGAGCCATTCGCCCGGCACTTCGACACCTCGGTGCTGCGCCGCGTGCAAAGCTACCTGCACTTCATCCGTACTTCCCTGCTGGACCCACAGTCGCCACTGGCACCGGCGAAAGGACTGCACCATGCCCCGTGAGATCGCCTTTCATGGCGTGTACATGCCCACCATGACCTTGATGTTCCTGTTTGCCCTGGGCCTGGCCTGGGGCCTGGACCGGTTCATTGCCAGCCATGATGGCTACCGCTTCTTCTGGCACCCGGCGCTGCTGCGCCTGAGCCTGTTCGTCTGCTTGTTCGGCGCCATGGCGCTGACTGTCTACTGGTGAGAATCCTTCGATGAAAAAGTTCTTCAGCCTGATCGCCACCCTGCTGGTGCTGGTCGCTGCCGTGGCCATCGGTCGCCAGTTGTGGCTGCACTACATGACCACGCCCTGGACCCGTGATGGCCGTGTGCGTGCCGACATCATCAACGTCGCTGCCGACGTGCCCGGCTACGTGGTGGATGTACCGGTCAAGGACAACCAGCGGGTGAAGAAGGGCGACCTGCTGATCCAGATCGACCCTGAGCACTACCAGTTGGCAGTCGACCAGGCCAAGGCACTGGTCGCCTCGCGCAAGGCCACCTGGGAAATGCGCAAGGTCAATGCCAAGCGCCGTGCCGACATGGACAACCTGGTGATCTCCAAGGAAAACCGCGACGACGCCAGCAACATCGCCAATTCCGCCCAAGCCGATTATCAACAAGCCCTGGCCGAGTTGGCCGCAGCCGAGCTGAACCTCAAGCGCACGCATATCGTGGCGACGGTTGACGGCTATGTGACCAACCTGAATATCCACAAGGGCGACTACGCGCGCACGGGTGAAGCGGTGATGGCGGTGGTCGACGAGCACTCGTTCTGGGTTTACGGGTTCTTCGAGGAGACCAAGCTGCCGCATGTGAAGGTGGGTGATCAGGCCGAATTGCAGATGATGAGCGGCGAGCGCCTCAAGGGGCATGTGGAGAGCATCGCCCGCGGCATCTACGACCGTGACAACCCACAGAGCCGCGAGCTGATCGCCGACGTGAACCCGACCTTCAACTGGGTGCGGCTGGCACAGCGGGTGCCGGTGCGCATTCACATCGATGAAGTGCCGGAAGGTTTTTTGCTGGCGGCGGGGACGACCTGTACGGTGGTGGTGAAGCCGAGTTCGCCTTGAGAGATATGTCGCCAGGCCGATCGAGCGCACCCCGCGTGCTGCCCGATCCGCTTGGCGACACCTCGCACAACTCAGGCACTCGCCGCCGCCACCAACACCGGCACTTCGACCCGATCAATCACCTTCGCGCTGATCGATGGGTCGAGCAACCGCCCCAGCCGCGACAGGTGGCGGTGGCCCATGATGATCAGTTCGCAACGCAGCTCCTGTGCCTTGGCGACAATCGCTTCAACCGGCAGCCCGGCCACCATGCAGCCGTGGCTGGCGAAGCCGGCTTGCTGCAGTTCGCGCACGGCCTCGGTTACGGCGTGGTCGGCATGCTGCTGTTCCTCGCAGGCGGCGGGGTATTCTTCCAGTTCCTCGGCGGTGTAGGGCGCGGGTTGCTCGTGCACCGCGAAGGTCGAATCGATGGCCAGCAGCACGTGCAGTTCGTGCTCGCCCGGGCGGCAATAGCGGCGGGCGAGGGCAAGCAGGGAGGCAGATGCGGGGGAGGCGTCGATGGCGATCAGGACGGGGCTGGGCATGCGGGTTCCTTGATGTATTTGGGGGCTGGGGCGGCCTTTTCTTAGATCAACGGAGCGGGTTTACCCGCGAAAGGGCCGAACCTGCCATGCATCATTCTCGACCCAATGCTTTCCCTGAATAAATGGCCCACCACGCACAAGCGCATTGCGTCCGGTGCAATCCATCAACCTGATACCATCGCATTCCCCACAGCTGTAGCGGAAAACGGCCATGCAACTTCCGGACATGAACCTGCTCGTCGCCCTCGATGCCTTGCTCGATGAGGGCAGCGTGGTTGGCGCGGCGCAACGCATGAACCTGAGCCCGGCAGCCATGAGCCGGACCCTGGGGCGTATCCGCGAAGCACTGGGCGACCCGATTCTGGTGCGCGCCGGCCGTGGCCTGGTGCCGACGCCGCGTGCGCTGGCCCTGCGCGAGCAGGTGCATGGCCTGGTGGAGCAGGCCGGGCAGGTATTTCGCAGTCGCGACGATGTCGACCTGGTGAACCTGGACCGTGCCTTCAACATCCGCACCAATGACCTGTTCATCGCCCTGTATGGCGCTCAGTTGTTGCGCATGATGCTTGCCCAGGCACCGCATACGGTGCTGCGTTTCGTGCCGGAGGGCAGCGGCGACGATGATGCGGTGCTGCGCAATGGGCAAATCGACTTGATCATCAGTTCAGCCATTGAACTGGGCCCCGAAATCAAGGTTCAGAGTCTGTTCAACACCTACTTCGTGGGCTTGGCGCGTGAAGGGCACCCGGTTTTCGATGACGAGATCACCCCTGAGCGCTTCGCCGCCTACCCGCACATCAGCGTGTCACGCCGTGGCCGTGCCAATGGGCCTATCGACGTGGCGCTGGCCAATTACAAGGTGGAGCGCCGGGTAGCGCTGATCACGACGAGTTTTCACTCCGCGATGTTTTCGCTGCCGGACTCGGACCTGATCTTGCCGATACCCGCCAATATCCTGAACAGTGTGAACCGGCTGAAACTGCCATTGCGGTCCTTCGAGATCCCCGTGCCACTGGAAAAGGTCAACGTCATGCAGGCATGGCACCCGCGGTTCGATAACGACCCGGCCCATCGCTGGCTGCGGCAGACGTTGAAGGCGTGCGGCAGGATGGACCCTTGAGGCGTGTGGCACATCCGCTGCCCGATTGCGTTTGACGCAATATAAAACTGCCAACAAGTCAGTTTTCGTAAGCATTCGACCTTTTTAGACTTGCTCCAGTCGCAAATTTTGTTGCCGGAGATGTCTGCCCATGAGTTCCCTGTCCGTCCCGTCTGCCGCCATGGCCGCCGCCCCTGCGCCGGCTGCGCCCGCGCAGGCTGCGTTCGGCCTGCAGGTAGTGGTCGGGTTGTTCGGTGTGTTGCTGGCTGTGCTGTGCGCCGGCCTCAACGAGTCGGTGACCAAGATTTCCCTGGCCGATATCCGCGGCGCCATGGGCATCGGTGCCGATGAAGGTGCCTGGTTACTGGCGGTATACAGCGCCGCTTCGGTCTCGGCCATGGCCTTTGCGCCGTGGCTGGCCACGACCTTCTCGCTGCGGCGCTTCACCATGTGCGCAATTGGTCTGTTCGCCGTGCTTGGCCTGCTGCAGCCGTTCGCCCCCAACCTGCACAGTTTGATGTTACTGCGCGTACTGCAGGGCTTTGCCGCTGGCGCCTTGCCGCCGATGTTGATGAGCGTGGCCCTGCGCTTTCTGCCGCCAGGTATCAAGGTCTATGGCCTGGCCTGCTACGCCCTGACCGCCACCTTTGGCCCCAACCTCGGCACGCCGCTGGCGGGGCTGTGGACCGAATACGTCGGCTGGCAATGGGCGTTCTGGCAGATCATCCTACCCTCGCTGCTGGCCATGGTCTGCGTAGGCTGGGGTCTGCCGCAGGACCCGCTGCGCCTGGAGCGTTTCAAACAGTTCGACTGGCGCGGCGTACTGCTTGGCCTGCCCGCCATCAGTTGCATTGTGCTGGGCCTGTCGCTGGGCGACCGCTGGGGTTGGTTCGACTCGCCGCTGATCTGCTGGCTGCTGGGCGGTGGCCTGCTGTTGCTGGTGTTGTTCATGTACAACGAGTGGTCCGAGCCGTTGCCGTTTTTCCAGTTGCGCTTGTTGCAGCGGCGCAACTTGAGTTTCGCCTTGGTGACCCTGGCCGGTGTGCTGGTCGTGCTTTCGGGTGTGGGCAGCATCCCGTCGGCCTACCTTGCGCAGATCCAGGGCTACCGCCCGGCGCAGACCAGCCCGTTGATGATGCTGGTGGCCATGCCGCAACTGATCGCCCTGCCACTGACGGCGGCACTGTGCAACATCCGCGCAGTGGACTGCCGCTGGGTGCTGGGCATTGGCCTGGCGATGCTGGCGGTGTCCTGTGTTGGCAGCAGCCTGCTGACCAGCGAGTGGATCCGTGGCGACTTCTACCCGTTCTACCTGCTGCAGGTGTTCGGCCAGCCGATGGCAGTGCTGCCGCTGCTGATGCTGTCTACCAATGGCATGACCCCGCAGGAGGGCCCGTTCGCCTCCAGCTGGTTCAACACCGTCAAGGGCCTGGCCGCCGTCATCGCCGGTGGCCTGCTGGATGTTCTTGGCACCCTGCGCCGGCATTTCCATTCCAATCACCTGGTGGACAGCCTGGGCAACGCCCCGCTGGTCGACGGCAACGCCGCTGGCCTGGCCAAGCGCATTCACGACCAGGCTCAGGTATTGACCTCGGCTGACCTCTACCTGGTGTTGGCCTGTATCGCCGTGGCCCTGATCTGCCTGATTCCTTTCGTGCCTACCCGGGTCTATGCGCCGCGTGCGGTGGCTTGAACCCTGGATGATTTCGAGAACCATTGAAATGACCAACAACCGCAAAACCCTTTTCATCGGCTCGGTGCTGGCCGTGGCCGTCCTGGCTGGCATCGTCGGCCCCTGGATGTTTGGCAGTGATCACCGCCAGAGCACCAATGACGCCTATGTGAGCGCCGACTACACCGTGGTCGCGCCCAAAGTCGCCGGTTTTATCAAGCAAGTGCTGGTGGAAGACAATCAGCAGGTCACGGCTGGCCAGTTGTTGGCGACCATCGATGCGCGTGACTACCAGGCTGCGCTGGATGCTGCGCAGGCGCAGTTGCTGGTAGCCCAGGCACAAAGCGCCGATGCCCGCGCCACGCTTGAACGCCAGGACGCGCTGATTGCCCAGGCCGAAGCGGCAGTGAAGGCGGCCCAGGCTGAGGTGGCGTTCGCCGACCATGAAGTCAACCGCTACAGCCGCCTTGCCGAGCAGGGCGCGGGTACCGTGCAGAACGCCCAGCAGGCGCGCAGCGCGGTCGACCAAGCCCGTGCTCGCCTGGCCAACGCTCAAGCTGCGCGGGTGGCGGCGCGCAAGCAGGTGGACATCCTCAAAGCTCAAGTGGCCAGCGCCGATGGCCAGCTCAAGCGTGCCGAAGCAGGCCTGGAAAAGGCCCAGCTCGATCTGTCCTACACCCGCATCACAGCACCGGTGGACGGTATGGTCGGCGAACGCGCCCTGCGGGTGGGGGCCTACGTCAACCCGGGCGCTCGCCTGCTGTCGGTGGTGCCGTTGCAGCAGGCCTATGTGGTCGGCAACTTCCAGGAAACCCAGCTGACCCACGTACAGCCGGGCCAGCCGGTGCGCATCAGCGTCGACACCTTCTCCGGCGAAACCCTGCAAGGCCATGTGCAAAGCATTGCCCCGGCTACCGGCGTAACCTTCGCCGCAGTCAAGCCAGACAACGCCACCGGCAACTTCACCAAGGTGGTGCAACGCATTCCGGTCAAGATCGTTCTCGATGATGGCCAGCCACTGCTCACCCGCCTGCGTGTGGGCATGTCGGTCGAAGCCACCATCGACACGCGTGGCGACAAGCTGGACGGCAAAGAGGTAAGCGCGCGATGAAACCGGGATTACGCTTGAGCCCCTTGCTGCTGGCTGTGCTGTTGACCGGTTGCACCCTGGGCCCGGATTTCCAGCGCCCAGAAAGCCAGGCCCCGCAGCAGTGGGCGCCGCTGCAAGGCGAGGCAGCGGCCAGCCAGCCCCAGGCCGAACCGCTTGAGCTGCGCTGGTGGGAAACGTTCCACGATGCCCGCCTGAGCGCTTTGATCCAGCGCGTTGCCGAACGCAACCTCGACCTGCAGATGGCCAGCGCGCGGCTGCTGCAAAGCCGTGCCCTGCGCAGTACCTTGGCTGCTGACGAAGTACCGTCGGTGGACATGAACGCCGGTTACAGCCGCGCTCGTAACAGCGCCGATGGCTTGAGCGATCCGTCCGGCAAGGCCGGGAAAGAAGCCTTCAACCTCTGGCAGGGCGACCTGGTGGCCGGTTGGGAACTGGACCTGTGGGGCCGTGTACGGCGTCAGGTCGAGGCTGCCGATGCCACGGTCGAAGTGGCCGAGAATGACCGACGCGGTGTGCTGCTGGCACTGCTTTCGGAAACCGCCGGCAACTACATACAGCTGCGTGCCGTGCAGCACACCCTCGATGTGACGCAGGATAACCTCAGGGTCGCCCGGCACAGCCTGAAGTTGTCCCAGGACCGCCAGGCCGAAGGCGTTGCCACGCGCCTGGATGTGGCCCAGGCCAGCGCCCAGGTCGCGTCTATCGAAGCGCGCCTGCCGAGCCTGGAAGCGCGGCGTGATGACTTGATCAATGCCCTCAGCCTGCTCGCTGCCGAGCCGCCGCGCAGCCTCCAGGCCGAATTGCTGCAAAGCGGCGAGCTGCCCGCGCCGCAGCAGAAGTTTGCCATCGGCTTGCCGTCCGAACTGGCCGAGCGCCGCCCGGACATCCGCCAGGCCGAGGCCCGCCTGCATGCCGCCACTGCCAGCATTGGCGTGGCCAAGGCGGATTTCTACCCGAGCATTCGCCTGTCGGGCAGTGTCGGCTTCCAGGCCCTGCAGCTGTCGGATTTCGGTGGCTGGGATTCGCGCCGGTTCGCCTTCGGTCCGCAGATGTCGCTGCCGATTTTCGAAGGCGGCCGGCTCAAGGGCACCCTGGAACTGCGCGAGGCGCAACAGCAGGAAGCCGCGCTGAACTATCGCAAGGTGGTGCTGGGGGCCTGGCATGAAATTGACGATGTGCTACGCCTGTACAACGCCAGTCAGTTGCGCCGTGATCACCTTGCCGAGGCCGTGCGGCAAAACCGTATCGCCCTGGAAACCGCCCAGCGCCAGTATGTGGAAGGGGCGGTGGACTTTCTCAATGTGCTGACGGTGCAAGGCGCGCTGCTGGCCAGCGAGGAGCAATGGATCGACAGCTCGGCCGCGGTGTCGCAGGCGCTGGTGGGGCTGTACAAGGCGCTGGGTGGAGGCTGGCAGGCGTTTGATGAGCAGCCGCAGAATGTTCACAGTTAGAGAGGACGCGCAGCATCTGGAGGGCGGGGTACTGCGGTCCATGGCCTGATGCTTTGCAGCCTGTACTGGCCTCTTCGCGGGTAAACCCGCTCCTACACGACGGCCTGCGCCCAACCACCGATGTGTGTCCACCACCAATCTGGTGTAGGAGCGGGTTTACCCGCGAATACGGTAGCAGCGGCAACGGTGAACGGCGGGTGGAAATTGGCCAGCAGGGCCGGCCCTTTCGCGGGTAAACGGCGGCCTGTGTCCAACCACCGATGTGTGTCCACCACCAATCTGTGTAGGAGCGGGTTTACCCGCGAATACGGTAGTGGCGGCAACGGTGAACGGCGGGTGGAAATTGGCCAGCAGGCCCGGCCTTTTCGCGGGTACAGGCAGGCGATCACTCAGAGCGGGCGCAGCAGGCCGAAGCGCTTGCGCAGCGCCCAGTCCAGCAACCGCCGCGGCAGCAACCGTGCCATCAGCGGCAAGACTGTACTGCCATTCCCCAGCCGCACCCGTGCTGGCGCCGACGACTTGCCGACGGCTGCCAGCACGCCTTGGGCAAATACCGCCGCCGACGTTGGCTTGTCCTGCGAAGCCCGCGCCCGCGCCTGCACATGCTCACGCAAAGGCCACCACGGCGAGTCCATCGCCAGCACCTGCTCGGCCTGGCGCTGGGCATTGCTGGCGAACTGCGAGGCGATTGCGCCCGGCTGTACTTCCATCACCTGCACACCGAACGGCGCCAACTCCAGGCGCAAGGCATCGCTCAGGGCATGCACAGCCGCTTTCGAGGCGCAGTAAGCGCCGGCGAATGGCGTGACCAGCACGCCCGATACACTGCCGATATTCACCACCAGGCCGCGTGAGCGGCGTAACAGCGGGAACAGCGCCTGGGTAACGCCGACCACGGCGAAAACGTTGGTTTCGAACTGCTGACGCAGGGCGTCGACGCCACCATCGAGCAGTGGCCCCATGGCGCCGTAGCCGGCGTTGTTGATCAGGATATCGAGGGTTTCCAGTTCCTCTGCCAGGCGGGCCAGCGCCTCGCCGTCGTTTACATCCAGCTGCCGGGCCGTGTAGCCAGCGGCACTCAGTTGCTCGACATCCTCAGGCTTGCGGGCGGTGGCCCAGACATGGTGGCCCGCATCGCGGAAGGCGTCGGCCAGGGCGCGGCCGATGCCGCTGGAACAACCGGTGATCAGGACGGTGGGCATGGTTGGGGCCTGTTGTCATGGAGGATCGGTTGTTGCCTGTGCCGGCCTCTTCGCGGGTAAACCCGCTCCTGCAGGGCGTAGGAGCGGGTTTACCCGCGAAGAGGCCGGCATAGGCAACACATCAATTGGCAAATGTACCTTGCAGGCGTTCTGCCCGGAACTCCAGGGTCTGCGGCCGATAGCCGGAACGCAGTGGCGGCAATGGCAGGCAGTCTTGCCACTCGGCCCCCGGCTGCAATTCACCTGGCCCTCGGTATCGCGGGGCGTTGTAGGTGTTCTCGGCCAGGTTCACGGTATCGCCCGGTGCGTACGCCGCCACGCGCCAGCGCAGTTCGGTCAGCGGCACGTCGTTGCCGTTCTTCATGCGTACCTGCAAGGCACGGTCGGCGGGACAGTGTTCTGGGGCGTAGGTCAGACGCAGGTCCAGGCGCGCCAGTCGACTGCTTTCGCGGCTGTCTTGCCAGACGACGAACAAGGCCACCAGGCCCAGGCCACACACAGCCGCCAGGGAGATGGGAAGAGCCTTGGCTGGGTAACGCAACAACAACACCAGCCAGGTGAGGATCAGCAGGGCACCGATCAGCATCGCGTTATCGCCTCATTCGCGCGCAGGGATGGCTACAGCCTACCTAAAACCCAGCAGTCAGGTAACCGCTGAGCAACCATGCCAGAAGCCAGACCTGGCAATACTGCGAGTAGTGGAAAGGGTATATCCATTCTAGATTCCGCCATGCCTATTCAAAAGGAGCATGGCCATGAGTCACACAGCAATTGAGCGAGAGCTTGCGCAAGAAATGAAAAAAACGCCTGCCAAGGGCAACGTTACGGCTGTCATCAGCCTTGCGGGTCAAAAGGAGGATTTCGTTTCCGAGGGCGTGGACTACGGGAGCGCTGAAAAATCAGCGTGGTTGTACGCCTACAAGGGGCAGGCCGAAGATGCGGACGTCTACATTGACTTCGATCTGGAACTACAGGAGGGCGTGCGGGATGTCGTTATCGGGGGTGAGGCTAACCGGGCGCTTGTTCACAAGCGCGGCACAACCTATGGCGGCTATGCGAAATCCGGTCGTATCCGGAAACTCGAAATGACTGCCACGAGCATCAGGGCTGAATCCTTCGAATTTGAAGGGGAGGATGATTTGCAGCGACCTTTCAGGGTGGTGGGTGGCCCATTCGACATCTACGTCATAGCCCCGAGCGTTGAATGAGCAGGCTCGCCCCTGGTCAACCCAGGGGCGAGTCAGCATTTACTGCGCGATGGTCTTCACCGAAACGCCGCGCTCGATGGGGGTGGACGTGCGCCCATACACATCCTCGAAGCGCTCGATATCATCCTCGCCCAGGTAGCTGCCGGACTGCACTTCGATGATCTCCAGCGGGATCTTGCCCGGGTTGCGCAAACGGTGCACCGAAGCGATGGGGATATAGGTCGACTGGTTTTCGGTCAGCAGGAACACGTTTTCGTCGCAGGTCACCTCGGCGGTACCGGATACCACGATCCAGTGTTCGGCGCGGTGGTGGTGCATCTGCAGCGAGAGGCTGGCGCCCGGCTTGACGGTGATGTGCTTGACCTGGAAGCGGCCGCCCATGTCCACCGAGTCGTACGAGCCCCACGGGCGATACACTTCCAGGTGGTTCTGGGTTTCCGTGCGGCCCTGTTCGTCGAGGGTCTTGACCATCTGCTTGACGCCCTGGACCTTGTCCTTGTGGGCAATCATCATGGCATCCTTGGTCTCGACCACCACGATGTTCTCAAGGCCGATCACCGACACCAGTTTGCCGTTGCCGTGGATCATGCAGTTGCGGCTGTCTTGAACCACTACGTCGCCCTTGGTGACGTTGCCGTTGTCGTCTTTCTCGTGCACTTCCCACAGCGACGACCAGCAGCCTACATCGCTCCAGCCGGCCGACATCGGCACCACGCAGGCACGCTGGGTTTTCTCCATCACCGCATAGTCAATGGAGTTGTCCGGGCAGCAGGCGAAGGTGGCTTCGTCGATGCTCAGGACATCGCCGTCTTCCTGGCTGCGCTCCAGGGCCAGTACGCAGGTATCGTAGATGTCGCCGTCGTGCTTTTTCAGCTCTTCGAGGAAGCGGCTGGCGCGGAACAGGAACATACCGCTGTTCCAGAAGTAACCACCGGCCTGGACGAACTCGGCGGCGCGTTTTTCGTCGGGCTTCTCGACGAACTGCGCAACCCGCGCCACGCCTTCGGGTAGCAGCGCATCCTGGCTGGAACGGATGTAGCCATAGCCGGTTTCCGGCTTGGTCGCCGGCACGCCGAACAGCACCATCTCGCCACGCTCGGCGGCCACAGTGGCCAAGGCCAGGGCACGTTGCAGGGCTTTCTGGTCATCGATCACATGATCGGCAGGCAGCACCAGCATCAGCTCGTCGCGGCCTTCGTTGACCAGCTTCATGGCAGCCATGGCCACGGCCGGCGCGGTGTTGCGGCCGAACGGTTCCATGAGGATGCCCTGGGTTTCCAGCTTCAGTGCGGCCAGTTGCTCCTGGACGATGAACTTGTGGTCCTTGTTACAGACCACAATCGGGGTGTCCATGCCCTCGAATACCAGGCGCTCGATGGTTTGCTGGAACAGCGTGTGTTCTCCGGTCAGGGCCAGGAACTGTTTGGGGAACTGCTTGCGCGACAGAGGCCAAAGACGGGAACCGCTACCACCAGAAAGAATTACCGGGATCATCATGTTTCTCCAATAGTCGTTGAGAGGCAGGGGAATCAGTTGCTAGCCACGGGGCGAGTTACCCACACCGGCGACAAGGCGTTGCCGGAACCCGTTACGTACAGCACTGCGGCTTCGCCGCGTTCCAGGGCGACGGGTTTTACGTCACCCACTTTCTTGTCTCCTTGGTACAGCGCCAGGTTGACCTTGACCGGGTTGATTTCGCGTTCGCCACGGCCGTTGGCGGCCACCGGCTTGACCACTTCGGTCTTGCCGTCGGCGGTTTTCAGGGTCAGTTGCTGGTCGCTCAGGTTCTGCACGCGCACCAGGGCTTTCTGCTTGTTCTTGAACGGTGGTTCTTCGATCAGCTGCGGGTTGCCGCTGTTGCTGTTGACCAGGGTGTAGTACTTGTCCGAGGCCAGCTTGACCGGCACGCTCTTGCCGCCGACCTGGGCGGTGTAGTCGCCGCCTGGCAGGAAGCTGAAGTCGCTGCTGGCTTGTGCGCCAACCTGTTTGATCTGGGTGTTGCCGACCGACGCGGCGGCCGGTGCGCTGGTCGCGTTGTACAGGCGTACGAAGG
This sequence comes from Pseudomonas sp. Kh14, assembly GCF_900291005.1. Lineage (NCBI taxonomy): Bacteria > Pseudomonadati > Pseudomonadota > Gammaproteobacteria > Pseudomonadales > Pseudomonadaceae > Pseudomonas > Pseudomonas sp. Kh14. The sequence goes on from NZ_OLKJ01000012.1 coordinate 98,629, forward strand.
TCGAGCCTTTCGGCGCACTTGGGCCATACAGTGCGGCGTCGGCACCGGCGAAGGCCTGCATCGAAGCAAGGGAAAGGCCAGCCGCGAGGGTGAGGGCTTTGGCAATGGAAGTCTTGGTAGTCATGTGCGTTTCCTCTCTATCAGTCAGTGGTCTGTCCGGGTGGACGACAAGGCCAGGTTTTCTTCGGATTTACGGGAGTTTTTCAGCTGCGCGATCCACTGCGGATCGAAGCTGCTGAGGTCGTTTTTCATTGGCAGATAACGTTCGGGGAATTCCCACACCACCACTTGTGGTGCGGCGTTTTTAAAGGCATCGCTTTGCAGGTACTTGAGCATCGGCAGCAGCGGGCCATGGCCGTCTTCGGCGTAGTTGGCGACGTCACTGCGCAGGGCCTGCTGCAGCGCGCCGAGGAAGTTCCAGTGCGGGTTGGCGCTGTAGCTGGTGCCTACCAGTGCAACCGGGATCTGCTTGTCGGCGAACAACGCGTCGCCGGCGTCACCCTCGGCATCGACCGGCCGGGTGGTGCGTTTCTGCAGGTTGTCCGGGGCCGGCAGCAGGTTGCTGAACAAGGGGTCCAGTGGCAGGAAATTGGTCAGGTCGCCCTTGTAGGGGGCGGTGTTGCCGGCTTCGGTGATGAAGGCTTGTGGGTCGCCGTTGAGCAGGCTCTGGCGGCTGACCGCTTCGGCCAGCGCCTGCGCCGCCACTTCGGCTCCCATAGGCGTCCAGTGGGTGTCAGTACGCAGGAACACCTGGCCGCGGGCCTTGGCCTGCTCCATCGGTGCCATCAGGTCCGGTGCGAACACGTTGGCCTGGCGTGCCTGGGCATGGAACTGGTTGTACAGGTCGTCATGCAGGCTGGCAGGCTGCTCTTTGCCCAGGTACTCGGCGTATACCCGCGCCTTGGCCGGCACGATCGCCAGCACCAGCTGGCTACCGTGTTGCTGCAGGGTGTCGCGTACGCCACGGATCAGTGCCAGGTTTTCCTGCATCAATTGCTCGGCACCGGCGGTGGGCTTGAACTCTTCGTCGCTGAACAACCACTGGTCGCGGCCCAGTACCACACCGGGGCGGCCTTCGTTGAACAGCTTGAAGTCCATTGCCGCCCACAGGTTGGTGCCCAGGCGCTTGATCGGGAATTCGGCGTCGTAGTGGGTCTCGGCGGCCTTGGCCAGCTTGCCGTTGAGCAGGGTCATCTGCTCGGTGCGCTGGAAGCTCTGCAGGCCACCGGTGGACCAGGCGCCCATGCCGACCAGCAGGCCAAGGAACGACAGGGAGTAGGTAATACGTAATGTCCGGGTCATGGTCATCAACCTCAGAACTGGAAGTAAAGGAACGGCGAGTAGCTTTGCGCCGAAAGCTTGAGGATCGAGGCGACGAACAGCAGCAGGATCAGTGCGCGGGTCATCACCCGGGTCCAGTCAAGGCCGATCGAGCCGTCAGCGTTGACCTGCACCGGGGTCGCCTTGGGCGTCGGCCTGGCGTTGCGGTAGAAGTCGCGCAGGCCGAAGAACGCCAGGGTGAGGTAGGCGATGACCAGGGTGGCCACCTGCAGACCGGTGAGCTGGGCGCGGTTGAGCTCCGACAGCTGCCAGTCGCCGAAGCTGAACATGGCGCCGTACATACGGGCGGCCACCTGCAGGTTTTCGGCGCGGAAGATCACCCAGCCGACTACCACCAGCAGGAAGGTGAAGGCCCATTTCACCGGATTGAAGCGCTGCGGGTTGGTGTCGAGGCCCAACGCGCGCTCGATGGCCAGCCACATGCCGTGCCAGGCGCCCCAGATGATGTAGGTGAAGTTTGCACCGTGCCACAGGCCGCCCAGCAGCATGGTCAGGAACAGGTTGCGGTAGGTATTGAAGGTGCCTTTACGGTTACCGCCCAAGGTGATGTACAGATAGTCGCGCAGCCAGGTCGACAGGCTGATATGCCAGCGCCGCCAGAACTCGGTGATCGACTGGCTGATATAGGGCTGCTTGAAGTTTTCCATGAAGCGGAAGCCCATCATCAGGCCCAGGCCGATGGCCATGTCGCTGTAGCCGCTGAAGTCGAAGTACAGCTGTGCGGTGTAGGCCAGGGCGCCGAGCCAGGCATCGCCCGTGGTGGGGTTTTGCAGGGCGAAGCAGTGGTCGGCGACCACGGCCAGGGTGTCGGCGATGAACACTTTCTTGATGAAGCCCTGCATGAAGCGGGTGCAGCCTTCGGAGAACTTGTCCAGCGTGTGGGTGCGGTTGTTGAACTGGTCGACCAGGTCCTTGAAGCGCAGCACGGGGCCTGCGATCAGGTGCGGGAAAATCGCCACGAACGCTGCGAAGTCGATCAGGTTGCGGGTAGCCGGGGTGTCACCGCGGTATACGTCGATGATGTAGCTGATCGACTCGAAGATGTAGAACGAGATACCGATCGGCAGCAGCACGTGGGTCAGAATGAATGGCTCCAGGCCAAACGACGTCATGATCGCGTTCAGGCTGTCGACGCCGAAGTTGGCGTACTTGAAGTAGCCGAGGATTGCCAGGTCGACACCCACGCCGAGCAGCAGCCAGCGCTGCGCCGGTTTGGTGCGCACACCAGCGGCACCGACTTTCAGGCCGATCCAGTAGTTCCACAGGGTGACGCCGGCGAACAGTGCCAGGAAGTCCACCCGCCACCAGGCGTAGAAGATGTAGCTGGCGACCAGCAGTAGCAGGTTGCGATAACGTTGCCCGCTCAAGTAGTACAGGCCGAGGAAGATCGGCAAGAACAGGAACAGGAACACGTTGGACGAGAAGACCATCCCGGTTCTCCTAATTTGTTCACAGCATCCGGGGCAAAGCGCCCCCCAAACCCCCCAGTGCAAGACTGGAAGGCAACTTAGGTCCCTGTGGGAGCGGGCAAGCCCGCGAACAAGGGCGAAGCCCTTGCCATGCACCGCGGTGGCTTCTTCGCGGGCATGCCCGCTCCCACAGGTTCCGCCCCCGCAATGGGGGTCAATTCATTTCTTGCTCTCTGCACTCGGGTCGTAGACCCGGGTCACATCGCCGCCCAGCCGGAAGCTGTTGAACGGCTGCATGTCGTGCTTGCGCTCAAGCGTGTCGCCAACGCAGTGGTACAGCGCACACCAGGGCTCGAGCCAGGAGTACTTGCTGTCGACCTTGAGGTCGGTCATGTCCTGTTTCTTGCCCGCACGCGCCTTGAAGTGGCTGGGATCGCGGGCGCCGGCCAGCACGCCTTCACCCAGGCGCTGCAAGGCGAAGTTGTTCTCGGCGCGCAGGTCGACGCCATTGGCCTGGGCGAAGCTGGCAATCATCGCCAGCGGCGGCAAGGCGTAGTTGTGATAGGCCAGCGCGCGCTGCTTGCGCTTGATTTCGTTGGGCAGGAAGCCCTGGTCATCCACCTGGTTGGCGCCAACCTTGTATTCCTTCACGGCCCAGTCGAACAGGTCGCGACGGTCGGTGGCGACGGCGGTAGCCATGACCGACCAGGCCGCCCAGTAGCTGTGGTTGTTGATCTTCTCCAGCGGCAGGTCGCTCCAGTCACGCACAGTCTGCTCGGCCAGGCGGCTGAGCCATTTTTCGATCAGGTCGGCCTCGGCCTGGTGTGCGGCCAGCGGCTGCGAGTTGGAGAATTTCAGCCGCAACCATGAACCGCTCATGCTGCCCAGCGCCCATTTGCGCATCGACTTGCCGGTATGGTTGTAGTCGGTGGACAGCAATGCACCGGCACGTGCCCAGGTGCCCAGCCACGTCAGGGTGCAGTCGAGTTGCGCCGGGCGGCCGTCGCGCATGTACTGGCCGACCATCTTGCTCACGCCTTTCTCCAGCGTGGTGATGTCTTCGGTCGACTTGCGGAAGGCCTTTTCCGAGGCTGCGTTGAGTGTTGCCCGTGCCTTGTCCGAGCCTTCGTACTTGCTGCGAAACTGCAGCGGGCCGGTGTATGGCTTGGGCGCCGCTTCGCAGCGGAAGTTACCATCACCGGTCTTGAGCTTTTCGATCCCCTGGTAGTAACCCTGCGGCGGTACCAGCGCGGCGTGCGCAGCACCGCCAAACAGGGCCAACGCGAGCAGGGCGGGGCTGGAAATTCGTTTGAAAATGGTCATGGGTCGCCTCACTGGCCTGCCTGCGCGGTCTGCGCGGGCACGGCGAAGTTGTTGCGTTTGCAGAGCTTGGCTTCGACCTTCTGGGTGCCGCTTTCCGGCCCTTGTACCTCGAACGCCAGCAGGCTCTGGCTGGCCCAGTCCTCGTCTTCGCGCATCTGGAAGACGAAGCGGCCGTCGGTGTCGGAGGTTTCCGGTTTTTCCAGCTTGATGTCCTCATGGCGACCGTTGAGGTACCAGAGGGTGGCCTGCAATACCTTCACCGAGGGGTCTTCGAACTTGACGTCCATCTGCAGGTTGCGGTTGATCAGGTCTTTGATCACGCCGCCCTTGCCGTTGACCATCAGCTCGTTCTTGCCAGGCTTGAGGGTGGTGCTGGCGCTCATCAGGGCTGGGCGGTCGTCGCAGCCGTCGTCGAGCAGGCCAAGGATTTGCCGCCAGATGGTTTCCTGGTCCAGGCGGTACAGCGGGGAGAATTCCCAGATCAGGATCTTCGGCGGGTTCTTCTGGAATTCCTCACTGCCCAGGTACTGGATCATCGACCCTTCCAGGCCACCGCCTGGGAAGGCGACGTTGAGCACGTCGGCGCCGATGTATTGCTCGAGGAAGCCAGAGAAGTTGTAGTTCTTGCCACTGTGGCTGGTACCGACCAGGGTGATCTGCGCATTGCCGCTGTCACCGAACAGGTCGTCGCCACCGCTCGCGCCTTTCGGCTCGGTGGCGAACTGGTCCATGTACTGGACGGCGTAGCTGGTGCCGCACAGTTGGCCGGCAACGTTGTGCAGGGTGCCGGTCTTGCCCATGCGCCCTGACTTCTTGGTCTCGAATTCCTTGCGCGGGATGCCTTCGAAGGCCGGCATCTTGTGCACGGTGTCGGCCACGATCTTCGCCGCGCGCTCGGCACCGTACGGCGTCCAGTGCTGGTCGCCACGGAAGTAGAAGTCCTTGCCCTGGTCAGCGGCGGCCAGTTGCTCGTTGGTCAGCGGTGACAGGTCGGGCACGTTGTAGCCCATGCTGGCGAAGCGCTTGAGCATGGCCTGGTAGTTGCCCAGGGCCTTCTGGTAGTCGAACGCGGCCTTTTCGGCCGGGTTGAGCATGTTGCGGTTCACCAGGCCGCGGGTCGGCTGGTACACCACCACCAGTTCCACGCCACGTTTCTTGAACGCGTCGTGCACTTGCTGCAGGCGTTTGTAGCCGGCTGGGGTGGTGTTGAACTCGGTGCGCAGGTCTTCGCGGGTGCGGAACAGCCAGTCGCCTTGGGCCTGCACCAGCGTGGTGAAGTTTTGCTGATAGCGGGTGGTGTAGCGGCTGGCATCGTGCGCTTCAGGGCACAACTGGCAGCAGGGCTCGGCGTTGAAGGTCGGGGCCTTGACGTCTTCGGCGCGCGCGCCCTGGCTGATTGCCAGAAGGGCGGCGGACAGGCCCAGCAGTTTCATCAGGTGTGGAGTCATGGTCTGGGCTTCCTTAATCGATCATTTCGGTCTGGCGTTCGACCGGGTCGATCAGCACAGCCTTCTGCTGGCGTACCAGCAGGTCGAGGATTTCGTCCTGGCGCTCGCCCAGCACACCATTGAGGCTGATGCCGCTGGCCTTGCGTGGCGCGAGCATGGACACCTTGTACAGCTCGACCGACAGCGGCGAGTCGATCGACAGCGGGCCGGAGCCGTTGGCCGACAGCTCGCCACCCACCACGATCAGCGACACCTTGGTGTCGAATGGGTCGAGGGCGATGTCGCGGTCGGTGTCGGACAGGTCCTTGATGTGGCCATATACGCCGACCAGGCCGTTGGCCATGGCGACGTTTTCGTACAGGCGGATGTTCACGCTGTTACGCACGCGGATGCCGTGGCGGCGGTTGTTGACCAGCTTGTTGCCCCAGATCAGGTTGTCGCCGCTTTCGTACAGGGTGATGCCGTCGGTGTGGTTGCGGTAGATCTCGTTGTAGGCCACCAGGTTGTTGACGCTGTTACGGTCGATCACCACGCCCGAGAGCTTGTTGTCGTAGCTCTTGTTGTTGATGATCCAGCTGTCGTTGACCTCACGCGAAACGATGATGCCGTGCTTCTTCTTGGTGCCGTACACCGTGTTGCCGGCGATGATCAGGCGATGCGAACGGTCGTGCGGGTCGATGCCGTAGACGATGTTGTCGCGGTAGGTGCTGTCCTTGATCACGAAGTCCTGGGTTTCGTAGCAGTAGAAGCCGTACCACATGTCGCTGAACTCCGAACCGATGATCCAGCCGGTGGGCTCCGGGCGGCCCATGCGCTTGGCCATGTTCGGCGTGTACTGCGAGATGCTCACGCCATACGACTTGGACTTGGCGTAGCCGAAGCTGGCCATCTTCGTATTGACGATGTAGGTCTCGGTACCACCCCACGACAGCAGAAACGGGCGGAATTCCTTGGGCGAGCGGAAGGTCGCCGGGCCGTTGTCCTTTTCCCGCCAGCCGGTCACCTGGGTGTCGGTTACGAACAGCTTGCCGTCATTGACCAGAAATGCGCCGCCCTCCTGGGACAGGCGCAGCTGTTTGACCTTGCCGTCGATCTCGAGGATGCCCTTTTGCCCGACCACGATCGGCAGGCGTGCCAGGTAAACCCCAGGCTCGACTTCGCTGAAGTACTGTTTGGGCACCTTCTTGCTCAGCTCGGTCAGGTCGACATGGCCGTCATCGACGAAGATCGCCTGCGGGATGCCGTGCTGGCGCTGCACCCACTCGGCGGCCTTGTTGTCGCCGCCGACGAACTCCTTGAGGGTGTCCTCCTGGAACATACGGCGCAGGCTGACCTTGCCCTTGTGGCGGCGGTCGATTTTCTTCTGCACCGCCTCGGCCGTGAAACCGGTGAGGTCGGGCAGCTTTGGCGGGTCCATCTGCAGCGGCTCTATCGGTGCGCTGGCCACCGTATAGGTCTTGGCCTGCTGCAGCTCCTTGGCGATCACCTGGGGCTCTGCGGCAGTGGCCAGGCCGCTTGCCAGCAGCAAGGCACTGGCCAACAGGCTGTGACGTAAGTGCGGGTGAAGGTTCATCACGGTCAGTCCCCTACCGGCCTCAGAAGCGCCAGATGACGTCGACGAAGGCGCGGTGCATGTACGAGTCCGCTTCCTTGCCGTAGGCGTCGCCCGGCTTGAATACACCGGCACGCAGGCGCACCAGGGCTGACGGCTCGTCGATTGCCTGGCTCATCGAAGCCGGCAGCAGGCCTTGCTTGAAGTACTTGGTCACGACCACGTCCATTTCCTGGCCAAGGTCCTTCTCGCCGTCGACCAGCTGACGGTTCACGCCGTTGTCGTTGACCACGGCGTTGATGCCGCTGGAGCCGATGTTCTGGTTGCCATCGACCCGCCAGAATTTGTGGTAGATCAGGCTGGCGTCATAGTCGTCACGCAGCTGCCACGAAGCGAACAGGGTGGCGGCCTGCAGGTTGCCCAGCTCGCCGCGGAACGCTTCGCCGAAGCGGTGCACACGCGAGCGGGTGCCGGTGAAGTTGGAGCGGTTGCTCTCCAGGCCGGTCTGCTCGAAGTTGTTCGAACCGTCATCGCCGCCGCCGCCGCTACCGCGGGCGTAGGCAGCGCCGACCTGCCATTGCGGGTCCAGGCGCAGGCGGATACCGAGGTCGGTTGCCCAGGCGTTGACGTCACCGCTCTGCTTACCGGTGGCGACCTGGTCGTCACCCACCTGCTGGGTGCTCAGCTTGTCGCGGTCACCGGTTAGCCAGGTGACGCTGCCCCAGTAATTCACGGTGTGGTCGTTGCGCCAGTTGTAGGCGTCGCTGTTGGCCTCCAGACCCAGCCAGGTAAGGTCGCCAGTGCGGGACTTGTCCAGCGCGTCGACCGTTTCGCCGGGGTTCTTCAGGCTGCCACTGTCATGCGTGTGGTGAGCGCGCAGGCCAACCCAGTGGCCAGGGGTCCACTGCGTGGCGACGTTGCCGTAGATGTGGGTGCGGTCCTTGTCTTCCGGCGCCAGTTCGGTGAGATCGGTGCGGTATTCGCTGAAACGCTGGGCGACGCCCAGATCGGCCTTGAGCAGCGTGGTGTCGAAGGTCCAGTTCAGCGCTTCGATGTTGGTATCGCGCCACATGCCATCATCGCTGCGCAGGCGCTGGCGACCGAAGCGCAGTTGCTCGCCTGGGTAGGCGGTAAGGCCGCTGTAGCCGACCCAGAACTCGCGCATGGCCAGGTAGCTTTTGTCTGGTTGACGGCTGTCGTCGCCGGTGTCGGTGCTGGTGCCGTCGTCATTCTGGCGCAAGGTGTCGGTTTCGATGGTGTCGGTCGCAGCGACCGCCTGGCCCATGGCGTAGGCACTCCAGTTACCGCGCTCGCCATACACCCAAGGGCGCAGGTCCAGGCCCAGGCCGTTGAGGTCGCCGCCAGAGCGGGTGCCGAGGTCACGGTCGTCTTCCGACTGGCCGGTGATTTTCACGTCCAGGCCGAAGTTCTTTTCAGCGGTCATTTCCGCCAGGGTCGGGCAGGACCACAGCAGGGCGAAGCTCAGGCCGATGCCGGCTTTCACGAAGGGATTGAGCGTCATAGCGAGTCCTCACCGTCTACTTCTTTTTCGTCGTCTTGCAGGGCTTCGAGGGCCAGGGTGCTATTCGCGCCCTGCGCCATGCTGCCGCGTGCACGCTTTTCCTGGTCCAGCAGTTGCTGGGCCTGGTTGCGCTGGTCAGGTGTCAGTTGCTGGTCGAGCTGCTGCAGCAGTTCGGCTGATTGCGGCGTCGGGTTGGCCTGCGACAGCTGGGCGAACACCCAGGCGTTGCCCGGTTGCGGGCGGATGCCGTGGCCCTCGCTGAACAGCTGAGCCAAGGCATAGTCGGCGCTGTTCTGCCCGCCACGGGCGGCGGCCAGCAGGTGGTCGACGGCCTTCTGCGGCTCGACATTGCCCAGGTAGCCGCGGCGGTAAAGCTGGCCCAGGTAGTAATGGGCGCTGATCTCACCGGCTTCGGCAGCGGCTTGCAGGTGCTGCTCGGCTTTTTGAGCGTCGGCTGGCAGGGTTTTGCCTTCGTAGTACAGACGGCCCAGCAGCAGTTCGGCGCGTGGCTGTTCAGCTTCGCGGCCTTTGTCGATGTAGGCCATCAACTGGTCGGTGTCGCCCAGTTCTGGGAAGTCGTATACCAGCTGTGCCAGGCTGACCCAGGACGCCGGGTTGGCCGGGGCTACTTGCTCGAGCAGCTCCTTGGCGGTTTTTTCGTCGGTCTGGCCAAGGCTGCGATCGGCCAGCACCCGGGCCACGCTGTCAACCCGGGTGGCCGGGACAGCGCCACGGGCATAGGCGGATTTCAGCTGGCCGAGCAGGGCGGCTTGCTGGTCGGCCTGGCCGCGTTTCTGGTACACGGTGGCCAGTTCGACGTAGCAGATGTCGGTGGTGTTCAGCGCGGCCTTGCAGATTTTCTCCACTTCGCCCAGGTGCTGGTCGTAGGTGCCCTGGGTGCGGTACAGCAGCACCTGGGCCAGGCCCGCTTCCGGGTTGCCGGCGGCGCGCCACTGGTCGATCTGCTGCTGCGCGTTGACCTTGGGGAAGCTCTGCGGGTAGCTGAGGTAGAGCATCGCCAGTGGGATCAGGGTGTTGCTTTCGCCTTGACCGGCCGCTTGCTTGAGCAGGGTCTCTGCTTCTTCGCGCTCGGCCTGGGTGCTGTCCGGCTTGGCCACCAGCAGGCGGCCAAGGCGCGCCTGGGCGCGTGGCGACGTAGCGGCTGCAGCGCGATAGGTGGCTTCGGCTTCCTTGATTTGCGAGGGGTCGCGGGTGGCCACCTTGATGTCCGCAAGGCCGACTTGCGCTTCGCTGTAGCCCAGGTCGGCCAGCGCCTTGTAGTTGCGCTCGGCCAATGCCGTGTCACCGCGCTTCATGGCCTCGTTGGCCAGGCGCTGGTCGGGCAGGCCGGCACAGCCGGCCAGGGTGATGGCGGCGGCCAGTGCACACAATCCCAGGTTCACGCGGACCCTGTGGGAGCGGGTGTTGGTATCAGAGATCATTGTCCGTCCCTCACAGGCCACGGGCCACGGCTTTGTCGATCAGCCAGTTCAGCGATGGGCCACGGTCGCTGTTGACCGAGGCCGGGCGGCCGGCCAGTTCTGCCGGCAGGCCGCTGTCTGGCTTGATCTGCACGCGGATGTCGGAGGACAGGTCTTCGCTGTTGAGGCTGGTGCTGCTGACGATCTGACCGGTGCGCACTTCGTCTTCGCCGGCCACCTGGAAGTTGACCCGGGTACCCGGCTTGACCTCGTCGAATTGGCGGTAGCTGAAGCGCGCTTCGACCATCGGGGTGGTGGTGCGTGGGATCAGCTGGAAGATCGGCTGGCCCTTGGCGGCGTACTGGCCGTCGTCCACCAACTGGCGCGCGACCACGCAATCGCAGGGGCTGGTGAGGGTGCCGGACAGCTGCTTGCCGAACAGCTCCTCGATCTTCGCCGGCTCCAGCTGTGCGTCTTCAAGGTTGCCCTTGAGCATGTCCAGCATGCTGGTGGTGAAGCTGGCCAATGGCGCGCCCTTGGCGATCTGCCCACCGCTTTCGACCAGGCTGCTTACGGTACCGTCGCGCGGCATGGTGACGTTGGTGGTCGGCACTGCGACCACACCGGCTTCGGCGTGGCTGACGAAATACATGCCATACAACGATTTGGCGACGAAGCCGAAGGCCGCAACGCCGACCACGAACACGCCCAGTGTGACGGTGACTGCCTTGAAGCGGCCGAAGGCGCTCAGGCCCGACCCTCCGTCCTTCTGCTTGCGCGCCTTGGTGAAGTTGTCGCGTTGCAGGGTGCTGAGTACGTCGCCGATGCTGATCAGCTCACCCGACAGGTGGCTGGTGATGATGTGCCGCAACGTGGCGATGTCGCGAGGTTCAAGGTTCTGGAACTGCGCACCGATACGGCCATTGTCCGGGTTGTACGAGCGCACCTGGAACTCGATGTCCATCGACAGGCCCAGGTTGTCGACCACGAACTGCAGGCGTCCGCGCAGCACATCGCCCACCGACTGCGGTTGCTTGGTGTAGAAGCTCAGGCCGCCGGCAGAAAGGTCTTCGACCTTGACTTCGTGGACCTGGCGCTGGGCGTCCAGGAACCGCAGTTTGGCGGGAATGCGTACCCGGGCGTGTTGGCGCTGGGCTTCGGACTCATGCACGACATTGACGTTCACGGCGGTATTCATGGTGGTTTGTTCCTGTTAGATCCGATCCGGGTTTGGCTCACACGACCATGAACAGCACAGCAACGAAGATGCTGGCAGCCGAGAAGGTCATGGTCCGCGAGGACCAGGTGTTGAACCATTGTTGAAAGCTGGCGAGGTCACGCTTGAGGGCAGTGGGCTGACGCGTCCACGACTGCTTGTCGAGGCGGAAGAACACGTAGATCTTCATCAGCGCGCCGATGATCTGGTTGTAATAGAGAATCAGCGGGTAGGCCGGGCCTACGTTGTGGCCGGAGCACAGCAGCATGATGGTGAGGATCAGGCGGGTGATGCCGATCCACAGCAGGTACACCAGCAAGAAGGCCATGCCGAACTTGAGGCTGGCGATCACCGCCACGGTCAGGCCCAGCAGGCTGGTCCACATCGACACGCGCTGGTCGAACAACACGATGCTGGTGAACAGCCCCAGGCGACGCAGGCCAAGGCCCAGTGCCCGTGAGTTCTGCCGCAGGTTGTTGCCGTACCAGCGGTACATCAGCTTGCGGCTGGCCTTGAGGAAGCTTTTTTCCGGCGGATGCTCGACCGTGTTGATGGCGGCGTCCGGCACGTAAAAGGTGTCGTAGCCCAGGCGCATCAGGCTGAACCAGCTGGACTTGTCGTCCCCGGTAAGGAACTTGAAGCGGCCCAGGCGCCAGTGCATCAGCGAGTCGCTTTCGACGTCGGCGATGAACTCGGGGTTGGTCACCACGCTGGCGCGGAACATCGACATGCGCCCGGTCATGGTCAGTACGCGCTTGGACAGGGCCATCGAGCACATGTTGATGTGGCGCTGGGCGAAGCGCAGCTTGTGCCACTCGCTCATGATGTAGCCGCCACGCACTTCGCAGAATTCATTGGTGGTCAGGCCGCCCACATTGGGGAACAGCTTGAACCACGGTACGGTCTTGCGCACCACGCCGTCGGCCAGCACGGTGTCACCGTCGATCACCGCCACCACGGCGTTCTCGTCCGGCAGCATGCGCGAGATGGCGCGGAAGCCGTAGGCCAGGCCATCGCGCTTGCCGGTACCGGCGATACGCACGATGTCCAGCTTCACGTGGGCCGGCGGGTTGTACTTGGCCCACAGGCTCTTCACCAGCAGTTCATCGGACATTTCCACCAGCGAGCAGACCACGGTGGTGGGGAAGCCGCAGTTGATCGCCTCGCGGATCACCGAGCTGTACACCTGGGCGGTGGTCAGTGCTTCGATACGGAAGCTGGTGACCATCAGGTAGACATGCGACGGGTCGGTGGCATTACCCATTTTCTGCACCTTGCGGCGCAGGTACGGGTACACGCCGTAGAGGAAGATCATGCCGCGGATGAAATGGGTGGCGCCCATGGAGTAGCGCCAGATGCCGACTGCGCCGACCAGGAAGATGAAGTGCTTCGACTGCGAGTCGAAGATATCAGCTGGCAGGGCCAGGGCGATCAGCATGAGCAGGCTCATGTAGAGCAGCCACCCGGCGCACTGCAACAGCACTGTCTGGAGCCTTTGCATGTTCAGCATCCGTCGAGAATTCGGGAAAGGGTGGGCAGCGAGGAGGCGGCTCTTGTCGAGTGCCTCATCGCTGCCCGGCCGGGCACTTACCAGCAGATGCCTTCGGTACGGGCGGTGGTGCTGGTCGGTTTGTTCATGAAGCCGACCAGGTCGATCACCTGCTTGCCGGCTGGCGCTTGCAGGGCCAGCGCACGGAACTGCTCGTCACGGTTGCCGAGGACGATGATGTCGGCGTTGTCGATCACCTGCTGCAGGTTGGCGTTGAGCAGCGACGACACGTGCGGGATCTTCGACTCGATGTAGTCCTTGTTGGCGCCGTGAACACGGGCGTACTGGACGTTCTCGTCGTAGATGTCCAGCTGGTAGCCCTTGCCGATCAGGCGCTCGGCCAGTTCCACCAGCGGGCTTTCGCGCAGGTCGTCGGTGCCGGCCTTGAAACTCAGGCCCAGCAGGGCGACCTTGCGTTTGTCGTGGGCTTCGATCAGCTCGAAGGCGTTCTGCACCTGCGATTCGTTGCTGCGCATCAGCGAGTCGAGCAGCGGTGCACGGACATCGAGGCTGGCGGCGCGGTAGGTGAGGGCGCGTACGTCCTTGGGCAGGCAAGAGCCGCCGAAGGCGAAGCCAGGGCGCATGTAGTACTGGGACAGGTTGAGGACCTTGTCCTGGCAGACCACGTCCATCACTTCGCGGCCATCGACGCCCACGGCCTTGGCGATGTTGCCGATTTCGTTGGCGAAGGTGACCTTGGTGGCGTGCCATACGTTGCAGGTGTACTTGATCATCTCAGCCACTTCGATCGGCTTGCGGATGACCGGGGCGTCGAGTTCTTCGTACAGGGCCTGGAGGATGTCACCGCTGGCGCTGTCCAGTTCGCCGATGACCGTCATCGGTGGCTGGTCGTAGTCCTTGATGGCGGTGCTTTCACGCAGGAATTCCGGGTTGACCGCCACACCGAAGTCGACGCCGGCCTTCTTGCCCGAGCAGTCTTCGAGGATCGGGATGACCACGTTCTTGACCGTGCCAGGCAGTACGGTGCTGCGCACCACGATGGTGTGACGGCGGGTGGTGTCACGCAGCACGTAGCCGATTTCGCGGCACACGGATTCGATGTACTCCAGGCCCAGGTCGCCGTTTTTCTTGCTGGGGGTGCCCACGCAGATCATCGATACATCGCTGGCACGGATGGCTTCGGCGAAGTCGGTAGTACCGCGCAGGCGGCCATTGGCGATGCCCTGTTGCAGCAGTGCTTCCAGGCCAGGTTCGACGATGGGCGACTTGCCCTGGTTGATCAGGTCGATCTTGGTGCTGGACACGTCCACACCGATCACTTCATGGCCACGCGCCGTCAGGCAGCCTGCACAGACTGCACCCACATAACCCAAACCAAAGATGCTGATACGCATCGCTATCACCTCATGTGTTTATCACGCCGACGCCTCCGCAGAGAGCCGGGCTGGGTTGATTAACAACAGTTTTCGGGCGCACGGATCCATGGCGAATGCACACTTCGCCGAGCGCAGGCAAAATAAATCCGGAACGCAAAAAGTTATGCGCTCAAAGTTGGCATTCAATAGCCATTCATTAAAAAACGTGCCCTGAAATGCAGCCGTCTTTATTGCAATGCGCTACTTGGCGCGTTGCTGTGCTTGTTTTTTCAAGTGAATAAATCCTTTGAAATCAACCACTAGGACGATTTGTAAGGGACGCGTCTCTCCTGCATGGACAAGGTCTTCGGAGGGTTCCGTGATACCTGTCGAATTTCTTATGGCGGGCAGTGGATGCCCACCGTTGTCATCTGTAAGTCATCTCTCACAGCCCGTAGGCAGGAAAATCGTTACGGCACTATGAGCGATTGGCTTTGGGAGAAGTTCCTGAGCCGGTTTCGCTCGAATGAAAGATTTCTAAATATTTATTCAGTTGCGGACAGTTTCAATTTGATAGCACGCGGGTGTTTCGCCCCGGTGTATCAAGGGCGTAACTGTTGCGAGATATTTTTATGCCAGCATCTGAAATTTTTTTTCAGAATTCGTCAAAAAAGGTATGAACGGTCTTATGGCGTTTGGCGATAAAGGTGGGTGTGCTGGATTTCTGGCGTCGGATTAATGGCGTTATGGCGGTTTGCAGCGTGCCCTGTTGCAGGGCAGAGAGGGGGTATGGGCTGCTGGCCTCTTCGCGGGTGAACCCGCTCTTACAGGTAGCGCATTACCTGTAAGAGCGGGTTTGGCTGTGAAGGGGGCGTTCCAGGTTCACTCCGAGGGGTGATCGCGCAGGAACACCAAATGGTCCGGCCTGGACTGCTCGGCACTGTAGTAGTACCCCTGAGCATCGAACTGCTTGAGCTGTTCCGGGTTGCTGATGCGCTGCTGGATGACGAAGCGGCTCATCATGCCGCGGGCTTTCTTGGCGTAGAAGCTGATGATCTTGTACTGGCCGTTTTTCTGGTCCTTGAAGTCGACGTTGATCACCTGGGCTTTCAGTGCACTGCGTTTCACTGCACTGAAATACTCGTTACTGGCCAGGTTCAACAGCACGTCATCGCCTTGGTCGGCCAGGGCCTGGTTCAGCCATTCGCTGATGCGCGTGCCCCAGAAGGCGTACAGGTCCTTGCCGCGGGCGTTGGCCAGCTTGGTGCCCATCTCCAGGCGGTAGGGCTGCATCAGGTCGAGCGGGCGCAGCAGGCCATACAGGCCCGAGAGCATACGCAGGTGGTCCTGAGCGTAGCTGAAGTCGTCTTCACTCAGGCTCTCGGCATCGAGGCCGGTGTATACATCACCCTTGAACGCCAGCAGCGCTTGCTTGGCATTGGCCGGGGTGAAGTCTGGGGTCCAGCTGCCAAAGCGCGCAGCATTCAGGCCGGCGAGTTTGTCGGACAGGTGCATCAGCTCGCTGATGTGCGCCGGCGACAGTTCGCGCAGCTGCTGGATCAGGGCCTGGGATTCATCCAGGTACTGGGGCAGGGTGAAACGCTCGGTCACTGGCGGGGTGTCGTAGTCGAGGGTCTTGGCGGGGGAAATCACCGTCAGCATCGGGTCGGCTCCTGGCATCGTTGGCCGAGGATTCTACGGGGTGGGCGGTACAAGTCCAAACTATGGCGACGATAGTCACAACCCATGGTCGGTGCAGGCGCTATAGTTCGCGTTTTGCCGTTGCGGAGCCTTCCACTGTGCGCATTGCTTCTGCCTTGCTGGCCGGCCTGCTGAGCCTGGCCGTGCAAGCCGCCCCTTCACCTCAGGTCAGCCTGGACCGCAGCCTGTGGCCGGAACAGCTGGACAGCCCGGCGCTGTTCGATGTTGCCTCTCGGGCAGAAATCCTGTCGTTCGCCCAAGTGCTGCACGAAAGCGAGTTGCTGGATGACGCAAGCCTGGCGGCCCGGCTGGGGCTGCGGCAGATCAACCTGCAGAAGGTGCGCCAGGTTCGGGCGCGCATGTGGCAGCGGTTGTGGGAGGGGTATCAACAGGCGCAGCGCAGTTGTGAGCAGGATGCATCATTCTGTTACCCGGTTACGTCCATGGCGGAGTTGCGTACACAAGCGGCGACGTTCGCTGCTGATGTCGGTGCGTTCTATACCGGCTGGATCGAGCCGAGCCATCAGTTCCATGTCCGCTACTTGGACGAGCAACTGCGCAAGGCGGCGTTGCTGCCGCAGACCAGCAGCGAAATTGAGCGGTTGTCTTCGCGTGAGCGCAAGGGTGACGAACTGAACGACCGCATGTTCCTGCTGACCTTTGTCGGCGGGCCCGGGCCCGAGGGGGGCAGTACGGATCTACTCACCGATTACCTGCGCCGGCAAAAGCTCGAAGGCACGTTCTTCACGCTCGGTAACCGCTTGCAGCAACGCCGTGATGGCGCGGCGGCAAACGCCTTGCGCCAGCTCTATGACGGGCAGTGCGTGGGTATCCAGGGGTGGGAGTACCGCTCCCATGCGCAGTGGACCGACTGGCAGGATTCGCTGCGGCGCAGCCAGGCGCGGGTGCAGGCTGATCTGCCCGATCAGTATGTGCCGCTGTTCCGCCCACCTTATGGCCAGCGCCGGGCTGACGGCGAGGCGTTCATGGCCCGCCAGCAGTTGCGGGTATCGTTGTGGGACATTGATGTCCAGGATGACGGTGCATTGAGCGCAGAGGCATCCGCACAGCGCGTATTGACCCTGATGTTGTTGTGGCGCAAGGGCGTGATCCAGTTTCATGACAGCCTTCCCAAGGCGCAGCCGGCGGTGGATTGGCTGCTGCGCAATACCGCGCAAAGCGGCATCGGCTGGGAGGATTGCCGGGAATATGGATACCGCGAATAGAGGGTATGACTTTTGAGCGTAGTCCCCTCTGACGCTGGCGCCAAGGCCTCTTCGTCAATCGGAAAAATAAACTTCAAAAATACGTAAAAGTGCTTTTTTCGGTCATGGTTTTTGCGGTATGAAGAAACCAGACAGCCGATTCCTGCAGCACAGGTGGCGTCATCCAGGCCCACCTAGCCAGGTTCGCTTCCCGCCCGTAACAACGCGGATACGGGGACAGCGGCAGTCACTCTGCGGCGTAACAGACCACGCCGTGTGGCTTCGACATAAGGTGACCGAGTATGGATGACCAAGGACGCAACCCTTCCTCCAGCAAGCCAATCCTGTATGTGCTCGATACCAACGTCCTGATTCACGACCCTAACGCGTTACTGAACTTCGAGGAGCACCATGTCGCCATCCCGATGACGGTGCTGGAGGAACTCGACAAGCTCAAGACCGGCAAACAGAGTATCGCCGCCGAATGCCGCCAGGCCATCCGCCTGATAGACCAGACCCTCGGTGACGCTTCGCCCAGCGATGTCGAGCAGGGCGTACCGATCCAGCGCAACAAGAGCGGCCCCAAGGGGTTCCTGTCCATCCTGATGACCCCGCGCAACGAGCCGAACAAGCTGCTGCCGGAAAACCTCAACGACAACATCATCATCAACCAGTTGCTCGAAGTCCGGGCCCGGCGCACCGACCTGGACGTCGTGCTGGTCACCAAAGACATCAACATGCGCCTGAAGGCGCGCGCTTGCGGTATAGCGGCTGAGGACTACAGCACCGACCAACTGGTCGATGACGTGTCCTTGCTGTCCAAGGGCTACCATTCGGTCACCGGCTCGTTCTGGGACCGCGTGAGCAAGGTCGATACCCGCCAGGAGCGCGGCCGCACCTGGCATCGGGTGCAGATGATCGACAACCTGCCAGCCGTGCACGTCAACGAGTTCATCATCGATGAGCAGGGCTTCGTCGGGTGGATCAAGGGCATTCGTGACGACGAACTGTTGCTGCTCGACCTGCACCAGGAACCGTTGCTGCACCAGGAAGCCTGGGGCCTGAAACCACGCGACATTCACCAGAGCCTGGCGCTGTTCGCCCTGCTGGACCCGGATATCCACCTGGTGAACCTGACCGGCGCCGCCGGCTCCGGTAAAACCATCCTGGCGCTGGCTGCGGCCATCGAGCAAACCATGGTCAGCAAGCGCTACCGGCGCATCATCGCCACCCGCAGCGTGCAGGGGCTGGACCAGGAGATTGGCTTCCTGCCGGGTACCGAAGCAGAGAAGATGGAGCCGTGGCTGGGCGCCATCACCGACAACCTCGAAGCCTTGCACATGGATGACGAAAGCACCCATGGCAGCGTCGAATACATCCTTGAGCGCGTGCCGCTGCAGTTCAAGTCGCTGAACTACATCCGTGGCCGTAGCTTCCAGCAGAGCCTGATCCTGATTGACGAGTGCCAGAACCTGACGCCGCACCAGATGAAAACCATCATCACCCGTGCCGGCTCCGGCTCCAAGGTGGTCTGCCTGGGTAACCTGGCGCAGATCGACACCCCCTACCTGTCCGCGACCAGCTCGGGCCTGACCTACCTGACCGAGCGCTTCAAGGACTTCCCCCATGGCGTGCACATCACCCTGCAGGGCGTGCCTCGCTCGGTGCTGGCCGAGTACGCCGAGTCGCATTTGTAAACCCTGCAGCCGGGCAGATTACTGCCCGGCCTCTTCGCGGGCACGCCCGCGAAGAGGCCAAACCTGGCGACACATACCTCTGCTCAAACCTGACCCACAGGTTTACACTGCGAACTCCCTTCACAGGAGCAGAGCAGTGCTGACACATCTTGATTCCCAGGGGCGGGCCAACATGGTCGACGTCACTGAAAAGGCCGTGACCGAGCGCGAGGCTACCGCCGAGGCGCGGGTGCGCATGCTGCCGCAGACCTTGCAGATGATCGTCGACGGTGAACACCCCAAGGGTGACGTGTTCGCCGTGGCGCGCATTGCCGGGATACAGGCGGCGAAAAAAACCAGCGACCTGATCCCGCTGTGCCACCCGCTGATGCTCACCAGCGTCAAGGTCGAGCTCAGCGCCGAGGGGCAGGATGCCGTGCGCATCGTCGCCCGCTGCAAGCTGGCCGGGCAGACCGGTGTGGAGATGGAGGCGCTGACCGCCGCCAGCGTGGCCGCGCTGACGATCTATGACATGTGCAAGGCTGTGGATAAAGGTATGGTCATCGAGCAGGTGCGCCTGCTGGAAAAACTCGGTGGCAAGAGTGGCCACTACAAGGTGGAGGCGTGATGAAGGTCAAAGTGATGTATTTCGCCCGTTACCGCGAACTGTTGGGCGTGGATGCCGAGCGGGTGGAGGGTGCGTTCAAGGTGCTCGATGATGTGCGCCAGGCCTTGGTTGCCAAGGGCGGGCAGTATGAAGTGCTGGCCGAGCAGAACCTGATGTGCGCGCGCAACGAAGAGCTGTGCAAGCTCGATGAACCGCTGGAAGAGGGCGATGAAGTGGCGTTCTTCCCGCCGGTGACCGGAGGCTGAACATGGCTGTGCGAGTGCAGGAAGGCGCGTTCGACCCGGGGGCTGAGACCAATGCCATGCATGCAGCCAATGTGGGCGTGGGCGCGGTGGTCGGTTTTGTCGGCTATGTGCGGGATTTCAACGATGGCCGCGAAGTGGCGGGGATGTTCCTCGAACACTATTCGGGCATGACCGAAAAGGCCCTGGCCAAGATCGTGGTCGAGGCCGAGCAGCGTTGGCCGCTATTGAAGGTGGAGGTGCTGCACCGCATCGGTGCGCTGGAGCCGGGCGAACCGATTGTGTTCGTGGGGGTGGCCAGTGCCCATCGGCAGGCGGCGTTCGATGCCTGCAACTTCATCATGGACTACCTGAAGACCCGGGCGCCGTTCTGGAAAAAGGAGAATACCCAGGAAGGGCCAAGGTGGGTGGAGGGGAAGCAGAGTGACCAGGATGCGGCGGGGCGCTGGTAATCAAGGCGCCAGCGGTCGCCTGTAGGAGCGGGTTTACCCGCGAAAGGGCCGGCCCTGCTGGCCAATCTCCACCCGCCGTTCACCGTTGCCGCCACTACCGTATTCGCGGGTAAACCCGCTCCTACAGGGGGACCTTGTGTCGCGAAAGGGCCGCGTAGCGGCCCCCGACAACTCCGCATCAAAGCCGAAATCCCGGGGCCGCTGCGCGGCCCAATCGCGACACAAGGCCGCTCCCACAGGGTGGACCGCGCCAGCTTTTAGAAATTGAGCAAGACAGTTGCTCCCAGCGCGCAGGGAGCCCGCTGAAGGTCAGTGGTGCTTGCGCGGCACCGGCTTGAGCAGTTCATCCGGCGGCATCTCGCACTTGATCTTGCGCCCCAGCAGCGCTTCGATCGCCGGCAACTGATACGAGTCATCTTCACCGGCAAAGCTGATCGACACACCACTGGTGCCGGCACGGCCGGTACGGCCAATGCGGTGCACGTAGTCGTCAGGGTCTTCCGGCAGGGTGAAGTTGATCACGTGGCTGATGCCATCGATATGGATCCCGCGCCCGGCCACGTCGGTGGCCACCAGCACGGTGATGCGCCCTTCGCGGAAGCTCTCCAGGGTTCGGATGCGCTTGTGCTGCGGCACGTCGCCCGACAGCTGGGCCGCATTGATACCGTCGCGCACCAGCTTTTCCTCGATGCGCCGCACTTCGTCCTTGCGGTTGGCGAACACCATCACCCGTTCCCACTTGTTTTGGGTCACCAGGTTATACAGCAGTTTGTACTTGTCGCTGCCGGCCACCGCATACACATGCTGCTCCACCGTTTCGCTGGCCACGTTCTCCGGCTCGATCTCGACGATGGCCGGGTTGGTGGTCCACTGCTTGGCCAGGTTCATCACATCGTCGGTGAAGGTGGCGGAGAACAGCAGGGTCTGGCGCTCGCTTTTCGGCGGTGTCTGACGAATGATTTGGCGGACCTGGGGGATGAAGCCCATGTCGAGCATGCGGTCGGCTTCGTCAAGCACCATCACCTCGACCATGTCCAGGTGCACTTCGCCACGCTGGTTGAAGTCCAGCAGGCGGCCCGGGGTGGCCACCAGAATATCGCAGTGGCGCGCTTCCAGGGCTTTGAGCTGCTTGTCGAAGTCCATGCCACCGACGAAGCTCATCACGTTCAGGCCGGTGTACTTGGTCAGGGCAGCGGCGTCCTTGGCGATCTGCACCACCAGCTCGCGGGTGGGGGCGATGATCAGCGCGCGCGGCTCGCCCATGTAGCGCTCTTTAGGCGGTGGCGTCTGCTGTAACTGGGAAATGATCGAGATCAGGAAGGCGGCCGTCTTGCCGGTGCCCGTCTGGGCCCGGCCGATGGCGTCCTGGCCACGCAGGGTGTAACCCAGGACCTGCGCCTGGATCGGCGTGCAGTACGGGAAGCCCAGGTCGTGGATGGCGTGCATCAGCTCGTTGGACAGCTTGAAGTCGTGGAAGCGGGTTTTGCCTTCCTGTGGCTCGACCACGAAGTCTTCGGGCTTCCACAGGCTGGCCTGCGGCTTGGGCTTGCGTTCGCGGCGCGGTTTGTCCTTGGCCGGTTGTTCGGCAGGTGGCGTAGCGGCGGCAGGTTGCTCAGCCTTGGGGGCGGGGTTGGCCTGTGGTGCAGCCGGTTTGGTCGCGGGCTGGGCTTCCGGCGTCACGCTGGCAGCAGGAGCGGCGGCTTGTGGTGTGGCCTCTCCCTTGCCGAATATTTTTCTGAGTGCTTTGAGCACGGTCGTCTCATCAACTGATTAAGGAATGTACGCCGGGCAGTGTAATGCAAGATCCGGGCGCGGCGTAGCGGAATACGCCCACAACTACAAGCGAGGCTGCCTATTGCAGCTGCTTGCTCAGCCAGTCGTGGATATCGTTCAGTTCTTCGACCACCACTTCGTGTTCCATCGGGTATTCGTACCAGCGGGCAGCGACGCCCCAGGTGTTCAGGTACTCGAAGGCGGTACGGCCCATGGACGGTATTACCACCGGGTCATGCACACCATGCAGGCACAGGGCCGGTGTGCGCTGCTGGCAGGCACTCAACTGGTGCTGGTCATTGAAGGTGGGGGCATAGGTGGACAGCGCGATCACCCCTCCCAGCGCTTCCTGCCACTTTATATAGGCAGTGTGCAGCACCACCGCGCCGCCCTGGGAGAAGCCGGCCAGGAAGATCCGCGACAGATTGATGCCTTTAGCCTGCTCGGTCTTGATCAGGGCAACCACTTGCTCGGCAGACGCTTCCAGCTGCGCTTCGTCGATGGCACGGGCCGGGGTCATGGCCTTGATGTCATACCAGCTGGGCATGGCATAGCCGCCGTTGATGGTCACGGGGCGAGTCGGTGCCTGGGGCATGATGAAGCGAGTGCTGAGCAAGCGCTCCTGCATGAATTCGGCCACAGGTAGGAAGTCGTAACGGTCGGCCCCCAGACCGTGCAACCAGATCACACAGGCGTCAGCGGTTTTCTGTGGTTCGAGAATCAGCGGGTTGGTCATGACTGCTCCGAAAGTGTGCGGGTCTTGTTATGGCGTGCGTGAAAAGAAAGCACCGGAAATGATTGTCGGAAAAAGAATGTCGCAACGATACAACTTTTCCTACTTGACGAGCGCTTAAACGCTACAGCCAGAAAATTTGGTACGCGGTTTGCAAATCAATCTGTGATGCAAAGGGCAGGCCGTGACGGTAACACCCTCTGCACGCGAAGGCTGTCACAGAACAGTCCATTGCGCCAATTGACCCAATAACAAGCCAATACGGGTCGGATACGCCTCAAAAGGGTGCGGTGCAATTCCGGCTCGATACAACAAGAGCGATTTGGAGGTTGTGAATGAAGATGTTGAAAACCACCCTGGCAGTCCTGACCGCTGCCGCCGCGCTGGGCGCCGTGAGCACTGCCCAGGCCGGCGCCACCTATGATGCGGTCAAGAAGAAGGGCTTCGTCCAGTGTGGCGTGAGCGACGGTCTTCCAGGCTTCTCGGTACCTGATGCGCAGGGCAAGATCGTCGGCATCGATGCCGATGTCTGCCGCGCCGTGGCCGCCGCCGTGTTCGGTGATGCCACCAAGGTCAAGTTCAGCCAGCTCAACGCCAAGGAACGCTTCACTGCCCTGCAGTCGGGCGAGGTCGACGTGCTGTCGCGTAACACCACCTGGACCAGCTCGCGCGATGCCGGCATGGGCCTGGTGTTCGCGGGTGTCACCTACTATGACGGCGTTGGCTTCCTGGTCAACAAGAAGCTTGGCGTTTCCAGCGCCAAAGAGCTCGATGGCGCGACCATCTGCATCCAGGCCGGTACCACCACCGAGCTGAACGTGTCGGACTTCTTCCGTGCCAATGGCCTGAAGTACACCCCGATCACCTTCGACACCTCTGACGAGAGCGCCAAATCGCTGGAGTCGGGCCGTTGCGACGTGCTGACTTCGGACAAATCGCAGCTGTTCGCCCAGCGCTCCAAACTGGCCGCGCCGACCGACTACGTGGTGTTGCCGGAAACCATCTCCAAGGAGCCGCTGGGCCCGGTAGTGCGTAAAGGCGACGAGGAGTGGTTCAGCATCGTCAAGTGGACCCTGTTCGCCATGCTCAATGCCGAAGAAGCGGGCATCACTTCCAAGAACGTCGAGGCCGAGGCCAAGGCCACCAAGAACCCGGATGTCGCCCGACTGCTGGGCGCGGATGGCGAGTATGGCAAGGACCTCAAACTGCCCAAAGACTGGGTAGTGCAGATCGTCAAGCAAGTGGGTAACTATGGCGAAGTGTTCGAGAAGAACCTGGGCCAGAGCACTGACTTGAAGATCGACCGTGGCATGAACGCCCTGTGGAACAACGGCGGCATCCAGTACGCGCCTCCAGTGCGCTGATGGCTGCACCCTGCGGCGGCATTCCGCCGCCGCAGGCTGTTCGAATCCCTACTGTCCGGGGCACTTCATGCAAAATCAAATCGGCGCACCCAAGGGCTTGTCCCTTAACGATCCGCGTGTGCGCGCGTGGTTGTTCCAGATCCTCACGATCGTCTTCGTGATCGGCCTGGGCTGGTACCTGTTCCACAACACGCAAACCAACCTGCAACACCGGGGCATCACCTCGGGCTTCGACTTCCTCGATCGCAGTGCCGGCTTCGGCATCGCCCAGCATCTGATCCCCTATGTGGAGTCCGACAGTTATGCGCGGGTGTTCGTCATCGGCCTGCTCAATACCCTGCTGGTCACGTTCATCGGCGTCATCCTGGCGACGATTCTGGGCTTCATCATTGGTATAGCGCGCCTGTCACCGAACTGGATGATCAGCAAACTGGCAACCGTGTATGTGGAAACCTTCCGTAACATTCCGCCGTTGTTGCAGATCCTGTTCTGGTACTTCGCCGTGTTCCTGACCCTGCCGGGACCGCGGGGCAGCATCAATATCGATGACATGTTCTTCATCAGCAACCGTGGCTTGAACATGCCTGGCGCGTCCATGGCCGATGGCTTCTGGCCATTTGTGGTGGCATTGGCGCTGGCCATTGCCGCTATTGCCCTGATGGTGCGCTACGCCAACAAGCGTTTCAACGAGACGGGCGAGCCGTTCCACAAGTTCTGGGCGGGGCTGTTGCTGTTCATCGCCATTCCGAGCCTGAGCGTGCTGTTGTTCGGCAGCCCGGTAACTTGGGACATGCCGCAGCTCAAGGGCTTCAACTTCGTCGGGGGCTGGGTGCTGATCCCCGAGCTGCTGGCGCTGACCCTGGCGCTGACTATCTATACGGCAGCCTTCATCGCCGAAATCGTGCGCTCCGGCATCCGTTCGGTCAGTCATGGCCAGACCGAAGCGGCTCGCTCGTTGGGCCTGCGCGAGGGCCCGACCCTGCGCAAGGTGATCATCCCCCAGGCACTGCGGGTGATCATTCCGCCGCTGACCAGCCAGTACCTGAACCTGGCGAAGAACTCTTCGCTGGCGGCCGGTATCGGCTACCCGGAGATGGTCTCGCTGTTCGCCGGTACCGTGCTCAACCAGACCGGCCAGGCCATCGAGGTGATCGCCATCACCATGAGTGTCTATCTCGCCATCAGCATCAGCATTTCGCTGCTGATGAACTGGTACAACAAGCGCATTGCGCTGATCGAGCGGTGAGGATACGCCCGTGAATGCCCATGTTTTCAAACCCGATATGCCGCCACCGGTGAAAACCGTCGGCGTGCTCGCATGGATGCGTGCCAATCTGTTCTCCAGCTGGCTCAACACGCTGTTGACCCTGTTCGCCATCTACCTGGTGTGGCTGATCGTGCCGCCGTTACTGCAGTGGGCGTTGATCGATGCCAACTGGGTTGGCACCACGCGTGCCGATTGCACCAAGGAAGGCGCCTGCTGGGTGTTCGTGCAGCAGCGCTTTGGCCAGTTCATGTACGGTTATTACCCGACTGAACTGCGCTGGCGTGTGGACCTGACCGTGTGGCTTGCCGTGCTCGGCGCCGCGCCGCTGTTCATCAAGCGTTTCCCACGTAAGGCCTTCTACGGCCTGGGCTTCCTGGTGCTGTACCCGGTGCTGGCCTACACCCTGCTGCACGGGGGGTATCTGGGCCTGGAAAGCGTACCGACCAGCCAGTGGGGCGGGCTGATGCTGACCCTGGTGATCGCCACCGTGGGCATCGTCGGCGCCTTGCCGCTGGGCATCCTGCTGGCACTGGGCCGGCGTTCGAGGATGCCGGCCGTGAAAGTGGTGTGCGTGACCTTCATCGAGTTCTGGCGGGGCGTACCGCTGATCACCGTGTTGTTCATGTCGTCGGTGATGCTGCCGTTGTTCCTGCCGGAAGGCATGAGCTTCGACAAGCTGCTGCGGGCGATGATCGGTGTGATCCTGTTCCAGTCGGCGTACATCGCCGAGGTGGTGCGCGGCGGCCTGCAGGCCATCCCCAAGGGCCAGTACGAAGCCGCCGCGGCCATGGGCCTTGGCTACTGGCGCTCGATGGGGCTGGTGATCTTGCCGCAGGCGCTGAAGCTTGTGATCCCCGGCATCGTCAACACCTTCATTGCCCTGTTCAAGGACACCAGCCTGGTGATCATCATCGGCCTGTTCGACCTGCTCAACAGCGTCAAGCAAGCAGCCGCAGACCCGGCCTGGTTGGGCATGGCCACCGAGGGCTACGTGTTCGCCGCCCTGGTGTTCTGGATTTTCTGTTTCGGTATGTCCCGCTACTCCATGCATCTGGAGCGCAAGCTGGACACTGGCCACAAGCGTTAGGAGTTTCGAAATGAGTGAAGCGATCAAGCAGCCTGCTGGCCCCGAAGGCATCATCCAGATGCAGGGTGTGAACAAGTGGTACGGGCAGTTCCATGTGCTCAAGGACATCAACCTGAACGTGCGCCAGGGCGAACGCATCGTGCTGTGCGGCCCGTCCGGCTCGGGCAAGTCCACCACCATCCGCTGCCTTAACCGCCTGGAAGAGCACCAGCAAGGGCGCATCGTGGTCGATGGCGTGGAGCTGACCAACGACCTCAAGCAGATCGAGGCCATCCGCCGCGAGGTGGGCATGGTGTTCCAGCACTTCAACCTGTTCCCGCACCTGAGCATTCTGGAGAACTGCACCCTGGCGCCGATGTGGGTGCGCAAGATGCCACGGCGCAAGGCCGAGGAAATTGCCATGCACTACCTGGAGCGTGTGCGGATTCCGGAGCAGGCACACAAGTACCCTGGCCAGTTGTCTGGCGGCCAGCAGCAGCGTGTGGCCATTGCCCGCGCGTTGTGCATGAAGCCCAAGATCATGCTGTTCGACGAACCGACCTCGGCACTGGACCCGGAAATGGTCAAGGAAGTGCTCGATACCATGGTGGGCCTGGCCGAGGATGGCATGACCATGCTCTGCGTGACCCACGAAATGGGCTTTGCCCGTACCGTGGCGAACCGGGTTATCTTCATGGACAAGGGCGAGATTGTGGAGCAGGCCGCGCCGGATGACTTCTTCGACCGGCCGCGCAGTGACCGGACCAAGTTGTTCCTCAGCCAGATCCTGCATTGATGCTGTTTGGGCTGCGCGGCAGCCCTTCGCGGGCACGCCCGCTCCCACAGGTTTAGCGCTTGCTTTGGAGCCTGCGTAATTCCTGTGGGAGCGGGCGTGCCCGCGAAGGGCCGCAACGCGGCCCTGGGTTTATTTCTCTTCCTGGCTGGCAGCCGGCGCCGGTGGCGGCCGCAGCCCCACCTCGGCGATCAGCTTCAACTGTTGCCCGTTGCGCATCACCTCGATGGTGATCTTCTCGTTGGGTTTGATCCGCGCTACCTGGTTCATCGACTTGCGCCCGTCGCCGGCCGGCTCGCCATTGATGCTCAGGATCACGTCACCCAGGTGCAACCCGGCCTTGGCCGCTGGCCCTTCGCGGAAGATACCCGCCACCACGATGCCTGGACGGTCCTTCATGCCGAACGATTCTGCCAGCTCCTGGCTCAGTGGCTGCACTTCGATACCCAGCCAGCCACGGATCACCTGGCCGTGTTCGACGATCGACTTCATCACCTCCAGTGCCAGTTTTACCGGGATGGCGAAGCCGATGCCCTGCGAGCCACCGGACTTGGAGAAGATCGCGGTATTGATGCCGATCAGGTTGCCATTGGCATCCACCAGCGCACCACCGGAGTTGCCCGGGTTGATCGCCGCGTCGGTCTGGATGAAGTCTTCGTAGTTGTTCAGCCCCAGCTGGTTGCGGCCAGTGGCGCTGATGATGCCCATGGTCACAGTCTGGCCGACGCCGAACGGGTTACCGATGGCCAGCGACACGTCGCCGATGTGAATGGTGTCGGAACGGCCGATGGTGATCGCCGGCAGGTTCTTCAAGTCGATCTTCAGCACCGCCAGGTCGGTTTCCGGGTCGCTGCCGATCACGCGGGCCAGGGTTTCGCGGCCATCCTTCAGGGCTACGACGATCTGGTCGGCGCCGCTGGTAACATGGTTGTTGGTCAGCAGGTAGCCCTCTGGGCTCATGATTACCGCCGAACCCAGGCTTGATTCCCAGCGGCGCTGTTTGGGCAGGTTATCGCCGAAGAAGCGGCGGAACTGCGGGTCTTCGAACAGCGGGTGGGCGCTTTTGTTCACCACCTTGGTGGTGTACAGGTTGGCCACCGCCGGGGCGGCCAGGGTCACGGCGTCGGCGTACGACACCGGGCCTTGCATGATCCGCGTGGTCTGTGGCGCTTGTTGCAGGTTGACGTCCTGGCTGGGCAGCCCGACCCATTGCGGAAAACGCTGGATGATCAGCATGGCGATCAGTATGCCGGTAAGCAGGGGCCAGCCGAAGTAACGCAAAGCCTTGAACATGAACGAATCCTGGAAAGAGCAGGGGCCAGCGGCCTGGCAGTGGGGCATGAGCGCGCGCGATCATACACCGGTTCCCCCAGTGACAGCGACGGCCCATAATGGCCGGCATTATACGGGCGTTCGTCAGGCGTTGCGCCCGAGAAAAGCGCAGTTTTCGAGGAGATTTTCATGGCCGTCGCTCTAAACACCCTGGTCGAGGAAGCCGAGCGTTACCTGGGCAGCGCGAAGATCCAGGATTATTGCCCAAATGGCCTGCAGGTCGAAGGCCGGCCGCAGGTCAGCCGCATTGTCAGTGGTGTTACCGCCAGCCAGGCATTGCTGGATGCCGCAGTCGAGGCCGAGGCCGATCTGGTGCTGGTGCATCATGGTTATTTCTGGAAGGGCGAGAACCCGTGCATCACCGGCATTCGCCAGCGTCGCCTGAAGACCCTGCTGAATAACGATATCAGCCTGTTGGCGTTCCACCTGCCCTTGGACGTGCACCCGGAAGTGGGCAATAACGTGCAGCTGGCGCGGCAACTGGAGATCACTGTCGAAGGGCCACTTGACCCGGAAAACCCCAAGGTGGTCGGGCTGATCGGTTCGCTCGCCGAATCCATGACCGCGCGCGATTTTGCCCGGCGGGTGCAAGAGGTGCTGGGGCGTGAGCCGTTGCTGGTCGAAGGCGATCAAATGATCCGCCGGGTGGGCTGGTGCACCGGCGGCGGGCAGGGCTATATCGACACGGCGATTGCCGCCGGGGTCGACCTGTACCTGACCGGCGAGGCGTCCGAGCAGACCTACCACAGTGCGCGCGAGAATGGCGTCAGCTTCATTGCTGCCGGGCACCATGCCACTGAGCGCTACGGGGTGCAGGCGCTGGGCGATTACCTGGCACGACGGTTTGCCGTGGAGCACCTGTTCATCGATTGCCCGAATCCCATCTGATGGCAGGGCCGGCCTCTTCGCGGGTGAACCCGCGAAGAGGCCGGCCCTGCCAGCCCAAACCCCCAGTCATATCGTTAGACTTTTTCGATCTAGCCAGCCTCCTAAATAGAAGCAGCCGCTGTGATAAAGNGCCCAAACCCCCAGTCATATCGTTAGACTTTTTCGATCTAGCCAGCCTCCTAAATAGAAGCAGCCGCTGTGATAAAGTGGCTCGCTCGAACACGGCCCGCAGGCCGTCCATAAGATCGTTTTTCGTGAGTAGCCATGGTCGACAAACTGACGCACTTGAAACAGCTGGAGGCGGAGAGCATCCACATCATCCGCGAGGTGGCCGCCGAGTTCGACAACCCGGTGATGCTGTACTCGATCGGCAAGGACTCCGCCGTGATGCTGCACCTGGCGCGCAAGGCCTTCTTCCCGGGCAAGCTGCCGTTCCCGGTGATGCACGTCGACACCCAGTGGAAATTCCAGGAGATGTACAGCTTCCGCGACAAGATGGTCGAGGAAATGGGCCTGGAGCTGATCACCCACGTCAACCCCGAGGGTGTGGCGCAAGGTATCAACCCGTTCACCCATGGCAGTTCCAAGCACACCGACATCATGAAGACCCAAGGCCTGAAGCAGGCGCTGGACAAGCATGGTTTCGACGCTGCCTTCGGTGGTGCACGCCGTGACGAAGAGAAGTCGCGGGCCAAGGAACGTGTGTATTCGTTCCGTGACAGCAAGCACCGCTGGGACCCGAAGAACCAGCGCCCCGAGCTGTGGAACGTGTACAACGGCAAGGTCAACAAGGGCGAGTCGATCCGCGTCTTCCCGCTGTCGAACTGGACCGAACTGGACATCTGGCAGTACATCTACCTTGAAGGCATCCCGATCGTGCCGCTGTACTTCGCCGCCGAGCGTGAAGTCATCGAGAAGAACGGCACCCTGATCATGATCGACGACGAGCGCATCCTCGAGCACCTCTCCGAGGAAGAAAAAGCCCGCATCGTCAAGAAGAAGGTGCGTTTTCGTACCCTCGGCTGCTACCCGCTGACGGGCGCTGTCGAGTCGGAAGCCGAGACGCTCACCGACATCATTCAGGAAATGCTCCTGACGCGCACTTCCGAGCGCCAGGGCCGGGTCATCGACCACGATGGCGCCGGTTCCATGGAAGACAAAAAACGTCAGGGCTACTTCTAATTTTCAGGGTTACTCCATGTCGCACCAATCCGATTTGATCAGCGAAGATATCCTCGCTTATCTGGCTCAGCACGAGCGTAAAGAACTGCTGCGTTTCCTCACCTGCGGCAACGTGGATGACGGCAAGAGCACCCTGATCGGGCGCCTGCTGCACGACTCCAAGATGATCTACGAGGACCACCTCGAAGCCATCACCCGCGATTCGAAGAAAGTCGGCACCACCGGCGAAGAAGTCGACTTGGCACTGCTGGTAGATGGCCTGCAGGCCGAGCGCGAGCAGGGCATCACCATCGATGTCGCCTACCGCTACTTCTCCACCGCCAAGCGCAAGTTCATCATCGCCGACACCCCGGGCCACGAGCAGTACACCCGCAACATGGCCACCGGTGCGTCCACCTGCGACCTGGCGATCATCCTGGTCGATGCCCGTTACGGCGTGCAGACCCAGACCCGCCGCCACAGCTACATTGCGTCGTTGCTGGGCATCAAGCACATCGTGGTCGCGGTCAACAAGATGGACCTGAAGGGCTTCGATGAAGGCGTCTTTGAGTCGATCAAGGCCGACTACCTGAAGTTTGCCGAAGCCATCAATCTGACTCCGAGCAGCCTGCACTTCGTGCCGATGTCGGCGCTCAAGGGTGACAACGTGGTCAACCACAGCGAGCAATCGCCGTGGTACGCCGGCCCGACGCTGATGGAAATCCTCGAAACCGTCGAGGTTTCGGCCGACCGCAACTTCACCGACCTGCGTTTCCCGGTGCAGTACGTCAACCGTCCCAACCTGAACTTCCGCGGCTTCGCGGGTACCATCGCCAGCGGCGTGGTGCACAAAGGTGACGAGATTGTCGTGCTGCCGTCGGGCAAGAGCAGCCGGGTCAAGTCCATCGTCACCTACGAAGGTGAACTGGAAAACGCCGGCCCAGGCCAGGCCGTGACCCTGACCATGGAAGACGAGATCGACATCTCCCGTGGCGACCTGCTGGTACATGCCGACAACGTCCCGCCGGTCACCGACCAGTTCGACGCCATGCTGGTGTGGATGGCCGAGGAGCCGATGCTCCCGGGCAAGAAATACGACATCAAGCGTGCCACCAGCTACGTGCCAGGTTCGATTGCCAGCATCACCCACAAGGTCGATGTGAACACCCTGGAGCAGGGCGCTGCCAGCGCGCTGCAGCTGAACGAGATCGGTCGCGTCAAGGTAGCCCTGGACACCTCGATCGCCCTCGACGGTTACGACAGCAACCGCACCACCGGTGCGTTCATCGTCATCGACCGCCTGACCAACGGCACCGTTGGCGCCGGCATGATCATCGCCCCGCCCGTGTTGCCACACGGCAGCACCGGCCATCATGGCAAGCAGGCCCACGTGTCCACCGAAGAGCGCGCCCTGCGCTTCGGCCAGCAGCCAGCCACCGTGCTGTTCAGCGGCCTGTCGGGTGCTGGCAAGAGCACCTTGGCCTATGCCGTTGAGCGCAAGCTGTTCGACATGGGCCGTGCGGTGTACGTGCTCGATGGCCAGAACCTGCGTCACGACCTGAACAAGGGCCTGCCACAGGACCGCGCTGGCCGTACCGAGAACTGGCGCCGCGCCGCCCATGTGGCGCGCCAGTTCAACGAAGCCGGCATGCTGACCCTGGCTGCGTTCGTGGCCCCGGATGCCGAAGGCCGCGAACAGGCCAAGGCGCTGATCGGCAAGGAACGCCTGGTGACCGTTTACGTCCAGGCCTCGCCGCTGGTTTGCCGCGAGCGTGACCCGCAAGGCCTGTACGCTGCCGGTGGCGACAACATCCCGGGTGAAAGCTTCCCGTTCGATGTGCCGCTGGATGCTGATCTTGTGATCGACACCCAGGCCACCAGCGTGGACGAGGGCGTGAAACAGGTGCTGGACGTGCTGCGTCAGCGTGGCGCGATTTAAGCGCTAGCCTGCAAGGAAAACCCCGCTTCGGCGGGGTTTTTTGTCTCGCGTTCAGGATCCTTCTCAATGCTCGGAAAGACCGTCTCAGATATGTTTCTCCGACACCGGTATCACCCGTCTTTCCTTCACCGCTTTGTACGAAAAACTCGAATAGATCTCCTTCACCCCCGGCAACCGCTGCAGCACCTCCCGGGTAAATTCCCCAAACGACTCCAGGTCCCGTGCCAGGATCTCCAGCAGAAAGTCATAGCGGCCGGAGATGTTGTGGCAGGCGACGATCTCGGGGATTTCCATCAGGCGCTGTTCGAACGCCAGCGCCATGTCCTTGGTGTGCGAGTCCATCATGATGCTGACGAACGCGGTCACGCCAAACCCCAGCGACTTGGGCGAGAGGATGGCCTGGTAGCCGGTGATGTAGCCGTTTTCCTCCAGTAACTTGACCCGTCGCCAGCAGGGCGAGGTGGTCAGTGCCACCTGGTCGGCGAGTTCGGCAACGGTGAGACGGGCATTGTCCTGTAAGGCGGCGAGCAGGGCGCGGTCGGTGCGGTCGAGGCTTGAAGGCATTTTTTGCCCTCCTTGTCCGTTGATTATTGTTTTTGTTCCAACAAGCACGTGTATACGTAGGCTATTTTGGAAAAAATCGGGCAGCTCGGTGGCATAAGCTTATAGCAAACCACAAGAGGCTGTTGCCATGCGCGACTCCCACCACAACAACGGTTTTTCCACGCGGGCCATTCATCATGGCTATGACCCGCTTTCCCATGGTGGCGCCCTGGTGCCACCGGTGTACCAGACGGCTACTTATGCCTTCCCCACTGTCGAATACGGTGCTGCCTGCTTCGCCGGGGAGGAGCCTGGGCATTTCTACAGCCGCATTTCCAACCCCACGCTGGCATTGCTGGAGCAGCGCATGGCTTCGCTGGAGGGCGGTGAAGCGGGGTTGGCGTTGGCCTCGGGGATGGGCGCGATTACCTCAACCATCTGGACCCTGCTAAGGCCTGGCGATGAGCTGATTGTCGGGCGCACCTTGTATGGCTGTACCTTCGCTTTTCTGCACCACGGTATTGGTGAGTTCGGGGTGAAAGTTCGCCATGTCGATCTCAACGATGCCAAGGCCCTGAAAGCGGCGATCAGCAGCAAAACACGGATGATCTACTTCGAAACACCGGCCAACCCCAACATGCAACTTGTGGATATTGCGGCGGTTGTGGAGGCGGTGCGGGGGCATGATGTGCATGTGGTGGTCGATAACACCTACTGTACGCCGTACCTGCAGCGACCACTGGAACTGGGAGCGGACCTGGTGGTGCACTCGGCAACCAAGTACCTCAGTGGGCATGGCGATATCACTGCCGGGTTGGTGGTGGGGTGCAAGGCGTTGGTAGACCGTATCCGCCTGGAAGGGCTGAAGGATATGACCGGGGCGGTGCTGTCACCGCATGACGCGGCGTTGCTGATGCGCGGTATCAAGACCCTGGCCCTGCGCATGGATCGGCATTGCGCCAATGCCCAGCAGGTGGCCGAGTTTCTCGCTCGCCAGCCGCAGGTGGAATTGATTCATTACCCCGGGCTACCGTCTTTTGCCCAGTACGCGTTGGCCAAGCGACAGATGCGTTTGCCTGGCGGGATGATTGCGTTTGAGCTCAAGGGTGGCATTGAGGCGGGGCGGCGCTTCATGAATGCGCTGCAGCTCTTTGCCCGGGCGGTGAGCCTGGGGGATGCCGAGTCGCTGGCGCAGCACCCGGCGAGCATGACCCATTCCAGCTATACCCCGCAGGAGCGGGCGCATCACGGGATATCGGAGGGGTTGGTACGTCTGTCGGTGGGGCTGGAGGATGTGGAGGACCTGCTGGCAGATGTCGAACAGGCATTGCAGGCCTGCCGTTAGGTTGCCTGCACTGGCCCCTTCGCGGGCACGCCCGCACAGGTCCCGCGCAATATTTGAAACCTGCGCGGCCCTTGTAGGAGCGGGTTCACCCGCGAAGAGGCCGGGTTGCATCCACAAAAAAGGCCTCTTGCGAGGCCTTTTGCATCTTCAGCAGATCAACGCTTGAGCCCGTAGCTTTCGTCGAGCATGCCCGGCGAGTTAGGCGCTTTCGGTGCATAGTCGCGCGGCACTTCGGCGGTGTCTTTAGGTGGGGTCAGGCGGTCACGCGGGCCTTGCGGTGCATCGGAGTGCAGCGCAGCCAGCAGGCGTTGGCGGGTGACATCATCGAGGGCCAGGCTGTTGGCGCCTTCAGCCAGGTGATCCTGTACGTCCTGATAGCTCTGGGTCAGTTTCTTGACCAGCATGGCGGTGCTGTTGAAGTGGGTGACCACTTCGTTCTGGTAGCTGTCGAAGCGCTTCTGGATGTCGTCCAGTTGACGCTGGGTGTTGCTCGGTGCCGCATTGGGCAGCAGGCGGGCAACAATGAAACCGACTGCCACACCGATGACCAGGGCCAGGGTTGGCAACAACCAAACAAGGAGCGAGAGTTCCACGAGTCCTTCCTCTATAAACGGCTTTGCTTTACGTTAACGGCTCAGACCTGCGCTGTATACCGCGAGCGATCGCAAATCAGAACAGAATTTCACACCTAGACGAATCGACCCTCCCCGAGGTCACGGAGTAGTGCCTTGCTTGTCCGCGAAACCCCCTTGTTCATCGATGGCCCCAGCGGCCAGCTGGAAGCCTTGTACCTGGACGTGGCGCAAGCCCGTGGCGCGGTGCTGATCTGCCACCCTAACCCGGTCCAGGGCGGCACCATGCTCAACAAGGTGGTCTCGACCCTGCAGCGCACCGCACGTGATGCCGGCTATGTGACCCTGCGTTTCAACTACCGTGGCGTCGGCCAGAGCGCCGGCAGCCACGACATGGGCGCTGGCGAAGTGGCCGATGCCGAGGCCGCTGCAGCATGGCTGCGTGCCAGGCACCCCGGGCTACCGCTGGTGCTGATGGGCTTTTCGTTCGGTGGTTTCGTTGCCACCAGCCTGGCCGGGCGCCTTGAAAGTGCAGGCGTCGGGTTGCAGCACCTGTTCATGATCGCCCCGGCAGTCATGCGCCTGACCGCCGAATTCCCGCTGCCGCAGCGCTGCCCGCTCACCGTGGTGCAGCCGGACGCCGACGAAGTCGTCGCGCCGCAGCTGGTTTACGAATGGTCCGACAGCCTGTCGCGTCCCCATGAGCTGCTGAAAGTGGCAGAATGCGGACACTTCTTCCATGGCAAGCTGACCGATCTGAAGGATCTGCTGCTGCCGCGCCTTTCGAACTGAGCCAAGCCTGAATAAGCGAACACCCATGACCACGCGCATTCTTACCGGTATCACCACCACCGGCACTCCGCACCTGGGCAACTACGCCGGCGCCATCCGCCCGGCCATCCGTGCCAGCCAGCAGCCCGGTGTCGATTCGTTCTACTTCCTGGCCGACTACCACGCCCTGATCAAGTGCGACGACCCGATGCGCATCCAGCGCTCGCGCCTGGAGATCGCCGCCACCTGGCTGGCCGGTGGCCTGGACCCGGACAAGGTGACCTTCTATCGCCAGTCCGACATCCCGGAAATCCCCGAGCTGACCTGGCTGCTGACCTGCGTTGCTGCCAAAGGCCTGCTTAACCGCGCGCATGCCTACAAAGCCTCGGTGGACAAGAACGTCGAGAACGGTGAAGACCCGGACGCCGGCGTGACCATGGGCCTGTTCAGCTACCCGGTGCTGATGGCCGCCGATATCCTGATGTTCAATGCCAACAAGGTGCCGGTTGGCCGTGATCAGATCCAGCACGTGGAAATGGCCCGCGATATCGGCCAGCGCTTCAACCACCTGTTCGGTCAGGGCAAGGACTTCTTCGCCTTGCCGGAGGCAGTGATCGAGGAAAGCGTGGCGACCCTGCCGGGCCTGGACGGGCGCAAGATGTCCAAGAGCTATGACAACACCATCCCGTTGTTCACCAGCGCCAAGGACATGAAAGACGCCATCTCGCGCATCGTCACCGATTCGCGCGCGCCAGGTGAGGCGAAAGACCCGGACAACGCGCACCTGTTCACCCTGTACCAGGCCTTCTCCACGCCTGAACAATGCGCCGGTTTCCGCGAAGAGCTGCTGCAGGGCCTGGGCTGGGGCGATGCCAAGCAGCGCCTGTTCCAGCTGCTGGACGGCCAGTTGGCCGAGAAGCGCGAGTACTATCACCAGTTGATCGCCCGGCCGGCGGACCTGGAAGACATCCTGCTGGCCGGCGCCGCCAAGGCCCGCAAGATCGCCACGCCGTTCCTCGAGCAGCTGCGCGAGGCCGTTGGCCTGCGTTCATTCCGCAGCAGTGTGCAGGCCAACGCCGAAGTGAAGAAAAAAGCCACCAAGAGCGCGCGTTTTGTCAGCTTCCGTGATGAAGACGGCAGCTTCCGCTTCCGCCTGCTGGCCGCTGACGGCGAGCAACTGCTGCTGTCGCGCAGCTTCGCCGACGGCAAGAGTGCCGGCGCCGTGAGCAAGCAGCTGCAGCAAGGTGGCGAGGTTGATGTGCGCGTCGAAGGCCTGAGCTTCGGCCTGTGGCTCAATGGCGAGCAGGTTGCCGACGGGCCGCAGTTCGACAGCGCCGAAGCCCGTGATGCTGCCATTCAGAGCCTGAACGAAGCCTTGGCACCACAGCAGGACTGAGGCCGCCAAACGGTGGGAGCAACTGTCTTGCTCAATTTCTGAAAGCTGGCGCCATCCGTGTGGGAGCGGGCGTGCCCGCGAAACAGGCGCCGCGGTGCATGGCACCGGCTTTGCCGGTGTTCGCGGGCACGCCCGCTCCCACAGACTGATTGCCATTAAGCGGGCCTGTCGCTACAGTGACGGCCCGTTTTTTGTTGCCTCGCTAACGAATCATGACTCCCTTAGAACGCTATCAAGCAGATCTGAAACGTCCCGACTTCTTCCATGACGCGGCGCAGGAAACTGCGGTGCGTCACCTCCAGCGCCTGTACGACGACCTGGTGCATGCGCAGAACAACAAGCCGGGCGTGTTCGGCAAGCTGTTCGGCAAGAAGGAGCAGACTCCGGTCAAGGGCCTGTACTTCTGGGGTGGGGTGGGGCGAGGCAAGACCTACCTGGTTGATACCTTCTACGAAGCGCTGCCGTTCAAGCAGAAGATGCGTACGCACTTCCACCGCTTCATGAAGCGTGTGCACGAGGAGATGAAAACCCTCAAGGGCGAGAAGAACCCGCTGACCATCATTGCCAAGCGCTTCAGCGAAGAAGCCAAGGTGATCTGCTTCGACGAATTCTTCGTGTCGGACATTACCGACGCCATGATCCTCGGCACCTTGATGGAAGAGCTGTTCAAGAATGGCGTGTCGCTGGTGGCCACCTCCAACATCGTGCCGGACGGCCTGTACAAGGACGGCCTGCAGCGTGCGCGCTTCCTGCCGGCCATCGCCATGATCAAGCAGTACACCGACGTGGTGAACGTCGATAGCGGGGTCGACTACCGCCTGCGTCACCTGGAGCAGGCCGAACTGTTCCACTTCCCGCTCGATGACGCGGCGCACCAGAGCATGCGCGCCAGCTTCAAGGCGCTCACCCCTGAGTGCACCCAGGCGATCGAGAACGACGTGCTGATGATCGAGAACCGCCCGATCAATGCCCTGCGTACTTGCGACGACGTCGCCTGGTTCGACTTCCGCGCCCTGTGCGACGGGCCGCGCAGCCAGAACGACTACATTGAGTTGGGCAAGATCTTCCACGCCGTATTGCTGAGCAACGTGGAGCAGATGGGCGTCACCACCGACGACATCGCCCGCCGCTTCATCAACATGGTGGACGAGTTTTACGATCGCAACGTCAAGCTGATCATCTCGGCCGAGGTGGAGTTGAAGGACCTGTATACCGGTGGGCGTCTGAGCTTCGAGTTCCAGCGTACCCTGAGCCGGTTGCTGGAGATGCAGTCGCACGAATTCCTGGCGCGCGCACACAAGCCCTGACGCCAGCGGCAAGCTTCAGGCGGCAAGGAAAATTCAGGGCAATGCGCGATCCGCTCTGGTTTTTCTTGTCGCTTGAAGCTCGAAACCTGCCGCTCTGGAAGCCTTTCAGGCTTCCTGCATGAACTGCTGCCGATACTGGTTCGGCGACAACTCGGTGTGCTGGCGGAACAGTCGCGCAAAGAAACTGGCATCGTCATAGCCCACCTCGTAACTGATGGTCTTGATGCTCTTGCGCGTACTCGACAACAACCCCTTGGCTGTCTCGATGCGTAGCCGTTGCAGGTAGTGCAGCGGCTTGTCACCTGTTGCGCCCTGGAAGCGGCGCATGAAGTTGCGGATGCTCATGCCGTGGTTGCGGGCCACATCCTCGAAGCGGAACTTGTCGGCGAAGTGCTCCTCCAGCCAATGCTGGATCTGCAGGATGATCAGGTCCTGGTGCAGCTTCTGCCCGCCAAAGCCCATGCGCCCCGGGGTGTAGTTGCGTTGCACTTCGTAAAGGATATCGCGGGACACCGCACGGGCCACGTTGGCACCGCAGAAGCGTTCGATCAGGTAGATGTACAGGTCGCAGGCTGAAGTTGCACCGCCGGCGCAATAGATATTGTCGGCATCGGTCAGGTGCTTGTCCTGGTTCAGGCGGATCTGCGGGAAGCGTTCGGCAAAGCTGTAGAAGAAGCGCCAGTAGGTGGTCGCCTCCTTGCCATCGAGCAAGCCGGATTCGGCCAGCCAGAACACACCACTGGCCTCGGCGCACAGCACCGCGCCACGCGCGTGCTGTTCACGCAGCCACGGCAGCACCTGTGGATAACGTTGCAGCAGGTTGTCGAAATCATCCCAGTAGGCAGGGAGGATGATCACATCAGCGTCGTCCAGGCCGCCGTCAACCGGTAACTGCACATTGCTGAAGCTGTCCACGGGCTGGCTGTCGGGGCTCACCAGGCGGATTTCGAACATGGGCTGCAAGCCCAGGCCCAGCTGCTTGCTGTAGCGCAGGCTGGCGAGGTGGAAGAAGTCCTTGGCCTGCATCAAGGTCGAAGCGAACACCTTGTCAATGGCCAGGATGCTGACGCGCCGCAGCGACGCTGAGGGTTGGGTAAACATCATTGTCATTGTTCTTATAGGGTAGAGTGGTCAATCACCGGCTGGATCGTCTTATTTTTTGGCGATTGTGTCTACCCCATGTAACAGCGGCGCGAAGCGGGGCGCAGTGTTTGGCTCAAGGCGCCGGGTTGGGCTGCTCCTGATGAATGGCTTCGATCGCTGTCAGCAGATCGGCGCTCAGGTTCAGTTCAAGGCTGGCCAGGTTGCTGTCCAGTTGCTGCAAGCTGGTGGCGCCAATGATGTTGCTGGTCACGAACGGCTGTCGGGTGACGAACGCCAGGGCCATTTGCGCCGGGTCCAGGCCGTGCTCGCGGGCCAACTGCACGTAGCGGCTACAGG
Source organism: Pseudomonas sp. Kh14 (assembly GCF_900291005.1). Lineage (NCBI taxonomy): Bacteria > Pseudomonadati > Pseudomonadota > Gammaproteobacteria > Pseudomonadales > Pseudomonadaceae > Pseudomonas > Pseudomonas sp. Kh14. Next base: position 138,320 of record NZ_OLKJ01000012.1, read on the forward strand.
CCGCCACGGTCTGTGGGTTGGAGTAACGGGCAAAGCGGCTGAACAGGGTCAGGCGTGCATTGTTCGGCCGTGCGCCGTTCTCGTACTTGCCCGAGAGCATGCCGAAGGCCAGCGGCGAATAGGCCAGCAGGCCACACTGCTCGCGTATGGCCACTTCTGCCAGGCCCACCTCGAAGCTGCGGTTGAGCAGGTTGTAAGGGTTCTGGATCGATACCGCCCGTGGCCAGCCGCGGCTCTCGGCCAGCTGCAGGAATTTCATGGTGCCCCACGGCGTTTCGTTGGACAGGCCGATGTGGCGGATCTTGCCCGCACGCACCTGCTCGTCTAGCACTTCAAGGGTTTCTTCCAGTGGGGTGAAGTGATCTTGGGGCAGGTGCTGGTAGCCCAGCTTGCCGAAGAAGTTGGTGCTGCGCTCTGGCCAGTGCAGCTGGTACAGGTCAATGCGATCGGTCTGCAGGCGCTTGAGGCTTTCGTCCAGCGCCGCGACGATGTGCTGACGGTTGTGCTTGAGCTGCCCGTCACGGATATGGCTGATGCCGTTGCCCGGGCCTGCAACCTTGCTGGCCAGGATCCACGCGTCGCGGTCGCCATGGTCACGGAACCAGTTGCCGATGATGCGCTCGGTGGCCGCGTAGGTCTCCGGGCGGGGAGGGACCGGGTACATCTCGGCGGTGTCGATGAAGTTGACCCCGGCAGCCTTGGCCCGGGCAATCTGTTCGTAGGCCTCGGCCTGGATGTTCTGCTCGCCCCAGGTCATGGTGCCCAGGCACAGGGCGCTGACGTTGAGGTCGGTACGGCCGAGCTTGCGGTATTCCATCGGTTATTCACTCCTTGGCGATAGAAGCCAATCAAAGCAGGTTGAAATTTTTCGCGCAATCTGGATAATTCAGCCCCTCTCCGCGTGGCGGAAGTGATGCACCATCACGCAGGAAGAACCCCGTCGAACATTGGCGTGCCCGACCCGAGCCCCCAAAAGCGTCTGTGTTCGGCTGCGCGCTTGCCCTTGGCAAGCTGTGCACTATCCAGTAAGATTCGCCGTCTATTTTTCGCTGGGCGGCCTCTGAGGCTTTAGAGAATGAAAACTTTTACTGCTAAACCGGAAACAGTAAAGCGCGAGTGGTTCGTAGTCGACGCCGCTGGCCAGACCCTGGGTCGTCTGGCTACCGAAATCGCTACCCGTCTGCGTGGCAAACACAAACCAGAATACACCCCTCACGTTGACACCGGCGACTACATCGTCGTTATTAACGCCGAGCAGGTTCGTGTGACTGGTGCCAAGTCTTCCGACAAAATGTACTACTCCCACTCCGGTTTCCCAGGCGGTATCAAGGAAATCAACTTCGAGAAGTTGATCGCCAAGGCCCCTGAGCGTGTTATCGAAACTGCGGTCAAAGGCATGCTGCCTAAGAACCCGCTGGGTCGCGACATGTACCGCAAGCTGAAAGTGTACGCGGGTGCTGCTCACCCTCACACTGCTCAGCAGCCTCAAGAACTGAAGATCTAACGGGATAGTTCATTATGTCGGCGACTCAAAATTACGGCACTGGCCGTCGCAAGACCGCAACCGCTCGCGTATTCCTGCGTCCGGGTACTGGTAACATTTCCATCAACAACCGTTCTCTGGACGTGTTCTTCGGTCGCGAAACCGCTCGCATGGTTGTTCGCCAGCCGCTCGAGCTGACTGAATCCGTTGAGAAATTCGACATCTACGTCACCGTTTCCGGTGGTGGTGTCAGCGGTCAGGCCGGTGCGATCCGTCACGGTATCACCCGCGCTCTGATGGAATACGACGAAACCCTGCGTGGCGCTCTGCGTCGTGCTGGCTACGTCACCCGCGACGCTCGTGAAGTTGAGCGTAAGAAAGTGGGTCTGCGTAAAGCGCGTAAGCGTCCTCAGTACTCCAAGCGTTAATACCGCTTCGGCAGTCGAAAAAGCCCGGTTCCTTGGAACCGGGCTTTTTTTTTAGCCTTGAACTAACCTGTCAGCAGTCAGTGGCCGCTTGTCGCATAGACGTAGATCAAGCAAAGCGTGGGTTGTCGCCCTTGCCGGGGTAATCACCTTGTCAGTGTGTGGATTTGTTTCTTACCATGGCGGCCAATTTTTAGTGCCATTGACACAACCTAAGTACAGGCCAGGTCCAACTGGCCAAGCAAGCTGATGGGAGAGGACTGAATGAGCAATGACGGCGTCAACGCAGGCCGGCGCCGCTTCCTCGTAGCCGCGACATCCGTGGTCGGGGCGGCGGGGGCAGTGGGGGCTGCGGTACCGTTCGTGGGGTCATGGTTTCCCAGTGCCAAGGCGAAAGCCGCGGGTGCACCGGTGAAGGTCAACATCGCCAAGGTCGAGGCGGGGCAGCAGATGGTGGCCGAGTGGCGTGGCCAGCCCGTATTCATCGTGCGGCGAACGGAGGAAATCCTTGGCAATCTGAAAAAAATCACGGGTGACCTGTCCGACCCTGAGTCCAAGGCCTCGGCACAGCCAGCGTACGTCGACCCTGAGGTTCGCTCGATCAAGCCGGAAATTCTCATTCTCGTCGGCCTGTGCACGCACCTGGGCTGCTCGCCCACCTTCCGACCAGAAGTGGCGCCAGCCGACCTTGGGCCGAAATGGGTAGGTGGTTACTTCTGCCCGTGCCACGGCTCTCACTATGACCTGGCTGGCCGTGTCTACAAGTCCCAGCCAGCGCCTCTCAACCTGCCCGTGCCACCGCACTCTTATGAGTCGGACGAGATCATCGTCATTGGCGTCGACCAGGAGAACGCATGATGAGCAAGTTCATGGACTGGATTGATGCTCGCTTCCCCGCCACCAAGATGTGGGAAGACCACCTCAGCAAGTATTACGCACCCAAGAACTTCAACTTCCTGTACTTCTTCGGCTCCCTGGCATTGCTGGTTCTGGTCAACCAGATCGTGACCGGCGTGTGGCTGACCATGAGCTTCACGCCCTCGGCGGAAGAGGCGTTCGCCTCCGTCGAGTACATCATGCGTGACGTGGAATACGGCTGGATCCTGCGCTACCTGCATTCCACGGGGGCGTCAGCGTTCTTCATCGTGGTCTACCTGCACATGTTCCGCGGCCTGCTCTATGGCTCCTATCAGAAGCCACGCGAACTGGTCTGGCTGTTCGGTATGCTGATCTATCTGGCGCTGATGGCTGAAGCGTTCATGGGCTACCTGCTGCCATGGGGGCAGATGTCGTACTGGGGCGCCCAGGTGATCATCTCGCTGTTCGGTGCCATCCCGGTGATCGGTGATGACCTTACCCAGTGGATCCGTGGTGACTATCTGATCTCGGGCATCACCCTGAACCGCTTCTTTGCCCTGCATGTGGTTGCCCTGCCAATCGTGATTCTTGGCCTGGTGGTATTGCACATCCTCGCCTTGCACGAAGTGGGTTCGAACAACCCTGATGGCGTCGACATCAAGAAGAAAAAGGACGAAAACGGTATTCCGCTGGATGGTATTCCGTTCCACCCGTACTACACCGTCAAAGACATTGTCGGCGTGGTGGTGTTCCTGTTCGTGTTCTGCGCGGTGGTGTTCTTCTTCCCTGAAATGGGTGGTTACTTCCTGGAGAAACCTAACTTCGAGCAGGCCAACGCCTTCAAGACCCCAGAGCACATCGCGCCGGTGTGGTACTTCACACCGTTCTACGCAATCCTGCGTGCGGTGCCTGACAAACTGATGGGCGTCATTGCCATGGGGGCGGCCATCGCCGTGCTGTTCGTACTGCCTTGGCTCGACCGCAGTCCGGTGCGTTCCATGCGTTACAAGGGCTGGATCAGCAAGGTCTTCCTGCTGGTGTTCTGCGTGTCCTTCGTCATCCTCGGCGTGCTGGGCGTACTGGCACCGACACCTGGGCGTACTTTGCTGTCGCAGGTATGCACGGTGCTGTACTTCGCCTACTTCCTGCTGATGCCGTTCTACACAAGGCTCGAGAAGACCAAACCGGTTCCGGAAAGGGTGACTGGCTGATGAAAAAGTTGATTGCAGTATTTTTGCTGGCAGTGATGCCTGCCTTTTCCTTCGCTGCCGAAACTGGCCTTGAACTGGACAAGGTCGATATCGAACTGACTGACAAGGCCGCCATGCAGGACGGCGCGCGTACCTTCGCCAACTATTGCATGGGGTGTCACAGTGCCAAGTTCCAGCGTTACGAGCGGGTGGCTGATGATCTGGGTATCCCGCATGAATTGATGCTCGAGAAGCTGGTGTTCACAGGTGCCAAGATCGGTGACCACATGCAGATCGGCATGAAGCCCAGCGACGCCAAGACCTGGTTCGGTGCCGCGCCGCCCGATCTGACCCTGGTCGCCCGCGTGCGCGGTACCGATTGGCTTTACACCTACCTGCGCAGTTTCTATGAGGACCCATCGCGCCCTTATGGGGTGAACAACAAGGTATTCCCGAACGTCGGCATGCCTAACGTGCTGGTGGGTCTGCAGGGTAACCAGGTGGTGGGTTGCAAGCAGGTGCAGACGGTGGTCGATGGCAAGAAGCAATTCGACCCGTTGACCGGGAGCCCGTTGACCCATGAAGCTTGCGATCAGCTGACCATTACGCCGAATTCCGGTACCCTGACGGCCGAGCAGTTCGACGAGAAGGTCAAGAACCTTGTGACCTTCCTGGCCTATTCGGCCAACCCAGTCAAACTGGAAAGCCAGCGCATCGGCACCTATGTGTTGCTGTATCTGGCTTTCTTCTTCGTATTCGCCTACTTGCTCAAGCGTGAATACTGGAAGGACGTGCACTGATCACGCAGTAGTTTCTGGTTGTTGAACGCGCCCGGGGTGGCCTAGCAGTATTGCCAGGCCACCCCGGGCGCGTTTTCATTTAAAGTTGCACAAGCATCCGTGCGAGGAGCCGCTACATGGGCGCAACCAACAGGTTAGCCTGCTATTCCGATCCCGCTGATCACTATTCTCATCGGGTGCGCCTGGTTCTGGCCGAGAAGGGCGTCAGCGTGCAGTTGATCGATGTCGATCCCGCCCGCCTGCCGCCGAAGCTGGCCGAGGTCAACCCCTATGGCAGCGTGCCGACCTTGGTCGACCGTGACCTGGCGTTGTATGAATCGACCGTGGTGATGGAATACCTCGAGGAGCGTTACCCGCACCCGCCGCTGATGCCGGTATACCCGGTGGCGCGTGGCAACAGCCGTCTGCTGATGCACCGCATCCAGCGCGACTGGTGTGCCTTGGCCGATACCGTGCTTGACCCGCGTAGCAGTGAAGCTGCCCGAACCGAAGCGCGCAAGGCCTTGCGCGAAAGCCTGACCGGGGTCTCGCCGTTGTTCAGCGAGTTCGCCTGCTTCATGAGTGATGAGCAAAGCCTGGTCGATTGCTGTCTATTGCCCATACTCTGGCGTTTGCCGGTGTTGGGTATCGAATTGCCGCGGCAAGCCAAGCCGCTGCTGGATTACATGGAGCGCCAGTTCGCCCGCGAGCCTTTTCAGGCGAGCCTGTCCTCCGTAGAACGTGAAATGCGCAAGCTTTAAGGAGCCGTTGATGAACTCCAGTCGCCCCTATCTGGTTCGAGCACTGTACGAGTGGATCGTCGACAACGATTGCACGCCCCATATGCTGGTCAATGCCGAATTCCCGAAAGTTCAGGTGCCGGATGGTTTCGCCAGTGATGGCCAGATCGTCTTGAATATCTCGCCAAGTGCCGTGCGTAGCCTGCACATGGACAATGACGCAGTCAGCTTCGAGGGCCGCTTCAGTGGCGTGGCTCACTCGCTGTTCGTGCCGGTTGGTGCAATCCTGGGTATCTACGCCCGCGAAAATGGCCAGGGTATGGTCTTCGAGCTGGAGCCGTCTTCGATGGATGGCGACGAGCTGGAAGACGATGATGTGCAGCCGGATGACGATGGCCCGCCAGACGATGGAGGGCAGCCGCCGCGTCCGACTGGCCGGCCAAGCCTGAAAGTGGTCAAGTAACAAAAAAGGCGATCCGGATGGATCGCCTTTTTGTTTGGCCTGTCCAGGCAATCACTGAGTCAATCGATGTACTCGAACAGCTTGACGATCTTCTGCACGCCCGACACGCCCTGCACCACGGCAGTGGCCGAGTTGGCTTCTTGACGGGTGACCAGACCCAGCAGGTAGACGATCCCGTTTTCGGTAATCACCTTGATGCGCGAGCTGGGCACGGCGCTGTCGGTCAGCATCTGGGTCTTGATCTTGGTGGTCAGCCAGGCGTCGTTGTTGCGCGCCAGAATGGAGGAGGGCTGCATCACTTGCAGCTCGTTGTGGACTTTCTTGACCCGCTGGACCTGGCTGGCGGTTTGCTCCGCGAGGCTCTTGAGGTCGGCGCGCGGGGTCTGACCGGCCAGCAGAACGATGCCGTTGTAGCTGCTGACAACGATGTGCGAGCCCTTGTCCAGGTCTGGGTTGGCTTTGGAAATGTTCACGGCGGCCTTGGTCTCGATCAGCGAGTCGTCGATCTTGCTGCCGATGGTGCGCGTGCCGCGATCGTCCTCGATCGGCGAATTGCGGGTAGAGGTGAGTACCGAGCTGCAACCAGTGACGCTCAGGCACAGGGTCAGGGCCATCAGGCCGAGGCGCATAGGGGTCATTCTTCACTCCCGAACAGTTGGCTGTCGATCAGATCGCACAGGCAGTGGATCGCCAGCAGGTGGACTTCCTGGATACGCGCGGTAACTGTCGAAGGTACGCGGATTTCCACGTCCTCGGGCAGCAGCAGCGAAGCCATGCCGCCGCCGTCGCGACCCGTCAATGCTACGACAATCATTTCACGGTCATGTGCGGCCTGGATCGCCTGGATCACGTTGGCCGAATTGCCGCTGGTAGAGATCGCCAGCAGAACGTCACCGGGCTGGCCCAGGGCGCGGATCTGCTTGGAAAAGACTTCGTTGTAGCTGTAGTCGTTGGCGATCGAGGTCAGGGTCGAGCTGTCGGTGGTCAGCGCGATGGCCGGCAGGCTGGGGCGCTCGCGCTCGAAGCGGTTGAGCAGCTCCGATGAAAAGTGCTGGGCATCGCCGGCCGAGCCGCCGTTGCCGCAGGCGAGCATCTTGCCCTCGTTGAGCAACGCATTGACCATGACCAGGCTGGCCTGCTCGATGTGCGGTGCCAGGATGTCCATTGCCTGTTGCTTGGTTTCGATGCTGGCCTCGAACAGCCGGCGAATTCGGGATTGCATGTCCATCTGGTGACCTTAAATGGGGCGGTGGCCTTTGCTACGCGCAACAACGACCAGCCCGCGATACATAGAGCAAAAAAAACGAAGTGGGTTCAGCATTCGAAGGCGTTTTTCAGCCATTGAAGCGGTCTGCCTGCATGGTGGCTACCCTGCAGGGCGACCACGTCGAAGCGGCAGGGATAGTTGCCCCAGTGGGCCTCCTTCTGCAGGAACAGGCTGGCGGCAAGCACCAACCGTTTCTGCTTGCGCCCGTCGATACTGTCGAGGGCGCCTCCGAAGCCCGCGTGCAACCGGTAGCGGACTTCGACGAATACTACTGTATCGGCGTCGAGCATGACCAGATCAAGCTCACCGCCTTTGCATCGCCAGTTGCGTGCCAGCAACTGCAGCCCTTGCCCCTGAAGGTACTCAAGGGCTTGGGTTTCTGCCGCTTGCCCGGCACCGGTAGGCGATGCTGCGGCCATCAACGCACGGTGTCAGGCAGGCGCTTGACCTGGCCGCCGGCAAACTCGGCCCATGGCAGCTGGCGTTCGACGCGCTGGTTGGCATTGATGCTCAGGCTGCCCGAAAGGCCAAGGACGCGGTTGTCCGGTAGCGCTTTCAGTTGGCCCAGGCGCGGCGCCAGGCTGTAGGCATCGACGCCCATGGCATACAGGCGGCCGAGGCTGCCGGCGGCTTGCGGCCATTGCTGTACAACCTGTTGACGCAGGCTGTTGCTGGTGTCGAGCAGCCAGGGTGTTTCGCAGAAGCGGATGCCGTTCATGTCATTGTACTGGTTGACGTCACCGCTGGCGCTGTACAGGTTCGAGGTGGCATAGACCGGCACGTCACCGGCGTACTGGAAGTTCAGGGTCGGCTTGATCTGTTGCGCCTGTTGTGGGGTCGAGGCGAGGAAGATGAAGTCGATGTCCTGGCGGCGCGACGGTTGTGCAGCGATGCTGCCGCCCACCGTGCTTTGCAGGCTCTTGGCGCGGCCTTCGCTCTGGCGCAGCTGGAACAGGTCGGCAATTTGCTGGGCCAGGGCGACTGGCTGGGCGATGCGCTCGGCGGCGAGCAGGGTTCCGCCATTGCCTTCCCAGTCCTGGCGGAAGGCGGCCAGGACGCGGTCACCCCATTCGCCGCTCGGCACCAGGGCAACGGCGCGGACCATGCCATCGGCGCGGGCGCGGCGGGCCACTTCGCGGGCTTCGTCCTCGGCAGCCAGGCCGAACTGGAACAGTTGTGGCGGCGCCTTCTGGCCGGCGTCGGCGTAGTTCAGGGCCAGTGTGGTGATCGGCAGCTGTGGTTTGGCGGCCAGTTGTTTGACCAATGGCTTTTCAAGCGGGCCGATGACCAGTTGCACGCCGGCGGCTTGCGCCTGGCGATAGAAGTCGTCCAGCGAGCCGATGCGTGAGCTGTCGAACACCTGCACCGCAGGCGCTGGCTGGCCGCTTTGCTGGGCCTGGAAGTGGGCGGCCATGAAGCCATCGCGCAGGGCGCGGGCTACACCGGCCAGCGGGCCTTCCTGAGGCAGCAGCAGGGCGATCTTGGTCAGCGGCTGGCTGGCCAGCTCCTTGAGCTTGGTCAGGGCCAGCGGCAGTTGCTGGGCGGCAGGGTGGTCCGGGTGCTGTTTGACCCAGGCTTCGATGGCCGCTTGCTGCTGCTCCAGGGTGCCGGCGCTTTTCACGGCGAAGGCCAGGCTGGTCCAGCCAGCCAGGGTCTGATCGTTGGTTGGCTGCTGCAGTTGCTCTGCAGGCAGCGAGGCGACCAAGGCCCAGATGGCGTCATTGTTGGTGCTGGCGGCCTGGCCGCCAAGCAGCGGGGCCAGCAGGATGCGCTGCTGTGCGGCAGCCAGGGCCTGGCCATCGGCTTCGAGCGCGGCAGCGTGCACACTGTAGGTGCGCGCTTGCAGGTCTGCCGGCAGTTCGGCGAGGCGCTGCAGGCTGGGGTGGGCCAGTGCGGTCAGCGCTGCCTTGGGCTGGTTGCGGCTCATGGCCAGCTCGGCCGCGAGGGTGCTGGCGAACACTTGCTGGGCCGGCTTGAGCGTATCCAGCGGGACCTGCTCGAGAATGCGTGCGGCGCGTGGGAAGTCCTTCTGCTTGTAGGCCAGGTCGGCTGCGCTCAGGCGCAGCAGTGCGGCGTCTTCCGCAGACGTGCTGGAAGCGGCCTTTTCGAGCAGTTGCTCGATGCTGGCGTCCGGGGTGCGTGGCAGTTCGCCCAGGCTGGATGAGGGCGAGCTGGCGCAGGCTGCCAGCAGGGCGGCGAGGCAGAGGGCTGTGAGCAGCCGCAGGCAAGCGATCATGTAAAGGTCCTGTTACTCGATCAAGTTGGCCGGCAATTGTACCCAAGCGCTGGCCGGGGCGCGATGTTGCTGTGTCGATCCTTCACTATAGGTGGCTTGTTCCTGATCGCTGGCGAAGTTCTTTGCGCCCTGTTGCAGGCGCTCGGGCTACAATGGCGCCTTTGATCCGAATGACAGGTGTGCGCAGTGACTGATGTGGCAGGGGCTTCGAAATCCACGGTGGGGACGCTGTATGTGGTGGCAACCCCCATCGGCAACCTTGACGACATGAGCGCCCGGGCGCTGAAGGTGCTGGCGGACGTGGCGCTGATCGCCGCCGAAGACACCCGTCATTCGATCCGCCTGCTGCAACACTTTGGCATCGATACGCCGTTGGCCGCTTGTCATGAGCACAACGAGCGTGACGAGGGCGGGCGTTTTCTCTCCAAACTACTGGCGGGTGAAAATGTGGCGCTGGTCTCCGATGCCGGCACGCCTCTGATTTCCGACCCGGGCTATCACCTGGTGCGCCAGGCCCGTGCTGCGGGGGTGAGTGTGGTGCCGGTGCCGGGCGCCTGTGCCTTGATCGCCGCGCTATCGGCGGCAGGCCTGCCCTCGGACCGCTTCATCTTCGAAGGCTTCCTGCCGGCCAAACAGGCAGGGCGCCGGGCGCGCCTGGAGCAGGTGAGGGAAGAGCCACGCACGCTGATCTTCTACGAAGCCCCGCATCGAATCCTGGAATGCCTTGAAGACATGGAGGCGGTATTTGGTGGCGATCGTCCGGCGTTGCTGGCGCGCGAACTGACCAAGACCTTCGAGACCCTAAAGGGCTTGCCGCTGGCTGAGTTGCGCGCCTTCGTAGCCGGCGACAGCAATCAGCAGCGTGGTGAATGCGTGGTGCTGGTCGGCGGCTGGAGTGCGCCGGAGGGCGAGCAGGCCATCAGTGCCGAAGCACAGCGCGTGCTCGACCTGCTATTGGCTGAGTTGCCACTGAAACGGGCGGCGGCGCTTGCAGCGGAAATTACCGGGGTGCGCAAGAACCTGTTGTATCAACTGGCCCTCGAAAAGCAGAAAGCCGAATAGTGGCAGTTTGATATAAATGGCGTTAGCGCTTGTTCTTGCGCCCGCGTGTCGGTAACCTTGGCGGCGGAGAGTCGATCGGACAGTCGCTGCCTGTTTTTGTTCCGCAACTATTGTTGTGTGAGCAGCAGGGGGAGGAAAGTCCGGGCTCCATAGGGCAGAGTGCCAGGTAACGCCTGGGAGGCGTGAGCCTACGGAAAGTGCCACAGAAAATAACCGCCTAAGCACTTCGGTGCCGGTAAGGGTGAAAAGGTGCGGTAAGAGCGCACCGCACGGCTGGCAACAGTTCGTGGCTAGGTAAACCCCACTCGGAGCAAGACCAAATAGGGTTCCATCAGGCGTGGCCCGCGTCGGAACCGGGTAGGTTGCTAGAGGCGTCCAGTGATGGCCGTCGTAGAGGAATGACTGTCCTCGACAAAACCCGGCTTACAGATCGACTCTCCACCTTTCTTTCCCTGCTTGAATCGATAGCAGATCCTCTCTGGTAATACCGAAAAAATCTTACTCTTAATAAATCACTTTAACTTCGAACTCCATTCGCTTGCGTGGGTTTGATTTTTCTCGTGTTTTTTTCTCTCTGGCAGTCCTTCCACATTCCGTTGTTGCGCTAAATCTCGGTCCTGTAAGGCTTTTCCTTATGAACGTGCCTTGACGGTGCTGCGGGCGGATTCCTATAGTGTGCGCAAGTGGCAGAAAGTGGGATGAAGTGGGTTTTCTGACACAAAAAAGCTAACATTGTGGGGAATCACAGCCGTGTTCCGCGGAGCCAACGCCGTCAGCCTCGATGCAAAGGGCCGTCTCGCCATGCCGAGTCGGTACCGTGACGAGCTCGACTCACGTTGCAATGGCCAACTGATCGTGACCATTGACGCCGTAGACCCCTGCTTGTGTGTTTATCCCCTCGATGAGTGGGAGCAGATAGAAGCCAAGTTGCGTGCCTTGCCATCGTTGCGTGAGGAAAACCGCCGCCTGCAGCGTTTGCTGATTGGTAATGCGGTTGACCTGGAGCTCGATGGCAGTGGGCGTTTCCTGGTGCCGCCCCGCCTGCGTGAGTACGCCAAGCTCGACAAGAAGGCGATGCTGGTGGGGCAACTGAACAAATTCCAGCTGTGGGATGAAGATGCCTGGAACACGGTTTCGGCAGCTGACCTTGCAGCTATTCAACAACCGGGCGCCATGCCCGACGAATTGCGTGACCTGATCCTGTGACCATAGATAGCGGCTTCAACCACATCACCGTCCTGCTCGACGAAGCTGTCGAGGCATTGGCCCTGCGCGCCGACGGTTGCTATCTGGACGGTACTTTCGGCCGGGGCGGACACAGCCGTCTGATTCTCAGCAAGCTCGGGCCGCAAGGGCGGCTCCTGGGCTTCGACAAAGATCCACAAGCGATTGCCACGGGGCAAGCGCTGGCGGCCGAAGACGGCCGCTTTGTCATTGTGCAGCGCAGTTTTGCCGAGTTGGGTGCAGAAGTGGCAGCGCGCGGCCTGCACGGCAAGGTCAGTGGTGTGTTGCTGGACCTGGGCGTGTCCTCGCCGCAGCTGGATGACCCGGAGCGTGGCTTCAGCTTCCTCAATGATGGCCCGCTGGACATGCGTATGAACCCGGACCAGGGCATCAGTGCCGCTGAGTTCATCGCCACTGCGCCCGTGGAAGAAATCGCCCGCGTCTTCAAGGAGTACGGCGAAGAACGCTTTGCCGGGCGCATGGCGCGTGCAGTGGTCGAGCGCCGTGAAAAACAGCCCTTCACCCGTACCGCCGACCTGGCGGAGGTGCTCAAAGTGGCCAACCCGGCATGGGAAAAGGGCAAGAACCCGGCTACCCGTGCCTTCCAGGGCCTTCGCATTCACGTCAACAACGAACTGGGCGACCTGGAGGCCGGCCTTGAGGCTGCGCTCGATGCGCTCGAAGTCGGTGGTCGCTTGGCGGTCATCAGTTTCCACTCGCTGGAAGATCGTATCGTCAAGCTGTTCATGCGCAAGCTGGTGAAGGGTGAAGCCGACAACCTGCCGCGTAACCTGCCGGTTCAGCACAAGGCCTTCGAGCCGAAAATCAAGCTGATCGGCAAGGCTCAGTTCGCCTCCGAGGCCGAGCTCAAGGCCAACCCGCGGTCGCGTAGCGCCGTGATGCGCGTGGCGGAGAAGCTGCGGTGAGCAGGCTACTTGCCAAACCCTTGCCAGGCGGAAGCTTCCTGATGCTTTTGCTGTTCGTCGGCGTACTGGTTTCGGCCATTGCCGTGTCCTACAGTGCGCACTGGAACCGTCAACTGCTCAACACCCTGTACGGTGAATTGAACGAGCGCGACAAGGCTCAGGCCGAATGGGGCCGGCTGATTCTTGAGCAGAGTACCTGGACCGCTGCCAGCCGCATCGAGAGCCTGGCCTCCGAGCAGTTGAAGATGCGCGTGCCGTCAGCTGACGAAGTCCGGATGGTGGCGCCATGATGAAGCTCGAAGGCGCACTCTACCCGTGGCGCTTCCGCGTAGTGATCGGCTTGCTGGCGATCATGGTCGGCGCCATTTGCTGGCGCATCATCGACCTCCAGGTGGTTGACCGTGACTTCCTCAAGGGCCAGGGCGATGCACGCAGCCTGCGTCACATCCCCATCCCGGCGCACCGCGGCTTGATTACCGACCGCAACGGTGAGCCGTTGGCCGTGAGTACCCCGGTCACCACGTTGTGGGCCAACCCCAAAGAGATGCAGGCCTCCAAGGAGCGCTGGCCGCAATTGGCCGCTGCGCTGGGGCAAAACCCGCAGCAGTTGATCGAGCGCCTGACCCAGCAGGCCAACAAAGAGTTCATCTACCTGGTCCGGGGGCTGACCCCAGAGCAGGGGCAGCACGTGCTCGACCTCAAAGTGCCTGGCGTGTACGGCCTGGAAGAATTCCGCCGCTTCTATCCGGCCGGTGATGTGACTGCACACATGGTCGGCTTTACCGACCTCGACGACCACGGTCGTGAAGGGGTGGAGCTGGCCTATGACGAGTGGCTGGCCGGTGTGCCCGGCAAGCGCCAGGTGATCAAGGACCGGCGCGGTCGGCTGATCAAGGACATTCAGGTAACCAAGAACGCCAAGGCCGGGAAGACCTTGGCGTTGTCGATAGACCTGCGCCTGCAGTACCTGGCTACCCGCGAGTTGCGCAACGCCATTGCCGAACAGGACGCCAAGGCCGGCAGCCTGGTGATCATGGACGTCAAGACCGGTGAGGTCCTGGCCATGGTCAACCAGCCGACCTACAACCCCAACAACCGCCGTAGCATGTTCCCGGCGGCCATGCGTAACCGGGCGATCATCGACGTGTTCGAGCCGGGCTCCACGGTCAAGCCGATCTCCATGAGTGCGGCGCTGCAGAGTGGCCGCTGGAAGCCGACCGACAAGGTCGAGGTGTACCCTGGCAGCCTGCAGATCGGCCGCTACACCATCAAGGACGTGTCGCGCAGCGAGGGCCCGATTCTTGATTTGACCGGCATCCTGATCAACTCCAGTAACGTTGGCATGAGCAAGATCGCCTTCGACATCGGCGGCGAGGCCATCTACCGGGTCATGTCCCAGGTCGGCCTGGGCCAGTACACCGGCCTTGGCTTCCCGGGCGAGCGTGTCGGCAACCTGCCCAACCACCGTGAGTGGCGCAAGGCCGAGACCGCCACCCTGTCCTATGGCTACGGCGTATCGGTGACCGCCCTGCAGCTGGTGCATGCCTACGCGGCGCTGGCCAACGACGGCAAGATGGTGCCGCTGTCGATCATCAAGGTCGACAAGGCGCCGGAAGCCGTGCAGGCCATTCCGAAGGAAGTCGCCGAAACCGTTCAGGGCATGCTGCAGCAGGTGATCGAAGCGCCGCGTGGCGTCTTCCGTGCCCAGGTGCCGTTCTATCACGTGGCCGGCAAGTCCGGCACCGCGCGTAAGGCCACCGTGGGTGCCAAGGGGTACACCGAAAACGCCTACCGCTCGCTGTTCGCCGGCTTCGGGCCAATGAGCGACCCGCGCTACGCCATCGTCGTGGTCATCGACGAGCCAAGAAAGGGCGGTTACTTCGGTGGCCTGGTTTCGGCGCCCGTATTCAGCAACGTCATGTCCGGCACCCTGCGCCTGATGAACGTGCCGCCAGACAACCTGCCGCCACCTGCACCAGCCGTGCCATCACAAGTCAATGCAGCAGCCGCCAAGGGAGGGCGTGGATGATGACAATGCCATTAAGCAAACTTTTCGCCCACGCCAGCCGTGATCCGTTGATTCGCGAGCTGACCCTGGACAGCCGTAGTGTGCGCCCGGGGGACTTGTTCCTGGCGGTGCCGGGTGCCAAGGTCGATGGTCGCGAGCATATCGCCGATGCCCTGGCCCGTGGTGCTGCTGCCGTGGCCTATGAAGAGCAGGGCGCCAACGTGCTGCCGCTGACCGATGTGCCCCTGATTCCGGTCAAAGGCCTGATAGCTCAGCTGTCAGATATCGCCGGGCGCTTCTACGGTGAACCGAGCCGCCAGTTGAATCTGGTCGGCGTGACCGGCACCAACGGCAAGACAAGTGTTACCCAACTGGTCGCCCAGGCGCTCGACCTGCTTGGCCAGCGCTGCGGCCTGATTGGCACCCTGGGTACCGGTTTCTACGGCGAGTTGCAGAGCGGCCGCCTGACCACGCCGGACCCGATTGCCGTGCAATCGACCCTCAACGACCTCAAGAAAGGCGGCGCCAAGGCCGTGGCCATGGAAGTGTCTTCCCATGCCCTGGAGCAAGGCCGGGTTGCCGCACTGGAATTCGACATCGCGGTGATGACCAACCTGTCCCGCGACCACCTCGACTATCACGGCAGCATGCAAGCCTATGAGGCCGCCAAGGCCAAGCTGTTCGCCTGGCCGAGCCTGCGTTGCCAGGTGGTCAACCTGGATGACGGGTTTGGTCGTCGTCTGGCCGCCGACTTCGCTCGCCGCCCGAGTGTCGACCATATCGAAACCCGGCTGCTGAGCTACAGCCTGGAAAGCCCTGAGGCCTCGTTGTTCTGCCGCGAAGCCGTGTTCAGTGACGATGGCGTGCGCGCCACGATCGTCACTGCCCAAGGTGAACGTATCCTGCGCAGCCAACTGCTGGGCCGCTTCAACCTGAGCAACATGCTTGCCGCTGTGGCGACCCTGCTGGCGCTGGACTATGCGCTGGACGAGATCCTCAAGGTCACGCCGCAACTGCAGGGGCCGGTAGGCCGCATGCAGCGCCTGGGTGGCGGCGACAAGCCGCTGGTGGTGGTCGACTACGCGCACACACCGGATGCACTTGAAAAAGTGCTCGAGGCCCTGCGCCCGCACGCTCATGGCAAGCTGTTGTGCCTGTTCGGCTGCGGCGGTGACCGTGATCGCGGCAAGCGCCCGCTGATGGCCGAAGTGGCCGAGCGCCTGGCCGACCGCGTACTGGTCACCGACGACAACCCGCGTACTGAAGATCCGTTGCGCATCTTCGATGATATCCGCCCCGGTTTCACCAGGCCTGACGACGTCGAGTTCGTCGCCGGCCGTGGCGAAGCCATCGCGCACCTGATTGCCACCGCCGCTGCCAACGATGTGATCGTGCTGGCCGGCAAGGGGCACGAGGATTACCAGGAGATCAATGGCGAGCGCCATGACTTCTCCGATTTGACCGAAGCCGAAAAGGCACTTGCAGCCTGGGAGGCTCCACATGCTTAAGCCGCTGTCACTCAGCCAGCTGACCACCGCACTGAAGGGGCAACACATCGGTGGCGACGCCACGTTCACCGGCGTCAGCATCGATAGCCGCAGTGTCAGCGCCGGGCAACTGTTCGTCGCCCTGGCCGGCCCGCGTTTCGACGGCCATGACTACCTGGCAGATGTGAAAGCCAAAGGCGCAGTAGCCGCCCTGGTCGAGCGTGAAGTAGCCGATGTCGACCTGCCGCAGTTGCAGGTGGCCGATTGCCGCCTGGCCCTCGGCCAGCTCGGTGCATTGAACCGCGCCGCTTTCGACAAGCCGGTGGTGGCCATTACCGGTTCCAGCGGCAAGACCACGGTCAAGGAAATGCTCGCCAGCATCCTGCGTACCCGTGGCCTGGTGCACGCCACCCGCGGCAACTTGAACAATGACCTCGGTGCACCGCTGACACTGCTGGAGATCGCCCCGGAACACAGCGCGGCAGTGATCGAGCTGGGCGCCTCGCGCATTGGCGAAATCCGCTACACCGTAGGCCTGACGCAACCGCAGGTGGTGATCATCAACAACGCCGGTACTGCCCACGTTGGCGAATTCGGCGGCCCGGACAAGATCGTCGAAGCCAAAGGCGAGATTCTCGAAGGCCTGGGCCAGGGCGGTATTGCCATCCTCAACCTGGACGACAAAGCCTTTGACATCTGGAAGGCGCGTGCCGGTGCGCACAAGGTCGTCAGTTTCGCACGCGGCAACCCGAAGGCCGATTTCCACGCGTCAGACATTGGTCGCGATGCCCGTGGCTGCCCGTCCTTCACCCTGCATGGCGCCGGTGAAACGGTAGCCGTGCAACTCAATGTGCTGGGTGAACACAACGTCAGCAATGCCTTGGCCGCCGCCGCCGCTGCACATGCCGTTGGTCTGAGCCTGAGCGGCATCGCCGCCGGCCTGGCTGCGGTGCAACCGGTCAAGGGGCGTACCGTGGCGCAGATCGCGCCGAACGGGGTACGGGTAATCGACGACAGTTACAACGCAAATCCCACCTCTATGTGCGCAGCGATTGATATACTCGCCGGCTTTTCCGGACGCACCGTTCTGGTGCTTGGGGATATCGGCGAATTGGGGCAATGGGCGGAAGAAGGCCACCGTCAGGTGGGTGACTACGCGCGTGGCAAGGTTGACGCCCTGTACGCAGTGGGTTCCAACATGGCACATGCGGTCAAGGCGTTCGGCGCCAATGGCCGCCATTTCGCTACTCAAGCTGAGCTGATCGATGCGGTTAGCGCCGAGAATGCCAGTGACACCACTATCTTGATCAAGGGCTCGCGCAGCGCTGCGATGGAAAACGTCGTGGCGGCATTGTGCGGTGCCAGCGGGGAGAAACATTAATGCTGCTGCTGTTGGCCGAGTATCTGCAACAGTTCCACAAAGGCTTCGCGGTCTTTCAGTACCTGTCCCTGCGCGGGATTCTTGGTGTACTGACCGCGTTGTCTCTGGCGCTGTGGCTGGGCCCCTGGATGATCCGTACCCTGCAAATTCGCCAGATCGGCCAGGCCGTGCGTAACGACGGCCCGCAATCGCACCTGTCCAAGTCCGGCACCCCGACCATGGGTGGGGCGCTTATCCTGTCGGCCATCGCCGTCAGCACCTTGCTGTGGGCCGACCTGAGCAACCGCTATGTATGGGTTGTGCTGATCGTTACCCTGGCGTTCGGTGCCATTGGCTGGGTCGATGACTACCGCAAGGTGATCGAAAAGAACTCGCGTGGCCTTCCAAGCCGCTGGAAGTACTTCTGGCAGTCGGTGTTCGGCCTGGCGGCGGCGGTGTTCCTGTACAAGACGGCGCCAACCAGCGTCGAGACCACGCTGATCCTGCCGTTCATCAAGGATGTCACCATTCCGCTGGGCGTCGGCTTCGTCGTACTGACCTACTTCGTCATTGTCGGTTCGAGCAACGCGGTCAACCTCACCGATGGCCTTGACGGCCTGGCAATCATGCCGACGGTGATGGTCGGCGGCGCGCTGGGCATCTTCTGCTACCTGTCGGGTAACGTGAAGTTCGCCGAGTACCTGCTGATCCCCTACGTGCCGGGCTCGGGCGAGCTGATCGTGTTCTGCGGCGCGCTGATCGGTGCCGGCCTGGGCTTCCTGTGGTTCAACACTTACCCGGCGCAAGTGTTCATGGGCGACGTCGGCGCGCTGGCGCTGGGTGCCGCGCTGGGCACCATCGCCGTCATCGTGCGCCAGGAAATCGTGCTGTTCATCATGGGCGGCATCTTCGTGGTGGAAACCCTGTCGGTGGTGATCCAGGTCGCCTCCTTCAAGCTGACCGGCAAGCGCGTGTTCCGCATGGCGCCGATTCATCACCACTTTGAACTCAAGGGCTGGCCAGAGCCCCGGGTGATCGTCCGATTCTGGATCATCACCGTGATCCTGGTACTGATTGGCCTTGCAACCCTGAAACTGAGGTAGATGAGCGTGTCTTTGATCGCTTCCGACCAATTCCGCATCGTTGTCGGCCTCGGCAAGAGCGGCATGTCCCTGGTTCGCTTCCTGGCGAGCCGGGGCATTGCCTTTGCGGTCGCCGATACCCGCGAGCAACCGCCGGAACTGGAAACCCTGCGCCGTGATTACCCGCAGGTGGAAGTGCGCTGTGGTGAACTGGACGTGGACTTCCTGTGCCGCGCCAACGAGTTGTACGTGAGCCCCGGTCTGGCCTTGGCCACGCCGGCCTTGCAGCAGGCGGCCGCGCGTGGCGTGAAGCTGTCTGGCGACATAGAGCTGTTTGCTCGCCATGCCAAGGCGCCGATCATTGCCATCAGCGGCTCCAACGCCAAGAGCACCGTTACGACGCTGGTCGGTGAAATGGCCGCCAAGGCCGGCAAACGCGTGGCCGTGGGCGGTAACCTCGGTACCCCGGCGCTCGACCTGCTGGCCGATGACATCGAGCTGTACGTGCTGGAGCTTTCCAGCTTCCAGCTGGAAACCACTGACCAGCTCAACGCCGAAGTGGCGACCGTTCTGAACATCAGCGAAGACCACATGGACCGCTATAGCGGCCTTCCGGCCTACCACCTGGCCAAGCACCGGATTTTCCGCGGTGCCCGCCAGGTGGTGGTCAACCGCCAGGACGCCCTGAGCCGGCCGCTGCCGGTGGAAGGCCGTCCATGCTGGACCTTCGGCCTCAACCCGCCCGACTTCAAAGCGTTTGGCCTGCGTGAAGTGGACGGTGAGAAATACCTGGCATTCGAGTTCCAGACGCTGATGCCGGCGCGCGAACTGAAGGTTCGCGGTGCTCACAACCAGAGCAACGCCCTGGCGGCGCTGGCCCTGGGGCATGCTGCAGGCCTGCCGTTCGAGCCCATGCTCGAGGCCCTGCGCGAGTTCGGTGGCCTGGCCCACCGTTGCCAGTGGGTACGCGAGCGTAATGGCGTGAACTGGTATGACGATTCCAAGGCCACCAACGTCGGTGCAGCCCTGGCCGCCATCGAAGGCCTGGGCGCCGATATCGAAGGCAAGTTGGTGCTGATCGCCGGTGGTGACGGCAAAGGTGCTGAATTCACTGCGCTGCGCGAGCCGGTCAAGCGTTTCTGCCGCGCCGTGGTACTGCTTGGCCGTGATGCCGAGCGCCTGGCCGAGGCCTTGGGCGATGCCGTGCCACTGGTTCGGGTCAAGACCCTTGACGATGCCGTACAGCAGTGTGCCGAGCTGGCCCAGGCCGGCGATGCCGTGCTGCTGTCGCCAGCATGCGCCAGCCTCGACATGTTCAAGAACTTCGAGGAACGGGGGCGCCTGTTCGCCCAGGCAGCGGGAGGCCTTGCATGATCTTCGGCATCTTCAAACCCTACCCGTCGCCGCTGATCAGCGGCCGTGGCGTCGACCTGGACTTCCCGATGCTCGCCGGTTGCCTGGCCTTGCTGGGCCTGGGCCTGGTGATGATTACTTCGGCCTCCTCGGAAGTGGCTGCGGTACAATCCGGCAACCCGCTGTATCACATGTTCCGCCACCTGGTGTACGTGTTCCTTGGCCTGGTGGCCTGTGGTGCAACCATCCTGGTGCCGATCGCCACTTGGCAGCGGATGGGCTTCATGATGCTGCTTGGCGCCTTCGGCTTGCTGGTACTGGTACTGGTGCCGGGTATCGGCCGTGAGGTTAACGGCTCCATGCGCTGGATCGGTTTCAGCTTCTTCAACGTACAGCCTTCGGAAATCGCCAAGGTGTTCGTGGTCATCTACCTGGCCGGCTACCTGGTACGCCGACAGACCGAGGTGCGCGAAACCTGGATGGGCTTCTTCAAGCCGTTCATCGTGCTTCTGCCCATGGCCGCATTGCTGCTGATGGAACCGGACTTCGGCGCCACGGTGGTGATGATGGGCGCGGCGGCGGCCATGTTGTTTTTGGGAGGGGTGGGGCTGTTCCGCTTCAGCCTGATGGTGGTGCTGGCGGTGCTGGCGGTATTTGTTCTGGTTCAGGCGCAGCCCTACCGGATGGCGCGCCTTATTACGTTCACCGACCCCTGGGCCGATCAGTTCGGCTCCGGCTACCAGCTGACCCAGGCACTGATTGCCTTCGGCCGTGGCGAGTGGCTGGGCGTTGGCCTGGGCAACAGCGTGCAGAAGCAGTTCTACCTGCCTGAAGCGCACACCGACTTCGTGTTCTCGGTCCTGGCGGAAGAACTGGGCGTGGTCGGCTCGCTGCTGACCGTCGCGCTGTTCGTGTTCGTCACCGTGCGCGCCCTGTACATCGGCCTGTGGGCCGAGAAGGCCAAACAGTTCTTTGCCGCCTACATGGCGTTCGGCCTGGCTTTCCTGTGGATTGGCCAGTTCCTGATCAACATCGGTGTGAACGTCGGCCTGCTGCCGACCAAGGGCCTGACCCTGCCGTTTCTCAGTTACGGGGGCAGCTCGCTGGTGATCTGCTGCGCCTGCGTAGGGCTGTTGCTGCGCATCGAGTGGGAGAGCCGCACGCATCTGGGCAGTGAGGAGCACGAATTCAGCGAAAGTGATTTTGCCGAGGAGACCAGTCATGGCCGCTGAAGGCAAAAATGTATTGATCATGGCCGGCGGCACCGGGGGGCACGTATTCCCGGCGCTGGCCTGCGCCCGTGAGTTCCAGAAGCGCGGTTACAGCGTGCACTGGTTGGGCACCCCACGTGGGATCGAAAACGAGTTGGTGCCACAGGCGGGTTTGCCATTGCACCTGATTCAGGTCAGCGGCCTGCGCGGCAAGGGCAAGTTGTCGTTGCTCAAGGCGCCTTTCACGTTGGTCAAGGCCGTGCTGCAGGCACGGCGCATCATTCGCCAGCTCAAGCCCGTATGTGTCTTGGGCTTTGGCGGCTATGTGACCGGCCCCGGCGGCGTGGCCGCGCGGCTGTGCGGCGTGCCACTGGTGATCCATGAGCAGAACGCCAGGGCCGGTACCGCCAATCGGTTGCTGGTGCCCCTCTCGGCGCGGGTCTGCGAAGCTTTCCCGAACACCTTCGAGGCCAGCGACAAGCGTCGCACCACCGGCAACCCGGTGCGTCCGGAACTCTTCATGGACGCGCAACGCGTGCCCTTGGGCGAGCGCCGCGCACGCCTGTTGGTGCTGGGTGGCAGCCTGGGTGCGGAACCATTGAACAAATTGTTGCCTAAGGCCCTGTCTGAAGTGCCCGCGGCGCTGCGGCCTGAAGTGTTCCACCAGGCCGGCAAGCAGCACGCACCGATCACCGCCGAGCGTTATCACGAGGTGGGCGTCGAGGCTCAGGTAGAGCCCTTCATCAACGACATGGCCCAAGCTTATGGCTGGGCCGACCTGGTGGTGTGCCGGGCCGGTGCCCTGACTGTCAGCGAACTGGCGGCAGCAGGCCTGCCTTCGATGCTGGTGCCTTTGCCCCACGCGATCGACGACCACCAGACCCACAACGCCCAATATCTGGCCCGCGAAGGCGCTGCCTTCCTGATGCCACAAGCGACAACTGGCGCAGCGCAACTCGCTGAACGCCTGAACGAGGTGCTGATGCAACCCGAGAAACTCAACGTCATGGCTGGCACCGCACGGCGCCTGGCCAAACCTGCTGCAACCAGCACCGTGGTCGATATCTGCCTGGAGGTGGCCCATGGTTGAGAGCCAGAAAGCCATGCCCCAGCCGAAGATGGGCCGTATTCGCCGTATTCACTTCGTCGGCATCGGCGGCGTGGGCATGTGCGGTATTGCCGAAGTGTTGCTGAACCTGGGCTATGAAGTGTCCGGTTCGGACCTTAAAGCCTCGCCGGTCACCGAACGCCTGGAGTCCTTCGGCGCTGAGATCTTCGTCGGCCACCGCGCCGAGAACGCCGCCACCGCCGATGTGCTGGTGGTGTCCAGCGCCATCAACCCGGCCAACCCGGAAGTTGCCACCGCCCTCGAGCGGCGCATACCGGTAGTGCCGCGTGCCGAGATGCTCGCCGAGCTGATGCGTTACCGCCATGGCGTGGCCGTTGCCGGTACACACGGCAAGACCACCACGACCAGCCTGCTGGCTTCAGTGTTCGCCGCCGGTGGCCTGGACCCGACCTTCGTCATTGGTGGCCGCCTTACCGCTGCCGGCACCAATGCGCAGCTGGGCACCAGCCGCTACTTGATCGCTGAAGCAGACGAAAGCGATGCCAGCTTCCTGCACCTGCAGCCGATGGTGGCGGTTGTCACCAACATCGACGCCGACCACATGGCGACCTACGAAGGTGACTTCAACAAGCTGAAGAAAACCTTCGTCGAGTTCCTGCACAACCTGCCGTTCTATGGTTTGGCGGTGATGTGCCTGGACGACCCGGTGGTTCGCGAGATCCTGCCGCAGGTCAAGCGTCCTACCGTGACCTACGGCTTCAGCGAAGAGGCCGACATCCGCGCCATCAATGTGCGTCAGCAGGGCATGCAGACCCACTTCACCGTGCTGCGCCGTGACCGCGAGCCGTTGGAGGTTTCGGTGAACATGCCCGGCAACCACAACGTGCTCAACGCCCTGGCTACCATCGCCATCGCCACTGACGAAGGCATTACTGACGAGGCTATCGTCCAGGGCCTGTCCGGCTTCCAGGGTGTTGGTCGTCGCTTCCAGGTATACGGCGAGCTGCCGGTCGAGGGCGGCAGTGTGATGCTGGTCGACGACTACGGCCATCACCCCACCGAAGTGGCGGCGGTGATCAAGGCTGTGCGCGGTGGCTGGCCAAGCCGCCGCCTGGTGATCGTCTACCAGCCGCACCGCTACAGCCGCACCCGTGACCTGTACGACGATTTCGTCCAGGTACTGGGCGATGCCAACGTGCTGCTGCTGATGGAAGTCTACCCGGCCGGCGAAGAGCCGATCCCCGGTGCCGACAGCCGTCAGCTGTGCCACAGCATCCGCCAGCGCGGCAAGCTGGACCCGATCTACATCGAGCGCGGCGCCGAACTGGCACCGCTGGTCAAGCCACTGCTGCGCGCTGGCGACATCCTGCTCTGCCAGGGTGCCGGTGATGTCGGCGGCCTGGCCCCCCAGTTGATGAAAAGCCCGCTGTTCGCAGGCGCCAAGCAGGAGAAGTCGAAATGACCAGCGCCTACGACAAGCTGCACTCGACCCTGGACGTCAAGGCGTTCGGCCGCGTCGCCGTTCTGTACGGTGGCAAGAGCGCCGAGCGTGAGGTGTCGCTGAAATCCGGCGCGGCAGTGATCGATGCGCTGAGCACTGCCGGCGTCGACGTGGTCGCCATCGACGTCGGTGACGACCTGCTCGCTCGCCTGCAGAGCGAGAAGATCGACCGCGCCTTCATCATCCTCCACGGCCGTGGCGGTGAAGACGGGAGCATGCAAGGTTTGCTGGAGTGCCTGGGCATCCCCTACACCGGCAGCGGCATCCTGGCTTCGGCGCTGGCGATGGACAAGCTGCGCACCAAGCAGGTGTGGCAGAGCCTGGGCATTCCCACGCCACGCCACGCGGTGCTGGCGAGCGAAAGCGATTGTTTGCAGGCCAGTACGGAACTGGGCTTCCCGCTTATCGTCAAACCCGCCCATGAAGGCTCTAGCATCGGCATGGCCAAGGTGAACAGCGCCCAGGAACTGGTCGCCGCCTGGCAGGACGCCGCCAAATACGATTCCCAGGTACTGGTGGAGCAGTGGATCCACGGCCCGGAGTTCACCATCGCGGTACTGCGCGGCCAGGTGCTGCCGCCGATCGCCCTGGGTACGCCGCACGTGTTCTACGACTACGACGCCAAGTACATCGCCAACGATACCCAGTACCGCATCCCGTGCGGGCTGGATAGCGTCAAGGAACAGGAACTGATCGACCTGACCGCGCGCGCCTGCGATGCCATTGGCATCGAAGGCTGGGGGCGGCTGGACGTGATGCAGGACGAGCAGGGCCGGTTCTGGCTGCTCGAAGTCAACACCGCACCAGGCATGACAGATCATAGCCTGGTGCCCATGGCGGCCCGCGCGGCTGGCCTGGACTTCCAGCAACTGGTGCTGGCAATCCTGGCCGAAAGCGTGGCGACGCGAGGTTAATAACCATGCAAGGCGCGATGATACGTCAGCAGCAACCCGTTACCGGCCGTAGCAAGCCGGTGCCGCGTGGTGCCAGCCGGCTGGTGGCCGACGAGCCCGTATCGGCGCGCCTGCCCCGGCCAAGCCTGGGCGGCCTCAAGCGCTTGCTGTGGCCGGTGTTGCTGGTGGCGGCCGGCTTTGGTGCCTACGAGGGCGCCATTCGCCTGATGCCGTACGCCGACCGCCCGATCACCAAGATCGATGTGCAGGGTGACCTCAGCTACATCAGTCAGCAATCGGTGCAGCAGCGTATCGCGCCCTACGTGGCGGCGAGCTTCTTCAGCGTCGACCTGCCGGCGATGCGCGCCGAGCTCGAGCAGATGCCGTGGATCGCCCACGCCGAAGTGCGCCGGGTGTGGCCCGACGAGGTGGTGATCCGCCTTGAAGAGCAACTGCCGGTGGCACGCTGGGGGGACGCAGCCCTGCTCAACAACCAGGGTCAGGCTTTCACCCCGCGCGAGCTGGCCAACTATGAGCACCTGCCGCAGCTGGCCGGGCCGCAGCGTGCTCAGCAACAAGTCATGCAGCAGTATCAGGTATTGAGCCAGATGCTGCGCCCCTTGGGCTTTTCCATCGCTCGCCTGGAGCTGCGCGAGCGAGGCAGCTGGTTCCTGACCACCGGTGCGAGCAGTGCCGGGCCAGGCATCGAGTTGCTGCTGGGGCGCGATCATCTGGTGGAGAAGATGCGCCGTTTCATTGCCATTTACGACAAGACACTCAAAGACCAGATCACCACTATCGCCCGCATTGATCTGCGTTATTCCAACGGACTTGCCGTTGGTTGGCGGGAACCGATTGCACCGACGACGGCCCAACCCGCCGTTGCGAAGAATTAGAGAGAGGCAGGACCATGGCAAACGCGCATAGCGGCAAAATGATCGTCGGGCTGGACATTGGCACCTCCAAGGTGGTGGCGCTGGTGGGCGAAGTGGGCGAAGACGGCACCCTGGAAATCGTCGGGATCGGCACCCATCCGTCCCGTGGCCTGAAAAAAGGCGTGGTGGTGAACATCGAGTCCACCGTGCAGTCGATCCAGCGCGCCGTGGAAGAGGCGCAGCTGATGGCCGGCTGCCGTATCCACTCGGCGTTCGTCGGTGTGGCCGGTAACCACATCCGCAGCCTGAACTCCCACGGCATCGTCGCCATCCGTGACCGCGAAGTCAGCCTGGCCGACCTGGAGCGCGTACTCGACGCTGCCCAGGCCGTGGCGATTCCGGCCGACCAGCGCGTGCTGCATACCTTGCCGCAGGACTACGTGATCGACAACCAGGAAGGCGTGCGCGAGCCGCTGGGCATGTCTGGTGTGCGCCTGGAAGCCAAGGTTCACGTGGTCACTTGCGCAGTCAACGCCGCCCAGAACATCGAGAAGTGTGTGCGCCGCTGCGGCCTGGAAATCGACGACATCATCCTCGAGCAGCTGGCCTCGGCCTACTCGGTACTGACCGATGATGAAAAAGAGCTGGGCGTGTGCCTGGTGGACATCGGTGGCGGCACCACTGACATCGCCATCTTCACCGAGGGTGCCATCCGCCACACGGCGGTCATCCCGATTGCTGGCGACCAGGTGACCAACGACATCGCCATGGCCCTGCGTACACCGACCCAGTACGCCGAAGAAATCAAGATCCGCTACGCCTGTGCCTTGGCCAAACTGGCTGGCGCTGGCGAGACCATCAAGGTGCCGAGCGTGGGCGATCGCCCACCGCGCGAGCTGTCGCGCCAGGCCCTGGCCGAGGTGGTGGAGCCACGTTACGACGAGCTCTTCACCCTGATCCAGGCCGAACTGCGCCGCAGTGGCTACGAAGACCTGGTGCCCGCCGGCATCGTCCTCACCGGCGGCACCGCGAAGATGGAAGGCGCCGTGGAACTGGCCGAGGAAATCTTCCACATGCCGGTACGCCTGGGCGTGCCGCACAGCGTTCGGGGGCTGAGCGACGTGGTGCGCAACCCGATCTATTCCACTGGCGTCGGCTTGCTCACCTACGGCCTGCTGAAGCAGTCCGAGGATTTGGCCCTGACCGGTAACAGCAACAGCAGCAGCAACAGCTATGGCGATGAACCGAAGGCCCCAGTGCTTGAACGCTTCAAGAAGTGGGTCCAGGGCAACTTCTAAGTTTCAAAGCAGTAGTGGTAGGCGCAACAACTAGAGAACTGTAAGGAGAGGGAAAATGTTCGAGCTCGTAGACAACGTCCCGCAAAGTCCGGTCATTAAAGTGATCGGCGTTGGTGGTGGTGGCGGCAACGCCGTCAATCACATGGTCAAGAGCAGCATCGAAGGCGTGGAATTCATCTGCGCCAACACCGATGCCCAGGCGCTGAAAAACATTGGCGCGCGCACCATCCTGCAATTGGGCACGGGTGTGACCAAGGGCCTGGGTGCCGGTGCCAATCCGGAAGTCGGCCGTCAGGCCGCGCTGGAAGACCGTGAGCGCATCGCCGAAGTGCTGCAGGGCACCAACATGGTGTTCATCACCACCGGCATGGGTGGCGGTACCGGTACCGGTGCAGCGCCAATCATTGCCGAAGTGGCCAAGGAAATGGGTATTCTCACCGTAGCAGTGGTGACCCGTCCGTTCCCGTTCGAAGGCCGCAAGCGCATGCAGATCGCCGATGAAGGCATCCGCATGCTGGCTGAAAGCGTCGACTCGTTGATCACCATCCCCAACGAGAAGCTGCTGACCATCCTGGGCAAGGATGCCAGCCTGCTGTCCGCCTTCGCCAAGGCTGACGATGTACTGGCTGGTGCCGTACGCGGTATCTCCGACATCATCAAGCGCCCAGGCATGATCAACGTCGACTTCGCCGACGTGCGCACCGTAATGGGTGAAATGGGCATGGCCATGATGGGTACTGGCTGCGCCAGCGGCCCGAACCGTGCGCGTGAAGCCACCGAGGCGGCGATTCGCAACCCGCTGCTGGAAGACGTCAACCTGCAGGGCGCCCGTGGCATCCTGGTGAACATCACCGCAGGCCCGGACCTGTCGCTGGGTGAGTACTCCGATGTGGGTAGCATCATCGAAGCCTTCGCCTCTGACCACGCCATGGTCAAGGTCGGCACCGTGATCGACCCGGACATGCGTGACGAACTGCACGTGACCGTGGTGGCCACTGGTCTGGGCGCACGCATCGAGAAGCCTGTGAAGGTGGTCGACAATACCCTGCAGACTGCCCAGCAGGCGTACGAAGCGTCCAACCCTGCACCGGTACGCCAGGAGCAGCCAGCGGTCAACTACCGTGACCTGGAGCGCCCGACCGTCATGCGCAACCAGGCGCATGCAGGTGCTGCCGCAGCCGCTAAACTGAACCCTCAGGATGACCTGGACTACCTCGATATCCCAGCATTCCTGCGTCGTCAGGCTGATTAATGGAATTTATCAGGGGTATAAAGGTGATTGGTATTCATCAAAGGTTGGGTCTGTTATCATCCCCAGCCTTTGTTGATACCTGTTCGCAATTTGCGCTGAAGCGGCCAATGCCATGATTAAACAACGCACCCTGAAGAATACCATCCGTGCCACAGGTGTCGGTCTGCACTCCGGGGAGAAGGTTTACCTGACCCTCAAGCCTGCACCTGTTGACACCGGCATCGTCTTCCGCCGCGCCGACCTCGACCCTGTCGTCGAGATCCCTGCGCGTGCGGCCAACGTCGGCGAGACAACCATGTCGACGACGTTGGTCAACGGTGACGTCAAGGTCGATACGGTCGAGCACCTGCTCTCCGCCATGGCGGGTTTGGGCATCGATAACGCCTACGTCGAGCTCTCCGCCTCGGAAGTGCCGATCATGGATGGCAGCGCCGGTCCTTTTGTATTCCTGATTCAGTCTGCCGGCCTGGAAGAACAGGACGCAGCCAAGAAGTTCATCCGCATCCTGCGTGAGGTAACCGTGGAAGAGGGCGACAAGCGCGCCACGTTCCTGCCTTTCGAAGGTTTCAAGGTGAGCTTCGAGATCGATTTCGATCACCCGGTGCTTCGCAACCGGACCCAGAGCGCCAGCGTCGACTTTTCCAGCACGTCGTTCGTGAAGGAAGTCAGCCGCGCGCGTACTTTTGGTTTCATGCGTGACATCGAGTACCTGCGCAAGCACAACCTTGCGTTGGGTGGCAGTGTCGAGAACGCCATCGTGGTCGATGAGGACGGCGTGCTCAACGAAGACGGCCTTCGTTACGAAGACGAATTCGTCAAGCACAAGATCCTCGACGCCATCGGCGATCTGTACCTGCTGGGCAACAGCCTGATCGGCGAGTTCAAGGGCTTCAAGTCCGGCCACGCGCTGAACAACCAGCTGTTGCGCAAGCTGATTGCTGAAACCGATGCCTGGGAAGTGGTCACTTTCGAAGATGCCAGTACGGCACCGATCTCGTACATGCGCCCTGTTGCGGCCGTGTAAGTTCGAACACTCTCTAGTTCATTAAGGCCACCTTCGGGTGGCCTTTTTTATGGCTTGCCCTCGGCGTGGGCGGCCAACCGTTCCAGTGCTGCGCGCAGTTTGGGGTCGGTAATGCCCTCGGCGGTGTCACGCAGGCTCTCGGCCGCGCTGTTCGAAAGCTCGGCCGCATGCCCGCCACGCTTGGCCGGTACCAGCGGCGGTTGCACCTTGTACAGGATGCGCCTGAGGTTGCCGAATGCTTCCATGGCCTGCAGGGCCGCCAACAAGCGCTTCTGCTGGTAGCGCAGGCGGGTTGCCCAATGGCCGTCGGTAACCACCAGCAACAAAGTACCATCGCGCCAGGACGCCACATGGCAGTGCTCGCGGGCAGCCGGTTGCAACTGGCTTTCCAGCAGGCGCTGCAAGTGTTCCAGGCGCTCGGCCTGGTTCAGCAGCAGGCGCAGCGGGCGCACCTGGCGCAGCAGGGCGGAGGGCGGCTGGGCGGGGGAGGGTTTGTAGGCCATGGGGGTACGCGTGAGGTGACGTGGGCACAGTCTAACATCTCCGTTGCCTGTGCCGGCCTCTTCGCGGGTGAACCCGCTCCTACAGGGTTATCGATACCTCGTAGGAGCGGGCTTGCCCGCGAAGAGGCCGGTACGGGCGACACAAGATAGGAGTCATTCTCGATACGTTTCATGATCCCGGGCCTTGAACTCAGGGAAAATGCCCCTATCTAAAACAGGCCCCCGCCAAAACGCTGTATCAGCATCGTGGAAATCCACCACTTTCCTCACCATCGTTTCCGGGTAGAATGCTCGTTCGCATGCGGCCTATGGGCTGCACGGGCGACTCATGGGGCCGCCCTCCATCCCTACGTGTGGAAGATCCTGCCGATATGTTTGCGCCTTTGTTAAAAAAACTTTTTGGAAGCAAGAACGAGCGTGAAGTCAAACGCATGCTCAAGACGGTGAGTATCGTCAATGCCTTCGAAGAGAAGATGGTGGCCCTCTCCGACGAGCAACTGCGGGGCAAGACTGCAGAGTTCAAGGAGCGCCTGGCCAAAGGCGAGACACTGGACCAATTGCTGCCCGAAGCCTTCGCCGTGGCCCGCGAGGCCGGCAAGCGCGTAATGGGCATGCGCCATTTCGATGTGCAGCTGATCGGCGGCATGACCCTGCACGAGGGTATGATCGCAGAAATGCGCACCGGTGAAGGCAAGACCTTGGTCGGTACCCTGGCCGTCTACCTCAACGCATTGTCCGGCAAGGGCGTGCATGTGGTCACCGTCAACGACTACCTGGCGCGCCGTGACGCCAACTGGATGCGCCCGCTGTACGAATTCCTCGGTCTGTCGGTCGGTATCGTCTCTGCCTTCCAGCCGCCGGAAGAAAAGCGCGCCGCCTATGCGGCCGACATCACCTACGGCACCAACAACGAATTCGGGTTCGACTACCTGCGCGACAACATGGCGTTCAGCCAGGACGAGAAGTTCCAGCGTGAACTGAACTTCGCCGTGATCGACGAAGTCGACTCCATCCTCATCGACGAAGCGCGTACCCCGCTGATCATTTCCGGTCAGGCCGAGGACAGCTCCAAGCTGTACATCGAGATCAACCGCCTGATCCCGCGCCTCACCCAGCACATCGAAGAGGTCGAAGGCCAGGTCACCCAGGAAGGCCACTTCACCATCGACGAGAAGAGTCGCCAGGTGGAGCTGAACGAAGCCGGTCACCAGTTCATCGAAGAAATGCTGGCCCAGGCGGGCCTGCTGGCTGAGGGCGAGAGCCTGTACTCCGCGCACAACCTGGGCTTGCTGACACACGTCTACGCCGGTCTTCGCGCACACAAGCTGTTCCACCGTAACGTCGAGTACATCGTCCAGGACGGCCAGGTTCTGCTGATCGACGAACACACCGGCCGTACCATGCCGGGCCGTCGCCTGTCCGAGGGCCTGCACCAGGCCATCGAGGCCAAAGAGAACCTGAACATCCAGGCCGAGAGCCAGACCCTGGCTTCGACCACCTTCCAGAACTACTTCCGCCTGTACACCAAGCTGTCCGGCATGACCGGTACCGCCGACACCGAAGCATTCGAGTTCCAGTCGATCTACGGCCTGAACGTGATGGTCATTCCGCCGAACAAGCCACTGGCGCGCAAGGACTACAACGACCTGGTGTACCTGACCGCTGACGAGAAATACGCCGCGATCATCGCCGACATCAAGGAAAGCATGAAGCTGGGCCGTCCGGTGCTGGTAGGTACCGCGACCATTGAAACTTCCGAGCACATGTCCAACCTCCTGAAAAAGGAAGGGATCGACCACAAGGTGCTCAACGCCAAGTATCACGAGAAGGAAGCCGAGATCATCGCGCAAGCAGGCGCGCCCGGTGCACTGACCATCGCCACCAACATGGCTGGCCGTGGTACCGACATCCTGCTGGGCGGTAACTGGGAAGCCGAAGTGGCTGCCCTGGAAAACCCGACAGCCGAGCAGATCGCCCAGATCAAGGCCGACTGGCAGAAGCGTCACCAGCAAGTGATCGAGACGGGTGGCCTGCATGTAATCGCTTCCGAGCGCCACGAATCGCGCCGTATCGACAACCAGCTGCGCGGCCGCTCCGGTCGTCAGGGCGACCCGGGTTCCAGCCGCTTCTACCTGTCGCTGGAAGACAGCCTGATGCGCATCTTCGCCTCTGACCGGGTGAAGAACTTCATGAAGGCACTGGGCATGCAGTCGGGCGAGGCCATCGAGCACCGCATGGTCACCAACGCTATCGAGAAAGCCCAGCGCAAGGTCGAAGGCCGCAACTTCGACATTCGTAAGCAATTGCTCGAATATGACGACGTCGCCAACGAGCAGCGCAAGGTGATCTACCACATGCGCAACAGCCTGCTGGCCGCCGAGAACATTGGCGACACCATCGTCGAATTCCGCAAGGAAGTACTGGACGCTACCATCAGCCAGCACATTCCGCCGCAGTCGCTGCCAGAGCAGTGGGACGTAGCCGGCCTGGAGGCTTCGCTGGCCAGCGATTTCGCCATCAAGTTGCCGATTCAGCAATGGCTCGACGAGGACGATCACCTCTACGAAGAGACCTTGCGCGAGAAGCTGCTGAACGAGATCACCACTGCCTACACCGAGAAGGAAGACCAGGCCGGTCTCGAGGCCCTGCGAACCTTCGAGAAGCAGATTCTGCTGCGCGTACTGGACGACCTGTGGAAAGACCACCTGTCGACCATGGACCACCTGCGTCACGGTATTCACCTGCGTGGTTATGCGCAGAAGAACCCGAAGCAGGAGTACAAGCGCGAGTCGTTCAGCCTGTTCCAGGAGCTGTTGGAGTCGATCAAGCGCGACACCATCCGCGTGCTGTCACACGTACAGGTTCGCCGCGAAGACCCGGCCGAAGAAGAAGCCCGCCTGCGCCGCGAGGCCGAAGAGCTGGCGAGTCGCATGCAGTTCCAGCACGCCGCTGCACCGGGCCTGGAAAGTGAGCAACTTAGCGAGGAGGGTGCCGAAGTAGCGGTAGCCTCGGCGCCAGTACGCAATGACCAGAAGCTGGGCCGCAACGAGCCGTGCTGGTGTGGTTCGGGCAAGAAGTTCAAGCATTGCCACGGTCAGATCGAGTGATCTGAACCTTACGTTGTACAAGCCTGGGGTCGCTTTGCGGCCCTTTCGCGACACAAGGCCGCTCCCACAGGTACCGCGCTCGTCCATGAACGGGCGCGATCCTTGTGGGGGCGGCCTTGTGTCGCGATGGGGCGCGAAGCGGCCCCTTTTTCGACATCATCGTTTTTTCTAGGAGCGCTCTAATGGCTGTTGGTCTTGGTCCTTTGCCCACCCTGCACCCGGTTCCGGGTTTTGAACTCGGTATCGCTTCTGCCGGTATCAAGCGCCCGGGGCGCAAGGATGTGGTGGTCATGCGCTGTGCCGAAGGCTCCAGCGTGGCGGGCGTGTTCACCCTCAACGCCTTCTGCGCGGCGCCGGTGATCCTGTCCAAGCAGCGTGTACAGGGCACCGTGCGCTACCTGCTGACCAACACGGGAAATGCCAACGCCGGCACCGGCGCGCCAGGCCTGGCCGCCGCCGAGCGCACCTGCGCCAAGCTGGCCGAACTGGCTGGCGTACCGGCCGAGTCGGTACTGCCGTTCTCCACCGGCGTGATTGGCGAGCCGCTGCCGGTCGAAAAGATCGAAGGCGCGCTGCAGGCCGCCCTCGACAACCTGTCGGAGAACAACTGGGCTGAGGCCGCTACCGGCATCATGACCACCGACACCCTGCCCAAAGGGGCCAGCCGCCAGTTCCAGCACGATGGCGTCACCGTTACCGTCACCGGTATCAGCAAGGGTGCAGGCATGATCCGCCCGAACATGGCGACCATGCTGGGCTACATCGCCACCGACGCCAAGGTGGCGCCAAACGTCCTCAAGGACCTGCTGCTGGACGGCGCCAACAAGTCGTTCAACCGCATCACGATCGATGGTGACACTTCGACCAACGATTGCTGCATGCTGATCGCTACCGGCAAGGCCGACCTGCCGGAAGTGACCGAAGCCAGCGGCGCGCTCTTCGAAGCGCTGAAAAAGGCCGTGTTCGAAGTGTGCATGGAAGTGGCCCAGGCCATTGTCCGTGACGGCGAAGGCGCGACCAAGTTCGTGACCGTGCAGGTCAACGGTGGTGGCAACCACCAGGAGTGCCTGGACGTCGGCTACGCCGTGGCCCACTCGCCGCTGATCAAGACCGCGCTGTTCGCTTCCGACCCGAACTGGGGCCGTATCCTCGCTGCGGTAGGTCGTGCCGGTGTACCGGAACTGGATGTGAGCCTGATCGATGTTTACCTGGACAGCGTTTGCATTGCGAGCAAAGGTGGCCGCAGCCCGAGCTATACCGAAGCGCAGGGTTCGGCAGTGATGGCCCAGGAAGAGATCACCATCCGAATCG
Organism: Pseudomonas sp. Kh14; assembly: GCF_900291005.1. Lineage (NCBI taxonomy): Bacteria > Pseudomonadati > Pseudomonadota > Gammaproteobacteria > Pseudomonadales > Pseudomonadaceae > Pseudomonas > Pseudomonas sp. Kh14. The sequence goes on from NZ_OLKJ01000012.1 coordinate 172,307, forward strand.
AGCTGGGCCGTGGCCAGTGCAGCGAAACCATCTGGACGACCGACCTGTCCCACGAGTACGTGAAGATCAACGCCGAGTACCGTACCTGATCTACTGATCCGAAGGCCTCTTCGCGGGCACGCCCGCTCCCACAGGTGTTGCAATGCCTGCAGGAGCGGTGCGGTCCCTGTAGGAGCGGGCTCGCCCGCGAAAGGCCGCGCAGCGGCCTGCGGGTTTTGCAATACAAACCTGATGGAGCCGAACCATGAGCTATCACCTGATCATCGGCGACAAGCTGTACTCCTCCTGGTCGCTGCGTGGCGCCCTGGCCCTCGAGCTGGCTGGCGTGCCCTACGAAGAAACCCTGATCAAGCTGAACCAGCCTGATACCCGCCAGCGCATCCTCGCTTTCTCCTCCACCGGCAAGGTGCCGCTGCTCAAGAGCGAGCACGGTGTGATCGCTGACTCGCTGGCCATTGCCGAATACCTCAACGAACGCCACCCCGAAGCCCAGCTGTGGCCTGCCGATGTGGCGGCGCGTGCTCAGGCCCGTTCGGCCTGTGCGCAGATGCATAGCGGCTTCTTTGCCCTGCGCGGCGCCATGCCGTTCGACTTGTCGCGCGACCAGGCGCTGGACAGCGTGCCGCTGGACGTACAAATCGACATCGACCGTATCGTTGCGCTGTGGTCCGAATGCCGTCTGGTGGCCAAGGACAGCGGCCCGTTCCTGTTCGGCAAGCCAAGCCTGGCCGATGCCTTCTTTGCCCCGGTAGCCGTGCGCCTGCGCACCTACCGCGTAGAAGTCCCCGCCGAGGCGGCAGCCTACATCGAAACCATTTATCAGTGGCCAGCCTTCCAGGCATGGCAACAGGCAGGCCTGGAGGAGCGTGAAGCGTGAAACGGATTCATGTAGTGGCTGCCGTCATTCGCGGCGCTGATGGCCGTATTCTGATCGCACGCCGTGCCGATACCCAGCACCAGGGCGGCTTGTGGGAGTTCCCCGGTGGCAAGGTGGAAGAAGGCGAAAGCGTCGAAGCGGCGCTTGCCCGCGAGTTGCGCGAGGAGCTGGGCATCGAGGTAAGCCATTCGCGTGCGCTGATCAAGGTCAGCCATGACTACTCGGACAAGCAGGTGCTGCTGGACGTGCGCGAGGTCGAAGCGTTCACTGGCGAACCGCATGGTGCCGAAGGCCAGCCGCTGGAGTGGGTTGCCCCGCGCGATTTGCCGCAGTACGAATTCCCCGAGGCCAACAAGCCGATCGTCGCCGCTGCGCGCCTGCCGGACCAGTACCTGATCACCCCGGACGGCCTGGAAGTGCCGCAAATGCTCAAGGGCATCCAGAAGGCGGTGGCCAATGGTATTCGCCTGATCCAGTTGCGTGCCCCGGACATGTACGACCCCAAGTACCGCGACGTGGCGGTGGATGCGGTCGGGCTGTGTGCGGGCAAGGCGCAGCTGATGCTTAAAGGGCCACTGGAATGGCTGGGTGATTTCCCGGCGGCCGGTTGGCACCTGACGGCAGCGCAGCTGCGCAAGTACGCCGCCAGGGGCCGGCCGTTCCCCAAGGAGCGCTGGTTGGCGGCATCCTGCCACAGTGCCGAAGAGCTGGCGCTGGCTGAGCAGATGGGGGTGGACTTTGTCACCTTGTCGCCAGTGCAGGCGACCCAGACTCACCCAGAGGCGGTGCCGTTGGGATGGGATGAGGCGCAGCGGTTGATTGCCGGGTTCAACAAGCCGGTTTACCTGCTGGGTGGGGTAGGGCCGGGTGAGCGCGAGCATGCCTGGGAAGCCGGGGCACAGGGTGTAGCCGGGATCCGGGCTTTCTGGCCCGAGGTTTGAGTCCCCTGTAACAGGGGCCGCTGCGGGGCCCATTCGCGGGGCCCGCTCTCATCAAACAAAATGCAACCCATTGTTTTTTTAAGCCTCACGCAGCCACTACCTGATACCCCAGTTTCCC
>NZ_OLKJ01000013.1:0-265 GCF_900291005.1 Pseudomonas sp. Kh14
GGGCCAGGCCCATGGCCTGTGTTTCTCGGTACAGCCGGGCGTGGCCACGCCACCGTCGCTGGTCAACATCTACAAGGAGTTGCAGCGCGACCTGAACATCCCGATTGCCAATCATGGCTACCTGCAGAGCTGGGCCGAGCAGGGCGTGCTGTTGCTCAACACGACCATGACCGTGGAGCGCGCCAATGCCGCGTCACATGCCAAGAAGGGTTGGGAATTCTTTACCGACCGGGTCATTCAGGTGGTCAGCGAGCAGTGCCCGAAC
>NZ_OLKJ01000014.1:0-215245 GCF_900291005.1 Pseudomonas sp. Kh14
TAACAAAGCAAAAGGCGGCTGGCCCTACCGGGCCAGCCGCCTTTTCTTTTACAAAATGTCAGCGCCACTGCAAATCTAAAGTCGTGTACTTCAATGTTTGCTGCGCGACAGCGCAGCCCGGAAGGGCTGGGTGATCTCCTACAGGAAACTCACAAGCTTCAAGCCTGCTCGAAACCTGTGGGAGCGGGCAAGCCCGCGAATGGGCTGCAAAGCAGCCCCAGAAGTATCAGCCTTTCGGTTTCTCTGCGGGCTGCCACAAAACCTCAGCCACCCCCTGGCGCCGCCCGATGATCCGCGCCGCCACGAACAATAGATCGGAAAACCGGTTGATATACGCCAAACCAACGCCTTCCAGCGGCTCCATGGCATTCAACTGCTGGCACCGGCGCTCTGCACTGCGCGCCAGACTGCGGCACACATGCGCCTGCGCCACCAGCGCCGAACCACTGGGCAGAATGAAGTTCTTCAGCGGCCCCAGCTCTTCGTTCCACACATCGATGGCCGCCTCCAGGCGTTCCACTTCCGCCAGGTTCAACGCCTGGTAACTGGGCATCGCCAGCTCGCCACCCAGGTCGAACAAGCGGTGCTGACACGGCGCCAATACTGCGGTCACTTCATTCAGCCCGTGCTCGGCGAGCCCCGCCAGCAGCAACCCCAACTGGCTGTTCAGGCTGTCCACCTCGCCAATCGCTTCGATCCGCGGGTGGTCCTTGGGCACCCGACGGCCGTCGCCCAGGCCGGTTTCGCCTTTGTCGCCGGTGCGGGTATAAATCTTCGAAAGGCGGTAGCCCATGTCATTGCTCCGTTCTGGCCGGCACCGCCGCTGCCGGCTGGGTGAGGGGCAGGCGTAGGGTAAAGCAGGTGCCTTGGCCTGGCGTGGATTGCACTTCCATCTGCCCCTTGTGGTTGTTGGTGATGATGAAGTAGGAGACCGACAGGCCCAGGCCGGTACCCTGGCCGATTTCCTTGGTGGTGAAGAACGGCTCGAAGGTGCGCTTGCGCACCGCCTCGGGCATGCCGACGCCGTTGTCTTCGACCTGGATTTCGGCCCATGGCGGGCTTAGCCGGGTGCGCAGTGTGATGCGTCCGGGCTCGCTGGGTTGCGGGCGTTGGTGGATGGCCTGGGCTGCATTCTTCAGCAAGTTGAGCAGTACTTGTTCCAGCTCGTTGGCGGTGCATGGCACCGGCCCCAGGTCGGGGTCGAACTGGCGCACGATGGCTTGCCCCTTGAAGTCGAAGCCGATGGCCAGATCGAAGTCATTGCCGGCAATTTCAAGCGCCTGATCGATCAGCGCCGGCAGCTCGCATGGCACCAGCTGGCGGTTGCTGCGGCGGCTGAAGCTGAGCATGTGGGTGACGATCTTCGCCGCCCGGGCGCCGGCCTGCTGAATGCCGTCGAGCAGCTGCGGCACCTCGCGGCTGTCCAGGTAGCGGTTGATCGTGGCCAGGTCGATGCCCAGCTCTTCGGCCTGTTCCTGGTTGCGCGGCAGGTCGGACGACAGGCGCCGGCGAATGTTCTGCACGTTGTGCAGGATAGCGCCCAGCGGGTTGTTGATTTCGTGCGCCATGCCGGCAGCCAGCCCCCCGACCGAGAGCATTTTTTCTGACTGCACCATCATCTCTTCCAATGACAGACGCTGGGTGATGTCGTCGATACGAATGACCACGCCGCGCCCGCCGCCGCCCGTCAGTGGGTAGAAGGTCAGGGCGTAGTGGCGCAGGTCGTCGCCCTTGGGCCAGGTTACCCGCTCGATCTTCGCCACTCGATGTTTTTCCACGGTTTCCTTCAGTTGCGGGAGGAACGGCTTCAGCGGCTCGAACGCAATGAACACCGGCTGGTTAAGTGCCTCGTCCAGTGGCGTGCCGGAAAGCACCGTGGCTTCGTGGTTCCACTGGGTCACGTAAAGCTGTTCGTCGAGGGCGATCAGTGCCGAGGGCATCGAGTCGATGATGCTGTTGAGGTAGTTCTGAAAACCGGTGAGCTTTTTCTCGATCTTGCTGCGTACCTGTACTTCCAGTTCCAGCTTGCGGTTGGTGTGGCGGGTTTCTTCGGCAAGGCCCTGAGCCTGGTCGTAGGCACTCTGGAACTCGTCGCGGGCGCTCTTGAGCTGCTGCTCGCGGGCCTCGATGCGCGACAGCATGGTGTTGAAGGCCTCGGCCAGGCTGCCGATTTCATCATCGTTGCCGCGTTGGGCGCGCAAGGCGTAGCTCTCTTCGCGGGTAACCTGGCGGCTGAGTTCCTCAAGCTGGTTGATCGGTTGGGTGATCAGGCGTTTGATCTGCCGGGCGATGACGATCCATAGCAGGACACTGAACACCAGGATGCCCAGGCTGGCGCTGAGTGTGCCGGTGTAGAAGGCCGTGGGCAGTTCGCTGCTGGCTACCAGCAGCAAGTGTGCCGGTGGGTTGGCATCGCGGGGGATGCGGATCAACTGAGTGCTGCGAAACTCCATCAGGCGCCAGCCGTCGATGTTGCGAAAACGTTTGGGCAGGGCCAGCGGCTCGCCATGCTGCAACTGCGCCAGCATTCGGCCATCGCCACCGTAGACCGCGGCGGCGCGCAGCGGTGTGTAACTGTCCAGTTCCTTGAGCAGGGCACGGGCGGTTTCCGGGGTGTCGCCGGCGCGGGCTGCAAGCTGAGGATTGGCCACCAGCCGGCCGATGGTCTGCATGGCCTGGGGCGCCATGCTTTCCTGGGTGATCCAGTAGGCGGCGCTGATGAAGGTGAGGTTGGCCATCAGCAAGATGGTCACCAGCAATACCAGCAGGGCCGCCAGCAGCTTCTGCCCGACCGGGAGGTTTTCCAGGCGTTGGCGCAAGGTCATGGGCAAGGCAATGTCCGTATCCGGTTGAAGGGCCGCGTCAGTCGCAGGGCAAACCACGCGCGCGCAGGTTTTCGACCAAGCGCTGCAGCAGGTGTTCCAGCTGCGGCAAGTGCAGGCCATGACGGCCCGCAGCGCGGCAAGCATGGCCGAGCAGGTAGTGCAACTCGGTGCGCCGTCCTGCATGCACGTCCTGGTACATGGAAGAGTAGTTGGCTGCGGTGGCGAGGATTACCCGCTGCACTTCTTCCTCCAGCCCCTCGGCTGCTTGCGGCTGGCCGCAACGGCGCAGCAGTCGGGCCAGTTCGACGCACAGGGCTTGCACTTCACCCAGGTGCCCCAGCAGCCCGCCATTCTGGCAATCGTGAAGCACGGTCAGCGGGTTGATGGCGCAATTGAGCGCCAACTTGCGCCACAGGCGGGTCAGTATGTCTACTGTCCATTCTGCGGGGATACCGGCCTCGTGCAGGTCATCGAACCAGGCGGGGATCATGGGGTTACGTGGGTCGCCCAGCCAGTTGAAGCCATGGCCGGCAAAACGCACCTGCCAGTCCCCCTCGCGGAAGGCGCCTTCGGTGCTGGAGGCGAAGATGCAGCGAGCGTGCGGCACCAGGTCTGCGACTTCATCCTGGCTGCCAAGGCCATTCTGCAACAGCAGCACTTCGGCGCTCTCGGCCAGCCGTGGCGCTAGACCGGCAATCGCCGGGGCAGCGTCATAGGCCTTGCAGGCCACCAGCAGCCGGTGGATCGGGCCTTGCGCTTGCGCCGTTTCGGCAGGTATGGCGTAGTGCCGGGTTTGCTCCTGTTCGACCAGGGTCAGGCCACCGGCCTGCTGATAAGCCTGTAGCCGTTGCCCGTCACGCAGGATCAGGCGCACGGCCTTGCCTGCGCGTGCCAGGCGGCAGGCCCACAGACTGCCAAGGCTACCGGCGCCGAGAATATGCCAGGTGCTGCTCATATGCGTTTCGCAACCCGTTATAATGAGCCCGCATTTTAACCTTCAAACCCAGCGCGCTCCATCTTCAGCCTGAGCGCGCTTTTATTTTGGGAGAACAACCATGCCTTCGTTCGACGTGGTATCGGAACTGGACAAGCACGAAGTGCAGAACGCGGTCGACAACGCCATCAAGGAACTGGACCGCCGCTACGACCTCAAGGGCAAAGGCACCTTCGAGTTCAAGGACAAAGAGCAGACCGTGATGCTCACCGCCGAGGAAGAGTTCCAGCTCGAGGCGATGCTGGAGATCCTGCGCCTGGCACTGGTCAAGCGCAAGATCGACGTGAAGTGCCTGGAAACCAAGGACCCCTACGCCTCCGGCAAGGAAAAGAAACAGGAAGCCAAGTTCCGCGAAGGCATCGACAAGGACCTGGCAAAAAAGATCGTAGCCACCATCAAGGATGGCAAGCTGAAAGTACAGGCCGCCATCCAGGGTGAGCAGGTACGGGTAACCGGCAAGAAACGTGACGATCTGCAGGAAGCCATTGCCCTGCTGCGCACCAAGGAATTCGACATGCCGCTGCAGTTCAACAACTTCCGCGACTGATGCGGGGGTGGCCCGGAACCCCGATGGCCAAATGATGTCCATGGGGGCCGTGGTTGCGTAATAACACGCGCGGCCTGTTCTACCGTGTACTTGCCGCTCGGCATCAGGAGATGAATATGGATTTGAACGCTGAGGTCGACCAGCTCGTCCGCCAATCCCAAACGTGGATCCCTTTGATCATGGAATACGGCAGCCGTGTGCTGCTGGCACTGCTGACCTTGGCGGTCGGCTGGTGGATCATCAACAAGGTCAGCGCCCGCCTCGGCAAGCTGGTTGGCCTGCGCAACGCCGACCTGGCGCTGCAGGGCTTCATCAGCACCCTGGCGAACATCGTGCTGAAGGTGCTGCTGTTGGTCAGCGTGGCCTCGATGATCGGCATCGAGACCACCTCGTTCGTCGCCGCCATCGGTGCCGCAGGCCTGGCCATCGGCCTTGCCTTGCAGGGCAGCCTGGCGAACTTCGCCGGTGGTGTGCTGATCCTGATGTTCCGCCCGTTCCGTATCGGTGACTGGATCGAGGCGCAGGGCGTTGCCGGCACCGTCGACAGTATCCAGATCTTCCACACCGTGCTGCGCACCGGTGACAACAAGACGGTCATCATGCCCAATGGCAGCCTGTCCAACGGCATCATTACCAACACCAACCGCCAGCCGACGCGCAAGGTGGTGTTCGATGTGGGCGTTGACTACGAGGCCGACCTGCAGAAGGCCCGCAATGTGTTGCTGGAGCTGGCAAAGGACCCGCGTGTTCTGCAAGACCCGGCACCGCAGGCGGTCGTGTCGACGCTGGGCGACAGCTCGATCACCGTATCGCTGCGCTTGTGGACCAAGACCTCCGATTACTGGGATGTGATGTTCATGCTCAACGAGTATGCGCGTGACCGGTTGAAAGCCGAAGGGATCGACATTCCGTTTCCGCAGCGGGTTATTCGCGTGGTGCAGGAGACTGCAACGCAGTAATACCGCGTTCAAGCCGGGGCCGCTTTGCGCCCCTTCGCGGGCAAGCCCGCCCCTACGAGGACATACGTGTTTGTAGGAGCGGGCTTGCCCGCGAAGGGGCGCAAAGCGGCCCCAGCTTTTTCCGACCCTGATTACACTTGTTCACAGCAATTTCCAGCCATTTCTGGCATATAGCGTGACCCCGCCCGCCACACCCGATACGCCATCATGAAACCACTGCTGTATATCACCCCTCTGCGTGCCTTGCTGTTCGGCCTGACCCTGGCCCTGTTCGAACTGCTGACCTACCTGGCCAGCGACGCGGTCATGCCGGCCATGCCGGTCGTGGTCAGCGACCTCGACGCCAGCCCCGAATACATACCCCATGCCCTCAACCTGTACCTGCTGGGGGGCGTGGTACTGCAATGGCTGATCGGCCCGTTGGCCGACCGTTATGGACGGCGCCCGCTGCTGCTGGTCGGCTGCGCATTCTTTGGCCTGGCCTGCCTGGCTACCTTCTGGGTCCAGGACATCGGCCTGTTCAACCTGTTGCGCCTGTTGCAGGGCATTGGCCTGGGCTTCGTGGTCACCGTCAGCTACCCAGCCCTGAACGAGGCTTTCAGCGAGGCTGATGCCGTACGCATGATGGCCCTGCTGGCCAACATCGCCTTGCTGTCGCCCCTGCTCGGGCCGCTGGTGGGCACCTTGCTGCTGCAATGGCTGGACTGGCGCTGGCTGTTCGTGGCGTTCGCCATCGGCGCGGTGCTGGCCTGGCTGCTGCTGTACCGCCTGATGCCGGAAACCCTGGGCGTGGAGCGCCGTGACGGCTCGCGGCTGGCGTTCACGCCGATTCACCTGCTGCCGCTGTTGGCGGGCTATGGTCAGTTGCTGGGCAACCGCCGCTTCGTTGCAGGCAGCGCCGCCCTTGGGTTGGTCGGCTTGCCGCTGATTGGCTGGATTGGCCTGTCGCCGGTGCTGCTGATTCACGATGAGGGGTTGAGTACCCTGGAGTATGCCTTGTGGCAGTTGCCGGTATTTGGTGGGCTGATCCTCGGTAACCTGATCATCAACCGTATTGCCGATCGCTACCCGCTGCCAGCCCTGGTGCGTGGCGCGCTCTGGCCATACCTGGCTGGCCTGTGCCTGATGGTGCTGGCGACTTGGCGCTGGCCCAGCGTGACCAGTGTGGTGGCCGGCATGTCGCTGTACGCGCTTGGGTTGGGCGTGGCCAATGCGGTGCTGTACCGCATGACGCTGTTCTCCAGTGAGCAGAGCAAGGGGCTGGTTTCGGCCATGCTGGGGATGATCACCATTGCCTTGCTGGGGCTCGGTGGAGCGCTGCTGGCGATGATTGGCGCCGGCGCCAGCTTGCTGCATTTTGCCCTGGCAGCGGGGGTGGCGGGGGCGTTGGCGCTGTGGCCGCTGTGGTTTGTGGTGGGTGGGCGGCCTGGGGAAGGGGCTGTTGCTTGATAAGCGGTATTGCCTGTGCCGGCCTCTTCGCGGGTAAACCCGCTCCTACAAGACAACGCGGCCTGGCCTCTTCGCGGGTAAACCCGCTCCTACAAGGCAACGCGGCCTGGCCTCTTCGCGGGTAAACCCGCTCCTACACAGGGCCGCGCCGCCTTGTAGGAGCGGGTTTACCCGCGAAGAGGCCAGCACAGGCAATACAAAGCTTCAGGGCCGCTCAGCCACCGAGTGGTCGTCCGCCACCGGCGTCCCCCGCCCGGCTTCCTGATGCCACTGCAGGGCGATCAGGATCAGCGTAGGCACCCCCAGCAGCGCCGTGATCAGGAAGAAGTCGTGGTAGCCGAACTTCTCCACAATAACGCCCGAATACCCGCCGATCAGCCGCGGCAACAGCAGCATGATCGAACTGAGCAACGCGTACTGGGTCGCCGAGAACTTCAGGTTGGTCAGGCTTGACAGGTAGGCGACAAAGGCCGAGGTAGCCATGCCGGAGCTGAAGTTGTCCAGTGAGATGGTCACCACCAGCATTTCCAGGTTCGGCCCCATGTCAGCCAGCATCAGGAACAGGATGTTGGTGCCAGCAGAGGCTACGCCGCCGATGAACAGGATGGGCATGATCCCGAAGCGCACGATCAGCAGGCCGCCAACCCCGGCGCCGACCAGGGTCATGATCAGGCCGAAGATCTTGCTGACGCTGGCAATCTGGTCCTTGGTGAAGCCCATGTCGATATAGAACACGTTGGCCATCACCCCCATCACCGTGTCCGACATGCGATAGGTGGCGATCAGGCCCAACAGCAGCAGAGCCTGCCAGCGGTAGCGGGTGATGAAGTCGTTGATCGGGGTCAGCACGGGAGCCAGGCCGCGACGGCCGAGGCTCGACAGGCAGGCCCAGGACAGCAGCACGTAGAGGATCAGGCGCAGGAAGGCGCGGTCTTCCAGCAGCAGGTCGAGCGGCGTGGCATCACCGGAGATCACGCTGGACCAGCCGGTATTGAACATCTGGGTGAAGCTGGCAGGTACCGAGACCAGCAGGATGATGAGCACGAACACCGAGGCCATCTGGTGCACCAGCCCGTAGCGCGCTGCCGACAGTTGGGTGCGCATGGGCACTGGTGGTTCGCGCATGACCAACGTGGTGAACAGGGCGGGCAGCATCATCACCCCGAACATCACGTACGTGCCGGCCCAGGCCTTGTGCAGGTAGCTGAAGCCGGTAGAGCCAAACCACTCGGCGAAGAACAGGGCACCGGCCGTGGCGAGCAAGGCAGCCACCCGGTAGCCGGCCATGTAGCTGGCAGCGAGCGCGGCCTGGCGCTGGTCGTCAGCGATTTCCAGGCGGTAGGCGTCGACAGCGATGTCCTGGGTAGCCGAGGCGAAGGCCACCAGCACGGCCATGGCGATCAGCCAGGAGAGATGCTGTTGCGGGTCGCACAGGCTCATGCCGACCAGCCCGATCACTACCAGCGCTTGCGACAACAGCAGCCACGAACGCCGGCGCCCGAGGCCGCCAAGCAGCGGCAAGCGCCATTGGTCGAGCAGCGGCGACCAGACCCACTTGAAGGCGTAGGCCAAGCCAATCAGGCTGGCATAACCGATGGTTTCACGGGCAACGCCGGCTTCGCGCAACCATACCGACAAGGTCGAGAACACCAGCATGTAGGGCAGGCCGGCGGCGAAACCGAGTAGCAAAAGTACCAATGTTGACGGGCTGGCATAGGCAGCAAGCGCAGCGCGCCAGGTTTTACGGGGCATGGGCCAACATCTGCCTCAAGTTTTCGAAAACAAAGCGCGCACTCTAACCGCTGTGCTCCATTGGGCGCCAGCCATGGCGCGTCATATCCACACGATTGTTGCTTACATTCACACCTTCCCCGCGTAACCGCGCCCGTTGTTCATCGCCCGACGGGGTGCCCAGCGCCAGGCTCAGCCGGCCGCCTGCACCGAGCACCCGGTGCCAAGGCAGGCGTGTGTCTGCGGGTAACTGCCCCAGGGTACGCCCCACCCAGCGCGCCGCACGGCCAAGCCCGGCCAGTTCGGCCAGTTGGCCATAACTCACCACCTTGCCGGGTGGCACTTGGCCCAGTACTGAATACAGCGCCGTTCGTCGGCCCTCGGCCGAATCAAGGGCATGCTCATATCCATCAGACATCTCGCCCGCCTTGGGCTGCAGATGAAACCGGACCGGTGGTCTGGTAAATGAGAGTTGAACTCAACGGCATACTCCCGGTCTGTCCTTGCTCTGGTCGTGGGTATCTGGATAATGCCCGGCTTTTTCGTCAAATCGAACCCATAGTCCGCAAACAAAGCCCGTTTATGAATTCTAGATCCTTGTTGTGCCTTCTTGCTGTTTCCCTGTGTGCCTCTCCGGTGTGGGCCGACACTGTGTGGATGAAGAACGGTGACCGGCTAAGTGGCAAGATCAAGGTATTCGACGGCGGCAAGCTGCTGCTTGAAACCCCTTATGGCGGGTCCATCGCCCTGGACTGGAAACAGGTTCAGACGCTGGAAAGCGACCAGGAGATGCTGGTCAAGCAGGACGCCTACAGCGGAGAGAAAGCCAAGTCGCTCAAGGCCGCCGAGCCAGGCAAGGTGACCTTGGCCAATGGCGAGACACCGAAGACGGTGGAGCTGGCCAGCATCGAGCAGATCATGAAGCCCAAGCCGCTGGTTGAGGATTTCGTGTGGAAAGGCAATGTCGACGTGGCACTGGACTACAAGCGCGCCGAGAACGACACCGACGATTATGACGTGGGCTTCAAGACCACTGCCCGCCATGGCCGTTGGCGGCACAACGCCGAGGGTGAGTACAACCGCGAGACCAAGGACGACGTCACCACCACCAACAACTGGAGCGCCGAGTACGCGCTGGACCGCTTCATTACCGATAAGTGGTTCTGGCAGGGGCGTGCGGAATACAAGCGCGATCACATCGAAGACCTGGCCCGCCAGCGCACCGTGGGTACCGGCCCGGGTTACCAGTTCTGGGACGATGAGCTGGGGGCGTTCTCGCTGGGCTCACTGATCAACCGCACTGATTTCGAGTATCGGGACGGCGGCAAGGATAATTTCTATTCTGCGGCCGTGAAGTGGGATTACACCCGCTATCTGATCGGCAAGAACGTGCAGCTGTTCACCAACGGCGAGTTCGCCAAGCCGCTGGGTGGCGTAGCAGACTATTCGCTGGATGCCGAGGTTGGTCTGCGCTACAAGGTCACCGAGTGGGCCTCGCTCAACCTCAAGGCGGAGAAGGATATCATCACCGGCACGCGTGAGAGTGACCTGGACAAGACACGCTATACCGCGGGCTTCGGCGTTACCTGGTAAGGCGTCTGGATGCAGGTCAGTGGCACAGGCAGCTGATAATGCTTATCTTGTCCCCAACCCGTCCGCCAGGAGCCGCCCTCAAGTGAGTACCAACGCCATTCGCCCCGCCCGGGAACTGCTGCTCAAGGAATACCGCGGCGTGCTTTCGACACATTCCAGGTCGATGCCTGGCTACCCCTTCGGGTCGGTCGTGCCGTACTGCCTGGACGCCCAGGGCAACCCGCTGATTCTGATCAGCCGTATTGCCCAGCATACCCACAACCTGCAGAAGGACCCCAAGTGTTCGCTGTTGGTGGGTGAGCGCGAGGCCGAGGATGTGCAGGCGGTAGGGCGCCTGACGGTGATGGCCGAAGCGCACAAGCTGGTCGACGAGGCCGCCATCGAGGCCGCCGCCGAACGCTATTACCGCTATTTCCCGGACGCGGCCAACTACCACAAGGCCCACGACTTCGATTTCTGGGTGCTGCAACCGGTGCGCCACCGCTACATCGGCGGCTTCGGTGCGATCCACTGGCTTGATCATGTGACCTTGGCCAACCCGTTCGCGGGCAAGGCCGAGGGGAGTATGATCGAACACATGAACAGCGATCACGCCAGTGCCATTGCCCACTACGTCGAATTGACCGGGTTGCCACAGCACGTATCGGCGCAGATGGTTGGGGTAGACAGTGAAGGCATGCACCTGCGCATCGGCCAGGGAGTGCACTGGTTGCCTTTCCCCACTACTTGCAACACGCCGACACAAGTCCGCGAGGCCTTGGTTTTGCTGGCTCGCGCCGACAATTGGCCGCTTGTGGTGCAAGCCGAGGGTTGAAATCTGGAGCGCAGGCATCCATTTGAGGTCTTATTGGAAGGTTATCTTCCGTCGAGGAACCCTTGATGCGTGCTTTTCTACTGCTGTTTCTGATTTTTCCTGTGCTGGAGCTGTTCGTCTTCGTGAAGGTCAGCGCGGCAATCGGTTTCTTCCCGGCGTTGCTGCTGATCATCGCCGGCTCCGCCCTGGGCGTACTGGTCATGCGGGTGGCCGGCCTGGCGACTGCATTGCGCGCCCGTGAAAGCCTGCAGCGCGGTGAATTGCCCGCCGAGGACATGTTCCAGGGCATGATGCTGGCCGTGGGTGGTGGCTTGTTGTTGCTGCCCGGCTTCATCAGCGACGTGCTGGGTGTGCTGTGCCTGCTGCCATTCACCCGCCGCATGGCGGCGCGCAAGATGCGCGAGCGTGCCGAGGCCCAGGCCATGCGCCAGCGTGCATTCCAGGATGACCCCTTCCAGGCGCAGCCGCGTGATGGCGGCCACCGCCCGAACGTGATCGAAGGTGAGTACGAGCGCCGCGACAAGTAAGAAGGACCGGGGCCGCGAAAGCGGCCCCGGTTTTTTTTGGCCTGATGAAAAATTTTCTATCTCGAGCCTTGTAATTGGATGTGGCGGCCTCATGTATGTGGTCACCGCAAGGTTTCTGGTGGCAACACCAGACATTACACAGGTGGTTCGCTCACAGCGGGCCACCCCCGGCAACGCCGGACAGCATCAAAACCGCCGGTGTCGAACCGGCCGATGAAAACCACAATTTGGGAGAGATCGACAATGAAACTTCGTCCTCTGCATGACCGCGTAGTCATCCGTCGCAGCGAAGAAGAATCGAAAACCGCTGGCGGTATCGTCCTGCCGGGTTCGGCCGCTGAAAAACCAAACCGCGGCGAAGTTGTAGCCGTCGGCACCGGTCGCGTCCTGGACAACGGCGAAGTTCGCGCGCTGGCCGTGAAAGTGGGTGACAAAGTGGTTTTCGGCCCGTACTCGGGCAGCAACACCGTGAAAGTCGATGGCGAAGACCTGCTGGTCATGGCCGAGAACGAAATCCTCGCCGTTGTCGAAGGCTGATTTCCCCGACTTCCCGTTACTCCAAAGTTTTTCAAGGATTAAACGATCATGGCTGCTAAAGACGTAAAATTTGGTGATTCCGCTCGTAAGAAAATGCTGGTTGGTGTCAACGTTCTGGCTGACGCGGTAAAAGCGACCCTGGGCCCGAAAGGCCGTAACGTGGTACTGGCCAAGAGCTTCGGCGCGCCGACCATCACCAAGGACGGCGTTTCCGTCGCCAAAGAAATCGAGCTGAAAGACGCTTTCGAAAACATGGGCGCCCAGCTGGTCAAGGAAGTTGCTTCCAAGGCCAACGACGCTGCCGGTGACGGCACCACCACCGCTACCGTTCTGGCTCAGGCCATCGTCAACGAGGGCCTGAAAGCCGTCGCTGCCGGCATGAACCCGATGGACCTGAAGCGCGGTATCGACAAGGCCACTGCTGCCGTCGTTGCCGAGCTGAAGAACCTGTCCAAGCCATGCGCCGACTCCAAGGCCATCGCCCAGGTAGGTACCATCTCTGCCAACTCCGACAACTCCATCGGTGAAATCATCGCCGAAGCCATGGAAAAAGTCGGTAAAGAAGGCGTGATCACCGTTGAAGAAGGCTCGGGCCTGGAAAACGAACTGTCCGTCGTAGAGGGCATGCAGTTCGACCGCGGCTACCTGTCGCCGTACTTCGTCAACAAGCCGGACACCATGGTTGCCGAGCTGGAAGGCCCGCTGCTGCTGCTGGTCGACAAGAAAATCTCCAACATCCGTGAGCTGCTGCCAGTTCTGGAAGCCGTTGCCAAGGCGGGCCGCCCACTGCTGATCGTTGCCGAAGACGTCGAAGGTGAAGCGCTGGCTACCCTGGTAGTCAACAACATGCGCGGCATCGTCAAGGTTGCTGCAGTCAAGGCTCCGGGCTTCGGCGATCGCCGCAAGGCCATGCTGCAGGACATCGCCGTCCTGACTGGCGGCCAGGTCATCTCCGAAGAAATCGGCCTGTCCCTGGAAACCGCTACCCTGGAGCACCTGGGTAACGCCAAGCGCGTCATCCTGTCCAAGGAAAACACCACCATCATCGACGGTGCTGGCGCTGACACCGAGATCGAAGCACGCGTCAAGCAGATCCGTGCCCAGATCGAGGAAACTTCCTCGGACTACGACCGTGAGAAGCTGCAAGAGCGTCTGGCCAAGCTGGCTGGCGGTGTTGCCGTGATCAAGGTGGGTGCCGGCACCGAAGTTGAAATGAAAGAGAAGAAAGCCCGCGTTGAAGACGCCCTGCACGCTACCCGTGCAGCCGTTGAAGAAGGCGTGGTGCCTGGCGGTGGTGTTGCCCTGGTTCGTGCCCTGGCGGCCATCGTCGACCTGAAAGGCGACAACGAAGACCAGAACGTCGGTATCGCGCTGCTGCGTCGCGCTGTTGAATCCCCGCTGCGCCAGATCACTGCCAACGCCGGTGATGAGCCAAGCGTGGTTGCTGACAAGGTCAAGCAAGGTTCGGGCAACTTCGGCTACAACGCCGCTACCGGTGAATACGGCGACATGATCGAGATGGGTATCCTGGACCCAGCCAAGGTTACTCGCTCGGCGCTGCAAGCTGCTGCTTCGATCGGCGGTCTGATGATCACCACCGAAGCCATGGTTGCCGACCTGCCGGAAGACAAGCCAGCTGCTGGCATGCCTGATATGGGCGGCATGGGTGGCATGGGCGGCATGATGTAAGCCAGCCTTACCACCTGCACCATCAAAAAGCCCCGGTTCGCGAGAACCGGGGCTTTTTGTTATTCCTGTCGGGCCATCTTCGCAGCACAAGGCTGCGCTTGAGCCTTGTGCTGTGAAAAGCGTGGATCAACCGACCAGCGGATCACCGACGTGCAGGATCTTCATGCCGTTGGTGCCACCGATAGTGTGGTAGCTGTCACCCTTGGTCAGGATCACCCAGTCACCTTGCTCCACCAAGCCACGTTTGAGCAGCTCGTCGACCGCCGCCTGGCTCACCTTGTCGGCCGGCAGCGCGGCCGGGTCGAAGGCAATCGGGTACACGCCACGG
The DNA here is from genome assembly GCF_900291005.1 of Pseudomonas sp. Kh14. NCBI lineage: Bacteria > Pseudomonadati > Pseudomonadota > Gammaproteobacteria > Pseudomonadales > Pseudomonadaceae > Pseudomonas > Pseudomonas sp. Kh14. The sequence goes on from NZ_OLKJ01000014.1 coordinate 13,994, forward strand.
AACATCGAGGCGCGCGCCTGGGTGGCGCGGTGCGGCGACAGGGCGAAGATCGGTACATGCGAACGCAGGCGCGACATGATCAGCGGGGTGTAGCCGCTTTCGGTCAGGGCGATGATCGCCTTTACGCCCGGGAAGTGGTTGGCAGTGTACATGGCCGCCAAGGCGATGCTTTCGTCGCAGCGCTGGAAGGTGGTGTGCAGGCGATGGCTGGACTTCTGGCTGGTCGGGTGCTTTTCGGCACCCAGGCAGATGCGTGCCATGGCCTGGACAGCTTCGATCGGGTAGGAACCGGCGGCGCTTTCGGCCGACAGCATCACCGCATCGGTGTTGTCCAGCACGGCGTTGGCCACATCGGACACTTCCGCGCGGGTCGGCATCGGGTTCTGGATCATCGACTCCATCATCTGGGTCGCCACGATCACGGCCTTGTTGTTGCGGCGGGCGTGCTGGATGATCTTCTTCTGGATAGCGATCAGCTCGGCGTCGCCGATTTCCACGCCCAGGTCACCACGGGCAACCATCACAGCGTCGGAGGCGGCGATCAGCTTGTCGAGGGTCTCGTCATCGGCAACTGCTTCGGCGCGCTCAATCTTGGCCACCAGCCAGGCGCTGCCGCCGGCTTCATCACGCAGCTTGCGCGCGTATTCCATGTCGCTGGCGTCACGCGGGAAGGACACGGCCAGGTAGTCCAGGTCCATTTCCGCAGCCAGTTTGATGTCGGCCTTGTCTTTTTCGGTCAAGGCCGGTGCGGTCAGGCCACCACCCTTACGGTTGATGCCTTTGTGGTCCGACAGCGGGCCACCGATGATCACCACGCAGTGCAGGGCGTCTGCAGTGGCGGTTTCGACGCGCATGACCACGCGGCCATCGTCGAGCAGCAGTTCGTCACCAACGCCGCAGTCCTTGACCAGGTCGGGGTAGTCGATACCGACGATGTCCTGGTTGCCTTCGGTCAGCGGGTGGGCGGTGGAGAAGGTGAACTTGTCACCGATCTTCAGTTCGATGCGCTTGTTGGCGAACTTGGCGATGCGGATCTTCGGACCCTGCAGGTCGCCCAGCAGTGCAACATGGCGGCCGTTCTTGGCGGCGATGTCACGGATCAGGCGCGCGCGGGCCTTGTGCTCGTCCGGCGTGCCGTGGGAGAAGTTCAGACGTGCCACGTCCAGGCCGGCGAGGATCAGTTGTTCGATCACTTCCGGCGAGTTGCTGGCGGGGCCAAGGGTGGCGACGATTTTGGTGCGGCGGATGCTCATGCACAGACTCCTATAGTGAAGCGCAGCGAAAGGCTACTCCTGAATCTCGCTGTAGTCATTGTTCCGTTGCACTACCTGCAACCAAGGCAGGGTGGCATTTGAACGGGGCAGGGTATCCTTGCAAAAGGGTGTGAAGATTTGCAGGCAAACGCCGATACACTGGCATCAAAGGAGATCCCCATGCGAGCCCTGATCGTTTTAGCCCTGGCCGCCAGCGCCGTCGGCTGCACCCGCTGGTCCATGGACCACCACCTGAACAATGCCTACCGCGCCTACGACCGCGGCGATTGCGCACGGGTCATGCTCGAACTGTCGCAGGTTGATCGCACCAGCCGTGCTCGGCCGTTCATCCACCCCGAAGTGTCCCTGCTGCGCGGCCAGTGCCTGGAGCGTCAGGCGTTGTACGTGGACGCGGCGCAGACCTATCAGTACCTGATCCAGCAATACCCGGGCAACGAATATGCCTATCGCGCCCGAGCGCGCCTGCAGACCCTGGAAAAACTCGGCCATTTGCGCGGCGCAGAAACGGCCGTGGCCAACCCGGTGACGACCGTACCTTGGCGCTAACACAAAGGTGTGGTTTATTTCACGAGATTTGCTGCGCGCGCTGCGCTAATCTGTAACTCAGCTGTTACAACAACCGCCAGTACCTTGTATTCCTGGCATCAGGTACGGAATACACTCGCGATCATGTTCAACAAGCGCCACATCGAACGTCATCAATTACCTTGTGTCCTCAAGGTGTTCAATCGCTTTACCGGTCAGGAGATCGGTCAGCTAGGCAATGCCTCTGAAAATGGGTTGATGGTCATCAGCCAGCTGCCCGTGTTGGTCGGGCCCGATTACGAGCTGCAACTGCGTATGCCCCTGCCTGGCGGCGGGCACCAGTTCGTCAACCTCACTGCCAGTTGCCTGTGGTGCCGCGAGGACCAGACGCCTGGGCACTACGATTCGGGCTTCATGCTGCTGCAGTCTCCGCGCGAGTACGATGATTTCGTACGTTCGTTGCGCGACTATTTCAGTTTCCGCCCCGCCAACGCTCCCGTCTGAACGTTCATTTTTCAGAATCGCGCTAGAATCGGGTCGACCTCGATACAGGACGACCCCGTGACCTCCAGCATTTTCTGGCACGACTATGAAACCACCGGCATCAACCCGCGCTGCGATCGGCCGCTGCAGGTGGCCGGCCTGCGCACTGACTTCGACCTCAACGAAATCGACGAACCAATCAGCCTTTATTGCCGACCGTCGGACGACATCCTGCCGCACCCGGCGGCCTGCCTGGTGACAGGCATCACGCCGCAACTGCTGGCGGAGCAGGGCCTGTGCGAAGCCGAGTTCATGACTCGGGTGCATGCCCAGCTGGCGCAACCGGGCACCTGTGGTGCCGGCTACAACACCCTGCGCTTCGACGATGAAGTGACCCGCTACAGCCTTTACCGCAACTTTTTCGACCCCTATGCCCGTGAATGGCAGGGAGGCAATAGCCGCTGGGACCTGATCGACATTGTGCGCACCGCCTATGCCTTGCGCCCGGAAGGCATTCAATGGCCACAGCAGGACGGGCGCACCAGCCTGCGTCTGGAACTGCTGAGCAAGGCCAATGGCATTGACCACGGTCATGCCCACGAAGCGCTTTCCGACGTGCGGGCGACCATTGCCTTGGCTCGCCTGATTCGGCAGAAACAACCCAAGTTGTATGACTGGCTGTTTCAGCTGCGCAGCAAGCATAAAGTGATGGAGCAGATCCGTTTGTTGCAGCCACTGGTGCATATATCCGGGCGTTTTTCGGCGGCGCGCAATTACCTGGGGGTCGTATTGCCACTGGCCTGGCACCCGCGTAATCGCAATGCACTCATTGTCTGCGACCTGCATCAGGAAACCCTACCGTTACTGCGGGAAAGTGCTGAAGTTTTGCGTCAGCGCTTGTACACCCGGCATGATGAATTGGCCGAAGGTGAATTACCGGTACCGCTCAAATTGGTGCAGATCAATCGTTGCCCGGTAGTGGCACCGCTGTCGGTATTGCGCCCGGTCGATCAACAACGATTGGGCCTGGACTTGACGTTGTTACAATCGCGCGGCGAACAATTGGCCAATCAACAGGCGCAATGGCAAGAAAAGCTGGAGCACATCTATGGCAAGGACGAGTTCTCCCCGAGTGAGGACCCGGAACAGCAGTTGTATGAGGGTTTTATAGGTGACCGCGACCGGCGCTTATGCGAGCAAGTTCGGGCGCTGGAACCGGCGCAGTTGAGCCATGGCCACTGGATGTTCGATGATCCTCGTTTGCCGGAGCTGTTGTTCCGCTACCGGGCACGTAACTTCCCTGAAACCTTGACCGGCGAAGAGCGGCAACGTTGGTATGGCTTCTGCCAACAGCGCCTGAGCGATCCGCAGTGGGGGGCGCCGAATACCTTGGGCGACTTCGAAAAGGCGCGCCAGCAAGCCTGGGAGGGCGCCGACGAGGCAGGCAGGCGAGTGTTGGAGGCCTGGCAACTGCATGCTCGACAATTGCAGGAACACTATTCCATCGGCTGATGGCAGGTAAACAAAAACGCCGGCAATGTGCCGGCGTTTTTGTTGTGCGAAGCAATAGGGCGTATGCGGATAATCAGTCCAGCAGGGTTGCCCAGCTTTCAACCACGTCGCCGCCCCAAGTGGCTTTCCACTCTTTCAGGGTCTTGTGGTTGCCGCCTTTGGTTTCGATCACTTCACCGTTGTGCGGGTTCTTGTATTGCTTGACCTTGCGTGCGCGCTTGGTGGCGGTAGTCTTGACCGAACCACGTGGTGCCTTGCTCAGTTTCGACTCTGGATCGAGCAGGGCAATCACGTCGCGCAGCGACTTGGAGTACTCGCCCATCAGTGTGCGCAGTTTGCCTTCGAACTCCAGTTCTTTCTTCAGCTTGTCATCCTGCGACAGATTGGCCAGGCGGGCCTGAAGTTCCTTGATGGCTTCTTCGGTGGCGCGGTACTCGTTGATCAGGGACATGGAGTGTTCCTTAATGCGTGTTCAGAAATGTGTGGGGCAATAATAGACAGCCCATACTCGCAAGTAAACATAAGATTGGGCAATTAACTGTTAATTAAGCTGTGACAGCATTTCTCTACGTGAACAAAATTTTACATATGCCCCGTGCGTTTCCTCTTGTCTGTGAGGCAGCGCCCGTGTGGCGTTTTCGGGCTTGCATATGCCATCGCGGCAACGATCAATACTGCGTTTTTTCTGGCGGACCGCTAGAATAGGCGCCTTTGCGAAGTTCTGGAGTCTCATTCATGCGCACCTATCGTCTGGTGATCGCCTGCCCCGACCGTGTAGGCATCGTGGCGAAAGTCAGTAATTTCCTGGCCTTGTACAATGGCTGGATCAACGAAGCCAGCCACCACTCCGATGAGCAGAGCGGTTGGTTCTTCATGCGTCATGAAATCCGCGCTGAATCGCTGCCGTTCGGTATAGAAGCCTTCCGTGAGGCGTTTGCGCCGATCGCCGAAGAGTTCTCCATGACCTGGCGCATTACCGACTCGGCTCAGAAAAAACGCGTGGTATTGATGGCCAGCCGTGAGTCGCACTGCCTGGCAGACTTGCTGCACCGCTGGCACACCGATGAGCTGGACTGCGAGATCCCTTGCGTCATTTCCAACCACAACGACCTGCGCAGCATGGTCGAGTGGCACGGTATTCCATTCTTCCATGTACCGGTCGACCCCAAAGACAAGGCTCCGGCCTTTGCCGAGGTGTCGCGTCTGGTGCAGGAGCATGCGGCCGACGTCGTGGTGCTGGCCCGCTACATGCAGATCCTGCCGCCACAACTGTGCCGGGACTATGCCGAGAAGGTGATCAACATCCATCACAGCTTCCTGCCGTCGTTCGTCGGCGCCAAGCCATACCACCAGGCCGCCCTGCGTGGGGTGAAGCTGATCGGCGCGACGTGCCACTACGTCACCGAAGAGCTGGATGCCGGCCCGATCATCGAGCAGGATGTCGTGCGTGTCAGCCATGCCGACAGCATCGAGGACATGGTCCGCTTTGGCCGTGATGTGGAGAAGATGGTGTTGGCCCGTGGCCTGCGTTATCACCTGGAGGACCGTGTGCTGGTGCATGGTAACAAGACTGTGGTGTTCGACTGACACCGTCCGGCTTGCTGTGAGATTCCGGGCTGCTGCGCAGCCCTGTCGCGACAGGGGCGCAGAGCGCCCCGGCAATCTTGGGTGAAACGGCAATGACCAAGCAACGCAACAACCCCTTCGCCTCACCTCCACCGACTATTGGCGAAGGCTGCCTGGCCCGCTACGACCCTGAAGCCCTGGATGACACGGATGGCACCGACTTCCCCGGCGCCGCCGAACTCTGGCAACAGCTCAACCCGCCTGACGCCGCCAGCGCTCCAGCAACGGACGTCCCAGCAGGCACACAAACACCGGCCCCCCAGCCAGCAGATAAAAGTAGTACGTAACCGCCCGCCATATCAGGATTGCCGCAGCTGCGGTCGAGCTGCCCACCAAGGGTGTCAACAGGCTGGCCGACGTCAGCTCGGCGGCCCCGGCGCCGCCAGGCAGCAGACTGAACTGGCCGGCGCTGAGCGACAGCATCTGCACCAGGAAGCTGGGAATCCAGTGCAGGTCTACCCCCAAGCCCCGCAGCACCAGGTACAAGACGCTGTAGCGCAGCCCCCAATGGATGCAGGTCAGGGTGAACACCAGGCTCAGCCTGCGCTTGGGCAGGCGCCAGGTCTGCGCCAGTGCTGCGACGAAGTGCAGCAGTTTGCGCGCCCAGCGACGTTTGCGCGGCTGGCCCATCCCCATGCGCTGCAACAGCCTGCCGTTCATGCGCATTATCGGGCGCCGGTAGCGCAACAGCCCGATCACCCCGGCCAGCGCTGTGCACAGCAGTAACGCACTGCCAAGCAACATGCTTTCCTGGCTGCGGCCCAGGCTGTGGAACAGCGCGTAGCCGGCAATCGCCAGCATTGCGCAAAAGAAGAACACCAGGTCGTTCAACTGGTCCATGGCAAAAACGGCGCCGCTGCGTGCCGGGCGGATGCGGTCTCGCGCCAGCAGGGCCATCAGGGTCAGCGGCCCACCACTGCCGCCAGGGGTGGTGCAGATGGCAAACTCGGTGGCCATGACCACGCCCAGGCTGCGAGCATGGCTCAACTGTTTTGCCTGCTCACCCAGCAACAGGCGCAGGCGCAGCGCATTGATGACCCAGCACAACATAATCATGCCTAGCAGCATGAGCAGCAGGTGCGGGTCGAACCGGCTCAGCCTCGGCAGCAGCTCGCTACCGCCCAGCAACGCTGGCACCAGCGCTGCACCCAGCAATGCCAACGCCAGCCAGACCCAGCGCTTCATGCTGCCCCCTGGCGCTCCAGCCAGGCAGATTTGGTCAGCGGTTCGCGGCCATCCTTCAACAGTCTCTCCAGCGTGCGCAACCAATAGTCACGGGATGAGCGATGGCGCATGTCTACAGGGTGCAGCCCCAAGCGCAACGTGCTCGCGCCTCGCCAGCGCTGGCATTGCCAGTCGCACAGCGTGCGGGACAGTTTGCGACGCCATGCGCTGCGCGCGCTCCAGACCAGGCCTGGCGCATCAATGGCCGTAAAGTCCGGCAAGCGGTACAGATGCTGCGGTGTACTGGTGTATTTCAGTGGCAGGCGGCACAGCGCTTGCCGCGTGCCCTGGCTCATGAGCCAGGCCGGTGCGACAAACCCTGCCACAGGCCACCCTTGGTCCTCGAACAGTGCCAGGCCCTCCTGTAGCCGGGTAAGCGCTTCGTTCTCATCAAGGCTGTAGAACTCGCCTTCATGGGTATAAATGCGCCGCATGAAGTAGTCGATGGGGCTGCGCGGTACGGGGCCTTCGTCAGCATGGGCATAGCCGTGAAGCGCCAGTTCGTCGCCTTTGGCGAGGCGTTGGTCCAGCAGACGGCAGAACGAAGGCGCCTGGTGCAGCGGATTACGTCGATGGAAATCCGGGACCACCAGCCATGTCATTGGCACGTTGCCCAGCGCGTCGACGGCCTCTACGAACGGTTCATAGTCCGGCCAGGTTTCCGGGGCAACATCATGCAACACCAGCATGAGGCTGCGTTGGCTGGCGGAAGGCTCAAGCATGGGCGCGCACCTGCGGCTGGTGGCCGAGCACGGCCTGGTAGTGCTGGAGCAGGCCAGCTACCACGTTATCCCATGAATAATGTTGCTCTACATGGTGACGGGCCTGCACGCCGAGCTCGCGGATACCTGCCTCGAATGCCTCGCGCACGGCGCACGCCATGGCCCGACCATCGTTGGGCGTGCACAGGCGGCCACACTGTTCGTTGATGATTTCAGGGAACGCACCGGCGCGCACGGCCACCACGGGTGTGGCGCTGGCCATGGCTTCGAGGATGACCAGGCCGAATGTTTCCTGGTCGCCAGCATGCACCAGCAAATCGGCGCTGGCGATCAGCCGGGCCACCTCGGCAGCCGGGCAGAAGTGATCGATGACACTGACGTTGTGCGGCACGCTGGCCGGCATGTTCGAGCCCACCAGTAACAGGTGGTAGGGGTCGCCGAGTTGCTGCATGCAGTCAAGCAGCACCGGCAGGTTCTTTTCCCGCGAGCCGCGGCCAGCAAAGATCAACAGGCGGCTGGTGTCGGCAATGCCCAGTTCGGCACGTACATGTGGGTCGCGCCGGGAGGGGTGGAAAGTGGCAAGGTCAACGCCCAGCGGCTGCACATGGACATCGCGCACGCCCAAGCGGCGTAGTTTGTCGGCCATCACCTGGCTGGGGGCCAGTACCCGATCAAAATTGCCGTATAGCTTGCTGACGTAGGCCTCGACATTGGGTGCGAACCAGTTGCCCATGCGGTTGCTGACCAGTAACGGCAGGTCGGAATGGTAGAAACCGATCACTGGCACGTCGAGCTGGCGCCGCGCTTCGAGCGCCGCCCAGGCGGTCAGGTAGGGGTCGCCAACTTCGATCAGGTCGGGTTTGAGCGTGCGCAGTGTATTGCACCAGGGGGCCAGGCGTACCGGAAAGCGGTAGCCCTTGCCAAACGGCAAGGGCGGCGCAGGTACCTGATAGATGCCATCGCCGTGTTGGGCGCTGGCACCGGGAATCAACAGGCTGTGGCGTACGCCGTGAATGGCGTCGAGACGGTGATGTTTGGCATCAAGATAGGTACGTACGCCACCGCTGGCCGGGGCGTAGAACATGGTGATGTCGGCGATGTGCACGATCAGCATCCCTCCGGGATCGTCTTCGGGTCTGTCATCCGGCGTTGAAATGCCGGCGATGAAATGCCTAAAGGTGGACCTATCTGAAGGATAGTTTGTTCGATCGGTTTGAGAGGAGGGGAGTGCGCAATGCCTGGCGCAGCGCAGAGGCTGTGCCAGGCGAAGGTGTAGCCTCTATCAGATACGGAAGCTGCCCACCAGGTGCTTCAGGCGGCCAGCCTGCTGCTCGAGGTCGGAGCAGGCGCGCAGGGTTGCTTGCAGGTTCTCCACGCCTTCCTGGTTGAGCATGTTGATCTCGTTGATGTCCATGTTGATCGCCTCGACCACGGCGGTCTGCTCTTCGGTGGCAGTGGCCACCGACTGGTTCATGCCGTCGATCTCGCCAATGCGCACGGTAACGCTGTCCAGTCGCTCACCCGCCTGGTTGGCGATCTGCATGCTGTCCTGGCTGTGGCGCTGGCTCTGGTCCATGGTGTCGACCGACTCGCGGGCACCGACCTGCAGCTCTTCGATCATGGTCTGCACTTGCTGCGCCGACTCCTGGGTGCGGTGCGCCAGATTGCGCACCTCGTCGGCGACCACGGCAAAGCCACGCCCGGCCTCACCGGCGCGGGCCGCTTCGATGGCGGCGTTCAGCGCCAGCAGGTTGGTCTGCTGGGAAATGCTGGTGATCACTTCCAGGATCTGGCCAATATTCACGGTCTTGCTGTTCAGTGTTTCGATGTGCGCGCTGGAGGTGACGATCAGGTCGGACAGGCGGTTCATCGCGGCAATGTTGCGCTCGACCACTTGCTGGCCTTCTTCGGCCAACAGGCGCGCGGAGCTTGCGTGCTGCGAAGCCTGGGCGGCGTTGCCGGCGATTTCCTGAGCCGCAGCGCCCAATTCATTGATGGCGGCGGCGACACTGTTGGTGCGGTTGGACTGCTCGTCGGAGTTGGTCATCGACGAGTTCGAAGCGCTGATCACCCGCAGGGCCACTTCGTTGACCTGCTCGGTGGCCGAGGACACTTCGCGAATGCTGCTGTGAATGCGCTCGACGAAGCGGTTGAAGGCGTTGCCGAGAACACCGAATTCGTCGTGGTTGTGGATGTGCAGGCGCTTGGTCAGGTCGCCTTCACCTTCGGCAATGTCTTCCATGGCACGGGTCATGGTGTGCAGCGGCTGCATCAACACGCGGATCAGCAAGCCGAGCAGGCCGATGATGATCACCACTGCCACCACCGTGGCGATCACCGCAGAGGTGCGGAAGGTGCTGAGCATCGAGAAGGCCTTGTCCTTGTCCACCGACAGGCCGATGTACCAGTTTGCCGACGGCAGGCCGGTAATCGGGCTGAAGGTCAGCAGGCGGGTCTGGCCATCGCTTTGCACTTCGGTCAGCTCACCGGTCAGTTTCGGCGTGCGCTGCGGGAACAGGTCCGACAGCGACTTCATGACCAGATCCTTATCCGGGTGCACCAGGATCTTGCCCTGGTCGTTGACCAGGAAGGCGTATCCCATGCCGCCGAAGTTCAGCGAGTTGATGATCTGCACCAGACCGTCCAGGGCCAGGTCGCCGCCGACCACGCCAACGCTGCTGGAGACCTTGCTGAGGATGCCGATGACCATCTTGTTGGTGGTCATGTCGATGTAGGGTTCGGTCAGCGTCGCGCCGCTGGCGTTCATGCCGTCCTTGTACCAAGGGCGGGTGCGCGGGTCGTAGCCGTCGGGCATCTTCGCGTCCGGGCGCACGCTGAAACCGCCGTCGACTTTGCCCAGGTAGACCGTGAGGAAGCTGGATATCAGCGCATTCTGACCCATCAGGGTTTCGGCGTTGGCCGGGTCCTGGGCAATGTTCTGCGCCAGGTTCTCCACCAGTTTTATCCGGCCCTCGAACAGGTTGCGAATGTTGGTCGACGTGGAGGTGCCCATTTCAGCCAGATAGTTTTCCAGGTCCTCGCGGATCGCATTACGCTGGAGGTAATCGTTGTAGAGGGTGAAAAGGCTGAAGGCGAGTATCACGATCAGTGATGCCGCCAAAAGAATCTTGTGGCTGAAACGAAGGCTTTTGTTCATGGCGTAATCGGTTCCGCTAAGGTTTTATATCAGGCGTTCGCACGAGTGGAGCCGTAGGTTGTGCAACATCCTGAAAAGTCCCTTTTCGGCTGTTCCTCTCTATTAAGGCGAATAACACCCACAGGTATCGGCCGAATTAAGCTAAAGCTTGAGCAGAGGATTAAAGAGATGTCGGAATTTTCGACCATCGTTGTAGGCGCGGGCCCGGATGGCCAGCCAGTCGGGCAAGCAATGCGCCTGGCCAACCGCCACGGTCTGGTGGCTGGCGCAACCGGTACTGGCAAGACCGTCACCCTGCAGCGCCTGGCGGAGGTGTTCAGCGACGCAGGGGTGGCGGTGTTCGCCGCGGACGTCAAAGGCGACCTTTGTGGCCTGGGTACTGCCGGTGCGCCACAGGGCAAGGTGGCTGAGCGCATCGCCGGCATGCCGTGGCTGGGGCATACGCCCAGGGCTTACCCGGTGACCTTGTGGGATATCGCCGGGCAGTCTGGCCACCCGCTGCGCACCACCCTCAGTGAAATGGGGCCGTTGTTGCTGGGCAACTTGCTGGAACTGACCGACAGCCAGCAGGCGGCGCTGTATGCAGCATTCAAGGTGGCCGATCGCGAAGGCCTGCTGCTGCTGGACCTCAAAGACCTCAAGGCCCTGCTGGCGCATCTGAAGGACAACCCGCAGTTGCTCGGCGAAGACAGCGCGCTGATGACCACGGCCTCCACCCAGGCTTTGTTGCGCCGGCTCGCTACCTTGGAGCAGCAGGGCGCCGAGGCACTGTTTGGCGAGCCGGCATTGCAACTGGAGGATCTGCTACGCCCTGATCCGGATGGCCGTGGACGTATCCACCTGCTCGATGCCAGCCGATTGGTGCACGAAGCACCCAAGGTGTACGCGACGTTCCTGTTGTGGCTGCTGGCCGAATTGTTCGAGCAGTTGCCCGAGCGCGGTGATGCCGACAAACCGGTGCTGGCGCTGTTCTTCGATGAAGCACACTTGCTGTTCAACGGCACGCCCAAGGCGTTGCAGGACCGTCTTGAGCAAGTGGTCCGGCTGATCCGCTCCAAGGGGGTGGGGGTCTATTTCGTTACCCAGTCGCCGGGTGACTTGCCCGACGCGGTGCTGGCCCAGTTGGGCTTGCGCATTCAGCACGGCTTGCGGGCGTTCACGGCCAAGGAGCAGAAGTCGCTGCGGGCGGTAGCCGATGGTTTCCGTCCCAACCCAACGTTCGACACCCTGGCGGTGCTGACCGAACTGGGTATTGGCGAAGCGCTGGTGGGTACGTTGCAAGAGAAGGGCACGCCGGCCATGGTGCAGAGGGTGCTGGTTGCACCGCCGCAGTCGCGTATCGGGCCCCTGAGTGCGGCTGAGCGCAGTGCGCTGATTGCCGCTTCGCCATTGGCGGGGCGCTATGACAAACCGGTGGACCGTGAGTCTGCCTATGAAATGCTGAGCCAGCGTAAGGGCGAGCCGGTGGAACCGGCGCCACAACCGAAGGCGGATGAAGAGAGTTTTGCCGACAAAGCGGGTGAGTTCTTGCAGAGTGCAGCGGGGCAGGCGATCAAGTCGGCAGTGCGCCAGGCAGCTAACCAGTTGGGACGGCAGTTGGTGCGCGGGTTGATGGGGTCGTTGTTAGGGGGCAAGAAAAGGTAGTCTTCCTGCGCCGCTTCCATACCCTTGGTAGCACAAGGCTGCTCCGGCAAAGAACAAGGCGGCGCAGGCATAACGGCTATGAAAAAGGCGCCCGAGGGCGCCTTCATTCATTGCGGTGTCACTCAGCCAATGGCTTTGGACGCCAGCCAGAACAGGCCGGCCGCCAGGCCCATCGAGGTAGGCAGGGTCAGGACCCATGCCAGCAGGATGGTCTTCACGGTGCCGCCTTGCAGGCCACTTTTGTTGGCGACCATGGTGCCGGCCACGCCGGACGACAGCACGTGGGTGGTCGACACTGGCAGGGCGAAGACGTTGGCCATGCCGATGGCGCAGGCTGCGGTGATCTGTGCCGACATGCCTTGGGCATAGGTCATGCCTTGTTTGCCGATCTTCTCGCCCACCGTCAACACCACACGCTTCCAGCCAACCATGGTGCCCAGGCCAAGGGCCAGGGCGACGGCCACGATCACCCAGAACGGGGCGTATTCGGTAGTGGCGGTGAGATCTTTGCGCAGTTTTTCAAGGTCGGACTTTTCACGGGCGTCCAGGCCTGGCAGCTTGCCAACCTTCTTCGCCGTGTCGTCCAGGCACAACAAGTAGCGGCGCACTTCAACGCGCTTCTCGGCATCGAGGCTGTGGTAGTCCGTCACGCCTTTCAGCGAGGTCTGCAGCGCAGCAATGGTCGGCTCGGTCTGCTGCGGGTTGCAACTGAACTGCTCCGGCAGATCGCTGGCCTTGGCCTTGCCCAGTGCCAGGAACTCGCCCAGGGTGGCGGCGTTACGCTGGTAGAACTGGCTCATGTGCAGGGTGGCGTCGCGAGTACGTTCGATCTGGTAGGTGGTGCTGTTCAGGTCGAGTACGAATTTGGCCGGGACAATACCGATCAGCACCAGCATGATCAGGCCGATGCCTTTCTGGCCGTCGTTGGAGCCGTGCACGAAGCTAACGCCCATGGCGGAAACCACCAGGACCAGACGGTTCCAGAAGGGTGGGTGCTTCTTGTCGTCGAGCTTGCGGCGCTGTTCCGGGGTTTTGTGCATCTTCGACAGCGGGCGCCACCATTTCAGGCCGATCAGCACCAGGGCTGCAACGGCAAAGCCGGCCATTGGCGAGACCACCAGCGACATGGCGATATCGATCGCTTTCTGCCAGTTGACGCCGTCGCCTAGCGGAATGTCGTTGATCAGGGCGTTGGCCAGGCCGACACCGAGGATGGAGCCGATCAGCGTGTGCGAACTGGAGGCAGGGATGCCAAAGTACCAAGTGCCCAGGTTCCAGGTGATGGCCGCGGCCAGCAACGAGAAGACCATGGCCAGGCCGTGTCCGGTGTTCACATTGATCAGCAGCTCTACCGGCAACAGGTGCACGATGGCATAGGCCACCCCTACACCGCCAAGCAGAACGCCAAGGAAGTTGAACACGCCGGAGAAGAACACGGCGAGGTGCGGCGGCATGGCTTTGGTGTAGATGACGGTAGCTACCGCGTTGGCGGTGTCATGAAAGCCATTGATGAACTCGAAGGCGAGTACGAAGGTCAAGGCGAGCAGCAGGCTCACCAACACCCAGGCATCCAGTCCGCTGAATAAATCGATCATGAAGGTTGTCTGGCGGGTCTTAGGGGGGCGGGATTATGCCAGAAAACCTTGGCAATCGATGCACCTGTAACAGGCTGATGACAGTCTTCATGGTGCAAGCGCGCCATGCAGAGGGGGGCGGTACGGAAGGTAAATAGCGGCTAAAAATCACAAAATATGGCGAAAAAAGGCCGAAATATTGAGAAAAATCCATTTTGCAAAAATTCAAACGACTGTATGAAATTTGTGTGATTCCATTTCATCATCGGCCAGACAGTAAAGATCGAGCTCGCCCGGGTAGGCCGGGCGACGATGCGCAGAGGGTCCCGAGGCTCAGGGATTGTCGCTGCGCAGTTCTTTTTCGATGCGTTCCAGTTCCTGGCTGAAGGCCTGGTCGCGAACGCTGGCACGCTTGCGCCAGGGTTTGCGTTCCGGATCCGGTTGTGCGGCGTATGTGGTGACTTCGCCACCATAAACATCCTTGTAACGTTCAGCCTGGCGCTCGAGTTCCGCGCGCAGTTCATCTTTCGTCACGTGCAGTACCTGAAGTAAGTGTAATGACTGTTGTTATGCATTGTGCAACATGCATTTTGCCTTGCTGGCCGCAACGGCTTGATAAAGCGGAAGGTTCTATGACCACGGTAAGCGGAGGGCCTGCGCAATCGATTATAGCAACCGATAATTCGCCGAACATCGTTAATTTACGCAACCCTGAGAACATCTGGCGTAAGTAGCAGGATGTGCCCGCGAACAGTTGGGACCTTTCGTACAAGTTAGAAAGGAGGGACGGATAGAAGTTCGTTGCAATGTCAGGGCGGGCCGTAATGAAAAACGGCCTCGCCGAAAGGCGAGGCCGTTGCCTGGGGACTTCTACGGTGGGTACCTGACCAGTCTCTCCAAAGAAGCCACAAGTGGCATGGGAAAGGTATAAGCAAAAGTGTCGGCGGTCAATTGCGATTATCGGCCGTTTGTTCGATAATCGCACGAACCGGTGTTTTTTTTGAGGTGTGCGATGAGTGACGAAACCCTGGGCAACGATTCCGGCAATGCTGAGGTGGCGCGACCTGCTTCGGCTGCCATGGCGCCGCCGATCGTGGCTTCCCCGGCCAAGCGCATCCAGGCCTTTACCGGTGACCCGGACTTCATGACCTCGCTGGCACGTGGCCTGGCCGTGATCCAGGCATTCCAGGAGCGCAAGCGCCACCTGACCATCGCCCAGATCAGCCACCGTACCGAAATCCCTCGCGCGGCGGTGCGACGTTGCCTGCACACGTTGATCAAGCTGGGGTACGCCACCACCGACGGGCGTACCTATTCGCTGCTGCCCAAAGTGCTGACCCTGGGGCATGCGTACCTGTCGTCGACGCCGCTGGCAATTTCTGCCCAGCCGTACCTGGACCGCATCAGCGACCAGCTGCATGAGGCGGCTAACATGGCCACCCTCGAAGGCGACGACATCCTTTATATAGCCCGTTCGGCCACGGTCGAGCGTCTGATCTCGGTTGATCTGTCGGTGGGCGGGCGCCTGCCGGCCTATTGCACGTCGATGGGGCGCATTCTGCTGGCGGCCATGGACGACACCAGCCTGCGTGAGTACCTGGAACGTGCCGACCTCAAGGCGCGCACCAGCCGCACCCTGAATGACCCCGAATCATTGTTCGCCTGCATCCAGCAGGTGCGCGCCCAGGGCTGGTGCGTGGTAGATCAGGAACTGGAACAGGGGCTGCGATCGATTGCCGTGCCGGTGTATGACGCTTCGGGGCAGGTATTGGCTGCGCTGAACGTCAGTACCCATGTCGGGCGGGTGACCCGCAGTGAACTGGAGCAGCGGTTCTTGCCGATTTTGCTGGCAGCCAGCCGGGACCTTTGCCACCAGTTGTTTGGTTAAGACCGCAGGGAGCACGTTGCGGCCCCGGATCAGAACAGGCAAAACCGTTTCTTGTGCGATAAACGCACAGTGTCGTGCCGGGTGAATTGCGTCACCTCGGCCGGCTGATTAATGTCTCTCGCAACGGTCGGCTAGCCGACCGAACAAGAAAAACACTAGAGGCACTCACTCATGAATACTGTCACTTCGCTGCTGCGGCCGCACCCGCATGCAGTATCGTTATATCCAGGCTGACCCAGGCCATATACCCCAATCATCGCCCTTGTACCGGATACCCGCGTGCAATCGCCTGACTGTGCCCCACATTCTGGATAACAATAATGAACCAAGCGCAAACCAACGTCGGCAAAAGCCTCGACGTTCAGTCATTCATCAATCAGCAGCCGCTGTCCCGTTATCAATGGCGGGTCGTATTGCTGTGCTTCCTGATCGTCTTCCTCGACGGCCTGGACACCGCTGCCATGGGGTTCATCGCCCCGGCACTATCGCAAGAGTGGGGGATCGACCGCGCGAGCCTTGGGCCGGTCATGAGTGCCGCGTTGATCGGCATGGTGTTCGGCGCCCTGGGTTCCGGGCCGCTGGCTGACCGTTTCGGCCGCAAAGGCGTGCTGGTGGGGGCGGTGTTGGTGTTCGGTGGCTTCAGCCTGGCCTCGGCCTATGCCACCAACGTCGACCAGTTGCTGGTACTGCGCTTCCTGACCGGCCTGGGCCTGGGTGCAGGCATGCCCAACGCTACCACGCTGTTGTCTGAATACACGCCGGAGCGCCTCAAGTCGCTGCTGGTGACCAGCATGTTCTGTGGCTTCAACCTGGGCATGGCGGGTGGTGGCTTCATTTCTGCCAAGATGATCCCGGCCTACGGCTGGCACAGCCTGCTGGTCATCGGTGGCGTGCTGCCGTTGCTGCTGGCGCTGGTGCTGATGGTCTGGCTGCCGGAGTCGGCGCGGTTCCTGGTGGTGCGCAACCGCGGCACCGACAAGGTGCGCAAGACCTTGTCGCCAATCGCCCCGCAAGTGGTCGCCGAGGCAGGCAGTTTCAGCGTGCCGGAGCAAAAGGCGGTGGCTGCACGCAATGTGTTCGCGGTGATCTTCTCTGGCACCTATGGCTTGGGCACCGTGTTGTTGTGGCTGACCTATTTCATGGGGCTGGTGATCGTCTACCTCCTGACCAGCTGGCTGCCAACCCTGATGCGTGACAGCGGCGCGAGCATGGAACAGGCCGCGTTTATCGGCGCGCTGTTCCAGTTTGGCGGAGTGCTAAGTGCTGTCGGCGTGGGTTGGGCCATGGACCGTTTCAATCCGCACAAGGTGATCGGCATTTTCTATCTGCTGGCCGGGGTGTTCGCCTACGCAGTGGGGCAGAGCCTGGGCAACATCACCGTGCTAGCCACCCTGGTACTTGTCGCCGGTATGTGCGTAAACGGTGCGCAGTCGGCAATGCCATCGCTGGCGGCGCGCTTCTATCCCACCCAGGGCCGAGCCACAGGCGTATCGTGGATGCTGGGTATTGGCCGCTTTGGTGCGATTCTCGGGGCCTGGAGTGGTGCAACGCTGCTGGGCCTGGGCTGGAGCTTCGAGCAGGTGCTGACGGCGTTGCTGGTGCCGGCGGCGCTGGCGACTGTGGGTGTGGTGGTCAAGGGGCTGGTCAGCCACGCCGACGCAACCTGAGGGCGAGGGCCGCGTTACGGCCCATTCACAGCACAACGCCGCGCCGACAGGTGCGGCATTGTGCTGCGATCAGGGCGCACAACTGCCCTGCGGTGGCGTGGGCAGTTGCGCAACAAATGGTTCGTTAATCGCACAAATAGTCGATTATCGGATTGTAAGGTGCCCACCAGTCTCCTTAATCTGGGTTCATCGAAGCACCCTGACCAGGAGCCTCCAAATGCCACGCGCAGACCATTTCCACACTCACCCCAATCGAGCCGTCCGCCATGCGTGACCTCGACGCCCGTACCGCCGCTGACCATGGCCAGCTGGCAGGAGAAGCCTGATGCACGACGTATTCATCTGTGATGCCATCCGTACCCCGATCGGCCGCTTCGGCGGCGCCCTGGCCAGCGTGCGGGCCGACGACCTGGCAGCCGTGCCGCTGAAGGCGCTGATCGAGCGCAACCCTGGCGTGCAGTGGGACCAGGTAGACGAAGTGTTCTTCGGCTGCGCCAACCAGGCCGGTGAAGACAACCGCAACGTGGCCCGCATGGCACTGCTGCTGGCCGGCCTGCCGGAAAGCATCCCGGGCGTCACCCTGAACCGCCTGTGCGCGTCGGGCATGGATGCCGTCGGCACCGCGTTTCGCGCCATCGCCAGCGGCGAGATGGAACTGGTGATTGCCGGTGGCGTCGAGTCGATGTCGCGCGCCCCGTTCGTCATGGGCAAGGCTGAAAGCGCCTATTCGCGCAACATGAAGCTGGAAGACACCACCATTGGCTGGCGTTTCATCAACCCGCTGATGAAGAGCCAGTACGGTGTGGATTCCATGCCGGAAACCGCTGACAACGTGGCTGACGACTATCAGGTTTCGCGTGCTGACCAGGACGCTTTCGCCTTGCGCAGCCAGCAGAAGGCTGCCGCTGCGCAGGCTGCCGGCTTCTTTGCCGAAGAAATTGTGCCGGTGCGTATCGCTCACAAGAAGGGCGAAATCATCGTCGAACGTGACGAACACCTGCGCCCGGAAACCACGCTGGAGGCGCTGACCAAGCTCAAACCGGTCAACGGCCCGGACAAGACGGTCACCGCCGGCAACGCCTCGGGCGTGAACGACGGTGCTGCGGCGATGATCCTGGCCTCGGCCGCAGCGGTGAAGAAACACGGCCTGACCCCGCGTGCCCGCGTTCTGGGCATGGCCAGCGGCGGCGTTGCTCCACGTGTCATGGGCATTGGCCCGGTGCCGGCGGTGCGCAAGCTGACCGAGCGTCTTGGGGTACCGGTAAGCGATTTCGATGTGATTGAGCTTAACGAAGCGTTTGCCAGTCAAGGCCTGGCAGTGCTGCGTGAGCTGGGTGTCGCTGACGATGCACCACAGGTAAACCCTAATGGCGGCGCCATTGCCCTGGGCCACCCGCTGGGCATGAGCGGTGCGCGCCTGGTGCTGACTGCGCTGCACCAACTGGAGAAAAGTGGTGGGCGTAAAGGCCTGGCGACCATGTGTGTGGGCGTTGGCCAAGGTCTGGCACTGGCCATCGAGCGGGTTTGACCTGTACCGGCCGCTTCGCGGGCAAGCCCGCTCTTACAGGGATCCACGCAATCACCTGTGGGGCGGGCTTGCCCGCGAAGAGGTCTGTCCTGTGAGACACAAGGCCAATTGCCCGCCAGATAGCGGAACGAGTGTGTTACTAGGTATGTCTAGACTTGCCTAGGACCCTCCAGGAGTGAAACCCTCATGACCTCAACCTATTACACCGGCGAAGAACGCAGCAAGCGCATCTTCGCTATTGTCGGTGCCTCGTCAGGCAACCTGGTGGAATGGTTCGACTTCTACGTCTACGCCTTCTGCGCGATCTACTTTGCCCCGGCCTTCTTTCCCTCCGACGACCCCACCGTGCAGCTGTTGAACACGGCAGGTGTATTCGCCGCAGGCTTCCTGATGCGCCCCATTGGTGGCTGGATCTTCGGCCGCCTCGCCGACCGCCATGGTCGCAAGAACTCCCTGATGATCTCGGTGCTGATGATGTGCTTCGGCTCCCTGATGATCGCCTGCCTGCCCACCTATGCCAGCATCGGCACCTGGGCCCCGGCGCTGCTATTGCTGGCTCGCCTGATCCAGGGGCTGTCGGTAGGGGGCGAGTACGGCACCACGGCTACCTACATGAGTGAAGTGGCACTGCGGGGGCAGCGCGGCTTCTTTGCTTCGTTCCAGTACGTCACGCTGATCGGTGGCCAGTTGCTGGCGGTACTGGTCGTGGTGATCCTGCAACAGCTGCTGACTGAAGATGAACTGCGGGCCTGGGGCTGGCGCATTCCCTTCGTGGTGGGGGCCATCGCCGCCCTGATCTCGCTGATGTTGCGCCGTTCGCTGCACGAAACCAGTAGCGCCGAAGCCCGCAATGACAAGGATGCAGGTTCTATCGCAGGCCTGTTCCGCAATCACGCAGCGGCGTTCATCACGGTACTGGGCTACACCGCGGGTGGCTCGCTGATTTTCTATACTTTCACCACCTACATGCAGAAATACCTGGTCAACACCGCGGGTATGACAGCCAAGAACGCCAGCTACGTGATGACCGGGGCGTTGTTCCTGTTCATGGTGTTGCAGCCGTTCTTCGGCATGCTGTCCGACCGTATCGGTCGGCGCAATTCGATGCTGCTGTTCGGCGGCCTCGGTACCCTGTGCACCGTGCCGCTGCTGATGGCACTGAAAACCGTGACCAGCCCGTTCATGGCCTTCGTGCTGATCAGCCTGGCCCTGTGTATCGTCAGTTTCTACACCTCGATCAGCGGTCTGGTGAAGGCTGAGATGTTCCCGCCGCAGGTGCGTGCACTGGGTGTTGGCCTGGCCTATGCGGTGGCCAACGCAGCATTCGGCGGTTCGGCCGAGTATGTGGCCCTGGGCCTGAAAACCCTGGGGATGGAAAACACTTTCTATTGGTACGTCACGGCGATGATGGCGATTGCCTTCCTGTTCAGCCTGCGCCTGCCGAAGCAGGCGGCGTACCTGCACCATGATGACTAAGGACGCTGCATGAGCAACCAACTGTTCGACGCCTATTTCACCGCGCCGGCCATGCGCGAGATTTTCTCCGACCGTGGCCGCCTGCAGGGCATGCTGGATTTCGAAGCAGCGCTTGCCCGTGCCGAAGCCTCTGCCGGTTTGGTACCGCACAGCGCGGTAGCAGCCATCGAGGCGGCATGCCAGGCCGAGCGCTATGACGTTGGCGCGCTGGCCAATGCCATCGCCACCGCCGGCAACTCGGCCATTCCGCTGGTGAAAGCGTTGGGCAAGGTGATCGCCACTGGCGTACCTGAGGCTGAGCGCTATGTGCACCTTGGCGCCACCAGCCAGGATGCGATGGACACTGGTCTGGTTCTGCAGCTGCGCGATGCCCTCGATTTGATCGAGGCCGACCTCGGCAAGCTGGCCGATACCCTATCGCAGCAGGCCTTGAAGCACGCCGATACACCATTGGTGGGTCGTACCTGGTTGCAACACGCCACCCCGGTGACCCTGGGCATGAAACTGGCCGGTGTACTGGGGGCTTTGACCCGCCACCGTCAGCGCCTGCAGGAACTGCGCCCGCGCCTGCTGGTCCTGCAGTTCGGCGGTGCTTCGGGTAGCCTGGCGGCCTTGGGCAGCAAGGCGATGCCGGTGGCCGAAGCGCTGGCCGAACAGCTCAAGCTGACCCTGCCCGAGCAGCCCTGGCACACCCAGCGCGACCGCCTGGTGGAGTTTGCCTCGGTACTGGGCCTGGTTGCCGGCAGCCTGGGCAAGTTCGGCCGTGATATCAGCTTGCTGATGCAAACCGAGGCGGGGGAGGTGTTTGAGCCTTCTGCGCCGGGTAAGGGTGGTTCTTCGACCATGCCACACAAGCGCAACCCGGTGGGTGCCGCCGTGTTGATCGGTGCCGCGACCCGCGTGCCGGGCTTGCTGTCGACGCTGTTCGCAGCCATGCCTCAGGAGCACGAACGCAGCCTGGGCTTATGGCATGCCGAGTGGGAAACCCTGCCGGATATCTGCTGCCTGGTCTCTGGCGCCCTGCGCCAGGCTCAAGTGATTGCCGAGGGCATGGAGGTGGATGCCGCGCGCATGCGCCGTAACCTCGACCTGACACAAGGCCTGGTGCTGGCCGAAGCGGTGAGCATCGTCCTCGCCCAGCGTCTGGGTCGCGACCGTGCCCACCACCTGCTGGAACAATGCTGCCAGCGCGCGGTGGCCGAACAGCGGCACCTGCGTGCCGTGCTGGGTGACGAGCCGCAGGTCAGCGCCGAGCTGTCTGGCGAAGAACTCGATCGCCTGCTCGACCCTGCCCATTACCTGGGCCAGGCCCGCGTCTGGGTGGCGCGCGCCGTGTCCGAACATCAACGTTTTACTGCCTGAAGGAGACCGCTGTGGCGCACTTGCAACTGGCCGATGGCGTTTTGAATTACCAGATCGATGGCCCGGATGACGCCCCGGTGCTGGTCCTGTCCAACTCGCTGGGTACCGACCTGGGCATGTGGGACACCCAGATTCCGCTCTGGAGCCAGCACTTCCGGGTGCTGCGCTATGACACCCGTGGTCACGGCGCATCGCTGGTCACTGAAGGCCCTTACAGCATCGAACAGCTGGGCCGCGACGTGCTGACCCTGCTCGATGGCCTGGACATTCAGAAGGCTCACTTCGTCGGCCTGTCGATGGGAGGCCTGATCGGCCAGTGGCTGGGTATCCATGCAGGTGAGCGCCTGCACAGCCTGACCCTGTGCAACACGGCCGCCAAGATCGCCAACGACGAGGTGTGGAACACCCGTATCGACACGGTACTCAAAGGCGGCCAGCAGGCCATGGTCGACCTGCGCGATGCCTCCATCGCCCGCTGGTTCACCCCGGGCTTTGCCCAGGCACAGGCGGAGCAGGCCCAGCGTATCTGCCAGATGCTGGCGCAAACCAGCCCGCAAGGGTACGCAGGCAACTGTGCAGCGGTACGTGACGCTGATTATCGTGAGCAACTGGGCCGCATCCAGGTGCCCGCGCTGATCGTTGCCGGTACGCAAGACGTGGTTACCACCCCTGAGCATGGCCGCTTCATGCAGGCCGGTATCCAAGGTGCCGAGTACGTCGACTTCCCGGCGGCGCACCTGTCCAACGTCGAGATTGGCGAGGCTTTCAGCCGCCGCGTGCTCGATTTCCTGCTGGCTCACTGAGGACAACACCATGGACGAGAAACAACGTTACGACGCTGGCATGCAAGTGCGCCGCGCAGTGCTGGGTGATGCCCACGTGGACCGCAGCCTGGAGAAGCTCAACGACTTCAATGGCGAGTTCCAGGAAATGATCACCCGCCATGCCTGGGGTGACATCTGGACCCGCCCAGGGCTGCCGCGCCATACCCGCAGCCTGATCACCATCGCCATGCTGATCGGCATGAACCGCAACGACGAGCTGAAGCTGCACCTGCGTGCGGCGGCCAACAATGGCGTGACCCGCGACGAGATCAAGGAAGTGCTGATGCAGAGCGCGATCTACTGCGGCATTCCGGCGGCCAATGCCACGTTCCACCTGGCTGAGTCGGTGTGGGATGAACTTGGCGTAGAGTCGCGCCAGTAAATCGTGTTCGCGGGCAAGCCCCCTGCAACAGGGCGCTTGCCCGCGAATGGCCTTTACACCGATGCCTTTTTTTGCCGCATGGCAATCGGGCCGGCATTGGTTTCCACGGCGCGCTTCAGGGTCGGGCACAGGCCTAGCATGAACGCAGCTTCCGCCACCACGAACAGTGGCCCGATGATCAGGCCGCTCAGGTCGTCGACAAATGCCGGTTTGCGGCCTTCGTAGTAATGGCCGATGAACTGGATGATCCAGCCCACCACGAACGCCCCCAGCCCGGCACCGAGCCATAGCGTTGTCGACTGCACTGCCAGCGCTTCACCGACCCACAGGCACATGCCCAGCAACAGCCCCATCACCAGCCCGAAGCGCAGGTCCAGGCGCAAGTAGAACCACACAGACACCGCCGCTGCCACCAAGGCAGGGGACAGCCACAGGCCAGCTATCTCCCAGCCTGGGCGTGAAAGCAGGATGGTGACTGCCAGCACGATCATGGGGATGCCGACGAAGTGGGTGGCGATGTTGCGCGGATCGCGGTGGTAGTTGGCGTATTGGCTCAGGTGGTCGACGAGGGTTTTCATTGTTGTGCCTCCCTGTTCAGCTTTGTTTCACCTGTAGCGGATAGTGATCAGGATAGCCTGCAGTCACCACCATCATCAGCTCAGCGAATGGCAACAGCGTGCACTGGCAAATTCATGGCAGGGTTTTCATCAAGCTGTTGCAAATCATGCCTTCAAAAAAGGGCAGGGATTTTTATAGCTTCAGGTCATTTGAGGAGGCGTCTGGCCTCCTCGCGCGTTTATCCGCGAAGAGGCCATTTGATTCACAGAAGATTCAGCGGATAACTCACAATCAAGCGGTTCTCATCGAACGCGTTGGTGCTGAAGTCGCGACGCATGGTCGAGTTGCGCCATTTCACCGACAGGTCCTTGAAGCTGCCCGACTGCACCACATAGGCCAGCTCTGTTTCCCGCGCCCATTCCTTGCCATCGTCTATGCTGCCCACGGTGACGTTGTCACCCTTGATATAGCGGTTCATCAGGGTCAGGCCGGGTACGCCGACGGTGGCGAAGTTGAAGTCATGGCGAACCTGCCAGGAACGCTCCTTGGCATTGTCGAAGCTTGAATTGTAGCTGTCGTTGGCCAGGGTACCGCCACTGGTGCCATTGACCCGCATCCAGGCATCGTCGCCGCTGACCTTCTGCAGGCCAACGTAAAAGGTGTGGCCTTGGTAGCGCGCGGAAAGCAAGGCGGAGGCGGTGCGGTTGTCCAGCTTGCCGGCCCGTTCGGCGCCATCTTCCTTGCCGATGAAGTAGCCCAGGTTGGCTCCCAGCGTCCAGTCGCCCAGCGGCTGGCTGTGCGTCAGGTTGAGGTATTGCTGGCGGTAGATGTCCTTGAGCTGGGCATCCCACAGGCCGATCATGGTGCGCTTGTCGTTGAAGGTGTACTCACCGCCGCCGAAGTTGAAACGGTCGGAGGTGAAGGCGGCTTTGCCGTTGAGCGACATGTCTTCCATGCTGGCATCGTTGCGCGGGCTGTTGCCGCGGAACTGGCCGGCGTACAGGGTCAGGCCGGCGATTTCCCTGGAGGTCAGCTGGCCACCGCGGAAGGTTTGCGGCAGTGAGCGGCCATCGTCCGAACGCAGGATTGGCAGTACCGGCATCCATTCACCGACTTTGAGCTCGGTTTCGGACAGCTTGGCCTTCAGCGCCACACCCAGCCGGCCAAAGTCATCGGCCGGGCGGCCGTCGTCATGCACGGGCAGCAGGTGAGTGTTGGTGGTGCCTTTGCCGCCGTCGAGCTTGACCGAGTACAGGCCCAGTACGTCCACGCCGAAACCGACCGTGCCCTGGGTGAAACCGGAACGGGCATCGAGGATGAAGCTTTGTGTCCATTCCTCGGCCTTGCCCTGTGGGTGGGCCGGATCGACGAAGTTACGGTTGATGTAGAAGTTGCGCAGGTTGAGGGTGGCCTTGGCGTCCTCGATGAAACCACCTTCGTTGGCGGCGAATGCGGGGAGGGCGCAGGACATGGCCAACAGGCCAGGCAGCAGCTGACGTGCGGGTAGCGAAATGCTCATCTGTCGTGGATCTCTTGTTTTTATGGTCGAGCCGGTGCACTGCGGGATCGGGCCTGCAGGTGCGGGTGTTTTTGATGAACTTGGGTAACGTTGCGTGGGGGGATGGTGCGGGGTAGTGCGGGGGTGAGGCAATTCGCCGCAAACGGAACGGGGCGATAATCGAACGGAATGTTCCGGTTGGTTAATAACTCTCCTGTGGTGGCCTCTTCGCGGGTAAACCCGCTCCTACAACGGCTTGCGCCCAGCCACCGATATGTGTCTACCACACGATCCGTGTAGGAGCGGGTTCACCCGCGAATACGGTGGTGGCTGCGACGGTGAATCGCCAAGAGATACTGGCCGGCACAGGCAGTAAAAAAGCAAAGCCCACCGCTAAGGGTGGGCTTGTGCTGTAACAAGGCCGATCAGCCTTTCGGTGTTTCCACCGATGCCTGCTGGTTGGCCTGCCCGGTCTGCTCGTACCAGCCACCGCCAAGCGCCTTGTACAGGTTGACCTCGCTGGTCAGCTGCGACAGGCGGTCGCCGATCAGCGCTTGCTGGGCACTGAACAGGTTGCGTTGGGCATCGAGGAAGGTCAGGTTGCTGTCAATCCCGATGCGGTAACGGCGTTCGGCCAAGCGGTAGTAGTCCTGGTTCGCCTGCACCAGGTCGCGCTGGGCCTGCAACTGCTCTTCGAAGGTCTTGCGTGCCGCCAGGCCATCGGAGACTTCCTGGAAGGCCGTCTGGATGGTTTTTTCGTACTTGGCGACGTTGATGTCCTTCTGGATTTTCGAGTAGTCCAGGCTGGCTTTCAGGCTACCGGCGTTGAAGATCGGCAGGTTGATCTGCGGCTGGAACAGCCAGGTGCCCTGGCCGCCCGAGAACAGGTGGCCCATGTCGGGGCTCAGGCTGCCGGCGTTCGCGGTCAGGCTGATGCTCGGGAAGAACGCTGCGCGGGCTGCGCCAATGTTGGCGTTGGCGGCCTTGAGCAGGTGCTCGGCTTCCTGAATGTCCGGGCGACGCTGAAGGATATCCGATGGCAGGCCGGCCGGTACTTCGGCCAGTTGGTCGGCATCAAGCTCCAGCGGCTTGGCCAGGTCGGCAGGAATGCCGGTGCCCAGCAGCACGGTCAGGCTGTTGACGTCCTGGGCGACCAGGCGCTGGTACTGCGAGTACTTGACCCTGGCGCCTTCCACGGCGGTACGCGCCTGGCTGACGTCCAGGGCCGAGGCCACGCCGACCTCGTTGCTGCGACGGGTGAGGTTGTAGCTTTCCTCGTAGGTCTTCAGCGTTTCTTCGGTCAGCTTGAACAGGGCCTGGTCGGCCTGCCAGGTGTAGTAGGCGTTGGCCACGCTGGCGACCAGGGCAATTTGCGTGGAACGACGCGCCTGCTCGCTGGAGAGGTAGGTTTCCAGGGCCTGCTCGGTCAGGCTGCGCACGCGGCCGAACAGGTCCAGCTCGTAGGCGCTGACGCCCAAGGTGGCCGAGTACTGGCTGGTGATGCCAGATTCGCCCGTTTGCGACATGTTCGCCGGGACACGCTGGCGGCTGCCGCTACCGGTGGCCGAAACCGCCGGGAACAGGTCGGCGCGCTGAATGCGGTATTGCGCACGGTAGGCGTCGAGGTTCAACGCTGCGACGCGCAGATCGCGGTTATTGACCAGCGAGGTCTGGATCAGCTGTTGCAGCGCCGGGTCGTGGAAGAACTGGCGCCAGCCCTGTTCAGCAGCGGCAACATCCGCCGATTGCGTCGGCGAGTAAGCAGGGCCTTGCGGCCACTGCGCAGCCACCGGCGCCTCCGGGGCCTGGTAGTCAGGGATCAGCGAGCAGCCGCCAAGAATGAAAGCGGTTACCGCCAGGGACAACAAAGACTTGGTCATTGCCCAGCCTCATAACGTGGATTTTCAGGGGTGACGTCTTTTTCCGGCTCTTTGCTGCCGAACAGCGACGACACTGCGACGAAGAACAGTGGTACCCAGAAGATAGCCAGCACGGTCGCACTGATCATGCCGCCGATCACGCCAGTACCGATGGCGTGCTGGCTGCCGGCGCCTGCGCCGCTGGCGATGGTCAACGGTACCACGCCCAGGATGAACGCCAGCGAGGTCATGATGATCGGGCGCAGACGCATGCGGCACGCCTCGATCGCTGCGTCGTACAGGCTGCGGCCTTGTTCGTGCAGCTCCTTGGCGAATTCCACGATCAGAATGGCGTTTTTCGCCGCAAGACCGATGGTGGTCAACAGGCCAACCAGGAAGTACACGTCGTTGGACAGGCCGCGCAGGCTGGTGGCGATCAGCGCACCGATGATACCCAACGGTACTACCAGCACCACAGCGATCGGGATCGACCAGCTTTCGTACAGGGCCGCCAGGCACAGGAACACGAACAGCACCGAGAGGGCGAACAGCGCCGGCATCTGCGAGCCGGAGAGTTTTTCCTCGTAGGACATGCCGGTCCAGGAGAAGCCGATACCGCTCGGCAGCTCGCCTGCAATGCGCTCGACCTCGGCCATGGCTTCACCGGTACTGTAGCCAGGCGCCGGTGCACCGAGGATTTCCATCGCTTCGACACCGTTGTAACGCGACAGCTTCGGCGAACCGTAGGTCCATTCGCCTTTGGCGAAGGAGGAGAACGGCACCATCTCGCCTGCGCCGTTGCGCACGTACCATTTTTGCAGGTCTTCCGGGCTCATCCGCGCGCTGGGTTCGCCCTGGATGTACACCTTCTTGACCCGGCCACGGTCGATGAAGTCGTTGACGTAGCTGGCACCCAAGGCAATCGACAGGGTGTTGTTGATGTCGGCAATGGTCACGCCCAAGGCGCTGGCACGTTCGTCATCAATGGTCAGCTGGTACTGCGGTTCATCGTTCAGGCCGTTCGGGCGCACGGCGCTGAGGATCTTGCTCTGCGCAGCTTTGGCCAGGAACTGGTTGCGCGCCTCCATCAACTTCGCGTGGCCGACACCGCCGCGGTCCTGAAGGAACACGTCGAAGCCGGTGGCGTTACCCAGTTCAAGCACCGCTGGCGGGGCGAAGGCGAACACCATCGCATCACGGAAGGTGAAGAAGTGCTGCTGGGCGCGCTGGGCCAGGGCAAACACGCTGTTCTCCTTCGAGCGTTCATCCCAGGGTTTGAGCATGATGAAGGCCATGCCCGAGCTCTGGCCGCGGCCTGCGAAGTTGAAGCCGTTGACGGTGAACACCGACGATACGGTATCGGCTTCGTCCTTGAGCAGGTATTCACGCATCTGGTCGACCACGACCTGCGTGCGCTCGGCACTGGAGCCGGCTGGGGTCTGCACCTGAGCGAACAGTACGCCCTGGTCTTCTTCTGGCAGGAACGCGGTAGGGATGCGAGCGAACAGCCAGATCATGCCGACCACGATCAGCGCATAGCCCAGCAGGAATGGCACCTTGTTGCGCAGGATGGTGCCTACGCTACGCTCGTAGCCGTTGACGCTGCGGTCGAAGTTGCGGTTGAACCAGCCAAAGAAGCCGCCTTTGGCAGTGTGGTGCTCGCCCTTCTTCAGCGGTTTGAGCATGGTTGCGCAGAGCGCCGGGGTGAAGATCAGCGCAACCAGCACCGACAGGCCCATGGCCGAGACGATGGTGATGGAGAACTGCCGGTAGATCACACCCGTGGAGCCGCCAAAGAACGCCATGGGCAGCAGTACGGCCGAGAGCACCAGGGCGATACCCACCAGGGCGCCCTGGATCTGTTCCATCGAGCGCTTGGTCGCTTCCTTGGGCGGCAAGCCTTCTTCGGACATGACCCGCTCGACGTTCTCCACCACGACGATGGCGTCGTCCACCAGCAAGCCGATGGCCAGGACCATGGCGAACATGGTCAGGGTGTTGATGCTGAAGCCCGCGGCGGCAAGGATACCGAAGGTACCCAGCAATACGACCGGTACGGTCATGGTGGTGATGATGGTGGCGCGGAAGTTCTGCAGGAACAGGTACATCACCAGGAACACCAGCACCACGGCTTCGATCAGGGTGTGGATCACGCCGCTGATCGATTCGGTGACCACTGGGGTGGTGTCATACGGGAATACCGCCTTGACCCCCGGCGGGAAGAACGGTTCCAGGCCTTTGATGGTCTCGCGCAGTGCCTTGGCAGTGTCCAGCGCGTTGGCGCCGGTTGCCAGTTTTACCGCCAGGCCGGAAGCCGGCTTGCCGTTGAACTGGGCGCTGACGGCGTAGTTTTCACCCCCCAGGCCTACTTGGGCGACATCGCCCAGGCGCACCTGTGAACCGTCTTTGTTGACCTTGAGCAGGATACTCTCGAACTGCTCGGCGGTTTGCAGGCGGGTCTTGCCGATGATGGTGGCGTTCAGCTGGGTGCCCGGCAGGGCTGGCAGGCCGCCGAGCTGGCCGGAAGACACCTGCACGTTCTGTGCGGCCACAGCGGTCTTGACGTCGACCGGGGTCAGCTGGAACTTGTTCAGCTTGGCCGGATCGAGCCAGATACGCATGGCGTACTGCGCACCGAACACCTGGAAGTCACCCACACCTGCGGTACGCGAGATCGGGTCCTGCATGTTCGAGACGATGTAGTTGGCCAGGTCGTCCTTGGTCATGCTGCCGTCTTCGGAGACCAGGCCGATCACCAGCAGGAAGTTCTTCACTGCTTTGGTGACGCGGATACCTTGCTGCTGCACTTCCTGCGGCAGCAGCGGGGTGGCCAGGTTCAGCTTGTTCTGTACCTGTACCTGCGCGGTATCGGGGTTGGTGCCCTGTTCGAAGGTGGCGGTAATGGTCATGCTGCCGTCGGAGTTACTTTCCGACGACACATAACGCAGGTTGTCGATACCGTTGAGCTGCTGCTCGATCACCTGAACCACGGTGTCCTGCACGGTTTGCGCCGAGGCGCCCGGGTAGGTCACGGCGATGGCGATGGCCGGCGGCGCGATACTGGGGTACTGGTTGATCGGCAGCTTCAGGATAGACAAGGCCCCGACCAGCATGATCACCAAGGCGATCACCCAGGCGAAGATCGGGCGATCGATAAAGAACTTCGACATGGTTTACTCCGCTTTGGCGTCTGCTTTCGCCGCGTTGGCCTGATCAGGGCCGGCCGGCTTCTTGACGTTGGTGGCATCGCTGACCTTCACCTCGACGCCTGGGCGCACGTATTGCAGCCCTTCGGTGATCAGGCGGTCACCCGGATTGAGGCCTTCCTCGATCAGCCAGTCGCTACCCAAGGTGCGGCTGGCCTTGAGCTGGCGCAGTTCGACCTTGTTCTCCTGGTTGACCACCAGGGCGGTGGGAGCGCCCTTGAGGTCGCGGGTCACGCCTTGTTGCGGTGCCAGGATGGCGTTGGCGTTGACCCCGGCCTTGAGCCGCGCATGCACGAACATGCCTGGCAGCAGGGTGTGATCGGGGTTGGGGAACAGGGCGCGCAGGGTCACCGAGCCGGTGGTCTCATCGACCGCGACTTCGGAGAATTCCAGGCGGCCTTCCTGCTTGAACAGGCTACCGTCTTCCAGCACCAGCTGAACCGAGGCGGCGTTGTTGCCGGCCTTCTGCAACTGGCCGCTTTCCAGGTCACGGCGCAGCTTGAGCAGCTCGGCGGTGGACTGGGTAACGTCGACATAAATAGGGTCGAGTTGCTGGATGGTGG
The DNA here is from genome assembly GCF_900291005.1 of Pseudomonas sp. Kh14. Classification (NCBI taxonomy): domain Bacteria; kingdom Pseudomonadati; phylum Pseudomonadota; class Gammaproteobacteria; order Pseudomonadales; family Pseudomonadaceae; genus Pseudomonas; species Pseudomonas sp. Kh14. Next base: position 44,546 of record NZ_OLKJ01000014.1, read on the forward strand.
CCATGGCGTCGGTCTGACCATTGCTCACCAGTGCACCTTCGGTGAACGAAGAGCGACCGATACGGCCGCTGATCGGCGCCAGAACCTTGGTGTAGCGCAGGTCGATCTGTGCGCTCTTGAGCGAAGCCTCGGCCTGCAATCGTTTGGCATTGGCGTCGTCGTATTCCTGTTTGGAGACGGCCTGTTCGTCAATCAGCTGCTTGTAGCGTTCGGCCAGTGAGCGTGTAGCCAGCAGGTTGGCCTTGGCATTGGCCAGGGTGGCTTCGTACACGGCAGGGTCGATCTGATACAACTGCTGGCCTTCCTTGACCTCACTGCCTTCCTTGAACAGGCGCTTGAGGATGATGCCGTTGACCTGCGGGCGCACTTCGGCGACGCGGTAGGCACTGGTTCGCCCCGGCAATTCCGAGGTGAGGGTGAAGGCTTGCGGCTGGATGGTCACGACGCCGACCTGAGGAGCCTGCGCCGCGGGCGCTGCTTCTTCTTTCTTACAGCCACTGAGCAGGGTTGCCAGGGCGACGGCGGAAACCAGAGCGGTAACGGCTGGCTTGAATTGCATGAGGATCCTCGGGTCGCTGGAGCAGGGAGACGCTCAAGAGTAATGGAAGAGATCTTGATCTGGAAAAAATGCTATCCGGTGGATAAATAGCTTGCTAAGGAATATACTTACATTCATGGTTGTTTGTAAATACTGCTGAGTTGTACTCAGGTACCCCTCAGCGCTTGATTAGCTCATCCGAGAGGCCCCGGCACAGGAGCCCTCGGAGCGTTCCCCGCCCGCGCTGCGCGTTCGGGCCAGATGAGGTTGTACTGCCATGGTCCGTCGAACCAAAGAAGAAGCCCAGGAAACCCGTGCCCAGATCATCGAGGCGGCGGAAAGGGCCTTCTACAAGCGCGGGGTTGCGCGAACCACCCTGGCCGACATCGCCGAACTGGCGGGTGTGACGCGGGGGGCGATCTACTGGCACTTCAACAACAAGGCCGAGCTGGTGCAGGCGTTGCTCGACAGTCTGCACGAGACCCATGACCATTTGGCGCGCGCGAGCGAAAGCGAGGATGAACTCGACCCGCTTGGCTGCATGCGCAAGCTGCTGTTGCAAGTGTTCAACGAGCTGGTGCTCGATGCCCGAACCCGTCGTATCAATGAAATCCTGCATCACAAGTGCGAGTTCACCGATGACATGTGTGAAATTCGCCAGCAGCGCCAGAGTGCGGTGCTGGATTGCCACAAGGGCATCACCCTGGCGCTGGCCAATGCCGTACGCCGGGGCCAGTTGCCTGGCGAGCTGGATGTGGAGCGCGCGGCGGTGGCCATGTTTGCCTATGTCGATGGCCTGATCGGGCGCTGGCTATTGCTGCCTGACAGTGTCGATCTGTTGGGCGATGTCGAAAAATGGGTCGACACCGGGCTGGATATGCTGCGCTTGAGCCCTGCTCTGCGCAAATGACACTTTGTTAAGGATTGTGAGGGAGTGTTTCCCCTTTGTGTTAAGGGGGCATTAAGGGGCGTGGCCGCCCTGCGGCTGTTCGCAGCACAAGGCGGCTCTTGCAGCGATTGCGTAGTCTTCAGCGGCCGCGCAATTGCCGGTCGGGCAAAGCCAATGCCGCAAACAGTCCCAGCACCGCGACGACCGCACTCCCCATCAGCAGCTGCTGGAACGTTTCCAGCAACCGCCCCTGAGTCACCAGGTCCACCTCTGCGGCCTTCAAGCTCCCCAGCAACGGGTTACCCGACAGTTCGAAACCACCCTGATGCAGCAGTGCCAGCAACAAGCTGGACATGCACGCCACGCCCATGGCTCCGCCCAGCGAACGGAACAGGTTGGTGGTGCTGGTGGCCACGCCGATGTCCTTGCTGGCCACCGCGCTTTGTGTGCCCACCAGTGAGGTCGGGAATTGCAGCCCGCAGGCTATGCCGGTCAGCAGCATGAACAGCGCACTGAGCAACGCTGATTGCGGCGGAGTCAGTGCCATCGCGAAAATGGCCACTGGCATCAGCAGTGCACCGGCCAGGATCTGTGGTTTGTAGCGCCCGGTCCGGCTGGTCATGCGGCCTCCTGTGAAGGCGCCCATGGGCAGCCCCATGGCCAGCGGCAGCAGATGCAGGGCGGCGCTGTCGGCGCCGGCGCCGGTAATGCCCTGGTAACGCAAGGGCATGAGCATGGTCAGCGAAATGGACTGGAAGCTGGCGAAGAAGATCACCGCCCAGCACAGCACTGCCACACGGTTGCCGAACAGGCTGAGCGGCAGCAGCGGCTCCGGGCAGCGGCGTTCGTGGGTGATGAATAGCGCCAGGCCCAGCAGGGCGCAGCCGAACAGCGCCAGCACGGCCGGGTCGGCCCAGGCGTGGCCCTGGCCTACCAAGGTGATGCCTAGCAGCAGGCTGCCTAGGCCGAGAATCAACAGCATGGCGCCAAGGTAGTCCACCTGTGCCTCGCGACGCTGCACCGGCATGTCGCCGAGCGCACGGCGAATGGCCCACAAGGCGACCAGCCCCAGCGGCAGGTTGATCCAGAACACCCAGCGCCACGACAGGTACTCGGTCAACCAGCCGCCCAGCACTGGCCCGGCCACGCTGGCCGCGGCGTACATGCTGCTGAAGTAGCCCTGGTAGCGGCCGCGTTCGCGTGGGGGTACGAAGTCGCCAATGATTGCCTGGCTCACCGAGACCATCCCGCCTGCGCCGATACCCTGCAGTACCCGGGCCAGCACCAGTTGCGGCATGTTCTGGGCCATGGCGCAGGCAATGGAGGCCAGGGTGAACAGGCTGATGCCGGTGAGGATCATCCGGCGCCGGCCGTAAAGGTCGCCCAGTTTGCCGTAGATCGGCACGGCCACGGTCATGGCCACCATATAACCGGAGATGACCCAAGCCAGCAGGCCGACATCGCTGAATTGCGCCGAGATGGCGGGCAGCGAGACGGCGACGATGGTCTGGTCCAGTGCGCCGAGGAAGATGGCCAGCATCAGGGCGGTGAGCACGTTGCGCAGGGCGGTGGGGGGCAGGGCGGCGGTCACGGAAATACCTTGTTTTGTCAATGGCGGCCCCTTCGCGGGCAAGCCTGCTCTCGCAGAAGCCCTCGGATTGTAACCTGAGTTAGGTAGCTTCCTATGTACTATCTGCATCCCCTATGCAAGATCGGCATTGGCGCATTCATCCAGTGCTGCATGGCTGCGTGATATCGTTGGTATGCCACAGAGGCTGAAATCCGGGGCTTGCACCAGGTTGGTGCAACATATTGCCGCAGGTTTTTCAGTCCGCTGTCTCCCACACCTTTTATTCCTCTGCCTGCATGTCGAGCATGACCGCCCAGATGGCGACGGTTGGAACAGGTCAGGTAGACCCGATTACAGGGGTCGGTAGTTACCGTTCAAATTTCAACTTTTTTGCGGAGTGATCATGCCCAAGGCTTCCCACCAAGATCTGCGTTTTGCCTTCCGCGAGCTGCTCGCTTCAGGTTCGTGTTTCCACACTGCCTCGGTGTTCGACCCGATGTCGGCACGCATTGCCGCAGACCTGGGCTTCGAAGTCGGTATCCTCGGCGGTTCGGTCGCTTCGTTGCAGGTACTGGCTGCTCCGGACTTCGCTCTGATCACCCTCAGCGAGTTCGTCGAGCAGGCCACCCGCATTGGTCGGGTCGCGCAACTGCCGGTACTGGCCGACGCCGACCACGGCTATGGCAACGCATTGAACGTGATGCGCACGGTGATCGAACTGGAGCGCGCCGGTGTGGCCGCACTGACCATCGAGGACACCCTGCTGCCTGCCCAGTTCGGGCGCAAGTCCACCGACCTGATCCCGGTCGAGGAGGGCGTTGGCAAGATCCGCGCGGCGCTGGAGGCACGAGTCGATTCGTCCCTGTCGATCATTGCCCGTACCAACGCGGGCGTACTCAGTACCGAAGAAATCATCGTGCGTACCCAGAGCTACCAGAAGGCGGGCGCTGATGGCATCTGCATGGTCGGGGTCAAAGACTTCGAGCAGCTCGAACAGATTGCCGAGCACCTGACTGTGCCGCTGATGCTGGTTACCTATGGCAACCCGAACCTGCGCGATGACGAGCGCCTGGCGCGTCTGGGCGTGCGCATCGTGGTCGATGGCCATGCGGCTTACTTTGCCGCGATCAAGGCCACTTACGACTGCCTGCGGCTGCAGCGTGGTCGGCAGAACAAGTCGGAAAACCTCAGTGCCACCGAACTCTCGCACACCTACACCCAGCCTGAGGACTACATTCGCTGGGCCAAGGAATACATGAGCGTCGAAGAGTGATCAGCAGGGCGCTGTCCATTCAACGGACGGCGCTCAAGGTTGCACTGTGAGGCACGCAATGTGCCTGCTCGCAGCTATTGGCGACGCTGGGCTGGCTGCGTAGCAGTTCGGCGCGCCAGCAGGCTGAGCCATACAGCGCTGCGACTGCGGTAAGGGCCATGACAAGGGCGACTCTTCTGGAATTGATGCCCATGGTGCTCACCTCCTGTGACAGCGATAGGGGTGTACGCCACTAGTATAGATCCCGATCCCACTCCGGCTCGTCCTTGAAACGCTGTACCAAGAAATCCAGCATGCTGCGCAAGGTCGCCGGCATGTGTTTGCGCGACGTATACACCGCATTCAGGTTCAGTTCACGTGGTTTGGCCTCGGGCAGCAGACGCACCAGTTCACCCCGGCGTATGGCGTCTGCGGCCTGGAAGGTTGGCAGCATGGCGATACCTGCGCCAGCCAGCGCAGCCCTCTGCAGGGTCATCACCTCATTGGCACTGATGTTTCCCGATACGGGCACGGCGACCTGCTGGCCGGCTACCGCGAAATGCCACAAGCTGTGTCCGAAATAGGCATGGGTCAAGCAGTTGTGCTGGCTCAGTTCCTCAACCCGTTGCGGCGTGCCTCGCTCATTCAGGTAGGCCGGTGCCGCGCACACGACCGAGCGGCACACGCTCAGGCGCCGGGCGATGAGGCTGGGGTCCACGTCATTGCTGGTGCGAATGGCCAGGTCGATGCGCTCGTCCACCAGGTTGACGGTGCGGTCGAGCATCTGCAGTTCTACCTTCACGTCGGGAAAGCGCCGCACATAGGCGGCCACTGCATCCACCAGCTGTGCCTGGCCGAATGAGGTACTGACGCTGATACGCAGTGCCCCCCTTGGCGAGTCTTCCGGCTGCTGCACGGCAGCCTGCAGGTCGCCGGCCAGTTCCAGCAGTTGCCGGCAGCGAGGCAGGGTTTCCTGGCCGGCTGCCGTGAGGCTGAGCTTGCGCGTGGTCCGCTGCATCAGCCGCGTGCCAACCCAGTCTTCCAACTCTGCCAGGTAGCGCGACACGACCGGCCGCGATAACTGCAGATAGTCCGCCGCCGCCGACTGGCTGCCCAGATCGATGACTGTGACGAATACACGCATGGCGTTGAGGCGATCCATGATTTGCCCGATTTCAGAAACAAACTATGTCTGAGCATCGCATTTTTTGTGACGAATCGGGTAACTAAGCTATGCGCATTGTTTGCCGGAAGGCGTTATCCGAAGCCGGCAGACGAGAGCCTTGGCGCTGGCGGCGAAGGTCGCCAAGGGCAGTCATTTCGTTCAACTGATGGAGAGTATTTCATGAGCAAGATCGCAATCATCGGTGCCACTGGCCGCGCTGGCAGCCAGTTACTGGAAGAGGCCCTGCGCCGTGGTCACCGTGTACTGGCCATTGCCCGCGACCCTTCCACGCTTGAAGGGCGAGAGGGTGTGACCGTCAAGTCGCTGGATGCCACGGACAGCGCGGCCCTGCAAGCAGCGGTCGCAGGTATGGACGCTGTGTTGAGTGCCGCGCATTTCTCGACAATGCAGCCGCACGCCATCATCGAGCCGGTGAAGCGCGCCGGGGTCAAGCGCCTGCTGGTGGTGGGTGGCGCCGGTAGCTTGTTGCTGCCGTCAGGGCATCGGGTGATCGACAGCCCGGATTTCCCGGAGGCGTATAAAGCCGAGGCCAGTGCCGGCGTGCGTTTTCTGGAGGCGCTGCGGCGCGAGCCGAACCTGGACTGGACCTTCCTCTCGCCTTCGGCTGAGTTCGTTGAGGGTGAGCGCAGAGGTCACTATACGCTGGGCAAGGATCATCTGTTGATCGGTGCGGACGGCAAGAGCTGGATCACGTTTGCCGACTATGCGATTGCCATGCTGGATGAGCTGGAGCAGCCGCAGCACTCGCGGCAACGGTTCACAGTCGGCTATTGAGTCGACTGCGAAAGGGCCGTCACAGGCTGGCCTGGCCCTCCAGCCAGTCCAGCAATTCCAGCAACCCCGGCGGCAAGCTCCTGGCCTGGCTCACCAGGTAATACCCCTTGCCTGTCAGCACCTTCAGCGCAAACGGCATGCACAACCGCCCGCCGCGCAGGTCATCGCCAATCAGCGACCAGTCACCGATTGCCACCCCTGTCCCCTGCGAAGCCATGGCCATCGCCATGTCCAGTGTCTCGAAATGCTGTTTGGGTCCATGCGTGGCCAGCGTCACTCCAGCCGCCTGCAACCACAACCGCCAGTCGTGTTCATCCCGCGAGGGATGCAGCAACATATGTCGGGCCAGGTCTTCCACCTGCTGCAACGGCACTGGCCCCTCACGCAGTGACGGTGCGCACACCGGGGTCAGTTGTTCATCGAACAGCTTGCGCACCTGCAGCCCGTGGTTCGGCGCATCGCCGTAGACCACTGCGGCATCGAAGCCCTCGCGACGCAAATCCACCCCGTGCTGCACTGTAGTGGTCAGCTCCACCGGTACGTCCGGGCGCAGTGCCTGCCACTCCATCAGGCGCGGCAGCAGCCAACGCATCACGCAGGTGGGGGCCTTGAGCTGCAGAGTGGTGCTGTGCTCACCCACCTCGCGCACCCCTTGTTCGATCAGGGCGAACACCTGCTGCACCCGTGGCAGCCAGTCCAGGCCTTCACGGGTCAGGCTCAACCCACGCGCCTCGCGCTTGAACAGGGCATAACCGAGGTGTTCTTCGAGGGCTGCAATCTGGCGGCTGACAGCGCCCTGGGTGATGTGCAACTGCTGCCCGGCGCGGGTGAAGTTGCAGTGCTGGGCGGTGACCAGAAACGTGTGCAGGGCAGGCAGGGGCGGGAGGCGTTTCATTGCAGTAAGCCATGATTACAGGACATGGCTAGTATGTGTTTTTTTACATTGTGGCGATAGCCGTGGCTTGGGTCCAATAAGGGCATACCCCAACAAGATTCATGGTGACCCCTGATGGCAACCTGTGGCGAAGTACTGGTCAAACTCCTTGAAGGCTATGGCGTCGATCATGTCTTCGGCATCCCCGGTGTACATACCGTGGAGCTCTATCGTGGCCTGGCGGGCTCTTCCATTCGTCACATCACCCCGCGTCATGAGCAAGGTGCCGGGTTCATGGCTGACGGCTATGCGCGCACCCGCGGCAAACCCGGAGTGTGCTTCATTATCACCGGCCCGGGCATGACCAATATCACCACTGCCATGGGCCAGGCCTATGCCGACTCGATCCCGATGCTGGTGATTTCCAGCGTGCAGTCCCGTGACCAGCTGGGCGGTGGCCGTGGCAAGTTGCACGAGCTGCCCAACCAAGCCGCGCTGGTATCGGGTGTGGCGGCGTTTTCCCACACCTTGATGAGTGCAGCCGACTTGCCGCAGGTACTGGCCAGGGCATTTGCCGTGTTCGACAGTGCCCGGCCACGCCCGGTGCATATCGAAATCCCGCTCGATGTGCTGGTTGAACCGGCCGACTTCCTGCTGCCGGGCCGCCCTGTACGTGGCAGTCGGGCTGGTGCTGCACCGCAGGCCGTAGCGCAGATGGCTGAGCGCCTGGCCAGTGCGCGTCGGCCGCTGATTCTGGCCGGTGGCGGGGCATTGGCTGCAGGGGCCGCGCTGGCACGGCTGGCTGAACACCTGCAGGCCCCGGTGGCGCTGACCATCAATGCCAAAGGCTTGCTGCCTGCCAGCCACCCATTGCAGATCGGCTCGACCCAGTCGTTACCGGCCACACGGGCGCTGGTGGCCGAGGCGGACGTGGTGCTGGCGATCGGCACCGAACTGGCCGAAACCGATTATGACGTGACCTTCAAGGGAGGCTTCGAGATCCCGGGCAGGCTGCTGCGCATTGACATCGACCCGGACCAGACCGTGCGCAATTATCTGCCGGAGCTGGCGCTGGTAGCCGATGCCAAGCTGGCAGCCGAAGCGCTGCTCGGTGCCTTGCAAACTCAGCCGCAGCCAGTGCACGAAAGCACTTGGGGCATGGCTCGCGTGGCCAACCTGCGCAAGGTCCTGGCGGCAGACTGGGACCAGCCAACCCTGAGCCAGACACGTTTGCTGAGCGCCATACTGGAGCGCCTGCCTAATGCGATTCTGGTGGGCGACTCGACCCAACCTGTGTATACCGGCAACCTGACACTCGACATGGAGCAGCCACGCCGCTGGTTCAACGCCTCGACCGGTTACGGCACCTTGGGTTACGCGTTGCCAGCAGCCATGGGCGCCTGGTTGGGCAGTGCCGAGCAGACCGTCGAACGCTCTCCGGCGGTGTGCCTGATTGGTGATGGTGGTTTGCAGTTCACCCTGCCGGAACTGGCCAGTGCAGTGGAGGCGCAGGTACCGCTGATCGTACTGCTGTGGAATAACCAGGGGTACGAGGAAATCAAGAAATACATGGTCAATCGGGCGATCGAGCCGGTCGGAGTGGATATCCATACCCCGGATTTCATCGGCGTGGCGCGGGCGTTGGGCGCGGCAGCAGAGAACGTGGCCGATATCGCCCAATTGCAGGCGGCGCTCGGGCAAGCTGTTGAGCGCAAGGGGCCGACCTTGATTCAGGTGGATCAGAATCAGTGGCAGGCCGCGGTATTGGGTTGAAGTATTGCGATTGCCTGTATCGGCCTCTCGCGCCTGCAGGCAGCGCGCAATTTTCGCATCTGTGCAAAAACCTGTAGGAGCGGGTTTACCCGCGAAAGCGCCGGTGCAGGCGAATGTTGAGCTTCAGACCGCAGTAGCCCGCAACCGAGCCACATCACGAATCGGCGGCGCGCCGTAAAGCCGGCTGTATTCACGGCTGAACTGCGACGGGCTTTCATAACCCACCCGATAAGCCGCCACCGCCGCCTCCAGCCCATCGTTCAACATCAGCCGCCGCGCCTCCTGCAGGCGCAGTTGCTTCTGGTACTGAAGCGGGCTCATCGAGGTCACGGCCTTGAAGCGGTGGTGCAAGGTCGAGGTGCTGAGGTTGACCTCACGGGCCAGGTCCTCGATACGCAGCGGCTGTTGGAAGTTGTTGTTGAGCCAGGAGATGGCCTGGCAAACCCGGTGGGTCTGGCTGTTGGCCAAGGCAATTTCATACAGCCGGTAACCCTGCGGACCACGCAGCAGGCGGTAGAGAATCTCTCGGCGGAACAGCGGCGCCAGCATTGCGATGTCGCGAGGGGTGTCCAGCAGCCGCAGCAACCGCAGCAGGGCATCGAGTAACGCGGCATCAGTCCTTTCCACATACAAACCACGGCCGGAAGGTCGATTGGGTACCAGCATCGGCCCGCTCTCGGCGATCAGCTGGCTGATCTCGGCCGGGTCCAGGTCCATGCGCAGGCCCAGGCTTGGGTTCTCGGGGCTGGCATCCAGCCTCACGGCACTGAGTGGCAAGGTCACCGAAACGACCATGTAATGCAGTGGGTCGTAGGCGTACTGCTCGTCACCCAGGAACAGGCTTTTGCTGCCTTGGGCAAGGATGCACAGGGCAGGCTGCGCCAGGGTGGGTACAGAACGCACATTTTCGGTGTAACGCACCAGGTACAGGTCATCGATGGCCGATGCTGGGCCAAAGGGCTCGCCCGCATGGCGGTTGATCAGCTCGGCCAGCTCCAGGCGCTGCAGTTCCAGGGTCGGTTCGGTGGACGTGGCGGTGGTCATGATGGCTTTCCTCTGCTGACCGACGCAGCATAGGTTTGGGCAAAGACGGGCGCTAGTCGAAAGCTGCATGTCGATTGCCTGATCCTGCCGCGCTGCAGGATCAGGCAATCGACATGCAGTAATGGCCTAACGCGCCGCGCGGGTGAGCGCCTAACCTTGGCAGCCTGGCTTTTCCGTCCGCCTGCTTCAAGGAGATTGTGCAATGACCCTTAAACAACCGGTCACCCACCTTGCTTTCATCCGTGCCAGCAGCGGGCGCTCGGCAGAGCTGGGCGCGCGTCTGCGTGACCTGCTCGAGCCCTCGCTGCGTACACCGGGTTGCCTGAGTTTCACCGTGCAGCGTTCTCAGGCTGATGCTGACCTGTGGTTGCTCAGCGGAAGCTGGCAGGACCAGCAGGCGATGAGTGGTTACTTTGCTTCGCCGACACTGGAGGTGTTCGGTGAGCTGGTGCAGGCTCAGGTGGTCAGCAGCCTGGACTTGCATACCTTCGACTGAGCCTGGATGAGGTAAAGTGACGCCCTTGTTCAACAACCCGGACAGCAACATGGCACGTAGGGAATTCACTCATTTCGAAGCGGTATCGGCGATGGTGCCGGTGGAAGGTGGCGGCTACAACGCGGCCATCGCAGTCAAAGCCTTGGGCATGGGCGGTGCGCCGCGCTTTCACAAGGTTCTCGACGGGCAGGTGTTCAAGGGCGCTGTGGCCGCCGACGAAGCGGCCACCGCCGAGCTGCAACGCCTGCAGGGCGTCAGCGAAGAGGGTGAGCTGGTCTGGTGATCAGGCCGGCGGCCGGGCCATCTTGAACAGGTTGCCCAGCTCGAAATAATCCGCTGGGCCACCTCCACGCAGGATCGGCTCGGCGGCAGCGGTATCGTAGATGCCGTTGTTCAACAGGTGCTCGGCAATGTGCACCGCCACCACTTCCCCAAGGATCAGCCAGCTGGGCACCTGTTCCTGGTCGGCGCGCTTGAGCTGGACGATCTGGCTGACCTTGCACTCGAAGGCTACCGGCGTTTCACCCACGCGTGGCACCTTGACGATGCTCGACGGTGCGGCAGTGAGGCCGCTCAATTCGAATTCGTTCACTTCGGCAGCAACCGGTGCACAGCTCAGGTTCATTTGCTCGGCCAGTGGGCGGGTGGCCAGGTTCCAGACGAACTCACCGGTCTGCTCGATGTTGTTCAGGCTGTCTTTGCGCCCGACGCTGCAGAAACCGATGATCGGCGGGATGTAGTTGAACGCATTGAAGAAGCTGTAAGGCGCCAGGTTCAGGCGGCCTTCGCGGTCCTGAGAGGAGATCCAGCCGATCGGGCGGGGACCGACGATGGCATTGAACGGGTCGTGCGGCAGGCCGTGGCCTTTGGCGGGTTCGTAGTAATACATCTGTGCTGGGCTTGTTGGCCCTACCTCCTGGTGGACAAGGTGCCTAGTGTGCCAAGCCTGAGCTTGCCTGCAAATGATCAAGCCCGGCCGAAGCCGGGCTGGGTGCTCGCAATCAGGTATCAGCTGATGCGGTGCGCGTTGGTGCGGTCGAAGCCGTCTTCAGCGAAGCGTTGGCCGCCGGTGCGGTCGAAGCCGTCTTCGGCGAAGCGTTGGCCACCAGTGCGGTCGAAGCCGTCTTCGGCGAAGCGTTGGCCACCGGTGCGGTCGAAGCCGTCTTCGGCGAAGCGCTGGCCACCGGTGCGGTCGAAGCCATCTTCAGCGTAGCTGGCTGACTGGGTTTGAACCGCGGCAAAGGTGTGAGCGTCGGTCCGGTCGAAGCCATCTTCGGCGAAGGCGCCAGCTGCGAAAACCGAGAGGGCCAGGGTAAGGATCAGTTTGTTTTTCATGGTCGTTGCTCCAGGGGTTGGTGAGTTGTTTGTTTCTATGGGTTTAATCCTACGCCGAATAATTTGATTAAAAAGCGCAAAAAACAGTGGCTAATAATCTATTTGTTCGATGTATTTGGGCGCCTATGTCGTCCTTCAGGTCGCAAGGCTGGCTTGGGAGCGTTCGTACGGGCGCTAGCGTTCTGCCAGCCATTGCAGCTTGATAAGGTGGAATTAATAGGGCGTTAAGAAGGAAAGTTCTGAATGAAAAAGGGGCGCTCCATGCAATGGAGCGCCCCTTTTTAGTACTGCCAGGCCAGCGTTACTCAGTGGTAATCCGCGAGTGCTGCTTGGTGTCTTTCATGGTCGCGTAAACCAGCAGCGAGCAGGCGATACAGGCGGTGACGTACCAGTAGAAGCCGCTCTCCATCCCAGCGCTCTTGAACCAAAGGGCCACGTATTCGGCGGTGCCACCGAAGATCGACACCGTCAGGGCATACGGCAGGCCCACGCCCAGGGCGCGAATCTCGGTAGGGAACAGCTCGGCTTTGACCACGGCGTTGATCGAGGTATAGCCGCTTACGATGATCAGTGCGGCCATGATCAGGAAGAATGCACCCCACCAGGTCTGGATGGTGTGCAGGGTGCTGAGGATGGGGACGGTGAACAGGGTGCCGAGCACGCCGAAGGCGATCAGGATCGGACGGCGGCCGATCTTGTCGGACAGACCACCGATCACCGGCTGCAGGCACATGAACAGGAACAGCGTGGCGGCCGAGATGGTGGTCGAGTCACTGATGCTCATGCCCACGGTGTTGACCAGGTATTTCTGCATGTAGGTGGTGTAGGTGTAGAAGGCCAGGGTGCCGCCCATGGTCAGGCCGACGACGGTCATCAACTCCTTGGGGTGACGCAGCAGGGTGCGCATCAGGCTTTCCTTGGCCTTTTCCTTCTTGGTGAACGAGGCGGTTTCTTCCATGCCGCGACGCAGGTACAGGGCCACCACGGCGCACAGCGCACCGATCACGAACGGCACGCGCCAGCCCCAGGCGTACAATTGCTCGGTGGTCAGGGTCTGTTGCAGGACGATCAGTACCGCCAGGGCGATGAGCTGGCCAGAGATCAGGGTCACGTACTGGAAGCTGGAGAAGAAACCACGGCGCTCCTTGCTGGCCATCTCGCTGAGGTAGGTGGCCGAGGTGCCGTATTCACCACCCACCGACAGGCCCTGCAGCAGGCGCGCGATGACCAGCAGGACAGGTGCGGCGACGCCGATGGTTTCATAACCTGGGGTCAGGGCGATGACCAGCGAGCCTGCGCACATGAGCAATACCGACGCCATCAGCGCGGCCTTGCGGCCCTTGCGGTCGGCGTACAGGCCCATCAGCCAGCCACCGATCGGGCGCATCAGGAAGCCCACGGCGAAGATCGCAGCGGTATTGAGCAGTTGTGCGGTGGAGTCGCCGGCGGGGAAGAAGGCCTTGGCGAAGTACAGCGAGAATGCGGCGTAGACGTACCAGTCGTACCATTCGACCATGTTGCCGATGGACCCGCTGAAAATCGACTTCAGGCGGCTGGCGGTGGTTTTTTCTGCGGCAGGCGCGGTGGCCGCCCCGGCGGGCAGGGAGGTGGCGTTATCCATGAGGGATACCTTCTCGTTGTTTTTGTGGAGCGCGCCGTGGCGCAGCTTGCCAAGGCAATTGCAGAAGGTGTGCCAAATGGGTGCGGGCTGATTCATTTGAGGGCATCAAATAGCCCGAGCCGGCACAGTAGTGGTGTTGCGCCGCCCTTTGCAGGAGCGGGCTTGACCGCAAAGGGCTACAAAGCAGTCCAAAACCTCGATGTCATGAGCGGTTTTTTGCCTACCAGGTCTTGGTCATAAGCGGATTTCCGCTCATGCCTGCCCAATAAAATCCTCGCGCACCAGCCCATGCCGTTGCATCTTTTCGTTAAGGGTGCGCCGCGGCAGTTGCAATGCCTCCATCACCGACTTGATCTCGCCCCCATACTGACGCAAGGCCGCGCGCAGGCATTGCGCCTCGAATGCTTCCATCTGCTCGCCCAGCGACTGCCCGGCAGGTGCCACCTCGATGTTTGGCGAACCCAGGCCCAGCGCATGCCGCTCCGCCGCATTGGCCAGCTCACGCACGTTGCCAGGCCAGTCATGTGACAGCAGCTGCGCCAGCTGTGCAGCCGATAGCGGCGGGGCGGTGCGACCAAGCTTTTCACCTGCAGCACGGGCAAAGTGTTCGAACAGCAGCGGAATGTCCTCCCGCCGCTCGCGCAGCGGTGCCAGGCGCAATTCGGCCACGTTCAGGCGGTAGGCCAGGTCTTCGCGGAAGCGCCCGGCACGAGCCTCCTCGAGCAGGTCGGGCTTGGTCGCAGCAATGATGCGCAGGTCGACGCTGATGCTCTGGTTGGCCCCCAGGCGCTCCAGCTTCTGCTCCTGTATCACCCGCAACAGCTTGGCCTGTTGGGCCAGTGGCATGCTCTCGATTTCGTCGAGGAACACGGTGCCACCGTTGGCATATTCCAGCTTGCCGATTCGTTTACCCTGGGCGCCCGTGAAGGCGCCGCTCTCATGGCCGAACAGTTCGGCCTCGAACAACGACTCGGGGATGGCTGCGCAGTTAAGGGCTACAAAGGGCTTGGCGGCACGGGGGCCAAAGTCGTGCAGGCAGCGGGCCACCCGCTCCTTGCCACTGCCGGTTTCACCGCGGATCAGCACGTTCACCGGCAGGCCGGCCAGGTCCAGCACTTGCCGGCGCAGCTGTTGCAGGCCCTGGGACATGCCCAGTAGCGTGACTTCCAGGCGTGACTTGAGGTCGGCCTGCTCGTGGAGCCGGCGGTTCTCAAGCACCAGCTGGCGTTTTTCAAGGGCGCGGCGCAGGCTGCCCAGCAAGTCTTGCGGCGTGAAGGGTTTTTCCAGGAAGTCATAGGCCCCCATGCGCATGGCTTCTACCGCCATCGGTACATCACCGTGACCGGTCAGCAGAATCACGGGCAGGTCGGGGTCGTTCGCCTGCAGGCGTTCGAGCAATTGCAGGCCATCCATGCCCGGCATACGCACATCGCTGATGATCACCCCAGGGAAGTGCTGCGGCAGGTGTGCCAGGCACGCTTCGGCGTGAGCGAACAACTGCACGCTGAAGCCAGACAGACTCAGCCATTGCTCGACAGCAGTGCGGATACTGGCTTCATCATCGACGACGATCACCGAATTCAACATACAGGCTCCAGGTCACGGGGCAGGGTAAGGCCCAGGCGCGCGCCGCCAGGCAGGTTTTCGGCCCGCAGCTGGCCGCCGGCCTCGTGGACGATGCCGTAAGAAATGGCCAGGCCCAGCCCCAGCCCTTCCCCCACCGGTTTGGTGGTGAAGAACGGGTCGAAGACCTTGGCCAGGTCGGCTTCGGCAATGCCGCCACCCGAGTCGAGCACACTCAGGCGCCATAGCTCCCCGTCGGGTTCGATGCGGATTTCCAGGCGTTTGTAACGCTTGTCGAGCATGGCGTCGAGTGCATTGTGCAGTAGGTTTATCAGCACCTGCTCCAGGCGGATGGCATCGCCGCGTACCCAGGCCGGACGTGCCAGGTACAGAGCCACTTCCACTTCTTCGTTGCGAAGTCGCGCTTCCAGCAGGTGCAAGGCCTGGTCGACCACGGTTGCCAGGTCAAGGCGTTCGCGCAGGCCCATCGGGCTGTTGCGGGCAAAGGTTTTCAGGTGGCTGGTAAGTGCTGCCATACGCGTGAGCATCTGTTCCAGTGGCTCCAGCGCTTGCCGCGCTTCGTCATGGCGACCATGGTCAAGCAGCAGGCGCAGGGTTTCCAGCTGCATACGTTGGGTGGTCAGCGGTTGGTTGATTTCGTGGGCCATGGCCGCTGACATCTGCCCGAGTGCGGCCAGCTTGGCTGATTGCACCAAGCCTTCCTGGGCAGTGCGCAGCTCGCGGGTGCGCTCCTCGACCTGGCGTTCGAGTTCTTGCCGGCTGCGCTGGCGCAGGCGTGCCAGGCGCAGGCGTTGGCTGACGAAAAGGGCGGCGAACACCAGGCTCAGCCAGACGGCGGCGGCGCCAAGCGCGGCATTACGGCCGTCGGCAGCGACCTGCGGTTTGCGCAGCAGGTGCAAGGTCCAGTTTTCGCCTTCCAGCGGCAGGCTTTCCCACAGGTACTCGGTACTACCCTCGGGGCCTTGCACGCGGCTTAGGGTGCTGTAGGGGGCAAACCGCGTCAGCACCTGATGGTGTAGCGGCACCAGCGGTTGCTTGTCGTACTGACGGGTTTCGGCCAGCTCCGCACGGTCGGCGCCACTGAGCGGCTGAAGTTCGCGGTAACGCCAGCCATCCTGGTTTGCGATGAAAGTGATGCCTCGGGCGTCGCTGACCAGCAGGATATCGTTGCCCTGTCGCCATTCGCGTTCCAGCTCGGGGAACTCCAGCTTCACCACCATGGCGCCAAGGAATCGGCCGTGCTCGTCGTTCACCGCGCTGGCGAGGAAGTAGCCCGGCACGCCACTGGTCACGCCCACGGCATAGAAGCGGCCACTGCCCTGGCTGCGGGTTTGCTTGAAGTAGGGGCGGAAACCGTAGTTGGAACCGACGTAGCTACTGGGCAGCCGCCAGTTGCTGGCGGCAATGGCCAGCCCGGTGCGGTCGAGCAGCTCGAGGGTGGAGGAATTGGCGGCGCCATTGATGCGTTCGAGCTTGAGGTTCAGGGCGTTCTGAACCTTTTCGTCGACCGGGCCGCGCAAGGCTGTAATCAGCTCCGGGTCCAGCGCCAGCACGGCGGGGAGGGCACGGTAGCGATCGATCAGGGTGTGCAGTGCGTTGGCGTACAGGCCCAGTTGCTGGCTGGCACGCTTGGCGTCGTCTTCCATGGCCTGGCGCTTGGCCTGGTGCATGGCCCATCCGGCGCTGAGTGCGGTACCCAGCACGATCAGCAGGGTGATCAGCCCCAGACGCAGGGCGCGAAAGGAAAAGGGCATCGGGGGCGGATCCGGTGGTGGGATATCGGGGCCGGCCTCTTCACAGGTAAACCCGCGCCTACAGGTACTCTGCAGCACCTGTAGGCGCGGGTTTTATCCGCGAAGAGGCCGGAACAGGCGGCCTATTTCAGTCAAAGCAATTCAAAACTCTGCTGATGCACCGCCTGGGAATCCAGCCCTACCTGGACATTGAACTCCCCTGGTTCGGCAACCCGCTGCAACTGGCCATTGTAGAACTTCAGGTCGTCCTCGCTGATGCGGAAGGTCAACGTGCGGGTTTCACCCGGTTCAAGCATCAGCTTCTGGAAGTTTTTCAGCTCTTTCACTGGGCGGCTCATCGACGCCGACACATCCTGCAGGTACAGCTGTACCACCGTCTCGCCTGCAACCTTGCCGGTGTTCTTGACCGTTACCTTGGCTTCCAGCGTATCGCCGCGCTTGAGATCCTTGCTCGACAGGTTCAGGCCGGACAGCTCGAAGCTGCTGTAGCTCAAGCCATAGCCGAACGGGTAAAGCGGCCCGTTGGGTTCTTCGAAGTATTGCGAGGTGTAGTTGCCCGGCTTGCCCGGCGTGAACGGCCGGCCGATGCGCGTGTGGTTGTAGTACATCGGGATCTGCCCCACCGACCGTGGGAAGGTAATGGCCAGCTTGCCGGAGGGGTTGTAGTCGCCAAACAGCACGTCGGCGATGGCATTGCCGCCTTCGGTGCCGGCGAACCAGGTTTCCAGGATGGCGTCGGCCTGCTCGCGCTCCCAACTGATGGATAGCGGCCGGCCGTTCATCAGCACCAGCACCAGCGGTTTGCCGGTGGCCTTGAGCGCCTTGATCAGCTCGCGCTGGCTGGCCGGGATCTCCAGGGTGGTGCGGCTCGACGACTCGTGGGACATGCCGCGGGACTCGCCGACCACTGCTACCACGACGTCGGATTGCTTCGCCGCCTTGACTGCTTCATCGATCATCACCGCAGGCGGGCGTGGGTCATCGACGATTTCCGGGGCATCGAAGTTGAGGAAGTTCAGGTAATCGAAGATCGCCTTGTCGCCCGTGACGTTGGAGCCTTTGGCGTAGACCAGCTTGGCCTTGCCTTCCACGGCGCGGCGCAAGCCTTCGCGCACGGTCACCGAGTGAACGGGCTTACCGTCGGCGGCCCAACTGCCCATCATGTCGATCGGGGCATCGGCCAGCGGGCCGACCAAGGCAATGGTGCCGGTCTTTTTCAGCGGCAGGGTCTGGTTGCGGTTTTCCAGCAGCACCAGGCTGCGGCGTGCCACGTCACGCGCAGCTTCGCGGTGCAGGCGGTCGTTGCCGTAGTAGTCCTTCAGGTCGGTTTCGGCCTTGCCGATGCGCACGTACGGGTCCTTGAACAGGCCCATGTCGTACTTGGCACCCAGCACTTCACGCACCGCCTGGTCCAGTTCGCGCTGGGTCACCTCGCCGGACTTCAGCAGGCCCGGCAGCTCTTCGCCGTACAGGGTATCGTTCATGCTCATGTCGATGCCGGCCTTGATCGCCAGCTTGGCGGCTTCACGGCCATCACGGGCGACGCCGTGGCGAATCAGCTCCTGGATGGCACCGTGGTCGCTGATGGTCACACCCTTGAAGCCCCACTCCTTGCGCAGCAGGTCGTTCATCAGCCAGGTGTTGGAGGTGGCCGGTACGCCGTTGATCGAGTTCAGCGCTACCATCACGCCACCGGCACCCGCATCGAGCGCGGCGCGATAGGGTGGCAGGTAGTCGTTGTACATTTTCGGCAGGCTCATATCGACCGTGTTGTAGTCGCGCCCACCTTCCACGGCGCCATACAAGGCGAAATGCTTGACGATGGCCATGATGCTGTCGGGGTTGGCCGGGCTGCTGCCCTGGAACGAGCGCACCATTACCTGGCCGATTTTCGAAGTCAGGTAGGTGTCTTCGCCGAAACCTTCGCTGGTGCGGCCCCAGCGCGGGTCACGGGCGATATCCACCATTGGCGCGAACGTCATGTCCAGGGCGTCGGCCGAGGCTTCGATCGCGGCGGTGCGGCCGACCTTGGCGACGGCCTCCATGTCCCAGGTAGCGGCCATACCCAGGCCGATCGGGAAGATGGTGCGCTCGCCGTGGACGGTGTCGTAGGCGAAGAACATCGGGATCTTCAGGCGGCTGCGCATGGCCGCGTCCTGCATCGGCCGGTTTTCGGGGGCAGTGCGGGAGTTGAAGGTGCCACCGATACGGCCGGCGGCGATTTCCTCGCGGATCTTGTCGCGGGGCATTTCCGGGCCGATGCTGATCAGGCGCAACTGGCCGATTTTCTCGGCTTCGGTCATCTGGCTGATCAGATGCTCGATGAATGCCTGCTTGTCCTGCAGGGGCGGGGCGGTGGGGGCGGCGAGGGCCGCCTGACTGGCAAGGCCCATGGCCAGGCCCAGCAAAGACAGTTTCATCATCAATTCCGTTTTGGGGCCTCTGCCGTATCCACGGTGATACGTGCGCGACCGAAGTTTTCAGGCGGCTATTGTTGTACGATTTGCAGGCAATTCTTCCAGCGGCGGATTATGCCTGAATATGTCGCCTGCGGATGAAGCCCCGAATGCCGGGATAACAACTATAAGAACGCTCAAGAGACCGACGGCATGACCCCCTTCGACGAATACCATCAGCGGCAGATTGCCGAAGCCATTGCCTGTGCCGAACGGCGTACCGATGCCGAACTGGTGACGGTGCTTGCCCGTCGTGCCGACGATTATGCGTATTGGCCGTTGTTGTGGGCCGCCGTGCTGGCACTGACCGTGCCCGGTCTGTTGCACTGGCTGCTGGCTTGGCCCAGCGTGCGTGGCGTGCTGATGGGCAACGTGCTGCTGTTCGTCGTTTTGTGCCTGCTGCTGCGCAACCCGCGCCTGGCCGACTGGCTGATCCCCCGTACCTTGCGCCGCTGGCGTGCTTCGCGCCTGGCCCAGCAGCAGTTTCGCGAGCAGAACCTGCAGCGCACAGCAGGCGCCACGGGCGTGCTGATTTTCGTCAGCGAGGCAGAGCAGCATGTGGAGATCCTGGTCGATCGGGGTATCGAACACTGCCTGGATGCCGAAGCCCGCGCGGCCATCGGTGCCCGCTTGGCCGAGCAGGTGCGCCAGGGCCGCACCTTGCAGGGCTTTGTCGAGTGCATCGAAGCGTGTGGCGAGCTGCTTAGCCAGCACGTGCCGCCAACCCATGCACGCAACGAGTTGCCCAACCGCTTGGTGATTCTCGACTGAAGGCGCGCCCAGCCTTGCTGGATTCCCTGTAGGAGCGGGCTTGCCCGCGAATCAGGCGATACGGCGTCTGCCACCGGCTTTGCCGGTGTTCGCGGGCAAGCCTGCTCCCACAGGGTGCCTGCGGCACGTTAGAATAGGCGTTCCGCTACCCAAGGCCCCCTTTTTCATGTCCGCCAGTACTTCTGCCTCTTGCGCGCCGGATGCGCGCGCTCAGTTTCTCGACCTGCTGAACGCCGCCCTGCACGGCGAAACCCTGGTCAAGCTGGTGCTGGCGCGCCATGTCGGTGCCGACCAGACCTTGCAACGGATCATTGCCAAGCCGCTGCAGGTCAAGGGCCAGCCGTGCCTGTCGCTGGTCTACCGCCACCAGACCCGCGACATCACCCGCAACCTGCCGCTGGATCAGGCCCAGGTGCTGGTTGCCGAACTGCTGCCGGACAGCTTCCGCAATGCTCATCTGTTCGATGCTGACGGCGAAGTGCAGTTGACCTTCAGCAAGAAGGGCAAACCGATGCTCCAGCGCCACGGTGCCCAGGCACCGCGCGTGGCCGATGCGGGCAGCGGGCATGACCGCGAGAAGAAGCGTTATCTGGAGCTGTCGCGGCCGTTTCTGCGCGACCTCGGTGTGACCGACGCACAAGGCGCACTGATCCCGTCCATGTCACGCAAGTGGAAGCAGATCAACAAATTCATCGAGGTTTTTGATCACGCCCTGGCCAATGCACCTGTGTCGCCGGAACAGGCGCTGCGGGTGGCCGACTTCGGTTCGGGCAAGGGCTACCTGACCTTTGCCATGCATGACTACTTGCGCAACAGTTTGGGCCGTGACGCACAGGTGACCGGCGTGGAGCTGCGCCAGGACATGGTCGACCTGTGCAACGCCGCGGCCGCACGCCTCGACCACCCGGGCCTGGAGTTCCAGTGTGGTGATGTGCGCAGCGTGGTGCCTGAGGCCATCGAGGTGATGATCGCCTTGCATGCCTGTGATATCGCCACTGACTACGCCATCCATACCGGCATCCGCTGCAACGCCGCGATCATCATGTGCTCGCCGTGCTGCCACAAGCAGATCCGCCCGCAACTGCACAGCCCGGGGTTGCTGCAGCCCATGCTGCAGTATGGCCTGCACCTGGGCCAGCAGGCCGAGATGCTGACCGACAGCCTGCGTGCGCTGTACCTGGAAGCCTGTGGCTATGAAACCAAGGTGTTCGAGTTCATCTCGCTGGAGCACACCAACAAGAACAAGATGATTCTTGCGGTGAAGCGGCGGCAGGCGGGGGATAACGGGGCGTTGCTGGAGAAGATTGCCCAGCTCAAAGCGTTCTACGGGGTGCAGGAGCATTGCCTGGAAACGTTGTTGCGCGCGGATGGGTTGCTCTGACGCCACCCACCGGCACGCCTGCCGGGCACTCTGTCAGCGCCGAGCAGGGGGCACTTCGATAGCCAATGCTGCCTGCCCCAACGGATGGGTGCTGGCATCGAAGAAATGCAGCACCGTCCCCGGCAAATCCCCGAAACGATCTGCAAAATGCTGCTTCTGATTGATCACCGACGCCTCGCCCAGCGGCCGAATGGCGATGGATAGCTGTTGCGGATGGGCTTGGCGAACAGCGTCGAGCAGGTGCCGGTCACTGCTGTCCAGATGCTGCCCGAACAGGCATATCCCTTGGCTTTCCTGCGCCAGCTGCCCCAGGCACCAGCTCAGATAGTCCGAGTTGCGGATCGCGCGCAGTTTCTCGTCGCTGCGGTCTTCGTTGACGAACAGCGGGACTTCACCCGGGATATTCACCGCAAACCCATCGAGCAGTTCGGCGCTTTCAGCGCTGCGCTGGCGGGTGGTGCCGTCGGGCAGCTTGAGCAGGTGCAGGCCGCCATGCAGGTGCAGCACCCGGGTACCTTCGCTGCCGGTGCGTCGCACGTCGAAATAGCCTTGTTCGTCGAACAGTTCGGCGAAGCCATTCGAGGCGTGCTGCACGGCCCATGGCAGCACCAGGTCGTAGTTGCTGGTGTAGACGCTTCGATAGCCGCGCAGGGCCTGATTGAGGGTTGCCAGGGTGGCCGGCGGCATCAATGGCCAGGGCAGATGCACCGTGCGCACGGCGTGAATCAATGCTTCCTTGATCGAGTAGTAGCGGTTCAGCGGCGCGGTGGAGTTGATCGCCAGTGCGGCATTGGTACGCACGGTGGTGTTGAGGGCGCTGAGCACCGGCTCGAACAGTTCCGTGGCCAAGGACTTGAACAGTGCCTGGTCACTGACCGCCAGGCCTTTCTTGCGGCCTGCGCGTTGCGCCTGCTCGAACAACGAGAAGTAGCCGAACGGCTTCCATACTGCGCGGCTTGCGCCGTTGCCCAGCAGCAGGGCGTCGCAGGGATAGCGGGCGGCGAGTTCTGGCCAGGGGGTAAGGGTGGCATCAAGTGCGGGCATGCTGGATCCGTTGGGTGGTGCGGGGAACGGGGCGACTTTAGCATGTCATGCAAGGTGTGCGAGGGTTGGTGTCAAGGTGATGGTTTTGTGCTGCCTGTGCTGGCCCTTTCGCGGGTAAACCCGCTCCTACAAGTCCATGTAGGAGCGGGTTTACCCGCGAAAGGGCCAGCACAGGCGCAGCACGTTGAACAGGATGAAAGCCGCTCAACCCTGTTCTGTCACTTGCACGCTGCGGTTTTGGTTGCGCCACACGCGGTACGCACGAATCCCTGCGCGTACCGAGCCGAATAGCAGTTTTTCTTCCATGTCCCGCGCCATCCCCGAGCGCACCAGCATGCGCAGGAAAGTGCCACGGGCGCGAGCGATGGCGAAGAGGATGCCTTGAGCCGCCAGGGTGTCACGCACTTCGCGCAGGGCGGCGATGCCGCTGACATCGATGCTGGTTACCGCTTCGGCATCGAACAGCACGGCTTTAGGCTGGTCCTGGCTTTGCACGGCTTCAAGCAGGCGCATCTTGAAGTAGTCGGCATTGAAGAACAGGATGGCGTCGTCGAAGCGGTACACCACCAGGCCAGGCACGGTGCGGGCGTCTTTGAACTTGCGGATGTCCACCTGGCCTTCGGTGCCTGGCAGCCAGCCCAGTACGGCATCGGTGGGCTGGTAGATGCTGTAAAGCAGGCGCAGGATCGCCAGGGTCACGGCAAACACGATGCCGGGCAGCACACCCAGGCCCAGTACGCCCGCCGTGGTCAGCAGGCACAGCCAGAACTCGAAGCGGCTTAGACGCCGGATATGCCCCAGCGATTTGATGTCGATCAGCCCCCAACCCGCCATCAGCAGCACGGCGCCCAGCGCAGCCTGCGGGATCCAGGCCATGGGCGCGGTGAAGAACAGCAGGATCAGGGCGATCACCAGTGCCGCGATGATGCCCACCAGCTGGCTTTTGCCACCGACCATGTCGTTGACTGCAGTGCGCGAGTCGGCACCGCTGATGGCAAAGCCCTGGGAAACCCCGGCCGCCAGGTTGCTCACGCCCAGGGCGACGAATTCGTGGTTGGCGTTGATCGCATAGCCATGCCGGGCGGCAAAGCTGCGTGCGGTAAGCATGGCGCTGCAGAAGCTGACGGTGGCGATACCCAGGGCGTCGCGCAGCAGGCTCTTCATTTCCGCCAGGTTGCTGTGTGGCCAAGCCAGTTGCGGGATGCCTGAAGGTACCGGCCCAAGGACGGCGACGCCGAAGCGGTCAAGGCCGAACAGGCCAACCAGCAGCATGAACAGCGCCACTACCGTGAGGGCTGCGGGCAGGCGCGGGTAGCGCCGTGGCAGCCAGATGAGCAGGCCCAGGGCGGCCAGGCCGATGATCAATGTGACCCAGTGAGTTTCCCCCAGGCGCTGGACGAAGTTGATCAGGCTGAGGATGAAACCGTCGCCCTCGATCTTGAAGCCCACCACCTTGGACAGCTGCCCGGCGATCAGGCTCAGGCCGATACCGTTGAGGTAGCCGATCAGGATCGGCCGCGAGAAGAAGCTGGCGATGAAACCGGCCCGCGCCAGGCCCGCGGCAATCAGCATCACGCCGACCAGCACGGTGACGATCACCGACAGTTCGACGATGCGCTGCGGGTCGCCCATGGCCAGCGGTGCCACGGCACCGGCGATCATCGCGCAAGTGGCGGCGTCGGGGCCGACCATCAGCTGGCGCGAGCTACCGATCAGCGCATAGACCATCATCGGTAGCACGCAGGCGTACAGGCCATATTGCGGCGGCAGCCCGACGATCTGCGCATAGGCAATGGCAATGGGAATCTGGATCGCGGCTACCGACAGGCCAGCTTGCAGGTCGGCGTGGAACCATTCGCGGCGGTAATGCAGCAGGTTGGCAAGGCCCGGTAGCCAGCGGGAGAGAAACATGCGTTGTCCTTTCGAATGGTTTCACGAATCCAGTGAGCATATCCGCCACAAGCCGTTTCGCTTGCGCACGCAAAAACCCGATGCGCATTGAAGCGGATCGGTGGGTAAATGGCCATGGGCCAGGTCAAGCAGGTGAAAAACGAAAAAAGGAGCCTAGGCTCCTTTTGACTGCGATGACGTTGCTGGAACGCCATGCGGGAATGCGATGTGGAGCGGGTAGAGGGAATCGAACCCTCAACTAAAGCTTGGGAAGCTTTCGTTTTGCCACTAAACTATACCCGCATCTGAGCTCGACTTTTTACCAGAACCTTCAGCGAATTAGAAGCCCAAGTTATAAAAAAGCTTGTCGGCGCCCCGTGGCTTGCGGGTATTGGCTACAAGGCGCCGAGCCGCTCAAATGGCAAATGCATGCTGCCCCTGTTGCACGGGTTGGTAACGTTGACGGGGTTCACGCACGGTTGGCTTGAGGAACCCCAGCATGACACTGCGGGTGTTCTCGCAGGCGGTCTTGTTCTCCATGTCCAGGAAGTGGCCCGCATCGCGGATCACGCTGAACTGGCTTCTGCCCACATGCTTGCTGAACTGCCGCGCATCTTCGACTGTGGTGTACTCGTCGCGCTCGCCGTTGATGAACAGCACCGGGATGTTGATATTGCGCGCGCCTTGCAGCGCACGTTCCAGGTCGTGCTCCAGCACCTGGTTGATGTGGAAGTGCATCTGTGCGTACTCGTGGCTGTCCAGGCTGCTCACATGGCGGTAGTTGAAGCGTTTGAACAGCGACGGCAAGTGCTTGCCGATAGTGTCATTGACCAGGTTGCCGACCTGATAACGGTCGCAGGCGGCCAGGTACTGGCAGCCACGGTCCAGATAGTCGCGCATCGGCTCGTTGATCACTGGCGAGAACGAACTCACCACCGCCTTCTTCACGTACCGCGGCTGGTGCGCCAGCGCCAGCAGCGTGCTTGCGCCACCCCACGAAAAAGACAGCACGTGGTCTGCCTGGAAGTGCTCGATCAGCTCAAGGAGGATATGCGCCTCGGTCTCCTTGCTGATCAGCCGTTCCTGACGGTTGTGCGGCTTGGACTTGCCTGAATAAGGCTGGTCGAACAGAACCACGTTGAACTGTGGGTACAGGTTACGTACCGTCTGGGCGAACGAGGCCGTGGTGGCCAGCGAGCCGTTGATCAGGATGATCGTGTTTTCGGCCGCATCCGCGCGATAGAACTCCGTGTAAACCCGATACTGACCTTGGATATCAAGTACAGCGATTTCTGGCCTCATGTCATCGACTCCTGGCGCAAAAAGGGTATTCGCGTCACCTAGGGTGCACGTTCTTTATGACAGGTAGGCATTTGCCTGAAGATAATCCGGGGCCCTGTGTCGATCCTTGGCACTTGCGTCGACGGTATTGTTTTTGGCGGGCAATTTGCCGTGCCCCAAGGCATCAAGGCTTTGGGTGGCCGGCAAAAAGTGTCATTGATTGCAGGTGTGACTTGGTAGTCACATGCAGACTGACGATTTGGATTCAAGCAGTGGGTTGGGGATCGCGCAAGTGCCGTTCGGTAAGTAATGTGACTTTTGTCGCTGAGCGGTCGTGTGACGACGTGGGCTGTCTGTCACGGCCTAGACAGTGGCTATCTCATTGGCCGTCAGTTCACGATACTCCCCCGGCGCCAACCCCGGATCCAGCCGGATCGCCCCCATGCTCTCCCGATGCAGCCCGATCACCTTGTTGTTGAAATGCCCGAACATGCGCTTGACCTGGTGGTAACGCCCCTCGACGATCGCCAGCCGGGCTCGGTGGGGGCCGAGGATGTCCAGCTGGGCAGGTTGGGTGGTGAGGTCTTCGAAGGCAAAATAGAAACCCTCGCGAAACTTGGCCACATAGTGCTCGCCAATCTCGTCCTCTGTGTCCACCATATAATGCTTGGGCAGCTTGGTGGCAGGCTGGGTCAGGCGCCGTGACCACTGGCCATCGTTGGTCAGGATCATCAGGCCGGTCGTGTTGAAATCCAGGCGCCCGGCTATGTGCAGGTCATCTCGCAACGCCGCTGGCAGCAGGTCGAGAACGGTACGGTGTTGCGGATCGTGGGTGGCGCTTACGCAGCCAGTGGGCTTGTACAGCATCAGGTAGCGGGCCGGGCGGCCGGCCTGCAGCAGTTGCTCGTCCAGCTCTACGCGGCTGAATTCACGCACGTCGGTCAGCGGGTCGCTGACTACCTGGCCATCCACTCGCACGCGGCGTTGCGCCAGCATCAGGCGAACGTGCTGGCGGTTGTAACTGGGCAGGTTGGCGAGGAAACGGTCAAGGCGCATGGCAACGATCAGTGGGCAGCGGATGGACGGAGCTGTTCTTCAACGGCGGCGCAGCGCGGGCACAGACAGGCCTTGTTACGCAGCTCGTCGGGCAGGGCCTGGAGCACGGCCGGGTCGATGGTCACGCTGTAGCACCAACACGCCTGGGTGGCACGGCGTGGGTCGGCCAGGCTGCATTGGTTGAGGGCACCGCAAGCGGGGCAGTGTTGCTTGTCATTCATGGCGGGTTTCACTGCAGACACGGTTGCGGCCAGCCTGCTTGGCACGATAAAGCGCGCGGTCGGCGCGGGTCAGCAGGGCGTGCAGGGTATCCCCCGGTTGCAGGCTGCTCAGGCCGATGCTGGTGGTCAGCCGCAGCGGCTGGTTGTCGTAACTGAAGGTCAGCTGCTCGGTGCGTCGGCGGATCTTTTCCGCCACCTCGATGGCCTGGCGGCCTTCAGCTTCGCGCAGCAGCACGATGAATTCCTCACCGCCCCAGCGGCACAGTATATCTGACTGACGCAGGCTGCCTTGCAGCACATTGGCGAATTGGCGTAGCACTTCGTCACCTGCCAGGTGGCCGTGGTTGTCGTTCAGCGCCTTGAAGTGGTCCAGATCGATCAGCAAGGCCACCATAGGGCTACTGTCGCGCCGGGCTTCTCGCAGCGCCTGGGCGGCGAGCAGGTCGAAGCTGCGCCGGTTGTGCAAGCCGGTGAGGCTGTCGAGCGTGGCCAAGGCTTCGGTGCTGGCCTGGTGGCGGCGGACCATGGCATGCACCAGTGCCAGCACCACCAGGGTGATCATCGTACAGATCGCCAGGTTCAGGTACAGCGCGTGGCGAATGCGGTCGAGGACGCCGGTTTCGCGTTTGTCCACCAACAGGTACCAGTCCAGTTCGGGCAGGTGGCGAACGTTGAGAAAGTGGCTGTGGTTTTCGCTGTCATGGTACTCATGGCTGCCTTCGCCTGGCACCAGTTGCTCGGCCAGCATGGCCTTCAGCTCAGGGTTGTCCTTAAGTGACTGGCCGACTTGCAAGCCATGCGGGCCACCCTCGGAGCCGGTCAGCAGCACCTTGCCCTTGGCATCCGTGAATAGCACCGCGCGCTGGTAGCGGCGTTGGTACTGATCAATCAGCTTGACCACCGAAGATACGCTCAGCCCTACGCCTGCCGCGCCGATGAAGCGCTGCTGGTAGTCGTGCACCTGGTAGTTGATGAACACGGTCAGGCTGTCCTGGTTGGCCATGTCCAGATCGACGTTGATCTCATAAGGGGCCTTGAGTTCACGCAGACGGAAATACCAGGCATCACGCCAGGTGCCCGGTTCGACGTGCTTGAGCACGCCCTTGGCCTGGTAGTAGGTCAGCGTGCGATCGGACACGAAAAAGGACGTGAAGATGTCCTGCTTGCCCAGGACCTCACTCAGGTAGCGGGTCATGCGTTGGGTATCCTGTTCGCCGGACAGCACCCAGTCGCGCAGGAAGGTGTCCTGGGCCATCATCGAGGCGATCAGCACCGGGCGGATCAGGTCTTTCTGGATTTCCGAGTAGACAGTGTCGGAGGTCAGCGGCAATTCGGTATTGATGATGCCGTCGCGGATGGCGCTGCGCGAGGAGAAGTAGCTTAGCAGCGAGGTGGCCAGGAAGCCGCAGGCCAGTAACACGAGCAGGGTAACGATCAGCGAGCGTTGCGAGAACAGAGCGGAACGTAAGGGCATGATCTTCCCGTGATGTGTGCCAAGCCGCTTATTCTAGTGAGATGGCCGACAAATGACTGCAAGTTTTTCAGGGTGATTTCACCTGTATCAAGTTATTGCAGAAATGGCACTGCACCTGCACGCCGCTGTCTTAGTCAGTGTCGATTGACGCATCTCGTATCGACGCTCGCCAGCGCCGCTGTTCGGGCACTCCAGCGGTCCAGGAGGCCGCCATGTCCTATCGAATCCTGTTGATCACCCTGCTGGGGCTGATGACTTCGGCCTGCGCCCCGTACCATGAGCGCGGGGGCTATTACCGTTCGGACTACTACTCCACCGACCGCTATGTGGCACCGGGGTATTACCGCTATGACCGTTACTATGTGGCGCCTGCACCGCGCTACTACTATCAGCCTGCTCCCCGTTACTACAATCGGTCGGCCCCTGTGCCCCATTACCGGCCCTATTCACAGCCGCGGATGAACCAGTGGCATGGCAACCCGCGCTATGACTACGGCAATCGCCAGCGGCAGGATTACCGGCAGGACCGGGATCGTCATGACTATCGCAATGACAGCAAGCGTTACCGGCAGGGCGACCGGCACTCCAATCGGCAGGTTGACGACCGCGGGCGTTGGGACGGGCGGCGCGGGCAGGAGCGAGGAGGAAACTGGCAGCGCTAGCTGAGCGGAGGCGGGGGCTGAAAAGCAGCCCCCGGATCAGCAGGCTAACCCACATCCGCCAATGGGTGCCGCCCTTCCCACGCCTTGGCAAAATGCGCCTCGACTACCGCCGCCGGCACTTGCGCCACATCAGGCCAGTGCCAGCGCGGCTGGTTGTCTTTGTCCAGCAGGCGAGCGCGCACGCCTTCACTGAATTCAGGGTGGCGGCAACAGTTCAGGCTCATGCTGTATTCCATCTGGAACACTTGCGCCAACGACAGGTACCGCGCCCGGCGGATCTGCTCCCAGACCAGATGCGCCGTCAGCGGGCAACCCTCATGCAGACGGTGGCCGGCATCTGCCAGCAATGGGTCGTCATGCTGCTTGAGCCTTTCCAGCGCGCGCCAGGCTGAAGCCGCATCAGCCACGTCGAGTAACTGATCGATCTCATGCCGTCGTGGCAGCCACTGGGCATCAGGCAGCTCGGCGCAGGCACGATGCTGCTCGGCCTTGAGCAAGCTGTTCAGTTGTATGGCGGTCTGCTCCTGCCAGTTGAGTTGCACCAACTCCTCGATCAAGGCCTCTTGCTGGTGCTCGCCCAGAAAACGGTCAGCCAGGCCCAGGTCAAGGGCATCGCGGGCATTGATCGGCGCACCTGTCAGGCCGAAGAACAAACCCAGCTTGCCCGGCAGCCGGGCCAGGAACCAACTGGCGCCTACGTCAGGGTACAGGCCGATGCTGATTTCCGGCATGGCCAGCCGGCTGCTGGGTGTGACGATACGTACATTGGCGCCTTGCAGCAGCCCCATGCCGCCACCCAGCACATGCCCATGGCCCCAGCACAACAACGGTTTGGGGTAGGTGTGAAGGGCAAAGTCCAGGCGGTATTCGGCGGCGAAGAAGGAGGCCGCCAGCGGTGGGACACTGCCGGGGTGGTCGCGGCAGGCTTGCGCCAGCGCACGGACATCGCCGCCTGCGCAAAAGGCTTTTGCCCCGTTGCCGCGCAGCAGCACGCAGACGATACCCGGGTCGCGGGCCCAGGCATGCAGTTGTTCGCCCAGCACCTCGATCATTGGCAGGTTCAGGGCATTGAGCGCCTTGGGCGCATCCAGGGTGGCGATGCCGATGCGGGCGCCATCGACGCCGGTGAGTACCTCGCAGTGAATGGTCATGGACTACCTCTCGCAAGTCATCGCTCAAGTATGGCTTGCCTGGCCGATCATGCCGGTCGTCGGTCGGATCGTTTGACAAGCGCGAAGGGCTTACCTAGTGTCGCGCCATTGTTTATGGAAGGCCCCATGACTGACGACGATCGCATCAAACTCGAACCCAGCTGGAAGGCCGCATTGCGCGGTGAATTCGACCAGCCTTACATGCACCAGCTGCGCGAGTTCCTGCGTGGCGAGTACGCTGCCGGCAAGGAGATCTACCCGCCAGGGCCGCTGATCTTCAATGCGCTCAATTCGACACCGCTGGGCCAGGTGAAGGTGGTCATCCTCGGTCAGGACCCGTACCACGGGCCGGGCCAGGCACATGGCTTGTGCTTCTCGGTGCAACCGGGCGTGGCCACGCCGCCGTCGCTGGTCAATATCTACAAGGAGCTGCAGCGCGACCTGAACATCCCGATCCCCAGCCACGGCTACCTCCAAAGCTGGGCAGAACAAGGCGTTCTGTTGCTCAACACGACCATGACCGTCGAGCGCGCCAATGCCGCGTCGCATGCCAAGAAAGGCTGGGAATTGTTTACCGACAGGATTATCCAGGTGGTCAGTGAGCAATGCCCGAACGTGGTATTCCTGCTATGGGGGGCGCATGCACAGAGCAAGCAGAAGCTGATCGACGGTACAAAACATCTGGTTTTGAAGTCGGTCCATCCTTCGCCGCTGTCGGCGTATCGCGGGTTCATCGGTTGCGGGCATTTCAGCCGTGCCAACAGCTTCCTCGAGCAGCGGGGGCTCGGGCCCATCGACTGGACACTGCCCCCGCTGTGAGAAACCGCGGTGGGGTACGCAATCGCTCAGGGCGTCATGCTGATGCGCGGCTCGCTGCGCTGGCCAATGGCAATCCCCCGCTCATGGTTTTGGCGCACGTATTCCACCAAGGCTTCAAGGTCGGTGATGCCGGTGTCCTGGCGTCGCCTTCCTTCTTTGAAAGTGGCCAAGCCACCGCCTCCATCGGCCAGGAAAAGGTTGCTGACGACGCGATAATGGGTCAACGGCTCAACGGGTTTGCCGTGAAGACGCACACTCCCCTCGACGACACGGCTGCCGACAGGCCGTGAACCATCCCACTCATAATGAAAACCCTTCGATACTTGCAGCGGATTGAAACTGCCCCTGTTCCATTGAAGGTTGAGCAGTTCGGTAATCTGCTTGCCTGTCAGTTCCTGAACCACCAGTGGGTTATTGAAAGGTTGTACGGCGAATAATTGTTCGTAGGTCAGGTCGCTATCGGCAGGCTGGATAAGATCACTGCGCAGCCCACCCAGGTTGAGAAAGGCAACTTGTGTCTGAAACGCTTGGGTCATGGCCAATTGGGCATCCGTGACCAGGTTCCCCAAGGTTGTTTCACCGGCGGCATTTTCTTTGCGGTCAAGTTCTGTCGTCGAGATGCGTCCTATGGGTTCGAGCAACTTTTCCCCGGACCGCTGACGCACTTCCTCCAGCAAGCTCGTCAACTTGGCATTCGGCATGTAGTTCTGTGGGTCAGCAGGAATATTGCGGGCGGTGATGTTCGTGACGTGATGGGTGCCGGGCGTTACCTGCAACTTCAACTGGGTCAGGAAGTGGCCGTACTTGCCAGCCTGAGTGATGCTCACGTCACCCACCTTGCATTGATAGCTGGCATGCGAGTGACCGCTGATGACAGCATCTACCGCAGGATCCAGCCGCTTCGCCACGTCGACGATCGTGCCACTTAGCTGGCTGCAATCCTGCGTGTCGAACGGTTCGACGGTATCCCCTCCTTGGTGCATGACCGCAATAATTGCATTCACACCCTTGGCCTTGAGCTCTGGAATCACGTCATTGATGGCTTGCGCTTCATCTGTGGCTTTGAGCCCTGCGAATGCTCTGGCCGAGACCACTTTTTCCATGTTGCGCGGCACTGCACCGACGAACGCTATCTTGACCCCTTTTACCTGCTGAATGTGATAGGCCGGTAGCAAGCGCTCGCCCGTGGTGGTATCGATCAGGTTGGACGCTATGTAAGGGAAGCCACTTCCTGGATAATTGCCGCGAAACTTGCAGGCCTTTTCAGGGCGCGTTGACTCGCATCCTCCTTGGATCTGACGAAGAAACTCGGCCTTGCCTGCATCCAGTTCGTGGTTCCCGGATGCGCTGACAATCATGCCCATCGCGTTCAAGGCCTCAAGCACAGGCTCGTCAGCCCACAGCGCAGAAATGGCGGGGCTGCCCCCTATCAAGTCGCCTGCCCCGATGAACAGCAGATCGGGGTCCTGCGTTCGCAGTTCATCGAGCATGGCGCCGAGTGTGGCGATGCCGCCGTAGGTCAGGCGGGTAGCGCCTTGCGCGCCGGCGTAGTCCTGGGGGTTGGGTTCCAGGTAGCCGTGAAGATCATTGATAGCCACGACGTTGATCTGGACGGGGGCAGGTGTTTCTGCGGCAAGGCTGCCTGCGCTGATGGCAAGGCATGCCCAGGCAATAGCCGAGCGATAGTTGCAAGAAAGACGGACTTTCATCATTACCTCTTGAATGCCGGGAAGTGTGGGTTTGCTGGCGATCAGGGCAGCAATCCGACTCTATTCACCCGGGCATTGGGCAAGTGGTAACTATCTATCTTCAGGGTACTTGCAGCTCGAATGCCTGTTGTCCCACAACCGGAAGAGCGGTTCTGCCAGAAACAACACCAGGATCAGGCGCATCACCTGCAGCGCCGTCACCAGCGGCACTGACAATTGCAACGTTTCGGCCGTGAGGCTCATTTCGGCGATCCCGCCAGGCATCATCCCCAGTGTCAGCGAACGCAAGTCCAGTGCAGTCATCATGCTCAGCACCCACGCGGCACTGGCGGCAATCGCCATGCACAACGCCGTGGCCATCAAGGTGCGCCCCAGGAACGACGGTGCGCGGCGGAAGAACGCGCGGTTGAAGTGGCAGGCAAGGCCGCTGCCGATGAGCCACTGGCCGATCTGGCTGGCGCCATTGGGCAGGGCGATCTGCAGGTTGCCGGCCAGGCTGACCGTAGCCGCTACCAGCAATGGCCCGAACAGCCAGGGGTTGGGCTGGCGCAAGCGCTGCCAGAGCAAGGCAACGGCAACGCCCAAGGGCGCAATCAATGCCAGCCAGCCCCAGCTCACGCTACCGGTGTGGTTCAGTGGTACCCCGTCACCCAGCAGAAACTTGAACAGCGCCGGCACGCACAGCACCACTGCCAGCACACGCAAGCTCTGTGCTGCCGCCACCTGGCTGAGCACCGCGCCATTGCGCGCCCCAAGGTTGACCATCTCTCCCGAACCGCCAGGCATGCTGGCGAAGAACGCGGTGGCGCGGTCTTCGCCGGTTCGCCGCAGCAGCCATACGCTGATCACGCTGGACAGGGTGGTGAACAACGCACCGAAGAAGATCAGCGCGAAATGGCTGGCCACCTGCTCGATCACCGCGGGGGTGAAGTGCAGGCCAATACCGATGCCGATGATCCACTGCCCGCACTTGCGGCCGTTGGGGATTTCCGACAGCTGCCAACGCGTCAGGCAGCGCACCAGGATGATCGCCAGCAATGAGCCGACCATCCATGGCAAAGGCCAGCCGACCTTGCTGGCGGCAAAACCGCCAGCAATGCCGACCAGCCCGGTCGCGACAAACAATGGCAACGACCGATCAGGCATCGGCCAGGGCCCGGCGTTGCAGGCTGCGTTTGCGCCAGATGCGCAGCAGCGGCAGGGCGAGCATCAGCACTACCAGCGCCCAGACGCCCATGCTGATCGGGCTGGACCAGAGGATGCCCAGTTCACCGTTGGAGATCGACAGCGCCCGACGCAGGTTCTGCTCCATCAGCCCGCCGAGGATAAAGCCCAGCAGAATCGGCGATAGAGGGAAGTCCAGCTTGCGCAGGATGTAGCCCATGATGCCGATGCCGACCATGAGGAACAGGTCGAAGGTAGTGGCATGCACGGCGTAAACGCCGATCGCGGTGATGATGGCGATCACCGGCACCAGCGCCCAGTTTGGCACGGCGAGGATGCGGGTGAAGATGCGGATCATCGGGATGTTGAGGATCACCAGCATGATGTTGGCGACGAACAGCGAGGCGATCAGGCCCCAGACGATATCTGGCTGCTGTTCGAACAGCAGTGGGCCAGGGGTGATGTTGTACAGGGTCAGGGCGCCGATCATCACGGCCGTGGTGCCAGAGCCCGGTACGCCCAGGGTCAGCATCGGGACCAGGGCGCCACAGCAGGACGCACCAATGGCAGTTTCCGGCGCTGCCAGGCCGCGGGCATCGCCTTTGCCGAACTTGCCGCTTTCCCCGGCCATGCGTTTCTCGGTCATGTAGGCCACGGCGCTGGCCAGCGTTGCGCCGGCGCCGGGTAGAACACCCATGATGAAACCGAGCAGGCCGCAACGGATGTTGACCAGGAACACCGAGGCCGCTTCCTTGAAGTTGAACAGCATGCGGCCGGTAGCCTTGACCGCTTGGTGGCCATGGTGGGTCTTTTCCAGCAGCAGGAGGATTTCGCTGACGGAGAACAGGCCCAGCACGAGCACCACGAACTGAATACCGTCGGCCAGGTGCACGCTGTCACCGGTGAAGCGGTAAACGCCGCTGTTGGCGTCGATGCCGACCGCCGACAGGAACAAGCCGATGAGTGCTGCAATGAAGGTTTTCAGTGGTTTGTCACCGGCCATGCCACCCAGCGCGACGATGGCGAACACCATCAGCACAAAGTACTCCGCCGGGCCGAAGGCGATGGCCCATTTCGCCAGCAGTGGGGCGAACAACACCATGCCGCAGGTGGCGATCAAGGCACCGATGAACGAGCTCCAGGCCGACAGCGACAGGGCAACACCGGCCAGGCCCTGGCGGGCCATCGGGTAACCATCGAGGGTGGTCATGACGGTCGAGGCTTCGCCCGGGATGTTCAGCAGGATCGAGCTGATACGCCCGCCATATTCGCAGCCCAGGTACACCGCGGCCAGCAGGATCAGCGCCGATTCCGGCGGCAGGCCGAGGGCAAAGGCGATGGGGATCAGCAGGGCCACGCCGTTGATCGGGCCCAGGCCCGGCAGCAAGCCGACCACGGTGCCGATCAAGGTGCCGGAGAGGGCGGTGACCAGGTTGTAGGGGGACAGGGCAATGCCGAAGCCCTGGCCCAGGTAGCTCAAGGTATCCATGTCAGTTCTCCAGTACGCTCAGCAGGCCAAGGGGCAGGGGCACGTCCATCACACGGTCGAACAGCCAGTAGAGGAAAATGCTCATGCCGGCCACCACAATGGCGCTTTGCAGCCAGCGGCCACCGTACAGCCGAGCCATGGGCAGGCCGACCAGGATGGCGCTGAGGATGAAGCCGAGCGCTTCGAAAGTGGCGGCGAAGATGATCAGCAGGCCGACACAGGCGGTGATCTTGATCAGGGTCTCGCGGTCCAGTTCCGGTTCGTCATCCTTGCGCACGATGGGCGTTGGGCGGAACACCAGGTACAGCAGGCCCAGCCCCATCAGGCCGAGCACCAGCAGCGGGTAAGCGCGCGGGCCCACCGGTTCATAGGAGAATGCAGCCTGATAGGGCCAGGCCATCACGGCCAGGGCGGCACACACCGCCAGCAGGGCCAGGGCGAAAATGCGTTGAAGGATCATTGGGGAATCCTCGTTGGGATTGCTCAAGTGAGATGCAAATCCTGTGGGAGCGGCCTTGTGTCGCGATCGGGCGCGAAGCGGCCGCTAAATCTGCCGATGCGATCTGTCCAAAGCATCGTATCGGCTGTGCCAGGGGCCGCTTCGCGCCCGATCGCGACACAAGGCCGCTCCCACAGGGGGGGAGTGAGTCCGACAGGCTTACTGGATCAGGCCGAATTCCTTGGCCAGCGCCTTGTAGTCAGCCACTTGCTTCTTCACATAGCCGTCCAGCTCTTCGCCGGTCATGGCGAACGGGAACAGCTCGCGCTGGTCTCGCAGCTTGGCGAAGTCCTCGGAGGCCAGCATCTTGTCGAACGAGGCCTTCCACCAGGCGTAGTCCTCGTCGTTCACTTTTGGCCCCAGGTAGAAACCGCGCACCACCGGCCAGACGATGTCGTAGCCCTGCTCCTTGGCAGTAGGGATGTCTTTCATTTCCGGCTCGTCCAGGCGGTTTTCAGAGAACACCGCGAGGATGCGCATGTTGCCGCTCTGGATGTGCGGCATGGAGTCGGAAATGTCGGTAGAGCCGACCTGGATATGGCCGCCCAGCAATGCCGTGGCGATTTCGCCGCCGCCCTCCAGGGCCACGTAGCGCAGGTCGCGCGGGTTTATGCCTGCGGCCTTGGCGATCAACGCGGTCTGCATCCAGTCCTGGCTGCCGACGGTACCGCCGGAACCGATCACGACCTTGCTCGGGTCTTTCTTCAGCGCTGCGACCAGGTCATCAAGAGTCTTGTAGGGCGAGTCGCTCTTCACTGCGATGGCACCGTAGCTGGTGCCGACGGCAGCCAGCCATTTCACCGCGTTTTCGTCGAAACGGCCGAATTTGCCCTGGGCCAGGTTAAGCAGTGAGCCGCTGGACCAGGCCACCAGCGTGCCGGCGTCTGCCGGGCGCTGGGCGACCACGGCGTTGTATGCGACCGCGCCGACACCGCCGGGCATGTAGGTGACGCGCATCGGCTTGCTGAGGATCTTTTCTTGTACCAGTGCGCTTTGCACCAGCTTGCAGGTCAGGTCGAAGCCACCGCCAGGGGAGGCGGGGGCGATGCATTCGGGGCGTTTCGGTTCTGCAGCGAGGGCGTTGCCGGCCAACAGCAGGCAGCCGGTAGCGAGGACGAGGCGGCGCAGTGAAAAGGTCATCGTCGATCTCCGTGAGTGTTGTTGTTATCGGATTACCGCTATGGGGTTACCACAGCGCCACGCTGTAGCTGACCAACAGCCTCACTTCATCCGCGTCACGGGCGAAGTTGGAGCGGAAGGTGGCGTTGCGCAGACGCACGGCGACGTTCTTCAACGGGCCGCTTTGTACCACGTACTTCAGTTCGGTGTTGCGTTCCCACTCTTTGCCTTCGCCACCGGCAGCACGGCTGACGTTGTCACCGCTGATGTAACGGGTCATGAAGGTCAGGCCCGGTACGCCGAGCGCGGCGAAGTTGTAGTCGTAGCGCGCCTGCCAGGAGCGTTCGTCGGCCCCGGCGAAGTCATTGATCTGGACGAAGTTGACCAGGTACGGGTCGGCGCCATCCACATACGGGAAGGCACTTTCGCCGGACAACTGCTGCCAGGCGGCGCTGACCTTGTGCCCGCCCAGGGCATAGCTGAGCATGCCGTTCACGGTGGTGTTGTCGATGTTGCCGGCCTTGGCTGCACCGGCGTCGTCGCTCATGGCAAGGCGCAGGTCGGCACCCAGGGTGCCCGGGCCCCATGGCTGTGTGGCGACCATGCCGATGAAGTGCTGGCGGTAAATATCGTCGAGCTGGGCGAAGTGGTAGCTGCCGGTGATGCGATCGGTGAACTGGTAGTCGAGCCCGCCCAGCGCCAGATTGTCAGCGCTGAAACTGCCACCGAAGCGGCCGTTCTTGTTGTTCAGCGCCAGGTCTTCCCAGTTGGTGTCGTTGCGGTCCTTGGCTTTGTCTATGCGGCCACCAGTGAAGGTCAGGCCCTTGATCTCCTTGGAGGTGAGCAGGCCGCCCTCGAAGGTTTGCGGCAGGATACGCCCGTCGTTGGGTTGCAGGGTTGGCAGTTCGGGGATCAGGGTGCCGATCTTGAGTTCAGTCTGGGAGATCTTCACCTTGCCGGTCAGGCCCAGCTTGGAGTATTCGTCAGCAGCCTTGCCGTCATCGTGGGTCGGCAGCAGGCCGCTGTCGGTACGGTCGGGGCTGGAGTCGAGCTTGATGCCGAGCATGCCCAATGCATCCAGGCCAAAGCCTACGGTGCCATCGGTGTAGCCAGACTCGAAATTGAGGATGAAGCCCTGGGCCCATTCATCGCGCTTGGATTGCTGCGCGCTGGTGCCGTCGCGGAAGTCGCGGTTGAAGTACATGTTGCGGGTTTCGAAGGTGGTCGTGCTGTCTTCGAAGAAGGCGGCCTGGCTCATCGGGGCGACACCGGCAAGCGCGAGGGCGCTGGCGATGGCCGAGGGGCGTGCGGTAAAGGAACGGGTAGGCGCGAACGCCTGCGGCTGCAATGACAGCATCGTCGATGACTCCGTTTATTGTTCTTATTCGTTGCACCTTGCTGGTGCTTTTTTCGGCGCGAAGGGCGACCGTGGTGCGATGCTAGGCAACGAACCTTTCGCTAACCTTTCAGCGTGAAAGGTTTGTCACGAGGGGCTTCACAGGCGTGGTGACAGCGGTACACTCCGCGCCACCGTCCCACCCGAGCAGGGAGAATCCGATGCGTGTGCTACTGGTCGAAGACCACCTGCAACTGGCCGAAAGCGTGGCCCTGGCCTTGAAAAGCCATGGCCTGACCGTGGATGTGCTGCATGACGGCGTGGCTGCCGACCTGGCGCTGGCCAGTGAGGAATACGCCGTGGCCGTGCTGGATGTCGGCCTGCCGCGCATGGACGGCTTTGAGGTACTGGCGCGCTTGCGAGGTCGCGGCAAGACCTTGCCGGTGCTAATGCTGACTGCGCGCAGTGACGTCAAGGACCGGGTCCATGGCCTGAACCTGGGCGCTGACGATTATCTGGCCAAGCCGTTTGAGCTGACCGAGCTGGAGGCGCGGGTCAAGGCCTTGCTGCGCCGCAGTGTGCTCGGTGGCGAGCGCCAGCAACGCTGTGGGCCGCTGGTGTATGACCTGGACACCCGGCGCTTCACCCTCGGTGACGACAACCTGACGCTGACCTCGCGCGAGCAGAGCGTGCTGGAAGCGCTGATCGCTCGCCCGGGCCGGGTGATGAGCAAGGAGCAGCTGGCTGCCCAGGTGTTTGGCCTGGACGAAGAGGCCAGCCCTGACGCCATCGAAATCTACATTCACCGGCTGCGCAAGAAGCTCGACGGGCACCCTGTGGCCATCGTCACCTTCCGCGGTCTGGGTTATTTGCTTGAGCACCGCGATGCGTGACAACGGCAGCCTGCGCGGGCGCTTGCTGGGTAATTTGGCGCTGTTGCTGGTGGTGCTGATGCTGGCCAGCGGCCTTAGCGCCTACTGGAATGGCCGCGAGGCCGCCGACACCGCCTACGACCGCACCCTGCTGGCTTCGGCGAGAACCATCGCCGCGGGCCTGTCGCAGCGCGATGGTTCGTTGAGCGCGGATGTGCCTTACGTGGCGCTGGACACGTTCGCCTATGACAGTGCGGGGCGCATTTACTATCAGGTGCTGGATATCAAGCAAAGGCTGATTTCTGGCTACGAGAACCTGCCGCCACCGCCGCCTGGCACGCCACGCACCGATGACTATCCGGCACTGGCACGGTTCTACAACGCCACTTACCTGGGCCAGGACGTTCGTGTGGTCAGCCTGCTGAAGCCGGTCAGCGAGCCGAACATGAACGGTATGGCAGAAATTCGCGTAGCCGAAACCGAGGAAGCGCGGGTGCGCATGGCCCGAGGGTTGATGGCCGATACCCTGCTGCGCCTGGGCATGCTGGCACTGGGGGCGTTGGTGATGGTGTGGTTTGCCGTGAGTGCCGCGTTGCGCCCGTTGGAGCGCCTGCGCACAGCGGTGGAGGAACGTCAGCCGGACGACTTGCGAGCGTTGCCGGTGGTACAGGTACAGCGCGAGCTGGGCCCGCTGGTGCGCGCCTTGAACCACTTTACCGAGCGCTTGCGCGGCCAGTTCGAGCGCCAGGCGCAGTTCATTGCCGACGCGGCCCACGAACTGCGAACGCCGCTGGCGGCGTTGAAGGCACGTGTCGAGCTGGGCTTGCGCTCGGCCGAGCCGCAGGAGTGGCGGCAGACCTTGGAGTCTGCCGCCCAGGGCACCGACAGGCTGACCCACCTGGCCAACCAGCTGTTGTCGCTGGCACGGGTCGAGAATGGTGCACGGGCGATTGCCGAAGGCGGTGCGCAGCGTCTGGACTTGAGCCAGCTGGCCCGCGAGCTGGGCATGGCCATGGCGCCTTTGGCGCACAAGCGCGGGGTGGCGTTGGCGCTGGAGGCCGAGGCGCCGGTGTGGCTGAAGGGGGAGCCGACATTGCTCAACGAGTTGTTGAGCAACCTGGTGGACAATGCCTTGGCGCATACGCCAGCGGGTGGCAATGTGATTTTGCGGGTAATGGCGCCGGCAGTGCTGGAAGTGGAAGACGACGGGCCAGGTATTCCCGAGGCCGAGCGCGAACGGGTGTTCGAGCGGTTCTACCGGCGAAGTGCGCAGGGCAGTGGGTTAGGGCTGGCGATCGTTGGCGAGATCTGTCGGGCGCACCTGGCGCAGGTGAGCCTGCATGATGGCGAGAAGGGCGGGTTGCGGGTGCGGGTGAGTTTTATTGCGGATTGAGGGTTTGCCTGGGTCGGCCGCTTTCGCGGGCTCACCTGCGAAAGGGCCCTGGCAGGCTGTTACAGCTCAGCGCAACATGCTCCGCGCCTCTAGCAGTTCATCGACCTCCAGCTCGGTGCCAAACGGCAGCCCCAGATGGCGGTAAGCCGGCAGCGCAGCCAAGGGGCGGTGGCGCCCGCGCTGACTGATGCAGCGGGCGATCTGCACGATGTCGATGTAATCGATCTTGTCAGTCTGGCGGTCCAGGTCATGAACCTGGCTCGGCAGGTTGACCAACTGCTCCGGAAA
Organism: Pseudomonas sp. Kh14; assembly: GCF_900291005.1. Lineage (NCBI taxonomy): Bacteria > Pseudomonadati > Pseudomonadota > Gammaproteobacteria > Pseudomonadales > Pseudomonadaceae > Pseudomonas > Pseudomonas sp. Kh14. The sequence continues at coordinate 85,311 of NZ_OLKJ01000014.1, forward strand.
CTCCCAGGCCTTGAGGATCTTGTCCCCCAGCACCGGCTGGAGTTGCTCGATCACGTAATGCAGGCAAACCGGGTCGGACAACAGTTCGTTGTGCTCTTCGGCATAGATGAGTACCGGCAGCGCGCCAATCTGGTTGACCAGCCCACCCAAGGTGGCCTGGTCAGGCTTGAGAGGTGTAAAGCGGCGGCAGATTTCGTAGCTGATGCCCGCCACTTCCAGGCTACTGGCCCAGATATCGCGCAGTTTCTGCTCGACGGCCGACGAGCGGGCATGAAAAATCTGCTCGATCACCAGGCCGATGGCCAGGTTGCAGCTGTAGTTGATGCCTAGCCGCGTGATGGCGGTATGCAGGTCGGTCACTTCGACCGCAGCACGCAGCAGTGGGCTGTTGACGACTTTGATCAGGCGCGCTGACAGGGCCGCGTCGCGGCCAATCACCTTGCTCAGGGCCGCTACGCTGATCTCGCTGTCTTCCGCTGCTTCACGGATGCTCAAGGCAACCTCGGGCAGGGTTGGCAGGACCAGGTCATCCTTTTCGATGGCGTCAAGCAATTGTGCTTGAACCAACTCGGCCAGCTTGTTCATGGGCATGTCTACCGCAGTGGTGGTGCGGCCCCGCCACAGGGGTGGGGCAGGCTGGTCAGCGCTGGATTTCCCGGTCGCGGTCCAGTTCGTAAGGCAGGGTCAGCACCTGCAGGCGCGGGCCTTCGAGGCTGCCCAGGTGCAGGTTGCCGTCTTCCACTGCCTCGGCGCTGAGCACCGCGAGCAGTTCGCAGCCCGTGCCGTTGCCGGCAGCAATGACCACTTCACCGACCGACGACCCATGGGTGGGTGAGAAAATCTCGGCGCCCGGGGCCGGAATGGCCTGCTGGTCCAGGGCCAGGCGGTACTGGCGGCGCTTGAGTTTGCCCAGGTACTGCATGCGGGCGACGATTTCCTGGCCGGTGTAGCAGCCTTTCTTGAAGCTGACGCCGTCGACGGCCTGCAGGTTGATCATCTGCGGGATGAACAGTTCACGGGTCGGGCCCATGACCTGGCCGATACCTGCGCGAATCTGGCCCAGCAGCCAGTCGTTTAGCGTGCCTTCGGGCAGCGCTGCGGCAAGGGCCTGGCGTACAGGCTCGGCGTCAGCCGCCGGCACCCACAGCTCAACCCGGCCGGCGGACACGGCGATCGCGATCAGCCCGTCATGGCGCACGGTGCTACCGGCGGCTGCGGGCACGAAAAGCCCCAGCGCCTGCAGTGCAGCGTCGCCACCTTGCAGGCCGAAGCGTGCCCATGCGGTGCTTTCGTCGGTCAGCGTGGCCTTGGAGAACACGGCGTATTTTTTCAGGTCGGCCAGTTGCGCGTCGAGCAGTTCACTGGCCATGGCCAGCAAGTAGCCGTTGCCTTCGGGCACTATGCGGAAGCTCGACTGCATGCGCCCCTTGACCATGCAGCGGGCGCCGAGGCTGGCGTGTTCCTGGCTGAGGTAGTTGATGTTGCAGGTCAGCTGGCCTTGCAGGAACTTGCCTGCATCGGAGCCGCGGACGGCGAGGATGCCCTCGTGGGACAGGGGGCAGAAGAAAGCGGAATCGGCCATGGGTCATCGCGGTGGCTAAAGACTGGCGGCCATCATAGAACGCCGGTAACAAAATAGGTAGGTGACTAGACCAACGCCCGGTGTCGCTTCGCGCGCCTGGCTGTATACTGGCGGCCCATTCGAGGAGGGCCCCATGGTCGAACAAACTGAACTCAACCGGCTTTTCTGGCACAGCCGCCGCGGCATGCTGGAACTGGACGTACTGCTGGTGCCTTTCACCCAGGAAGTCTACCCCACCCTCAATGAGACCGACCGTGAACTGTACGTGCGTCTCTTGAGCTGCGAGGATCAGGACATGTTCGGCTGGTTCATGGAGCGCACCGAGTCCGAAGACCCGGAACTGCAGCGCATGGTCCGCATCATTCTGGACCGTGTCCAGCCCAAGTGAGTGCTTCGAGTGCCGCTGGCAAGGCTCGCGCCTGCTGCTGGTGGCCTACCTGGCTTGTCAGGTACTGGCGTGGCTTGCCGTGTGGGCGAGCCCGCTGCCCGGGTGGCTGACCTTTTCGGTTGTCGCCGCCTGCACGGCCCACGCTGGCTGGGCCATTCCCCGACGTATCCTGTTGACCCATGAGCATGCTGTTGTCGGCCTGCGCCGTGATGTGCGGGGCTGGCAGGTATTCAGCCGTGCCTATGGGTGGCAGTCAGTGCGCTTGTGCCGGGACAGCGTGGCTTTGCCTGGGCTGGTGGTGTTGCGCTTTGAGCGGGCGGGGCGGTGGTTGGGGCAGAGCCAGTGCCTACCGCGGGATGCGCTGGGGCCGGATGAGCATCGGCGATTGCGCGTGCGATTGAAGTTCAGCCGGCGGCGCTGGGCTGCGGTGAGCCGGGCATAGATCAGGATCGGGTCAGTTTCTTCTTGGGCTCGCCCGCACCCACAGGTACTGCGCAATGCTGCACGGCAGTTAACCCCCTGTGGGAGCGGGCGAGCACGCGAAGGCCGCGACGCCCTTTTCAGAGCGGGCTGAGGATGGTGTCCTTGGCCTCGTCCAGCATCCCTGGATAGTCCAGTGTGTAATGCAACCCTCGGCTTTCCTTGCGCTGCATGGCGGACAGGATCATCAGTTCGGCCACTTGCGCCAGGTTGCGCAGCTCGATCAGGTCACGGCTGACCTTGTAGTTGCTGTAGAACTCGTCGATTTCATCCAGCAGCAGGCGAATGCGGTGCTGGGCCCGCTGCAGGCGCTTGCTGGTGCGCACGATGCCGACGTAGTCCCACATGAAGCGCCGCAGTTCGTCCCAGTTGTGCGCAATGATCACGTCCTCGTCCGAGTCGGTCACCTGGCTGGCGTCCCAGCCGGGCAAGGCTTTGGGCATGGCCACTTGCCCCAGGTGCGCCTGGATGTCGGCAGCGGCGGCGCGTCCGTACACAAAACATTCCAGCAGCGAGTTGCTGGCCATGCGGTTGGCGCCGTGCAGGCCGGTGAAACTGGTTTCGCCGATGGCATACAGGCCAGGTACGTCGGTGTGGCCGCAGTCGTCGACCATCACCCCGCCGCAGGTGTAATGCGCCGCTGGTACCACCGGGATCGGCTGGCGGGTGATATCGATGCCAAAGGCCAGGCAGCGCTCGTACACGGTGGGGAAGTGGCTCTTGATGAAATCTGCGGGCTTGTGAGTGATGTCCAGGTATACGCAGTCCACGCCCAGGCGCTTCATCTCGTGGTCGATGGCGCGGGCCACGATGTCCCGTGGGGCCAGCTCTTCGCGTGGGTCGAAGCGTGGCATGAAGCGTTCGCCGTTGGGCAGGCGCAGCAGGGCGCCCTCGCCGCGCAGGGCTTCGGTGATCAGGAAACTCTTGGCCTGCGGGTGATACAGGCAGGTCGGGTGGAACTGGTTGAACTCCAGGTTCGCCACCCGGCAACCGGCCCGCCAGGCCATGGCGATACCGTCGCCGCAGGCACCATCAGGATTGCTGGTATAGAGGTAAACCTTGGCCGCACCGCCAGTGGCCAGCACGGTGAAGCGCGCGCCGAAGGTGTCTACCTCGCCGGTGTTGCGGTCGAGCACGTAGGCGCCCAGGCAGCGTTCGCCGGGCAGGCCCAGGCGGCGTTCAGTGATCAGGTCGACCGCCACCCGCTGCTCCAGCAGCTGGATGTTCGGGCGCTGGCGAGCCTGTTCCAGCAGCGTGGTGAAGATTGCCGCGCCGGTAGCGTCGGCGGCGTGGATGATGCGCCGGTGGCTGTGGCCCCCTTCACGGGTGAGGTGGAACTCGAAGCCGCCATCGTCGACGCTGTAGTGCTCATCGCGGGTGAAGGGCACGCCTTGCTCGATCAGCCACTGGATCGCTTCGCGGCTGTGCTCGACGGTAAAGCGCACTGCGTCTTCATGGCACAGCCCGCCGCCGGCATTGAGGGTATCCTCGACATGCGACTGCACAGTATCGGTGTTGTCCAGCACTGCAGCGACGCCGCCCTGGGCCCAGAAGGTCGAGCCGTTGGCCAGGTCGCCCTTGCTCAGCACGGCAACGCGAAGGTGGCTGGGAAGGTTAAGTGCCAGGCTGAGACCGGCGGCACCGCTGCCGATCACCAGGACATCATGTTGGAATTGTTGGCTCATGTCGGGACACTAGTAATCTTTGGGAGGGGCACGGCACAATGGTCACGCGCGGATGGCATTGTGAAACTATCGTTAAACGTGTCGGGATGTCTTTATAGCAGCCCCGGGTGGCCCATTTCCATGCTACCTGCCAGGTTGCGACAACCTTTGTGGGAACTTTCCGACATGGCCGGAAATCCTATGAAGGCTGCCCGTACGCCACAATTTGCCGCGGCGACGCAGGGCGGCAGGCCTTTCCAGGCTTACCCCTGTGTATTTGAAACCTGATTATCGACGTAGCCGGCCGTGACCGCGCCGCGTCTTCCGTGCAAGCCGACCAAGGGCTGCAGGAAACTTGCTTGGAGGGGAGAACTTTTGCGCAAAGCCCGAGTCTATGGTTGCAAGCCTGAACGATGGCTGATGCAACGCTCCTTCGAGTTCACTGAGGAGTGTTCATGCTAACCCAGGAAGAGGATCAGCAGCTTGTAGAGCGCGTTCAGCGCGGCGACAGGCGAGCTTTCGATCTGTTGGTGCTGAAGTATCAGCACAAGATTCTCGGGTTGATCGTGCGGTTTGTCCACGATACCCACGAGGCCCAGGATGTAGCACAGGAAGCCTTCATCAAGGCCTACCGTGCGCTTGGCAACTTCCGCGGCGACAGTGCGTTTTATACGTGGCTGTACCGCATCGCCATCAACACGGCGAAGAACTACCTGGTGTCCCGTGGAAGACGGCCGCCAGACAGTGATGTGAGCTCCGAGGATGCGGAGTTTTACGACGGCGATCATGGCCTCAAGGATCTCGAGTCCCCAGAGCGCTCGTTGTTGCGGGATGAAATCGAAGGCACTGTCCATCGCACCATCCAGCAACTGCCCGAAGACCTGCGTACTGCATTGACGCTACGCGAGTTCGACGGGCTGAGTTACGAAGACATTGCCAGTGTCATGCAATGTCCGGTGGGTACCGTGCGCTCTCGAATCTTCCGCGCTCGGGAGGCCATAGATAAAGCCCTGCAGCCGTTGTTGCAGGAAACCTGAGACAGCGGCGACAGCGCCAAGAGAGGAACCGCCATGAGTCGTGAAGCTTTGCAGGAATCGCTGTCCGCGGTGATGGATAACGAAGCGGATGAACTGGAACTGCGTCGGGTGTTGAACGCCGTCGACGACGCCGAAACCCGTGCCACCTGGTCGCGTTACCAGGTTGCCCGTGCAGCCATGCACAAGGAGCTGCTGCTGCCTAACCTGGATATCGCCTCTGCGGTGTCCGCGGCGCTGGCCGACGAAGCCGTGCCAGCCAAGGTCAAGAAAGGCCCTTGGCGCAGCATTGGCCGTCTGGCGGTAGCCGCCTCGGTTACTGTTGCGGTACTGGCCGGTGTGCGTATGTACAACCAGGACGAGATCACGGGTGCAGAGCTTGCTGCCCAGCAGCCTGTCCAGCAGGGCCTGAGTGTGCCACAAGCGCAAGGCCCGGCCGTTTTGGCAGGCTATAGTGAAAGCAGTGAGCAACCGACCGGGCCAATGGCCAATGGCGTGCTGCAGAACCAGGCCGGCTGGGATCAGCGTCTGCCAGGCTACCTGCGCCAGCATGCCCAGGAATCTGCGCTCAAGGGCACTGAAACCGCCTTGCCGTATGCCCGCGCCGCCAGCCTGGAAAACCGTTAAGTAAGGAGGATCATGCGCGCGCTACCTCTCTTGTCGCTGCTGATTGGCAGCTGCATGACGGTGCCAGCATTGGCGGCCAATTCTTCGCCTGAGGCGAGTGAGTGGCTGAACAAGCTGGCACAGGCCGAGCAAAAACAGAGCTATCAAGGGTCGTTCGTCTACGAACGCAACGGCAGTTTCTCCTCCCACGACATCTGGCACAGGGTCGACGACGGCAAAGTCAGCGAGCGGCTGTTGCAGCTTGATGGCGCCGCCCAGGAAATCGTGCGCGTGGATGGCAAGGTGGAGTGTGTCAGCGGGGCCTTGGCCAGCGGTGTCACGGCGCCGCCGGATACTGCACCGCGTGTGCTTGATCCGCTGAAACTGATGGGTTGGTACAATTTGAGTGTGGCAGGCAAGTCACGGGTCGCCGGGCGCGATGCCGTGATCATTACGCTCACACCACGCGACCAGCATCGCTATGCATTCGAATTGCATCTGGACCGTCACTCGGGTTTGCCGCTGCGTTCGTTGATGCTCAACGACAAGGGGCAGTTGCTGGAACGCTTCCAGATGACCCGTCTCGATACCGATGAAATACCCAGCGATGCAGACTTGCGCCCAGGTGCCGCCTGCAAGCCAGTGCAGCATGTGGCAGCCGGCAGCAATGATACCGTCGCGGGTTGGCGTTCGGACTGGCTGCCACCCGGTTTCGAGCTGGTCAACAGCTCGGTACGCCGTGATCCCAAGCGCAACAGTTCGGTCAGCAGCCTGATGTATGACGACGGCCTGGCGCGTTTTTCGGTGTTCATCGAGCAAGTGAGCGATGATGGCGGCACCGACATGCGTACCCAGCTAGGCCCGACCTCGGCAGTCTCGCGTCGCCTGAATACACCCAAGGGCAAAGTGATGGTGACCGTAGTTGGCGAAGTTCCGCTGGGTACGGCAGAACGCGTCGCCCTGTCGATGCGCCCCCAGGATGCCCAGGCGCGCCAGTAATGGCGCGCTTTTGCGTGCCGAGCCAAGGCAGGTGGGCATACGCCTGAAATGAAATTAAAGCATTGTCATTTGCAATCCATCGGCAAATTTTCTATAGGTCAGGCTTTGAAGAGCCTGGCCTTTTCTGCGTTGTGCAGGGGTCTTTCCAAACTACCGCTCGTTGTGACGGGAGTCGTATGTCAATACCACGCTTGAAATCCTACCTAATGATGTTCGCCGCTGTGCTGATGCTCGGCCAAGTACTCACCGCCCAGGCCGAGGAAGCCCTGCCGGACTTCACCACCCTGGTGGAGCAGGCTTCGCCGGCGGTGGTCAACATCAGTACCAAGCAGAAACTGCCTGACCGCCGGATCGCCGCAAACCAGATGCCGGATCTGGAAGGCCTGCCGCCGATGTTCCGCGAGTTCTTCGAGCGCAACATGCCCCAGCAGCCGCGTTCGCCGCGCGGCGACCGCCAGCGCGAGGCGCAGTCGCTGGGCTCGGGCTTCATCATTTCCAGTGATGGCTACGTGCTCACCAATAACCATGTAGTGGCCGATGCCGACGAGATCATCGTCCGCCTGTCGGACCGCAGCGAGCTGCAGGCCAAGCTGGTCGGTACTGACCCGCGCACTGACGTGGCGCTGCTGAAAGTCGAGGGCAAGAACCTGCCGACGGTGAAGCTGGGTGACTCCGAGAAGCTCAAGGTGGGCGAGTGGGTGCTGGCCATCGGTTCGCCGTTCGGCTTCGACCATTCGGTGACCAAAGGTATCGTCAGCGCCAAGGGCCGGACCCTGCCCAATGACACCTACGTACCGTTCATCCAGACCGACGTGGCCATCAACCCGGGTAACTCCGGCGGCCCGCTGTTCAACATGAAAGGCGAAGTGGTGGGGATCAACTCGCAGATCTTCACCCGTTCTGGCGGTTTCATGGGCCTGTCGTTCGCCATCCCGATCGATGTGGCGATCGATGTCTCCAACCAGCTGAAGAAAGACGGCAAGGTCAGCCGCGGCTGGCTGGGCGTGGTGATTCAGGAGGTCAACAAGGACCTGGCTGAATCGTTCGGCCTGGACAAGCCGGCGGGCGCCCTGGTGGCCCAGGTGCTGGAAAACGGCCCGGCAGCCAAAGGCGGCCTGCAGGTGGGCGACGTGATCCTTAGCATGAACGGCCAGCCAATCGTCATGTCGGCCGATCTGCCGCACTTGGTAGGCGGCCTCAAGGATGGCGAGAAGGCCAAGCTGGAAATCATTCGCAATGGCAAGCGCCAGAACCTGGACATCAGCGTCGGCGCGCTGCCGGATGACGACGTTGACATTGGCGCTGGCACCGAAGGCAGCGCCGAGCGCAGCAGCAACCGCCTGGGTGTCTCGGTCGCCGACCTGACCGCCGAGCAGAAAAAATCCCTGGAGCTCAAAGGTGGTGTGGTCATCAAGGAAGTGCAGGATGGTCCGGCAGCCATGATCGGCTTGCGCCCGGGTGATGTCATCAGCCATCTGAACAACCAGGCCATCGGTTCGGCCAAGGAATTCACCGAAATCGCCAAGGAACTGCCGAAGAACCGTTCCGTGTCGATGCGCGTACTGCGTCAGGGCCGTGCCAGCTTCATCACCTTCAAGCTTGCTGAATAAGCGGTTTCGCAAGGCGAAAGGGCAGCTTCGGCTGCCCTTTTTCATGAATATTCACAATTGCGGGAATGATTGCTGTGTACAGTCGGACAGAGGAATCTCCCATAACCCAGCAGCTTAAGGTACAATTCCCGGCTATTTTTCGGCGGGCGTCCGGCTCGCAGCCTTTTCGAGTGTTGACCCGTGAGTGATTTGAGTCATATCCGCAATTTCTCCATCATCGCCCACATCGACCATGGCAAGTCGACGCTGGCTGACCGTTTCATCCAGATGTGCGGTGGCCTGTCGGCGCGCGAGATGGAAGCCCAGGTGCTCGATTCCATGGACCTGGAGCGTGAGCGCGGTATCACCATCAAGGCCCACAGCGTCACGCTTCACTACAAGGCGCAGGACGGCAAGACCTACCAGCTGAACTTCATCGACACGCCCGGCCACGTCGACTTCACCTACGAAGTCTCGCGCTCGCTGGCGGCCTGTGAGGGGGCACTGCTGGTGGTTGACGCCGGCCAGGGCGTGGAGGCCCAGTCCGTAGCCAACTGCTACACCGCCATCGAGCAGGGCCTGGAGGTCATGCCGGTCCTGAACAAGATGGACCTGCCCCAGGCCGACCCGGACCGCGTCAAGGACGAGATCGAGAAGATCATCGGTATCGATGCCACCGACGCCGTGGCCTGCAGCGCCAAGAGCGGTATGGGCGTTGACGAGGTGCTCGAGCGCCTGGTGCACACCATCCCCGCGCCAGAAGGTGAGATCGATGCACCGCTGCAAGCGCTGATCATCGACTCCTGGTTCGACAATTACCTGGGTGTGGTCTCGCTGGTGCGCGTGCGCCAGGGCCGCGTCAAGAAAGGCGACAAGATCCTGGTCAAGTCCACCGGCAAGGTGCACCTGGTCGACAGCGTCGGTGTCTTCACCCCGAAACACACCCAGACTGCTGATCTGAAAGCCGGCGAAGTAGGCTTCATCATCGCCAGCATCAAGGACATCCACGGTGCCCCGGTTGGCGACACCCTGACCCTGTCCTCGACCCCTGAAGTCGAGGTGTTGCCAGGCTTCAAGAAGATCCAGCCGCAGGTCTATGCCGGCCTGTTCCCGGTCAGTTCCGACGACTTCGAGGATTTCCGCGACGCTCTGCAGAAGCTGACCCTGAACGACTCCTCGCTGCAGTACATGCCTGAAAGCTCCGACGCGCTGGGCTTTGGCTTCCGTTGCGGTTTCCTGGGCATGTTGCACATGGAGATCATCCAGGAGCGCCTGGAGCGCGAATACGACCTGGACCTGATCACCACCGCACCCAGCGTGATCTACGAGCTGGAGTTGAAAACCGGCGAAACCATTGTTGTCGACAACCCGTCCAAGCTGCCGGACGTCTCGGCTGTAGCCGACTTCCGCGAGCCGATCGTCACCGCGACCATCCTGGTTCCGCAGGAGCACCTGGGCAACGTCATCACCCTGTGCATCGAGAAGCGTGGCGTACAGCGCGACATGCAGTTCCTCGGCAGTCAGGTGCAGGTGCGTTACGACATGCCGATGAACGAAGTGGTGCTCGATTTCTTCGACCGCCTCAAATCCACCAGCCGCGGCTATGCTTCGCTGGATTATCATTTCGATCGCTACCAGTCGGCCAACCTGGTCAAGCTGGACGTGCTGATCAACGGCGACAAGGTCGATGCCCTGGCATTGATCGTGCACCGCGACAACGCGGCCTACAAAGGCCGTGCGTTGACCGAGAAGATGAAGGAACTGATCCCTCGGCAGATGTTCGACGTAGCGATCCAGGCAGCCATTGGCGGCCAGATCATTGCGCGGACAACCGTCAAGGCGCTCAGAAAGAACGTACTGGCCAAGTGCTACGGCGGTGACGTCAGCCGTAAGAAGAAGCTGCTGGAGAAGCAGAAGGCCGGTAAGAAACGCATGAAACAGGTGGGCAATGTGGAAATTCCACAAGAAGCCTTCCTCGCCGTGCTCAGGTTGGATAGCTAGGTCCTATGTCGCTAAATTTCCCGCTGTTGCTGGTCATCGCCGTCTTCATCTGCGGTCTGCTGGGCTTGATCGACCTGCTGTTCCTGGCCCCGCGCCGGCGTGCGGCAATCGCCAACTATCAGGGCAGCGTCAGCCAGCCTGAGATGGCGGTGGTCGAACGGCTGAACAAGGAGCCGTTGCTGGTCGAGTACGGCAAGTCGTTCTTCCCGGTGCTGTTCATCGTGCTGGTGCTGCGTTCGTTCCTGGTCGAGCCGTTCCAGATTCCTTCGGGATCGATGAAACCGACCCTGGAAGTGGGCGACTTCATCCTGGTGAACAAATTCTCGTACGGCATTCGCCTGCCGGTGATCGACAAGAAGGTCATCGAGGTCGGTGACCCGCAACGCGGGGATGTGATGGTGTTCCGTTACCCGAGCGACCCGAATGTCAACTACATCAAGCGTGTGGTTGGCCTGCCGGGCGACGTGGTCCGCTACACCAACGACAAGCGGCTGTTCGTCAACGGCCAGCCCGTTGCCGAACAACTGGTGGGCAGCGAGCCGGGTACCCTGGGCAGTGCTCAGCTGTACAAGGAAAAGCTCGGCGCGGCCGAACACCTGATCCGCAAGGAAATGAGCCGTTATCGCATGCCGCCGGACCAGCAGTGGACCGTACCTGCGGGCCATTACTTCATGATGGGCGACAACCGCGACAACTCCAACGATAGCCGTTTCTGGGATGACCCGAACATTCCCAAGGAACTGCACGGCATGGTTCCGGACCGGAACATTGTCGGCAAGGCCTTCGCGGTGTGGATGAGCTGGCCAGAGCCCAAACTCAGCCACTTGCCCAACCTGTCGCGGGTTGGCCTGATCCATTGATACCCATCGGCGCTGTCCAGCAGACAGCGCCGAATGCATTTCTGACATAGGCTGTGTTCTCAGGGATCGGGAGATTCGCCGCAAATCGATCGGCGGACCACAGCCAAACAGTCTTTCAGGATGTTGATTTGAACAACGCGTTGAACAACGATCGGGTGGCCGCATGAGTGCTTCCCTTGCCGGTCTGGAGCGAAAGCTCGGTTACACCTTCAAGAACCAGGACCAGATGCTCCTGGCGCTGACCCATCGCAGTTACGCCGGGCGCAACAATGAGCGCCTGGAGTTCCTCGGTGACGCCATTCTCAACTTCGTTGCCGGCGAAGCGCTGTTCGAGCGTTTTCCGCAGGCCCGCGAAGGCCAGTTGTCGCGGCTGCGTGCGCGGTTGGTCAAGGGTGAGACCCTGGCCCGTCTGGCCCGTGGTTTTGACCTGGGCGATTACCTGCGCCTGGGTTCTGGAGAACTAAAGAGCGGCGGCTTTCGCCGCGAGTCGATCCTGGCCGACGCCCTGGAGGCACTGATTGGTGCCATCTACCTGGACGCCGACATGGACACCGCCCGGGAGCGCATCCTGGCCTGGCTGGCCGATGAGTTCGAAGGCCTGACACTGGTCGACACCAATAAAGATCCGAAAACCCGCCTGCAAGAGTTCCTGCAGTCGCGCAGCTGTGAGCTGCCGCGTTACGAAGTCGTGGATATCCAGGGTGAACCACACTGCCGGACCTTCTTCGTCGAATGCGAAGTGGTACTGCTGAACAACAAGAGCCGTGGTCAAGGCGTTAGCCGGCGTATTGCCGAGCAAGTCGCCGCCGCGTCTGCACTGATCGCCCTGGGCGTGGAGAATGGCAATGACTGATAGCAACCCGACCCGCTGCGGCTACGTAGCCATTGTCGGCCGTCCCAACGTCGGCAAGTCGACCCTGCTCAACCACATCCTGGGCCAGAAGCTGGCGATTACCTCGCGCAAGCCGCAGACCACCCGCCACAACATGCTCGGCATCAAGACCGAAGGTGATGTGCAGGCCATCTACGTCGATACCCCCGGTATGCACAAGGCCAACGACAAGGCCCTGAACCGTTACATGAACCGCAACGCCTCCGCTGCCCTCAAGGACGTCGACGTGGTTATCTTCGTGGTCGACCGTACCAAGTGGACCGACGAGGACCAACTGGTTCTGGAGCGCGTGCAGTATGTCACCGGCCCGCTGATCATCGCGGTCAACAAGACCGACCGCATGGAAGAGAAAGCCGAGCTGATCCCGCACCTGCAGTGGCTGCAAGAGCAACTGCCGAACGCCGAGGTGATGCCGATTTCCGCACAGCAGGGGCACAACCTTGAAGCGCTGGAAGCACAGATCGCCAAGCACCTGCCCGAGAACGATCATTTCTTCCCCGAAGACCAGATCACCGACCGTAGCAGCCGCTTCCTGGCCGCTGAACTGGTACGCGAGAAGATCATGCGTCAGCTGGGCGCGGAGTTGCCGTACCAGATCACCGTGGAGATCGAGGAGTTCAAGCAGCAGGGCCATGTGCTGCACATTCACGCGTTGATCCTGGTTGAACGCGATGGCCAGAAGAAAATCATCATTGGTGACAAGGGCGAGCGCATCAAGCGCATCGGTTCCGAGGCGCGCAAGGACATGGAAGTGCTGTTCGATTCCAAGGTCATGCTCAACCTGTGGGTCAAGGTAAAGGGCGGCTGGTCCGACGACGAGCGCGCACTGCGTTCGCTGGGCTACGGCGACCTGTAAGCCGCGCGCTGGTCCCTGTAGGAGCGGCCTTGTGTCGCGTTAGGGCTGCGCAGCAGCCCCGGCGATTTATGCTGCGAAGCTAAAAATCTGGGGCCGCTTTGCGGCCCTTTTCGCGACACAAGGCCGCTCCCACAAGGGCCGGTGCAACTTTAGGCGCGAGTGATTTTTAATGGAACAACCTGTCGGCCAGCCAGCCTACGTACTGCACAGCCGTGCCTACAAGGAAACCAGCGCGCTGGTAGATTTCTTCACCCCGCAGGGCCGCATGCGTGCCGTGTTGCGTCGCGCGCGGGGTAAGGGCGGTAGTCTGGTGCGACCGTTCGTGTCGCTGGAGGTGGAGCTGCGTGGGCGTGGCGAACTGAAGAATGTCAGCCGCATGGACAGCACCGGCATCGCCGCCTGGCTTCACGGCGATGCGCTGTTCAGCGGGCTGTACCTCAATGAGCTGCTGATGCGCCTGTTGCCTGCCGAAGCGCCGTTCCCGGCCCTGTTCGAGCACTACACCTTGACCTTGCAGGCACTGAGCGCCGGTCGCCCGCTGGAACCCCTGCTGCGCTCGTTCGAATGGCGGCTGCTGGACGAACTCGGTTATGCGTTTTCCTTGCACCATGACGTCAACGAGCAGCCCATTGCCGCCGATGGCCTGTACCGCTTGCGCGTTGACGCCGGCCTGGAGCGTGTTGAGCTGGCGCAGCCCGGCCTGTTCCGTGGCACCGAACTGCTGGCCCTGGCCCAAACCGACTGGGATGCCCCTGGCGCCTTGCTTGCCGCGAAGCGGCTGATGCGCCAGGCACTGGCAGTTCACCTGGGGGCAAAACCGCTGGTCAGCCGGGAACTGTTTCGCAAGCGCTGATCAGGACGTATGCTGTTGGGCTCAATCCTCAGGAGAGCCTTTCGTGACTCACAGCAACCGCATGCTTCTTGGCGTCAACATCGACCACGTGGCGACCCTGCGCCAGGCCCGTGGCACGCGCTACCCTGACCCGGTCAAGGCTGCCCTGGACGCCGAGGAAGCAGGCGCCGATGGCATCACCGTGCACCTGCGCGAAGACCGCCGGCACATCCAGGAGCGTGACGTCGTGCTGCTCAAGGATGTACTGCAGACCCGCATGAACTTCGAGATGGGCGTCACCGAAGAGATGATGGCCTTTGCCGAAAAGATTCGGCCGGCGCACATCTGCCTGGTACCCGAAACCCGTCAGGAGCTGACCACCGAAGGTGGCCTGGACGTGGCAGGGCAGGAAGCGCGGATCAAGGCTGCAGTGGAACGGCTGGCGCGTACCGGTGCCGAGGTGTCGCTGTTCATCGACGCCGACGAACGGCAGATCGAGGCTTCGCGTCGGGTTGGTGCACCGGCCATCGAGCTGCACACCGGCCGTTATGCCGATGCCGAAACCCCCACCGATGTGGCTGAAGAGCTCAAGCGTATCGTCGAGGGTGTGGCGTTTGGCGTGGGGCAGGGGCTGATCGTCAATGCGGGTCACGGGCTGCACTACCACAACGTCGAGGCGGTAGCGGCGATCAAGGGTATCAATGAACTGAACATTGGTCATGCGCTGGTGGCGCATGCCCTGTTTGTCGGCTTCAAGGCTGCTGTGGCCGAAATGAAGGCGCTGATCGTGGCGGCTTCGCGCTGATTTGTCGGCTCCTCGCCGCAAGTGTATTCAGGCGCCCCTGCGGGCGCCTTTCTCATTTGCGCGCCAGCAGGGTGGCGCGGCGAGGGGCAGGCAGGCCTTCGACGGTCTTGCTGTGGTCGTTCGGGTCGAGGAAGTCGCTCAGTGACTGGTAGCGCATCCAATCGGTGCTGCGCTGCTCCTCGACGCTGGTCACGCTCACGTCGACGCAGCGCACATCGCTGAAGCCGGCACGGCGCAACCAGCGGGCCAGCGCCGGTACCGACGGCAGGTACCAGACGTTGCGCATCTGTGCGTAGCGGTCCTCAGGCACCAGCACCTGGTTTTCGTCGCCCTCGATAACCAGCGTTTCCAGCACCAGCTCGCCACCCTTGACCAGGCAGTCCTTGAGCGCCAGCAAGTGCTCGATGGGCGAGCGGCGGTGATAGAACACGCCCATGGAAAACACGGTATCGAAACCTTCCAGGTTGGCGGGCAGGTCTTCCAGGGCGAACGGCAGGTGCCAGGCCGGCAACTCCGGCAGGTATTGCTGCACGGCCTGGAACTGGCAGAAGAACAGCCAGTTGGGGTCGACGCCAATCACCATGTCTGCGCCGGCGCCGAGCATGCGCCATTGGTAGTAGCCATTGCCACAGCCCACGTCGAGTACACGCTTGCCCTTGAGGTCCAGGTGCGGGCCGACCCGTGACCACTTCCAGTCCGAACGCCATTCGGTGTCAACGTGCACGCCGAACAGGTCGAACGGCCCTTTGCGCCAAGGCGACAGGCCCATCAGTGCCTGGCGCATCTGCGCGCGGGTGGCGTCGTCGCAGTCGCAATCCAGACGCAACCCGTTGACCAGGTCGATCTCACTGGGTTGCAGGGCGGGCAGGGCTTCCAGCGCCCCGCGCCAGCGGTCGAGGTCACCGTGACCCTTTTCCAGCTTGGCGTCCAGTTGTGCTTGCAGGCCTTGCGACCAGGAAGCCAGGGGCGTGCCCGTCAGGCGGCGGACGAGGGGAGACAGATCGATCATGGCAGGGCTATCAACGAGGCGAAGTTAAGGCATTGGAACCAAGGGACCACTTTCGAGAAGCCGGCTGCGCGTAGGCGTTCCTGGTGGGTTTCGAGTGTATCGGGCTTCATCACGTTTTCGATGGCGCTGCGCTTCTGGGCGATCTCCAGTTCGCTGTAGCCATTGGCCCGTTTGAAATCCAGGTGCAGTTCATTGAGCAGGTCCTGCTCTTGCTCATCGGCGAAGCGCAGCTTTTCCGACAGAATCAGCGCGCCGCCGGGCAGCAGCGCCTGGCGGATTCGCCCGAGCAGTTCAAGGCGCTGGTCAGGTGCGATGAACTGCAGGGTGAAGTTCATCGCCACTACCGAGGCGGGCTCGAAGGGCAGGGCAAGGATATCGGCTTCCAGCACGTGCACTGGCAGCAACTCCTGGAACATCGAATCCTGCGCAGTGAGGTACTGGCGGCAGCGCTCGACCATGGCGGCGGAGTTATCCACCGCGATTACCCTGCAGCCGTCGCTGCGCACATGGCGCCGCAGCGACTGGGTAACGGCACCCAGCGATGCACCCAGATCGTACAGTGCGGTGCCTGGCTGGGCGAACCGAGCGGCCAGAACCCCGAGGTTCTCGACAATGGTTGGGTAACCGGGCACCGAGCGCTTGATCATGTCCGGGAACACACGCACGACGTCTTCGTTGAAGACGAAGTCGGGCACCTGCTCCAGGGGTTGGGAGAAAAGGCGGTCGGGTTGTTTGCTCACGGCGAATCCAGGCGGCTGGTGATAGGCAGGGGGCGCATTCTAGCCAAACCGCAGCCTTGATGCATGGTTGGCTGACCAGCGCTTTGCGTTCAATTGACCCGGATGCTGCAATCGAAGGTCTGTACCGGGCGCACTTCCGGGGCCCAGGGTTGCTGGTAGACCAACACCAGGTTCCCTTCGCCCGTAGCGCGGGCCTGGAAGCGCCAGGTCGATAGGCCCGAGCTGCCAACGATACCGGTGTCTTCAGGCGCGCTGTAAACCTCGGGGCCAAGGCTTTGCAATACGTTGGGCGCCGGGTTCTGTACCAGCCAGCGGTAGCCGGTGGTGGGGTTGCTGGGCAGGGTAAGCGTGAGGATCTGGCCGACCTGCAGGCGCTTGGGGCATTCGCTTTCGGCGTCCAGGTCAACAGGCTGCGAGGGTTGTTGCGCGCAGGCAGAAAGCAGGGCGAAGCTCAGGGGAACGAGCAGACGAGGAGAGGTCATGGTGGCTCCGAAGGCTGGCGATGGCCTGAGGATACCCGATGATCGAGGAAATTTGTGCTGCCTGTGCCGACCCTTTCGCGAGTAAGCCCGCGCCTGAAGGGATAGTGTACCCGTGCAGGCGCGGGCTTGTCCGCGAAGAGGCCGGTGCAGGCTAGAACAGCACTTTCGCCACGTCGGCAAAGCGCTTGGCGAAATGCACTGTCAGGCCTTCGCGCAGGTAGTCCGGCAGTTCTTCGAAGTCACCGCGGTTAGGCTCCGGCAGGATCAGTTCGAAAATCTTCTGCCGCCGCGCTGCAATCACCTTCTCGCGCACGCCGCCAATCGGCAGTACCTGACCGGTGAGGGTCAGCTCGCCCGTCATGGCGACACCTTTTTTGGCAGACTGGTCGCGGGCCAGTGAAAGCAAAGCGCTGGCCATTGTGATGCCGGCACTGGGGCCGTCCTTCGGCGTGGCGCCTTCGGGGACGTGCAGGTGGATGAACGCTTCGTTGAAGAAACCTGGATCCCCGCCAAATTGCTTGAGGTTGGAGCTGATGTAGCTGTAGGCGATTTCGGCAGACTCCTTCATCACATCCCCCAGCTTGCCGGTCAGCTTGAAGCCCCGGTTGTGGGTGTGGATGCGGGTCGCCTCGATCGGCAGCGTGGCGCCGCCCATGCTGGTCCAGGCCAGGCCGGTGATGACGCCTTTGCCAGCCAGTACCTGCTCGCTGCGGAACACGGGTATGCCGAGTGCGGTCTCCAGGTCCTTGGTGCCGATCTTAAGCTTGGCGTCGGGGTTTTCCAGCAGCTTGACCACGGCCTTGCGCACCAGTTTGCCCAGTTGCTTCTCCAGCTGGCGCACGCCGGCCTCGCGGGCATAACCGTCGATCACCAGGCGCAGGGCGCTGTCGCTGATGCTGAGGCTGGTCTTGGAAACGCCGGCCTTCTCCAGCTGCTTGGGCCACAGGTGGCGCTTGGCGATGGTCAGTTTTTCTTCGGTGATATAGCCAGACAGGCGGATCACTTCCATGCGGTCGAGCAACGGCCCGGGAATCGAATCGAGGGTGTTGGCAGTGCACACGAACAGCACCTTGGACAAGTCCAGGCGCAGGTCCAGGTAGTGGTCCAGGAAGTCGACGTTCTGCTCGGGGTCGAGGGTTTCCAGCAACGCTGAGGCCGGGTCGCCCTGGTAGCTCTGGCCCATCTTGTCGATTTCGTCGAGCATGATCACCGGGTTCATCACTTCGACGTCTTTCAGGGCCTGCACCAGCTTGCCAGGCTGAGCACCGATGTAGGTGCGGCGGTGGCCCTTGATCTCGGCTTCGTCACGCATGCCGCCGACGCTGAAGCGATAGAACGGCCGGCCAAGCGATTCGGCGATGGACTTGCCGATGCTGGTCTTGCCCACCCCGGGCGGGCCTACCAACAGCACGATCGAACCGCTGATCTCGCCTTTCCAGGCGCCCACGGCGAGGAACTCGAGAATGCGCTCCTTGATGTCGTCGAGGCCGGAGTGGTACTGGTCGAGGACTTTGCGCGCGTGCTTGAGGTCGAGCTTGTCTTTGCCGTACACGCCCCACGGCAGGGCGGTGGCCCATTCCAGATAGTTGCGGGTGACGGCGTATTCGGGTGAGCCGGTTTCCAGGATGGCCAGTTTGCCCATCTCTTCATCGATGCGCTTGCGTGCCTGGGGCGGCAGGGTCTTGCCTTCCAGGCGCTGTTCGAACTGTTCAAGGTCGGCGCTGCGGTCGTCCTTGGTCAGCCCCAGCTCTTGCTGGATGACCTTGAGTTGTTCCTTGAGGAAAAACTCGCGCTGGTGCTCGCCGATCTGCCGGTTGACCTCGGCCGAGATCTCGTTCTGCAAGCGTGCGACTTCCACCTCTTTGCGCAGCATTGGCAGTACCTTTTCCATGCGTTTGAGCATGGGCACGCAGTCGAGCACTTCCTGCAACTGGTTGCCGGTGGCCGAGGTGAGCGCGGCGGCGAAGTCGGTGAGCGGCGAAGGGTCGTTGGGGCTGAAGCGGTTGAGGTAGTTCTTCAGCTCTTCGCTGTACAGCGGATTGAGCGGCAGCAGCTCTTTGATCGCGTTGATCAGTGCCATGCCGTAGGCTTTGACCTCGTCGGTCGGCTCGGCGGGCTGGCGCGGGTATTCGACTTCGACCAGATAGGGCGGGCGGTGGTGCTTGAGCCAGTTGCGGATGCGCACCCGGGACAGGCCCTGGGCGACGAACTGCAACTTGCCGTTTTCGCGGCTGGCATGGTGCACCTTGACCAGCGTGCCGTACTGCGGCAGTACCGAGGTGTCGAAGTGGCGGTGGTCTTCTGGCGGGGTGTCCATGAAGAACAGCGCCAGGCAGTGGTCCGGTGACTTGGCCACCAGGTCGAGCGTTTCGGCCCAGGGTTCTTCATTGACGATGACCGGCAGTACCTGGGCCGGGAAGAACGGGCGGTTGTGGATCGGGATGACGTAGACCTTGTCCGGCAGCTGCTGGCCGGGCAGGGCGAGGGCGTGGCCGGTTTCGGCCTGGAGGGTGTGTTCGACTTCGCTGTGTTCGTCCGGGTGTTCCGGGAAATCCTGCTGGTCGCTCATGGGGCACCTGCGTGAATGACTATGGTGCTTAGATGGGGCGGGGAGGGATGGGTTTCAATGGTTCGGTAGCAGCCTTGTGTCGCGATTGGGCTGCGCAGCAGCCCCAGAATCCATCCAGCATTCTAGAGCGTTGGGGCCGCTGCGCGACCCAATCGCGACACAAGGCCGCTCCCACAGGGTTGAGCCTGTGGGAGCGGTGTCGCTTACTCAGCTAATTTGTAAGCGATGATGTAATCGCCCATCTTGGTGCCCAGCGAGCCATGGCCGCCGGCAGTCACCAGCACGTACTGCTTGCCGTCCTTGCCGGTGTAGCTCATCGGCGTAGCCTGGCCACCCGCTGGCAGGCGAGCTTTCCACAACTCCTTGCCGTTGTTCACGTCATAGGCTCGCAGGTACTGGTCGAGCGTGCCGCTGAGGAAGGCGACGCCACCGGCGGTGACGATCGAGCCACCCATGCTTGGCACGCCAACCGGCAGGCCGATCGGCACCGGAGTGCTGTCCCGGGTGGTGCCGTTCTTGTGTTTCCACACCACCTTGTTGGTGAACAGGTCGATGGCGGCGACGTAGCCCCAGGCGGGTGCCTGGCACGGTACGCCGAGCGGCGACATGAACGGGTGCATGGTCACTGCATACGGTGCACCGGTGTTCGGCTGCACGCCGCTGGTCTCGCTCTCGCGCTTGCTGCCTTCGGCAACCTGCTCACGCGGGACCATCTTCGACACGAACGCCATGTAGTTGGGCGAAGTGAACAGCAGCTGGCGCACCGGGTCGACCGACACGCTGCCCCAGTTGAATACACCGACGTTGCCGGGGTAGACCAACGAACCTTGTTCGGATGGCGGGGTGTACTGGCCTTCGTAGCGCAGCTCGCGGAACTGGATGCGGCACAGCATCTGATCGAAAGGCGTGGCGCCCCACATGGCCTGTTCGGTCAGCTCTGGGCCGAGCAGGTTGAGGTCGGAGCGGGCCTGGGTGGGCGAGGTGTGGTCGCCTTCCACTGCGCCTTGTGGGGTGGGGATCTCGCGGATCGGCACGATTGGCGTGCCGTCGCGGCGGTCGAGCACGTACAGGCTGCCTTGCTTGGTCGGTACGATGATCGCCGGTTTCACGCCATCGTCGGTTTTCAGGTGTACCAGGGTCGGCTGGCTGCCGACGTCCATGTCCCACAGGTCGTGATGGGTGAACTGGTAGTTCCAGCGTGCCTTGCCGGTGGCCAGGTCAAGGGCGACCACGCCGGCGCTGTACTTCTCGGCGCCCGGGGTGCGGTCGGCGCCCCACTGGTCCGGGGTCTGGTTGCCCAGCGGCAGGTAGATCATGCCAAGGTCTTCGTCGACGCTGGCGATCGACCACATGTTGGCCGAGTTGCGGCTGTACATTTTGCCGGCAGCCAATGGCTTGGTGTCGTCCGGGTTGTTGCTGTCCCAGTTCCACACCAGGTGGCCGTCGTGCACGTCGTAGGCGCGGATCACCCCGGACGGCTCATTGGTCGACTCGTTGTCGGTGACGTGGCCACCGATGATCACCAGGTCACGGGTAATCGCAGCAGGCGAGGTGGAGTAATAGCCGCCGGCGGTGAACGGGCCAATGCCGGTGGTGAGGTCGATCACGCCCTGGTTGGCGAAACCTTCGCAGACCTTGCCGTTGTCGGCGTTGATGGCGATCAGGCGGGCATCTGCAGTCGGCAGGTAGAGACGACGCGGGCAGGCTTGGGCCACCGCCTGGCCTGCGTCGGTAATTTTCGGTGCCGGGCTGCCGTCGCGGCTGACGTAGCGGTTTTCGTCATAGTACGAGACGCCACGGCAGGTCATGTGGGCAAAGCCCTTGAAGGTCCCGGTCGGGCTCTTGACCTGCGGGTCGTAGCGCCAGATTTCCGCGCCAGTGTCCGGGTCCAGCGCCAGCAGGCGACTGTGCGCGGTGCAGGCGTACAGCATGCCGTTGACCTTCAACGGGGTGTTCTGGTTGGTCAGCTCCACCGGGTCGTTTTCGGTTGGCAGATCACCGGTGCGAATGCGCCAGGCCTCTTCCAGACGGTAGGCGTTCTGCGGGGTGATCTGGTGCAGCGGCGAGTAGCGGTCGCCATGCTCGGTACGGCCGTAGGCCTGCCATTCGCCGTCGGGCATGGCCGGTGCGGCACTGGCCATTTCGCTGCTGTCGCGGCCCAGTTCGCCGAACACTTCACCGGGATGGGTGAACTGGCTGCCCAGCGCGCAAGCGCCCGAAGCGACCACTGCCAGGCCGAGCAGTGCAGTATTGGCTTTGCTGGCCGGGCCGATCAGCGGGCGACGTGCCCACGGTAGCAGCAGTACCACGCCGATGGCGAACCAGATGGCCAGACGGGGCACCAGTTGCCACCAGTCCAGGCCCACTTCGAGCAGGGCCCAAACGGTGCTGCCCAGCAGCACCAGGCCATACAGGCCTAGGGCGATCTGGCGTTGGGCCAGCAGCAGGATGCCCGAAAGGGCAAAGCCGATACCGGCGATCAGGTAGTACAGCGATCCGCCCAGCTGGCTCAGCTTGATACCGCCGGCCAGCAGGGCCAGGCCCATCAGCAACAGCAGCGCGCCAATCAGGCGCGGTAGCCAGCGGCTTCCTTGGTTCGCACCTTCAGTGCTCATCGTAGGTTCTCCGTCAGGTCAAAAAAGGGGTTAGAAACTGCTCTGGATCTTCAGGCCGCCGATCAGGGCGCCATCGACCTGCGACACCCCGCCCGGGTGGCGGATGTACTGCAGGTTGGGGCGTACCGTGAGCCAGTCGGCCAAATGAATGCCGTAGTACAGCTCGGCGCTGTACTCGGTGTCCTGCACGGGCAGGAAGCCTGGGTTGTCGTAGTCGTAGAGGCCGGCGGCCTGGTTGGCCAGGCGGGCGTTCTTGCGATAGGCAGGGTTGACGTGTACGCGGGCCAGGGCGAAACCGATGTCGTCCTTGGCGCGGGCATCGAAGGGCCCTTTGAATACCAGTCCTGCCTGCACATAGTTGTCGATGGCATTGGTCTTCTTGTCATGCACGGTGGCGTTGGCGAACACGCTCAAGCCGCGTGACTGGTCGGACGCCAGCGAGGTGACCTGCTGCTGGGCGCCAATCCACAAGCCGTGCTTGCTCGAGCTGCTGCGGTAGGCGGCGCCGCTGATGGCGGCCGGCTGACCGTTGCTGTCCTTGAGAACATCTTGTGCCTTGGCATTACTGTAGTAGTAGCCGGCACGATATTCCCCTTTCAAGCCTTGGATACGTGGGGTCCATACCAGTTCGAACGGCATTACCGCACCTTGGGTGCCGCTGCCGCTGAGCTTGAAACCATTGCCAGATTCAAGGTTGGAAGGGTTCTGCTCGAAGACGCCGACCTGTGCGTACAGCTCAGGGGTAAGGTTGTAGCGCACGCGCAGGGCCCACTGGCTGACTGGCCAGTTGTACCAGATGCCACCCACCCAGTTGCCCACCTGCGAGCCGCAGAAGGCCAGGTTCTGGAAGTCGCAAGGGAAGCTGTTGAAGTCCTCGCCTTCACCGAAGCGGCCGAATTTCACATCCAGCGCACCGTCGAAGTACTTCTGCTTGATCCACATCTGCGTCAGCCGCCAGGTTTCGCCGCGGCCCCAGACTTCCTGGGCGGAGGTGAAGCCGCCGACACGCGGGTCGTTGATGCGGTCGTTGCTGATGTTGTCGCCGTGGCGCTCGGTGACGGTCAGCTGGAATTCGGTGTCGTGCCAGCCGAGGATCTTCTCCAGGTCCAGGTGGCTGCCGAAGGTGAACTGGTCGCTGTAGCGCGCGGTGCGGTCGTGGTCGTAGCCGCCGTGCAGGTTGCTGCCCATCTCGCCAGTGTAGCCAAGGGTGAACTCGTAGCCCTTTTCCAGCAGTTCGCTGCGGGTTCCGCCCCAGTCGCCGAGCATCCAAGGGGAGTCGCTGGCGAACATTTCGCTGGCGCCGGCGGGGGTTGCCAAGGCACTGAGGGCGAGGCCGATGTAGCAGGTTTTAGGCAGTTGGAACATGAGATAGCGCTATCTTTTGATTATTGAAAAAAACGGCAAGCGCATCGAAGGGCGGGCCCCTCAATGGATATGGCGACAAGATTGTTCGATGAAGCGTTTCAGCTTGCGGCGGGGAGGATATAGGGGAAGTTATAAGAAAAAAAGACAAATTGTCGCAGAGGATTGTTGTTGAACGGGCAACAGTCGTCATTAATCGAGGCAGGTGTAGGAGCGGGTTCACCCGCGAATGCGCCGGTTGTCCTACCATCGTATTCGCGGGTGAACCCGTTTCTACACCGATCTTCGTCGCTTGTGGTTCAGAAGGTGGTACGCAACCCGACTTCCACACTGCGCCCCGGCGCCGGTGCGATATCGCGCAGGATCGAACTGGCATAGCGCACGGTCTGGTCGGTCAGGTTTTCGCCGCGCACAAACGCCAACCACTGGCTTTGACCAATGTCGAAGCGGTAGCCAACGCTCGCGCCCAAGGTGGTGTAGCCATCGGTGCTGGTTTCGTTGGCGGGTTTGCGGTGCTGCGACGCAGCGTGCTGCACGTCTACCCGCGCCTGCCAGCGGTCCAGTTCCCAGACCAGGCCGCTGTTCAGGCGCAGCGGGGCGATGCGGGGCAGTGGCTCGCCGCTGTCCAGGTTCTTGGCCCGGGTGTAGTCACCGGACAACTCCAGCGCAAAGCTGCCGTAACGGTTCTCGACCAGTTGCCAGCGGTCCTGGGCCTCGATCCCGTAGAAGCGCGCCCGCACGCCTTGGTACTGGTATTCCGGGAAGCCGTCGTCATGATCGTGGTCGTGGTCATCCTCGTCATAGTCGTGATCATGTCCGCCCTCACGCAGGTTGCCCGTGCCGATCAGGCCGATGTAGTTGCGAAAATGGCTGTAGAACACCCCAACACTGCCCTTGTGGGTGCCGTTGTCGAAGCGCAGCGCCAGGTCGGCGGAAATGGCCTTTTCCTTGTTCAGGCCGGTGTCACCGACTTCAAACGCGCCGGTGGCTACGTGCGCGCCATTGGCGTACAGCTCGTAAAAGGTAGGGGCGCGCTCGGTGTAGCCAAGGTTAGCGGCCAGCGACCAGATTGGGTCGAACTGGTACACAGCTCCCGACGACAGGCTAAAGGCGTTGAAGCTGCTGGCGCTGTCGGCGTCGACGAAGTTCTCGTTGCCTTTGGCGTCTGGGTCTACGCGGGTGTGCTCCATGCGCGCGCCCAGGCTCAGGTTCAGCCGCTCGGTGGCTTGCCACTGTTCGAGCATGAACAGCGCCACGCTGTCGGTATCGGTATGCGGGACGAAGGCTTCCTCGCCGAGGGCCGAAAATTCGTTACGGCTGACCTGGGCCCCAATGACCCCTTCCACCGGTCCTAGCGGCTGGTGACGGGCTTCGATGCGGGCTTCGTAGCCCTTGTTCTTGAAGGTGGTATGGACCTCGCCTTCCTCGATTTCGCTGTGTTCGTAGTCGGTGTAACCGGCATCTACCTTGACTGAGCTGAACGGGCCGTCGAGGTCGCGCAGTTCGGAGGCGAAGGCGTAGTGATCCTGTTTCATGTCCAGGCGCACGCCGGACTCGGCCACCGAGCCATAGTTGCTGTCGTAACCGCTGTACGACAGGCCGGCGTAGCCGTGGTCCCAGTGGTAGCTACCACCGATTGCGCCGCCGTCCTGGCGACCGTCGCTGTTTTCCAGGCGGTGTTTGCTGCCGGGCTCGTCGGCATCGCGCACCTTGGCGCTGCGCGCGTAGCCCGGGATGCGCAGGTCGTTGAACTGGCGGCTGTTGGCATCCAGGTGCAGGGCGAAGGCGCCGTCGCCGGCCTCCAGCTTGCCGGCGCTGCTGCGGGTGGTGTCGGCGCCGCCGTAACGCAGTTCACCGGCACCGTGGATGCCCTCGATCGGCGAGTCCGGGATGCGGTTGTCGAAGGTGTTGACCACGCCGCCAATGGCATTACCGCCATACAGCAAGGCGGCCGGGCCGCGGACGATTTCGACGCGGTCGACCGTCACCGGGTCCAGGGGCACGGCGTGGTCATAGGACAGCGACGAGGCATCCAGGGCACCGACGCCATTGCGCAGGATACGAATGCGGTCGCCATCCAAGCCGCGGATCACCGGTCGGCTGGCGCCAGGGCCGAACCAGGTAGAGGCAACACCGGGCTGCTTGTTCAAGGTTTCACCGAGGCTGCCGTGCTGCTGTTGCAGCAGGTTGTCGCCTTCGAGCACGGTGCTGGGAGCCGCCAGTTGGCGGTTGCCCAACGGGTTGGCGGTGATGACCTGCGGCTCAAGTTCTACGGCCTGGCTGGGGGATGCAGCCAGCCAAAGTGCGACGGCAAGGGGGGAGAGGCGAAGCGGTGTGTACAGCATGGGAATGGGGCGTACCTTGGCAGATGCTTTTTAGTGTTACAACATAACATAACTATTCCATCACAGAGGTTTTGCCTCTGGCCAGCGATTTTTCTGTCGACTCGACGGATCCCGCCCACCACTACACTCGTGTAAGGTGCGCATCTTTCCTACGGAGCACAGCATGAGCACGGCCCAACACAACGCGCTGCACGGCAAGACCCTTGAACAGATCCTCACCGAGCTGGTGGCGCATTACCAATGGCATGGCCTGGCCGAGCGCATCGATGTGCGCTGCTTCAAGAGCAACCCGACCATCAAGTCGAGCCTGACGTTCCTGCGCAAAACACCGTGGGCGCGGGAGAAGGTCGAGCAGCTGTACGTGAAGCTGCAGCGCCAGGCCTGACATGTCGCGTCGCCCTTGGCTGACCGGCATGGCCGTGCTGGGCTGGTTCGGCCTGGCCGTGCAGGTGAACCTGGTACTGCTGGCGCGTTGGCAGGAACAGGCCAGCTTGATTGGCGGCCTGATCAATGTGTTCGGCTACTTCACCGTGCTGACCAATACCCTGGTGGCGACGGTGCTCAGCTATGCCGCATTCGGCCGGGAAGGCCGTGGCAAACGCTTTTTCCTGTCGCCATCGGTAAGCTCTGCAGTGGCCGCCAGTATCGTGCTGGTGGCGCTGGCCTACAGCGTGCTGCTGCGTCATTTGTGGCAACCACAGGGTTGGCAATGGCTGGCGGACGAGTTGCTGCACGACGTGATGCCGGTGCTGTATGCCGTGTACTGGTGGTGCGAGGTGCCCAAGGGCAGGTTGCGGCTATGGCATTTGCTGGTGTGGGCGGTGTACCCGGCGGTCTACTTTGGTTATGCGTTGTGGCGGGGGAGTGAGATTGGCGTCTATGCCTACCCGT
This sequence comes from Pseudomonas sp. Kh14, assembly GCF_900291005.1. NCBI lineage: Bacteria > Pseudomonadati > Pseudomonadota > Gammaproteobacteria > Pseudomonadales > Pseudomonadaceae > Pseudomonas > Pseudomonas sp. Kh14. The sequence goes on from NZ_OLKJ01000014.1 coordinate 111,912, forward strand.
TCATTGATGTGGCCAGCCTGGGGTATGGGCAGGTGATGCTCAACGCCCTCGGGGTGCTGGCGGGTTTCTGGGGGATAGGGCTGGTGTTGCTTGGGCTGGATCGGTGGCGGGGGCTGCACAGGCTGGCTTGACCTGTACCGGCCTCTTCGCGGGCAAGCCCGCTCCCACAGAGTAATCACAAGCCCATGGGGCTGTGGTATTCGCTATGGAAGCGGGGGACACGCGGTGTCTGGGTGTCAGCAGCAGGGCACAAGATTTCATGCCCCCAAATTGCCAGGGCCGCGATTACGTCTTAGTGCTTCTTCCCTTGCATGCTCGAAACCCATTGCTCGCTGCGACTATGCCCACTGGTTCTCAACACGCCCAGGTCCAGCGCATTTTCCCCATCCGCCGCCATTTTGCTTTTGGCTATCTCGGCGATTGCCGTGCCCAGATCCACCGGTGAGTTGGACGCATCCAACGACAGGTCTCGGCGATAGTCATTGCCGCTTAGCGTTTCCTGGGTGACTGAGTTGGCGTCGAGCCTCACGTCGCCTTTGGCCGACTGCAAGCGTGCCCCTACCAGATGAGCGTTGCCACCGACCTGCAGGTCGATGCCGTCGCTGCTTTTGAGCATGGTCTGACGCGCTACGTTGTCGCGCTGTGCATGCGACACGTCGAGGCTGACGGTCGGTGAGAACCCTGGGTCTGCCTTGCTCAGGGCCGAACCGGCCTTTGTCTCGACCTTGCCTCCCAGCGGGCCAGCCACCGATTTGGCCGCGTTGACATAGCCCTGCGGGTTTTTCTCCTGGCTCAGCCTGACATCGCCCTTCACGCTCAGGGTGTTGACGTTGTCCTTGAGGCTGGCGATGCGCAGGTCACCGTCGATTGCGCCGCCAATATGCCCTGCATCCAGGGTGGCACTCTCGATGCGGGTATCGCCGCGGCTTTGCAGGTCGATGCGCTCGGCGCGCAGGTCACTGGTATTCCAGGTGAGGTTGTCGCGCTTGTCGAGCTCAACCTTGAGCCGACCATGCAGGCCGCGGGTGTCCAAGGCGCCCTTGGCCATGTTGAAACCGGCGCCGGCCGAGATGTCGAGGTTGTCGCGTCGCTCCTGGCTGGAAGAGGCTTCAACCAGCATGCCGCCATTGGAGGCGTCGAGGGTGATCTGTTCGGCCGAGGCCTGCAGGCCTTGCAGGTGCAGGGCGATGTCCTCGCGGGCGCTGCTGGTCAGGGTCAGTGTGCCGTTGCTGGCAAACTGGGCATCGACCGCCTGACGCGCATGTTCGTCCTGCTTGCCGTGACTGAAGTGGCCGCCTATGGCTCCCCCCTGGGTCTGGCCAGCCTTGGCCGCCAGCTCCATGCCGCCACCCAGGTTGGCGCCTGTGGCCTGCTGGGTGTTACTGGCCGCCTTGACCTGCAACTGGCCGCCGCTTTGCACCCGTATGTCGCCGGCCTTGGCCTCGCGGTTGCCAATGCGGGTGCCTTCGAGCAACAGGTCGCCTGTGCTGGTCAGTTGAACTTCGCCCTTGGCGTCGATTTGTGCCACTTGTGCCTTGCTCTGCGTGCTCAGCTTCTGGCCATGGTCCAGATAGCCCCGGCCATCGACACCGGTGCTGCCCGGGCGGTTGCCGACTTTGGCCCAGGCATTGCCATCGAGCTGGCGTGACTGCTGTTCGGCCTGGTCGGTCGCCTGGGGTAGGGCCAATGACCCTGCACTGTGCATGACCACGCTGCCTTCACCGCCATCGATGCGGGCCCCTTCGTAGCGGCCATCGCTGCCCAGCTGTACCTGGATACCCTGTTGCCCGTAGAGGCTGCCGGGCACGGCGGTGCTGGCGATATCCTTTTTATCCAGCGACCCTCCTTTGCCGGCGGCGCGTACATTCAAGTCCTCGCCGGTGCTGGTGTCCAGGCGGGCGTCGCCACCATAGGCCAGGCGTTGAACGGTGGTTTCCTGGGTATTTTCGGCGGCGCTCACCTGGTGCTGCTGCGCCTCGATTTTCAGCGAGCCGGCATTGGCCCGCCAGGCTGTGCCCTGGTCGGCCAGTGTGTCAGCCTTGACCTCGACCTTTGCTGCAGACAACTCGCTGACCTGAGCAATGCCACGGCGCTGGTTTTCCAGGCGCTTGAGGTGTTCGACCGTCATGTCGGCCCCCACGCTGGGCGGTGCCATGGCGTCTTCGGGCGAAGCTTGCTGGAAGCGCGGGGCTTCCTCACCCAGCACCAGGCGTTCGATAGGGCGGGTCAGGTCGCGGTATTCGATACTGGCGCCCAGGCTACCCGACCAGTCGTCACGGCTTTGTTCATGTTCATAGGTATCCTGAGCTGCACGGTTGTCGATGCGTTTGGCGGTCACCTGCAGGGTGTTGCCGGCCTCGACGTGCGCGGCCTCAGTGAGCAGTGCATCACTGCGCAATTTCAGATCGCCGCTGGCCTGCAACTCGCTGCGCTGCACCTTGCTGTCGCGTTCGGCTTGCACCTCGCGGTTGTGATGGCCTTCGAACAAACTGCCCAGGCGGTCGATGCCACCGGTTACCGTCAGCCCGCCACCACTTTCGGTGGTACGGGTGGTTGTGTCACGGTCGTTGCGGGTCGCCCCCAGTGTCACCTCCCGCGCCTGCACATCGAGATCGCCGGCAGTGGCCTGGACCTTGCTGCCGTTGACCTGCAGGTGCGCGCTGCTGCTCATGTCCACCGAGGCGCCCTTGAGCTCACTGGCAACCTGGTTGGTCGTGCGCTGCTTGCTGGTGGTGGTCACGACCTCATACGCCACGCCAGCCGCGTACTGGCGAGACTCGGGCTTGCCATCCTCAGCTTCCTGGGTCTGTCTGGCACTGGCCGTGAAACCCCGTTGTTGGTCGCGGGTTTCGCGCTCATCGACCGATTGCGCACTGCCAATCAGCAGGTCGCCTTTGGCCTCGACTTGCAGATGCTTGCCAGCGGCAACCTTGGCGCCCTGGATGCGCATCTCTTCGGCGCTGGCCAGGCGCAGGTTGCTGGTCGAGCTGACGTCGCTGACCAGTACCTGCTGTTTGCGGTCCGTGCTTTCGTGCTTGCTGCCGATCAGGCCGAACAGTTTACTGTCGCTGGTGCGCTGGGTGGAGGTCGTGCTGCCATGGTCTGCCTCGATGGCCAGCGAACCGTTATCGCTGTAGAGCACCGCGTCCTGTTTACCGAACACGGTGCTGCCTTTGATGGCGACCTGGTCGGCGCTCACAGTGAGCTCGCCATCGCTGGTTATGGTGCTGCCTGCAACGACCTGGCCCTCGGTGTCGTTACCTTTGCGGTCACCAAAAAATGTGCCGGACACCAGATCGCCTCGGTAGTCGCGTTGGGTACCGTGTTCCTGCAAGGTGGTGGTGCCGATGTCGGCCTGTTTTGCCTGGATAGCCAGATCGCCGCGGCTGTGCAGGCTGCTGCCCTTTACGTTGAGGTTGTCGCTTGCCTTTATCGACATGTGCCCGGCGCTCAGGGTACTGCCCTTTGCGGTTTCCTTGAGTTGGTCGCTATCGCTGTCACCGCGCCATAAATCCTTGCGATGACGCACCTTCTGTTCGGTGCGTTTGCTGTCGATGCCGGCGAGGATGTCCAGGCCGGCACCGCTGTCGACCATCAGCTCGTTACCGGCGTCCACCTTCGCTGCGGTCATGCGTAAGTCGTCGCCGGACTGCAGCAGCACGCTGTCAGTGCCCAGTAATTGACTGCCCTGTTGTTGCCGGTGGGTGGTGGTGGTCTTGCGGTTGTAGGTTTCACGGGTGACGAACCAGAACTTCTTGTTCCAGCTGTCACTGTCGTGCTTGATGTGCTCGATTGTCTTGGCGTCCAGGGTGAGCTTCTTGCCAGCCCTTGCTTCGATCCGCAGGGCCTGGCCGTCAACCGTTTCAAGCATCAGGTCATCGGCAGCAGTGAGTTTCAGTACGCCACGCTCACTGCGCAGCTCGGTCGGGCGGTCGCCACTGCCGCTGACATGCAGGCCCCCGGCCGAGCTGATGTCGACCCCCTCGGTGCCCAGAATCTGCGAGGCCCCCACACGCACACCGGCGCCTTCGGCAGTACTTACCACACGGATACGCCCGGCGCGCATGGCGCCGAACAGGCTGGCATCAATGCTCGAAGAGGGGCTGGGCAGGTGTTCGACCACCTCGCCGTTGCGGCTGTTGATACGGTTGCGACCGACGGTGATGTCGAGCGTTTCGCTGGCCATGAGCAGGCCTTTGCTGTCCACGCGCGGTGCGATCAGTTCGAGTGCGCCACCGGCATTGCCCTGGCCATGCTCCAGTACCTGCAGGGTGCCACCGGCCGTTAGCGTATCGAGGTACCTGAGCTGTTGCTCCTCGAATTGCGGGGTGCCCACCACGAAGCCTGCGCGGGTGGTGTTGATGAAACTGCCGCCATTGAGGGTGATGCCATTGGGGTTGGCCAGTATGTAGTCGGCCGGGCGCCCGAAGATTTCCTGCGGCCCCTCGATCAGCGAGGCGTTGCGGCTGACCACTTCGTTAAGAATGGTCGAGGCGGCCTGGCCCTGAAACTGCGGGTTGGCCGCCAGGGCGCCGGCCAGTTGCGACTGCCCGGCTGCGGTGGCGTTGTTCAGCACCAGGCCCGGGGTGGCAACGTTGTAGTCGATGAACTGGTTGTGTGACAGCCCCGTGGCGTTGGGCGGCACGATGTCGATCACCGGCACCCCGTGGCCGTTGTGGATGACCGGGGTCCCCCCGGGGCCGCTGGCTGCTTCCAGTCCTGTCTGAGCCAGTGCGGCGCTGGGCCCGAGCACGGCGAGGAAGATTGCCCAGCGCAAGGTATCCGGGCGAACAGGCGGTAACTGCGAGAGTGTTTGCATTTTCTCGTTCTCTTTGTTGTGGGTGAATCAGATGCTCAGGGTCCAGTCCAGCACCCAGAAGCCGGGCTCCAGCCGCCGGCGGGGCAGGTCGCTGGTGTACAAGGCGCGTTGGTAGTCCAGGCGCAGGCGGCTGCCGGGCAGGCTCAGTTCCAACCCTGCGGCGGCCCCGGCCAGGCGCTGTGACTGTTTGCCTTCGGCGGTGCGAACCCAGCCCAGGTCCAGGCCGATGTAGGGGCGTATCTCGAAGGGGGGTGCCAAGATCCGTGGCAGCGCCTGGCTGAATGTATTGCGCCAGACGGCGCTGCTGGCACCGGAGTAAGTGTGCAGACGAAAGCCGCGGACAGCCGAATCGTCGCTGACCAGCAGCTGTTCGACGGCAGGCAGCGGGTCGCGGCTGTACTGCATGGCCAGCTCACTCTGCCAGCGCCAAGGGCTGGGTGCCGGGCCTTGACGCAGGTGCAGCAGGTTGGCGCGGTACTTGCGAAAGTCCGGGCGCAGGCGTTGAGCACCCAGGGGCGAGCTGTCGGCACCCCATGCGTCAATGCCTTGGGCAACGCCGAAGTAACCGTTCCACAGGCCACTTTCGAGCCACAGCAGGTTGATGCCGGCCTCTACCGTGGCCAGCGTCGGGCTCTGCTGGACGATAACCGCGCCAGCGCTGCGGTTGATCAGCTGCTTGCGGTCCAGACGGGCGCTGGCGCTGAGCATGCCTTGCTGGTTGCGCCACAATACCCGCTCGACACTCAGGCCCTGATAGCTGCTGCTGCCGTCGGCAGCCTTGTCGCTGTAGGGGAGGGGGGCTTGATAGCTTAGCTGGCTGGCGCTGAGGGCAAAGGTCCAGGCGCCGTAGGGGATGCTGTAGTACAACGATATCCCTTGGCTTTGGCCGGGCGTATCGAGCACCGTGCGGGTCAACGACAGGCGCAGCTCATCATTGAGGCCAAGCGGGCTGTCCAGGCCAATGCCGAGGTTGACGCGGTGGCGGCCGGTCAGCTCGCTGCCCCGGTTGTCGAAGCGGCTGTCCAGGTGCCAGCGTGATGCAACCTTGCCCGGCTGCACGACCACGCGGGTGCCGCCCTGCAGTTCACCGGGCAGCAAGGTGGCGCCCAGTTCATAGGCGCGAAGGCGGTTGAGCTGGTCCAGGCCTTGCTCAAGGTCGGGCAGGTACAGTGGCTGCCCAAGCAGGCCTGGGAAGGCACTGGAGAGAGACAGGGGCAGGTCGGGGCCTGCCAGTTCGATGGTTTCGACAAAGCCTTCGACAATGACGATGTCCAACGGCATGCCCTCTGCTGGGGGCTGCCGCAGGTAGGGGCGGCTGGTTGGGTAGCCGGCTTGTACATAACGTTGGGTGATGGCTTTGAGCAGCCGGTTGATGTCGGCGATACCCATGCAGGCAGGCGTGAGCGCACGGATGGTGGGCGCAAGTGCCGAGTTCGAAAGCCGGTGCATGCCCGCCACGCGCACGCCATCGACTGCCCAGCAGTGATCGTCGTGCGGGCGGAGGGAAGTGCTGTTGGTCGGTTCAGCCGGGACGGGTATACGCTGCCAGCGTTCCAGCCGCTGCTGTTGCTCCAGCTGCCGCAGCCCATGCTGTTGATCGCGCAGCTGCTGGCTGGCAGGGTCGTCGGCCAGTACCTGGGGAGCGGACAGCAAGCCAGAAAGGCAACCGGCCGACAGCCAATGGGCGATGCGGTGAATCAGGCACGGCATTGAAGCACCCCGCAAATGATGTACGGTTTTCGTACTCGTCTGCGTGGATGCTAGAAATTAAGCCACTCGTATGGATGCAGTACCCTGCCTAAGCACCTGTCAGGCAAATTCGCGCTAATTGGTGAGAAGGTTCCTACAACTTTTGCCGGAAGGCTCTATTTCAAGGGCGGATCTCGATCAGCGTTCCATCCCGAACCAGGTCCCACACTTCCTGCATGTCGCGGTTGCGCATGGCAATGCAACCATCCGTCCAGTCCAGGGTATGGAAGTACCACTCCGGGTATTCATCATTGATCGGTGTGCCGTGAATCATGATCATGCTGCCGGCATTCACGCCTGCCCGGGTCGCGCGGGCGGCATCGCTGATGTTCGGGTAATTGATGTGCATGGCCAGGTTGAAGCGGTCGCTCTGCTTGCGCCAGTCCAGCCAGTACAAGCCCTCAGGGGTTTTCTTGTCGCCTTCGCGTTCCTTGGCGCCCTTGGGCTGCTTGCCCAGCGAGATGCGGTAGGTTTTCAGCGGCTCGCCGCGGCTGATCAACTGCAGGCGGCGCTCCGACTTTATCACCAGCACCTTGTCGATCAACGGTTGCATGGCTTGCTGCGAAGGCGATGGCGTTTGCGCTGCCGGCGCGGGCTTGCGGATGATGGTTTCGGTGAAGGCCGCCTGGGACACCGAGGTAACGCAAAGGCAGAAGAGGGCAAGCAACCAGCGCATGTAACAGTATCCCTGAAGGCGTTTAGGTGTTTTGCGAAACGTTCATCGGCGGCAGGTATTCATGGCCTATGGGGTAGTGCTGGCCGATGCGGTCGCGATAGTAGCATTCTAGTGTGCGAGTGACGGTGCGGAAAGCCAGCTCGTCCCACGGTATCTCATGTTCTTCGAACAGCCGCACCTCCAGGCTTTCGACACCGACGGCAAAGTCCAGGTCCGCCAACTCGGCGCGGAAGAACACATGCACCTGGCTGATGTGCGGCAGATCGAACAGCTGGTACAGGGACGTCGGCCCGACCCGGGCGCAGGCTTCCTCGACGGTTTCGCGACGCGCGGCCTGGTCGAGGGTTTCGCCGTTTTCCATGAAACCGGCGGGCAGGGTCCAGAAACCCCGGCGCGGTTCGATGGCGCGGCGACACAGCAACACCTGGCTGCCCCAGGTCGGCAACACGCCGGCCACGATATTGGGGTTCTGGTAGTGGATGGTCTGGCAAGAGCCGCAGACGTACCGCAGGCGGCTATCGCCCTCGGGGATCCGCTGGGTGACCGGTTGGCCGCACGCGCTGCAGAATTTCATGTGTGGTTCCTTATGTTCAAGGCTATCTTGGCGCGGCCACCGTGCCGTCGCAAGCGCTGGGGCTTGGGTGCTTCGCGGCTTTGGTGCATGATGCAACACAGGACCTGGATACGAGCGTGCGCAATGCTGGACGAGCTACTTCGCCGAATGAGCAACCACCAACCCGCGTCATTGGAAACCGACAGGCGGTTCCCCGAAGCGGCGGTCCTCTTGCCCATTACCCGCAGCGAAGCGCCCGAACTGGTCTTGACCCTGCGCGCCAAAGGCCTGTCTACCCACGGTGGTGAAGTAGCCTTTCCCGGTGGCCGCCGCGACCCGGAAGACCCGGACCTGGTCTTTACTGCCCTGCGCGAGGCTGAAGAAGAAATCGGCCTGCCCCCTGGCCTGGTGGAGGTGATTGGTCCGCTCAGCCCGCTGATTTCGCTACATGGCCTGAAAGTGACGCCATTCGTCGGGCTTATTCCCGACTTCGTCGAATATCGCGCCAATGATGCCGAGATAGCGGCAGTATTCACCGTGCCGCTGGAATTCTTCCGGCAGGACCCGCGCGACCATACCCACCGTATCGATTACCAGGGGCGTAGCTGGTATGTGCCCAGTTACCGCTATGGTGAATACAAGATCTGGGGTTTGTCGGCGATCATGATCGTCGAGCTGGTCAACCTGCTGTTCGATGCCGGTATCAGCCTGCATCAGCCCCCGGAGCGTTACATCGAAAATTGAGCGGGGCCTACCCCGCCGTCTGCGTCGCAGCCTGAGGAACAAGCATGAAATATCGCCTGGGCGACCTGCGGGTCGAGAGCCACCCCACCAGTTGGGCCGCACCCAATGCCACGCTCATTGGCAGCGTGCGCCTGCAAGCCAATGCTAGTGTGTGGTTTGGCGCGGTGTTGCGCGGTGATAACGAGCTGATCGACATTGGCGAAGGCAGCAACGTGCAGGATGGCACGGTGATGCACACTGACATGGGCTCGCCACTGACGTTGGGCAAGGGCGTGACCGTTGGCCACAATGCCATGTTGCATGGCTGCACGGTGGGCGACTTCAGCCTGGTCGGTATCAACGCAGTGATCCTCAATGGCGCACGCATCGGCAAGCACTGCATCATCGGCGCCAATGCACTGATCGCCGAGGGCAAGGAAATTCCAGACGGTTCGCTGGTGATGGGCTCGCCGGGCAAGGTGGTACGCGAACTGACCGAGCAGCAGAAGCGCATGCTTGAAGCGAGTGCCGCACATTACGTGCACAATGCCCAGCGTTATGCGCAAGCGTTGGTGGTTGATGATGAGTGATGTAGCAGAGCGGCCGGTGGCATCGCCGTGCGTGAGCATTTGCGCGCTGGATGAGCAGGATATCTGCACCGGCTGCCAGCGTACCGTGGCCGAGATTGGCCGCTGGGGGCGGATGGACAATGATGAGCGTCGGGCGGTGCTCAAGCGTTGTCATGAACGGGCGGTAGAAGCCGGCCTCATCTTGCAGGCCTGACGCGAACCCTGTAAGAGCGGGTTTACCCGTGAACACTGGCGAAGCCGGTGCCATGCACCGCAGTGGCAGCTTCGCGGGCACGCCCGCTCCCACAGGTTGCAGCGTCAGTCTTGAGGGCTGCACAACATCTGTGGGCGCGGGTTTACCCGCGAACGGCCCAGCGGTAATCTGTACGGCTTGCCCACAGACAGCCCGCCATGTTCTATCTGATTGCCTACATCAGCAGCGTAGTGCTGATCAACTACGCCTTCTCCAGTGCCCCGCACCTGGACATCATCTGGTCCGCCTGGGGTGGCCTGGTGTTCATCCTGCGCGACATGGTGCAGACCCGTTTCGGTCATGGCGCCCTGTTCGCCATGCTGGTGGCACTGGTGCTGTCCTATGTCACATCGGAGCCGGCCATCGCCCTGGCCAGCGCCACTGCGTTCTTCATTTCCGAGCTGATCGACTGGCTGGTGTTCAGTATCACCCGTCGGCCGCTGCGCGACCGCCTGTGGCTCAGTTCGGCGCTGAGCATCCCGGTGGATACCTTCATTTTCTTTGGCATGATCGGCGCGCTGACCCCGGCAGTGATCGGCACAGCGATGGCCTCGAAGTTCGCCGGTGTAACCGCGGTGTGGCTGGCCATGGCATTTCGCGCCCGGCGGGCCGCCGTGGCCGGTTGATGGTGTAGAATAGCGGTCCTTTTTCAGCGGGTGGCGCCTAGCCTGGCGCGGCCCCGGATGCCTTCGAGGACCTGAAATGACCCGTATCGGAACCCCATTGTCGCCCACAGCGACCCGTGTACTGCTCTGCGGCTGTGGCGAGCTGGGCAAGGAAGTGGTAATCGAGCTGCAGCGCCTGGGCGTCGAAGTAATCGCCGTCGACCGTTACGCCAATGCTCCGGCAATGCAGGTGGCGCATCGCAGCCATGTGGTCAACATGCTCGATGGCGTTGCCCTGCGCGCGGTGATCGAAGCCGAGAAGCCGCACTACATCGTGCCGGAAATCGAAGCCATCGCCACCGCCACCCTGGTCGAGCTGGAAAACGAAGGTTTTACCGTGGTGCCGACGGCCCGCGCCACCCAGTTGACCATGAACCGCGAAGGCATCCGCCGCCTGGCTGCCGAAGAGCTGGACCTGCCAACCTCGCCGTACCACTTCGCCGACACCTATGAAGACTACGCCAAGGCTGTAGCCGACCTGGGTTACCCGTGCGTGGTCAAGCCGGTGATGAGCTCGTCGGGCAAGGGCCAGAGCCTGCTGCGCAGCGATGCTGACCTGCAGAAGTCGTGGGACTATGCCCAGGAGGGCGGCCGCGCTGGCAAGGGCCGGGTGATCGTCGAGGGTTTCATTGACTTCGAATATGAAATCACCCTGCTGACCGTGCGCCACGTGGGCGGTACCACCTTCCTTGAACCCGTCGGCCACCGTCAGGAGAAGGGCGATTACCAGGAGTCCTGGCAGCCACAGGCCATGAGCCCGAAGGCGCTGGCCGAATCGCAGCGCGTGGCCAAGGCGGTCACCGATGCCCTCGGCGGTCGCGGCCTGTTTGGTGTGGAATTGTTCGTGAAGGGCGACCAGGTGTGGTTCAGCGAAGTATCGCCGCGCCCGCATGACACCGGTCTGGTTACCCTGATTTCCCAGGACCTGTCGCAATTCGCCCTGCATGCCCGCGCCATTCTCGGTCTGCCGATTCCGGTGGTGCGTCAGTTCGGCCCGTCGGCCTCGGCAGTGATCTTGCCTGAAGGCCAGTCCCAACAGACCAGCTTCGCCAACCTGGGGGCAGCGCTGAGTGAGCCGGATACCGCCATTCGCCTGTTCGGCAAGCCGGAAATCAACGGTACCCGCCGTATGGGCGTGTGCCTGGCGCGTGACGAGTCGGTCGAACTGGCGCGTGCCAAGGCGACCCGTGCTTCGCAGGCGGTCAAGGTCGAGTTCTGATCCGAGAATACTGGGGCTGCAGCCCTATCGCGACACAAGGCCGCTCCCACAGGGATAGCGCAGCTTCCAGGCTTACGCTATCCCTGTGGGCCTTGTGTCGCGATAGGGCCGCAAAGCGGCCCCAGTGGCTTACAGCGCGGTATCCCGCGTCTCTTTAAGGCACAGCACGGCTATCAGGCTGATCACCGCCGCCACCGACACATAACCCCCCACCCAGCTCAAACCCCCCATGCTCACCAGCTTCTGGGCAAAGAAGGGTGCCGCCGAGGCGCCGACGATACCGCCCAGGTTATACGCCGCCGAGGCACCGGTATAACGTACGTGGGTCGGGAACAGCTCTGGCAGCAGTGCACCCATCGGCGCGAAGGTCACCCCCATCAGGAACAGCTCGATGGCCAGGAACAGCGCCACGCCCGCAGTCGATCCCGAGGTCAGTAGTGGCTCCATGGTAAAGCCCGAAGCTATCGCCAGCAGGCCGCCGACGATCAGTACCGGCTTGCGCCCGTAACGGTCACTGAGCCAGGCCGACAACGGTGTGGCCAGTGCCATGAACACCACCGCGAAGCACAGCAGGCCAAGGAACGTTTCGCGGCTGTAGCCCAGTGTGGTCACGCCGTAGCTCAGCGAGAACACCGTGGAAATGTAGAACAGTGCATAGCACACCACCATGGCCGCAGCGCCCAGCAGGGTTGGCAGCCAGTATTTCGAGAACAGGTCGACCACTGGCATTTTCACCCGCTCGTGGCGAGCAACGGCCTTGGCGAACACCGGGCTCTCTTCGAGTTTCAGGCGCACGTACAGGCCCACCAGTACCAGTGCGGCGCTGAGCAGGAATGGAATGCGCCAGCCCCACTCGCGGAACTGCTCGTCGCTGAGCACCAGGGCCAGGGTCAGGAACAGGCCGTTGGCCGCCAGGAAGCCGATTGACGGGCCCAGTTGCGGGAACATGCCGAACCAGGCCCGCTTACCTTCCGGGGCGTTTTCGGTAGCCAGCAGGGCCGCGCCACCCCATTCGCCGCCCAGGCCCAGGCCTTGGCCAAAACGCAGCAGGCAGAGAATGATCGGCGCCCACACGCCAATGCTGTCATAGCCTGGCAGCACGCCAATGGCGGTGGTGGATACGCCCATCAGCAGCAGCGAGGCGACCAGCGTGGATTTGCGACCGATGCGGTCGCCAAAATGGCCGAATAACGCCGAGCCCAGTGGCCGGGCGAGAAAGGCGATACCGAAGGTGAGGAAGGCGGCCAGCATTTGCGCGGTGCCCGACCCGGACGGGAAGAACACCGGTCCGATCACCAGGGCAGCGGCGGTGGCGTAGACGTAGAAATCGTAGAACTCGATGGCGGTGCCGATGAAGCTGGCAGTGGCTACCCGCGCAGGCGAGTTGACTGGCGCGGCAGGCGCTTGGGCATAAGTGCTGCTTGTCATTGAGGAGGTCCCTGACAGTCTGGTCCGGCTCCATGGGCTTGGCCCGCAACGGCATGCCCTGCAAAAGGGCGGGTACGGTTAAGCGGGCGCCGGAGCGTTTTGTTGTGTGCACCCGACTGACGATAGCCCAAGGGGGTAGGGGCGGGGCGGGTACTGTTCGGGGGTGTTGACGCAGGACCGCAGGGCGTATCAGTGGAGCGGACTGGCCGTGGAGCGCCGGGTGCGGGTAGCAGGCGTGACGGCGGGGCTGGGTAAGCGTGACCCGAGTATAGCTATCGGGTCACGGTCCACACCAGTATCTTGCTGGCACAATTGTCCTCTGTTTCAAGGATTTCCAGGCGATAGCGGCCTATCTTCAGGCAAACAGCGCTTTCCGGGATGCTTTCCAGCGCTTCGGTAACCAGCCCGTTGAGGGTTTTCGGCCCGCCGTCGCAGGGCAGGTGCCAGCTCAGGGTGCGGTTGATTTCGCGTAACGAAGCGGTGCCATCGATGACGAAGGTGCCATCGGGCTGCGGGTGCACATGCGGGTTATCCAGGCTTTGCTCGTCCTCGAACTCGCCGACGATCTCTTCGAGGATGTCTTCCAGGGTGACGATGCCAAGAACTTCGCCGTACTCGTCCACCACCACGCCCAAGCGGCGTTGCTGCTTGTGGAAGTTCAACAGCTGCATTTGCAGGGGCGTGCTTTCCGGTACGAAATAGGGTTCGTAGCAGGCGCTGTGCAGCGCTTCCAGGGTCAGCTCGGCCTTGGGCAGCAGGTGGCTGATCAGTTTGGTGTTGAGGATCGCTTCGACCTGGTTGATGTCGTTGTGGTAGACCGGCAGGCGGGTGTGGCGGCTGACGATCAGCTGCTCGATGATGCGTTCGATCGGCTCGTCGAGGTTGATGCCATCCACTTCGTTGCGCGGCACCAGGATGTCGTTGACGGTGATCTTGTCCAGCGACTGCAGGCCGTCGAGCAGACCCTGACGAGGCGCTTCGTGCTGTTCATCTTCATCGAAGTCGTCGGCCTCCTGCGTGTGCAGGGCCACAGCTGTGGGCTGTGCCCGGAACGGGCGCAGAATCAGCTTGGCGGCGCCGTCCAGCAGACAGGCCAGTGGCTGCAGCAGTGCGAGAGGCACTTTCAGCAGGTTGGCACCAAGGCTCACGAACGCCTGCGGGTTACGCCGGGCCAGGCGCCGCGGCAGGTACTCGGCAAACACCAGCAAGGTGAGGGTCGCGGCCAGGCCTGCCAGCCAGAAGCCGTGCTCGCCGCTCTGGCGCTGGCCCATCAGGCAGGCCAGCCCCAGCACCAGCAGCTTACCCAGGCTGGCGCACAGCACCAAGGCCTGGGCTGGCAGCACGGGATGGCCGTCTTCGCCGGCGCGCAGTGTGCCATTGAGTTGAAGGCGGGCAGCTTCCACTGCAGTGAACAGTGCTGACCACAAAAGGGCCAGTGCCAGAGTGCCGAATAGCGGTGCGTACGGCAGGGTGTCCATGGGCGGCCGTCAGATATGCAAGATGAATTCGCGAACCAGCTTGCTGCCGAAATAGGCCAGCATCAGCAGGCAGAAACCGCTCAGCGTCCAGCGGATGGCCATGTGGCCCCGCCAACCCAGGCGGGTGCGGCCCCACAGCAGCACGCTGAACACCACCCAGGCGACACAGGCCAGCAAGGTCTTGTGCGCCAGGTGCTGGGCGAACAGGTTGTCGAGGAACAGCCAGCCGGAGATCAGCGACAGCGACAGCAGGCACCAGCCGGCCCAGAGGAAGCCGAACAGCAGGCTTTCCATGGTTTGCAGTGGCGGGAAGTTGCGGATCAGCCCGGACGGGTGCTTGTTCTTCAGCTGGCGGTCCTGCAGCAGCAACAGCAGCGACTGGAACACCGCGATGGTGAACAGCCCGTAGGCCAGGATCGACAACAGGATGTGCGCAAGGATGCCGGGTTCTTCGTTGATCAGCGGTACCGTGCCGGGGGGGGCGAACTGTGCCAGCAGCGCGGTCACCGCACCCAGCGGGAACAGCAGCACCAGCAGGTTTTCCACGGGTATGCGCAGGCAGGCCAGCAGGGTCAGGGAGATGACGGCCACGGCGATCAGGCTGGCGGCGCTGAAGAAGTCCAGGCTCAGGCCCAGCGGGGTGATCAGCTGGAAGAACAGTGCACCGGCCTGGGCCAGGACCGCGATGGCACCCAGCAGGCCAAGCAGGCGCTTTTCGGCCTTGCGGCCCTGGGACAGGTATGAGCCCTGGTAGATGGCCGCCGCTATATATAGGCCGGCTGCGATCAGGTTGGGGATGAGGCTGGGTGAGGAGAACATAAGTCCTGGTTGGCGAGCCTTTAAAGAGACGGAGTTTGGCATAGATTCTGCCGCTCTAGGAAGACTGAAGGGTTGTGTCAGGGCATTCGCGGGCACGCCCGCTCCCACAGGTATGGCGCAGGCCTGCAAGCAGTGAGGATCCTGTGGGAACGGGCGCGCCCGCGAAGAGGCCAGCACAGCCACCGAATATCTACCAAGGTGTGCGTCGCCGCTGCACTTCGCTATAATCGCCGCCTTGCTGTGCCCGGCGGGTGTGTATTTCCCCCCTGGCACCTGACAAACCTCGGCTTTACTGGGCCTGAAAGGATCACCATGTTCGAAAACCTGACCGACCGCCTGTCACAGACGCTGCGCCATGTCACCGGCAAGGCCAAGCTGACCGAAGACAACATCAAGGACACGCTGCGCGAAGTGCGCATGGCGCTGCTCGAGGCCGACGTTGCCCTGCCGGTAGTCAAGGATTTCGTCAACAGCGTCAAGGATCGTGCGGTCGGTACCGAGGTGTCGCGCAGCCTGACCCCGGGCCAGGCCTTCGTGAAGATCGTCCAGGCCGAGCTGGAAAGCCTGATGGGCGCGGCCAACGAAGACCTCGCACTGAACGCCGCCCCGCCTGCTGTCGTACTGATGGCGGGCCTGCAGGGCGCCGGTAAGACCACCACCGCCGGCAAGCTGGCGCGCTTTCTTAAAGAGCGCAAGAAAAAGAGCGTGATGGTGGTGTCTGCCGACGTCTATCGTCCGGCGGCGATCAAGCAGTTGGAAACACTGGCCAACGATATCGGCGTCACCTTCTTCCCGTCCGATATCAGCCAGAAGCCGGTGGCCATCGCCGAAGCCGCCATCCGTGAAGCCAAGCTGAAGTTCATCGACGTCGTCATCGTCGACACCGCCGGCCGTCTGCACATCGACGCCGACATGATGGACGAGATCAAGGCGCTGCACGCTGCTGTCAAACCGATCGAGACGCTGTTCGTGGTCGACGCCATGACCGGCCAGGACGCTGCCAACACCGCCAAGGCCTTTGGCGAGGCGCTGCCGCTGACCGGTGTGGTGCTTACCAAGGTTGACGGTGACGCCCGTGGCGGTGCTGCGCTGTCGGTACGTGCAATCACCGGCAAACCGATCAAGTTCATCGGTATGGGTGAGAAGACCGAGGCCCTCGAGCCGTTCCACCCCGACCGCGTCGCTTCGCGCATCCTCGGCATGGGCGACGTGCTCAGCCTGATCGAGCAGGCCGAGCAGACCATCGACAAGGCCAAGGCCGACAAGCTGGCCAAGAAGCTGAAGAAGGGCAAGGGCTTCGACCTCGAAGACTTCCGTGACCAGCTGCAGCAAATGAAGAACATGGGCGGTCTCGGCGGCCTGATGGACAAGCTGCCAAGCATCGGCGGGGTCAACCTGTCACAAATGGGCAACGCCCAGGGCGCGGCCGAAAAGCAGTTCAAGCAGATGGAAGCGATCATCAATTCCATGACCCCGGCCGAGCGCCGTGACCCTGACCTGATCAGCGGTTCGCGCAAGCGCCGTATTGCGTTGGGTTCCGGTACCCAGGTGCAGGACATCGGCCGGCTGATCAAGCAGCACAAGCAGATGCAGAAGATGATGAAGAAGTTCTCTGCCAAAGGCGGCATGGCCAAGATGATGCGCGGCCTCGGTGGGATGCTGCCAGGTGGCGGCATGCCAAAGCTGTAACCCCTGATCCGGGTGCCTGCCTTTTGTCGGGCAGGCGCCCAGAACCCCCGCTGTAGCGGGGCAACAGCCGCGAATTTCGCGGCGCAACCGGCAAATCTGGACGGCAGGGCGAGGCCTTGCCGAAAAAGTCATTTGCAAATGTCCGTGTATTCCCCGAGAATATGCGGCCTTTTGGGCACCCGTGTGCCTATTTGGCATTCAGATTTGCAGTACCAGCTGCTGTATCAACTGCAGCACCGACTATAGGAACGATGTTCACATGGTAACCATTCGTCTGGCCCGTGGCGGCTCGAAAAAGCGCCCATTCTACCACCTGACCGTGACCAACTCGCGTAACGCCCGTGACGGCCGTTTCGTTGAGCGCGTAGGTTTCTTCAACCCAATCGCCGCTGGCGCCGAAGTTAAGCTGTCGGTCAACCAAGAGCGCGTCACCTACTGGCTGAGCCAGGGTGCACAGCCGTCTGAGCGTGTTGCTCAGCTGCTGAAGGAAGCTGCCAAGGCCGCTGCCTGAATAGTATGAACGCGACGCCAGAAAAGGCTGACGACCTCATCGTCGTTGGCAAGATTTTTTCGGTTCACGGCGTTCGCGGCGAGGTGAAGGTGTATTCCTTTACCGATCCGATTGAAAACCTGTTGGATTATCCACGCTGGACGCTTCGGCACGAAGGCAAGGTAAAGCAGGTCGAGCTGGTCAGCGGTCGTGGCTCCCAAAAGGGCCTGGTCGTGAAGCTGAAAGGTCTCGACGATCGCGATGAAGCCCGTCTTCTGAGCGGTTACGAAATCTGCATCCCGCGGAGCCTTTTGCCCAACCTGGCTGCCGACGAGTACTACTGGTACCAGTTGGTAGGTCTGAAGGTCATCAACCAGGACGAACAACTGTTCGGCAAGGTCGATCACCTGTTGGAGACCGGTGCGAACGATGTAATGGTGGTCAAGCCCTGCGCAGGCAGCCTGGATGATCGCGAGCGTCTGTTGCCCTATACGGAGCAATGTGTGCTGGCAATCGACCTCGAAGCAGGCGTGATGCGGGTCGAATGGGACGCGGACTTCTAAACGATGGGTAACCTTCGCGTAGACGTCATCACGTTGTTCCCCGAGATGTTCTCGGCCATCACGGAGTACGGCATTACCAGCCGCGCGGTGAAACAAGGGTTGCTTCAGGTGACTTGCTGGAACCCGCGGGACTACACCACAGATCGTCACCACACGGTAGATGATCGACCGTTTGGCGGTGGTCCGGGCATGGTGATGAAAATCAAGCCTCTGGAAGACGCCCTGGTTAGCGCCAGGCAGGCTACCGGAGCAGCGGCGAAGGTGATCTACCTTTCGCCACAAGGCCGCAAGCTGACTCAGCAGGCGGTCAAAGGCCTGGCCGAACAGGAATCGTTGATCCTGATCGCCGGTCGTTATGAAGGCATCGACGAGCGCTTTATCGAGGCTCATGTCGATGAGGAGTGGTCGATTGGCGACTATGTGCTTTCCGGTGGCGAGCTGCCGGCCATGGTACTGATCGATGCGGTTACGCGACTGCTGCCCGGAGCTTTAGGGCATGTGGACTCGGCGGAAGAAGATTCCTTCACCGACGGTCTGCTCGATTGCCCGCACTACACCCGGCCTGAGGTGTATGCGGATCAGCGTGTTCCCGACGTGTTGCTAAGTGGCAACCATGCACATATCCGGCGTTGGAGGATGAAGCAGTCCCTTGGTAGGACCTTCGAACGACGCGCCGATCTTCTGGAAAGTCGCTCGCTTTCTGGAGAAGAGAAGAAGCTGCTCGAGGAATATCTCCGCGAGCGGGACGATAGTTAAACGTATCGATGGTGGATCGCGTATCCATCTTAGGAGCACAGCATGACCAACAAGATCATCCAGCAGCTCGAAGCCGAGCAGATGAGCAAGGAAATCCCGACCTTCGCACCAGGCGACACCGTTGTCGTTCAGGTTAAAGTGAAGGAAGGTGAGCGTTCCCGTCTGCAGGCGTTCGAAGGCGTCGTTATCGCCAAGCGTAACCGCGGTCTGAACAGCGCCTTCACCGTGCGCAAGATCTCCAGCGGCGTTGGCGTAGAGCGTACCTTCCAGACCTACAGCCCGCAAATCGACAGCCTGGCCGTGAAACGTCGTGGTGACGTGCGTAAAGCCAAGCTGTACTACCTGCGCGACCTGTCCGGCAAAGCCGCTCGCATCAAGGAAAAACTGTCCTGAGTGCAGTTTGCCCGGTGGCCGAGGCCGCCTAGCGAGAAAAAAGCAGCCTTCGGGCTGCTTTTTTGCGTTTTGAAACCCCGAAAATGTGATTGCCATGACGACCCGAGACCAGGAAATCCAACGCCGCACCGAACTGTCGGTGACCCGCGTGACCAAGGCGGTGTTCCCCAATACCACCAACCACCACAACACCCTGTTCGGCGGCACCGCCCTGGCCTGGATGGACGAAGTGTCGTTCATCGCTGCCACGCGTTTCTGCCGCCTGCCGTTGGTGACCGTGTCTACCGACCGCATCGATTTCAAGCACCCGATTCCGGCGGGCTCGATCGTCGAGCTGGTGGGGACGGTGATCAAGGTTGGCAACACCAGCTTGCAGGTGCAGGTGGATGTGTTTGTCGAGAACATGTATCTGGATGGCCGTGACCGGGCGATCCATGGGGTGTTCAGCTTCGTCGCCATCGACGAGGACAAGCGCCCGGTGCCCGTGCTGCCAGGCGCCTGAGTATCACGGCTCCGGTGCTGGCTCGATCAATGCCACCAGGGTCCAGCCCGGCTGCGGCTGCAACGGGTTATCAGGGCTGGCTACATGGACCCAGCCCTGGCCGTCGCGGGCGAACAGCAAGTGTGCCCGCTCGCCATGCAGCGCCTGGTAGGCATCCCAGCCAAAGCCTTCGGTCAGGTTGGTGCTATACAGCTCGGCGCCCTGATGCATGCGGTTGGCCAGTTGCAGATAGGTCATCGGTTTGGCCCCCAATAGATGCCCGCGGTGCTCTTCGGCCGCCCGGTGCTTGTCGCTACGTTGTTTCTCAAGGCCACTGACTAGCACGAACAGTCGACTGTGGCCGAAATCATGACGGAACCTGGCGCAGGCCAGGGCATTGATTTCGCCGGCGGGAGAGAGGCCCAGCAAGTGCCCGAGGCCGACCAGGTCAAGATGGGCGTCGGCATGCTGCGAGGCCGGGTTGCCAAAGTAGGTCGTGAGCCCGTCCATGCGTGCGGCGCGGATGTTTTCCCAGCTGGAGTCCGTCAGCAAAACCCGGCAGCCCAATTGTTGAAGGGCTTTGGCAATGGCCCGGGCCGGTTCGTTGGCACCGACGATGAGAAACCCGCTGGGTGCCGGTTCGGCGACCTTGAGCAAGCGTGCCAGCGGCCTGGCCGTGGCGCTTTGCAGTACCACCGTGCCGATGATAACCGCGAAGGTCAACGGTACCAGCAGCAAGGCATCCTGGTGACCGGCCTGGTGCAGGCGGATGGCAAAAATGGCTGAAACGGCCGCAGCAACGATGCCGCGTGGCGCAATCCAGGCCAGCAGCGCGCGCTCCCGCCAGTTGAGTGTCGAGCCCAGTGTGGCCAGCCAAACGTTGAGCGGACGTGCCAGCAGCTGGATCACCAGCAACAATGCCAGCACAGCAGGGCCAAGGCCCAGCAGGGCATGCAGATCAAGGCGTGCAGCCAGCAGGATGAACAGGCCGGATATCAGCAGCACACTGAGGTTTTCCTTGAAGTGCAGGATTTGCCGCACATCAACCCCGCGCATGTTGGCCAGCCACATACCCATCACGGTCACCGCCAGCAGCCCGGACTCGTGCACGATCTGGTTGGCGGCGATGAAAATGCCCAGTACCGCCGCCAGAGACGCGAGATTGTGCAGATACTCTGGTAGCCACTGTTCGCGCATGATTTGCCCCAGTACCCAGCCCCCTGCCGCGCCCAGGGCGGTACCGCAGAAGATCACACCGGCAAAAGTGATAAGGCTCTGGCTCAGGCCGTTACCCTCGGCGCTGGCGATGATGAAGCTGTAGACCACAACGGCGAGCAGCGCGCCGATCGGGTCGATCATGATCCCTTCCCAGCGCAGGATGTTCGCGATCGTTGCCTTTGGGCGCACCACGCGCAGCATGGGCACGATCACCGTGGGGCCGGTCACCAGCGTCAGGGTGCCGAAAAGAATCGCCAGCGGCCAGTCGAACCCGAGCAGCCAGTGGGTTGCCAGTGCAATCACCAGCCAGGTGACCAGTGCGCCCACCGTGACCAGGCGATGCACCACGCTGCCGATCTCGCGCCACTGCGACAGGTGCAGGGTCAGGCTGCCTTCGAACAGGATCAGCGCCACCGACAGCGACACCAGCGGCATCAGCAACGGGCCGAACAGCGCCTCGGGATCGAGCCATCCCAGCGCTGGGCCGGCAAGGATCCCGGCCAACAACAGAAACAGAATCGCCGGCAACTTCAGGCGCCAGGCCAGCCACTGGCAGGCGAGCGCCGCTGCGCCGATGCCGCCCACACTCAGAAGGATCTGCTGTTCGCTCATGCGGGCTCCCTATCCCGACGTTGTTATGAAAGACTAAGCGCCATTTCGTCGTTTGCCACCGAGATTTCATGCCCGCCCTCGACCACCCCCTGATCGACCAGTTCCTTGACGCCCTATGGCTGGAAAAAGGGCTGTCCGACAACACCCGCGTGTCCTACCGCAGCGACCTGGCGCTGTTCAATGGCTGGTTGCAGGAGCATTCGGTATCGCTGCCGGACGCCGGCCGCGACTTGATCCTCGATCACTTGGCCTGGCGCCTGGATCAGGGCTACAAGCCACGTTCCACGGCGCGTTTCCTCTCCGGCCTGCGCGGCTTCTTCCGTTACCTGCTGCGGGAAAAGCTGGTGGCCATCGACCCGACCCTGCAGGTCGACATGCCGCAATTGGGCAAGCCGCTACCCAAGTCGCTGTCCGAAGCCGACGTCGAAGCCCTGTTGCAGGCTCCGGACCTGGGCGAAGCCATTGGCCAGCGCGATCGTGCCATGCTCGAAGTGCTCTACGCGTGCGGCCTTCGGGTTACCGAACTGGTCAGCCTGACCCTCGACCAGGTCAACCTGCGCCAGGGTGTGCTGCGGGTGATGGGCAAGGGCAGCAAGGAGCGTCTGGTGCCCATGGGGGAAGAGGCGGTGGTGTGGTTGGAGCGCTACCAGCGCGATGGCCGCGCCGAACTGCTCAATGGCCGTCCCAGCGACGTGCTGTTCCCCAGTCAGCGCGGCGAGCAGATGACGCGCCAGACCTTCTGGCACCGTATCAAACACCACGCACGGGTTGCCGGCATCGACAAGCCGCTGTCGCCGCACACCCTGCGGCATGCCTTCGCCACCCACCTGCTAAACCACGGTGCCGACTTGCGGGTGGTGCAGATGCTGCTGGGCCACAGTGACCTGTCGACCACGCAGATCTATACCCACGTCGCCAAGGCCCGCCTGCAGCAGTTGCACGCCCAGCACCACCCGCGTGGATGAATGTTTTTCATGTTCCGCCGACCGGTCCTTGCGACCCCCTTCACTGGCAGTGTGATGTGGTAGGCTTGGGCGGTTTGCACCAAGGGCCGCACGGTCACCGCGTATTTTCCGCAGGTGGCGCCCTCCGGCCCCTGTCCGCCTTCAGGAGTTCCCATGCGCGTGACCCAGTTTTTCGCCGCCGCCGCGTTGGCGCTGGCCAGTACCTTTGCCGTTGCTGCGGCAACCGATAGCAACGCCGGTGCCGAGCAGGCCATCCGTAAATCGTTGCAGAACCTCGAGTTGGAAGTGCCCGTGGAAAGCGTGGCCAGCAGCCCGCTTAACGGCCTGTATGAAGTCAAGCTGCAGGGCGGCCGCGTGCTGTACGCCAGCGCTGACGGCCAGTTCGTGATGCAGGGCTACCTGTTCCAGATCCAGGACGGCAAGCCGGTCAACCTCACCGAAAAAACCGAACGCCAAGGCATCGCCAAGCTCATCAACGGCATTCCAGCCGCCGAGATGGTGGTTTATCCTGCCAAAGGCGAGACCAAGTCGCACATCACCGTGTTCACCGACACTACCTGCCCGTACTGCCACAAACTGCACGCCGAAGTGCCTGAGTTGAACCGTCGCGGTATCGAAGTGCGCTATGTCGCCTTCCCGCGCCAGGGCCTCGGTTCGGCGGGAGACCAGCAGTTGCAGGCGGTGTGGTGCTCCAGCGACCGCCGTGGGGCGATGGACAAAATGGTCGAAGGTGAAGAAATCAAGGCCGCCAAGTGCACCAACCCGGTCAGCAAGCAGTTCCAGCTGGGTCAGTCGATCGGTGTCAACGGCACGCCGGCCATTGTTCTTGAAAGCGGCCAGGTCATTCCGGGCTACCAGCCGGCACCGCAGGTCGCCAAGCTGGCACTTGCCAAGTAATCCAGTTCAGTACGCCGTCGTCATGGGGTGACGGCAAGTTTCACGGTCGGCAAACGTGTCGGCCGTTCAATGGGGAGTTCACAGTGAAACCGGTCAAAGTAGGCATCTGTGGGTTGGGGACCGTCGGTGGCGGAACCTTCAATGTACTTCAGCGCAACGCCGAGGAGATTGCCCGCCGTGCCGGGCGCGGTATTGAAGTGGCACAGATCGCCATGCGCTCGCAGAACCCGAACTGCCAGATTACCGGTACCCCCATTACCGCTGACGTGTTCGAAGTTGCAAGCAACCCGGAGATCGACATTGTCATCGAGCTGATCGGTGGCTATACCATCGCCCGCGACCTGGTGCTGAAGGCCATCGAAAACGGCAAGCACGTGGTCACCGCCAACAAGGCGCTGATTGCCGTGCACGGCAACGAAATCTTCGCCAAGGCCCGCGAGAAGGGCGTGATTGTCGCGTTCGAGGCGGCCGTAGCCGGTGGCATCCCGGTGATCAAGGCCATCCGCGAAGGCCTGTCGGCCAACCGCATCAACTGGCTGGCTGGCATCATCAACGGCACTGGCAACTTCATCCTCACCGAAATGCGTGAGAAGGGCCGTGCCTTCCCGGACGTGCTGGCCGAAGCTCAGGCGCTGGGCTATGCCGAAGCCGACCCGACCTTTGACGTAGAAGGCATCGACGCTGCGCACAAGCTGACGATCCTGGCGTCCATCGCGTTCGGTATCCCGCTGCAGTTCGACAAGGCCTACACCGAAGGTATCACCCAGCTGACAACGGCAGACGTGAACTACGCCGAGGCTTTGGGTTACCGCATCAAGCACTTGGGCGTGGCGCGTCGCACCGCCGAAGGTATCGAGCTGCGCGTGCACCCGACGCTGATCCCGGCCGACCGTCTGATCGCCAACGTCAACGGCGTGATGAACGCTGTCATGGTCAACGGTGATGCTGCCGGCTCCACCCTGTACTACGGTGCCGGCGCGGGTATGGAGCCTACCGCTTCGTCAGTGGTCGGCGACCTGGTCGACGTGGTCCGTGCCATGACCTCCGACCCGGAAAACCGTGTGCCGCACCTGGCCTTCCAGCCAGACTCGCTGTCGGCCCACCCGATCCTGCCGATCGAAGCCTGCGAAAGCGCCTACTACCTGCGCATCCAGGCCAAGGATCACCCGGGCGTACTGGCCCAGGTCGCCAGCATCCTCTCGGAGCGCGGTATCAACATCGAGTCGATCATGCAGAAGGAAGCCGAGGAACAGGATGGCCTGGTGCCAATGATCCTGGTGACCCATGGCGTGGTCGAGCAGCGTATCAATGACGCCATCGTCGCCCTGGAAGCCCTGCAGGACGTGGTCGGCAAGGTTGTGCGCATTCGCGTCGAGCAGCTCAACTAACAAATATTGCCGATGGGCCGCCCGCGCGGCCCCGGCCCCAGCATCGAAGGTTTGCACCCATGCGCTATATCAGTACCCGCGGCCAGGCACCGGCCCTGAATTTCGAAGACGTGCTGCTGGCTGGCCTGGCCAGCGACGGCGGCCTCTATGTGCCGGAAAACCTGCCACGCTTTACCCAGGAAGAAATCGCCTCGTGGGCCGGCTTGCCCTACCACGAGCTGGCCTTCCGCGTGATGCGTCCGTTCGTCGAAGGCAGCATCGCCGACGCCGACTTCAAGAAGATCCTCGAAGAAACCTACGGCGAGTTCGCCCACGCTGCGGTCGCCCCGTTGCGTCAGCTGAACAGCAACGAGTGGGTGCTGGAGCTGTTCCACGGCCCGACCCTGGCGTTCAAGGACTTTGCCCTGCAGTTGCTCGGTCGCCTGCTTGACCATGTGCTGGCCAAGCGCAACGAGCGCGTGGTCATCATCGGTGCCACCAGCGGTGATACCGGTTCCGCCGCGATCGAAGGCTGCCGCCGTTGCGACAACGTCGACATCTTCATCCTGCACCCGCACCAGCGTGTATCGGAAGTGCAGCGCCGTCAGATGACTACCATCTTTGGCGACAACATCCACAACATCGCCATCGAAGGCAACTTCGACGACTGCCAGGAAATGGTCAAGGCCAGTTTCGCCGACCAGTCGTTCCTCAAGGGCACCCGCCTGGTCGCTGTCAACTCGATCAACTGGGCGCGGATCATGGCCCAGATCGTCTACTACTTCCATGCAGCCCTGCAGCTGGGTGGCCCGGCGCGCTCGGTGGCGTTCTCGGTACCGACCGGCAACTTCGGCGACATTTTCGCCGGCTACCTGGCGCGCAACATGGGCCTGCCGGTCAGCCAATTGATCGTCGCCACCAACCGCAACGACATCCTGCACCGCTTCATGAGCGGCAACCAGTACGTCAAGGAAACCCTGCACGCGACCCTGTCGCCGTCGATGGACATCATGGTCTCGTCCAACTTCGAGCGCCTGCTGTTCGACCTGCATGGCCGCAACGGTGGTGCCATTGCCGAGCTGATGGCCAACTTCAAGCAAGGTGGCGGCTTCAGCGTCGAGCAAGACCGCTGGACCGAAGCCCGCAAACTGTTCGACTCGCTGGCTGTCAGCGACGAGCAAACCTGCGAGACCATCGCGCAAGTGTTCGCCGCCACCGGTGAAGTGCTCGACCCGCATACCGCAATCGGCGTCAAGGCTGCCCGCGAGTGCCGCCGCAGCCTGGACACGCCAATGGTGGTGCTGGGTACTGCGCACCCGGTCAAGTTCCCGGACGCGGTGGAGAAGGCCGGTGTGGGCAAGGCGCTGGAACTACCCGCGCACCTCAGCGACCTGTTCAGCCGTGAAGAGCGTTGCACGGTCCTGGCCAACGACCTGAAGGCTGTACAGGGCTTTGTCAGCCAGCACGGCAACCGCGGCAAGCCGCTGTAATTGCATGGCGTTTGGGGCTGCAGCGCAGCCCCAACGTCTCAGCCTTTTCCCTCCGGTCTATCAGAAACATCCTATTCGGCCTGCCGGGCGCCAAGCATAAATTAGCCGGTCCTCCCATCAGGAGCGGCTCATGCACCAGCCCTATGTGTTGATTCACCAGGCTCGCCCATCCCACCAGATCCTCTTGCACCAGGCCCTCAATGGCCAAGGCGTCTTCAACGTGCGCATCAGCGAAAGCGTCGCTGACCTCGACGCCTGCCTCTGCGCTGAGCGTCGCCCTGACTTGCTGATCCTTGACCACGCCATGCCAGCCCGGGCCGGCCTTGCTTTGCTCGCCCAGCAGCGGCGAGTGCGCGCATTGCTGTTCGTCGGCCAGCCTGCCCCAAAGCGTCAAAACCTTGCCCAGGAGGCCAGAAAATGTGGCATGTGGGTGCTCGACGAGTTGCCCTGGCCGCTGTCGATGCCACGCCTGCAGCATGCCTTGCAAACACTGCAGGTGCGCCCGGGGTCGCGTATTCAAACTGTCATGCCAGCCCCGCATGCTCACTGAAGCGGGCGCGGTTTTACGAACTTTCCGCGGCGCCTGCTGGTCAGTTACTTTAGGTCCCACCACGCAGCGAGTGATCCGGATGGAAAGAATCTGCAGCCTGCTCAACGAAGCCCTGACGCCCTATCAGACCCACCTCGGCACCGCCGATCCCGGTGGTAATCGCCAACTGACCGTTCACGACCCTTTCTCAGGTATTACCTTGCGGCGCACGGTCAGCGAGCGCCAATTGCAGGAGCAACGCCTGCTGATCGACCTCGTGGACGGCTTGCACCGAGACCTGCAGATAGCTGAGGGGCGGTTGCAGCCGTGTGTCATTGCAGCATTGCAGAATCGCCAGCAACCGCAGGGAACCTTTGCCTGAGCGGCTTATCAGACAGTGTAAGGGCAGTCAGCCAGTGCTTTGCTCCGGCGCTGGCAAGGCTGTCACGGGAAGTCCTCAAGGGCTTTCGCTTGGCCCCGGGCGTCTTCCCCAGCGTCCGGGGTTTCTTTTTCCGGGCAGGCACGTAACCCCGTCCGCTTTTGCAACGACCGTGCATACCGCTTGGGCTTATTTGTCCTTAAAGAAACGCCGGCTGTCCTCCAGATAGTCCTCCCGCAATGCCAGGTCCAGCCAGCGGGCATACAACCCTGGCAACACATCCCGGCGCAGGGTAGGCAGCAACTGGTCGATGTGGGCAACTACCGCACGCCCCAGTTCGCTGTTTGAGCACCCCACATGCAGAAACTGGTAGCGATTCACGCCCTGCACAGTATGAAACTGGTAGTCAGCCAATGACCCGCCTTGTTGTTGGATCAGGTAGCGCACCTCAGGCCAGTAGCCGAGCACCAGGCGCAGGCGCCCCAGTTGCTGCATCTGCAACAGGTTGGCGGTGGCCTCGTTGCCGTAGTGGCGGCTGAGCGCGCTGTCGGGCAACTGGCGCAGGATGCTGTCAATCTGCGTGCCGTAGCTGCGCTCGGCGACAATCCCCAGTTTCAGCGGGGCCTTGCTCAGCAGGCCCAGCAGGTCCACCTGTTGGCCGTCGAGGTAAGGTGCCACCAGCGCCTGGTTTTCATTGCGCAACACCAGGCCGCCGCTGAGCACGCCCAGCGCTGGAATGGAAAAATGCACATATTTGGCCCGTTCAGGGGTCCACAGCAGGGTTGGGTCGCAGGTGAAGGTGTCACGGTCTTGCAGCATCTGCAGGCCGCGGGCGCGGTTGACCCGCACGATGCTGTGTTCGTACTCGGGCATCTGCTTGATCAGCAGCGGTATCAACTGGTCGATGACCCCATGGCCTTCTTCCGGGCCATCAAAAATGGTGAACGGTGGCAGGTCGCGTACCAGCCAGAAGAGGTGCTCCTTGGCACTTGCTGGCTGCAACAGCAACGCAGGCAACAGCCCACAGAGCAGGACCAGGTGGCGTAGGCAACGCGGCGCGCACATGGAACCGGTCAGCGCCAGGATCAGACCGTGCCCGCTGCGCGCAGGCTGGCGATGGCCGCTGCGTCGTAGCCCAGGCTGCCGAGCAGCGCCTCGGTATGCTCGCCCAAGGCCGGGCCGACCCATTCGCTTGAGCCGGGAGTCTCCGACAGCTTGGGCACGATGCCGGGCATGTGGAATGGCTTGCCATCCGGCAGCTTGGCCTGCAGGAACATCTCGCGTGCCAGGTACTGGGGGTCGTTGAACATGTCTTCGGCCGAATAGATACGGCTGGCCGGCACTTCGGCAGTGGTCAGCACCTGCATCAGCCGCTCCAGTGGGAGGCTGTTGGCCCAGCGGTCGATTACCCCATACAGCTCGTCACGACGCAGGTCGCGGCCGTCGTTGCTGGCCAGGGTCGGGTCGTCGGCGAGGTCATCGCGACCGATGGCCTGCATGAAGCGCTTGAAGATCGCATCACCGTTGGCGCCGATCTGCACATGCTTGCCGTCGGCGCTTGTGTGGATGGAGGAAGGCGTGATGCCCGGCATGATGTTGCCGGTGCGTTCGCGGATGAAACCGAACACATCGAATTCCGGGACCATGCTCTCCATCATGGCAAAGATCGCCTCGTACAGGGCCACGTCCACCACCTGGCCCTGGCCGCCATTGACTTCCCGGTGGCGCAGCGCCATCAGCGCGCCGATCACCCCCCACAGGGCGGCAATCGAGTCCCCGATGGAAATCCCGGTGCGCACCGGCGGGCGGTCATCGAAACCGGTGATGTAGCGCAGGCCGCCCATTGACTCGCCTACGGCACCGAAGCCTGGCTGGTCTTTCATCGGCCCGGTCTGGCCAAAGCCCGACAGGCGCACCATCACCAGGCGCGGGTTCAGCGCATGCAGCACATCCCACCCCAAACCAAGTTTTTCCAGCACGCCCGGGCGAAAGTTTTCGATCAGGATGTCGGCCTCGGCCAGCAGGCGCTTGAGGATATCGCGGCCCTCGGGGTGCTTGAGGTTGAGGGTGAGCGACTGCTTGTTGCGGGCCTGCACGAACCACCACAGCGAGGTGCCCTCGTACAGCTTGCGCCACTTGCGCAACGGGTCGCCGCCATCGGGCGATTCGACCTTGACCACTTCGGCGCCGAATTCGGCACAGATACGCGAGGCGAACGGCCCGGCGATCAGGGTACCGAGTTCGACAACTTTAAGGCCGGCGAGGGGTTTGCTGGGCGTCGACATGGGGTGTCCGTGGCAGTTGGGCAGAGCCGTGGTTTTATCACACGTCGGTTTCGCCGGGTACTGCTGCGGGGCATGGAAGGTGCGGATGGGTTAGACTGTGCCACTTTCTTTTGCACGAAGCCCGTCGACCATGGCCCAGCCGTCCACCACCTACAAGTTCGAATTGAATCTCACCGACCTTGATCGCAACGTCTACGAAAGCGTCAAACAGACTATCGCTCGGCACCCTTCGGAAACCGAAGAGCGCATGGCTGTTCGTTTGTTGGCGTACGCGCTCTGGTACAACGAGAACTTGTCGTTTGGCCGCGGCCTGTCGGATGTCGATGAGCCGGCGCTGTGGGAAAAGAGCCTGGACGATCGCGTGCTGCACTGGATTGAAGTTGGCCAGCCCGATGCCGATCGCCTGACCTGGTGCTCGCGCCGTACCGAACGCACCAGCTTGCTGGCTTACGGCAGCCTGCGAGTGTGGGAGGGTAAAGTGGTGAGCGCGGTCAAGAACCTGAAAAACCTCAGCATTGCCGCTGTGCCGCAAGAGGTGCTGGAAACCCTGGCAACCGACATGCCGCGTAGCATCAAGTGGGACGTGATGATCAGTGAAGGTACGGTATTCGTGACTGACGACCGTGGCCAGCATGAAGTCCAACTGCAGTGGCTGCTCGGTGAGCGTGGTTGAAGCAACCCATGCGTATCGAACCTCGCCCGCTGCCGCCGACCCTGCCATTTCTGGGTAACCTGCCACCCTTGCTGACCCGCCTTTACGCCGCGCGCGGCGTGCAGAGCGAGGCCGAGCTGGACAAAAGCCTGGCACGCCTGCTGCCGTACCAGCAGCTCAAGGGCATAGAGGCCGGTGTGGACCTGCTGGTCGAAGCCATCGACCAGCGTCAGCGCATCCTCATCGTCGGCGACTTCGATGCCGACGGTGCCACTGCCAGCACCGTCGGGGTGCTGGGCCTGCGCCTGCTGGGCGCGGCCCATGTCGATTACCTGGTGCCAAACCGCTTCGAGTACGGCTACGGCCTGACCCCGGAAATCGTCGAGGTGGCGCTGCAGCGCCAGCCGCAGTTGCTGATTACCGTGGACAACGGCATTTCCAGTGTCGACGGGGTGGCGGCCGCCAAGGCCGCCGGGCTCAAGGTGCTGGTCACCGACCACCACTTGCCGGGCGAGCAGTTGCCCGACGCCGATGCCATCATCAACCCCAACCAGCCGGGTTGTGCGTTCCCGAGCAAGTCACTGGCCGGGGTAGGGGTGATCTTCTATGTGCTGATGGCCCTGCGCGCTCGCTTGCGCAGCCTTGGGCGCTACGAGACGCAGCCACAGCCGAACATTGGCGAACTGCTTGATCTGGTGGCCCTGGGCAGTGTCGCTGACGTGGTGCCGCTGGATGCCAACAACCGCATCCTGGTGCACCAAGGCCTTGAGCGCATTCGCGCCGGCCGAGCCCGGCCGGGGCTGAAGGCCATTCTCGAAGTGGCCCGCCGCGACCATCGGCGTATTACCTCGACCGACCTCGGTTTCATCCTCGGCCCGCGCTTGAACGCCGCGGGCCGCCTGGACGACATGAGCCTGGGCATCGAATGCCTGCTGTGCGAAGACGCGGCATTGGCCCAGGACATGGCACAGCAACTGGACGACCTGAACCAGGACCGCAAGTCCATCGAGCAGGGCATGCAGCGCGAGGCCTTGGCCCAGCTCAAGGACCTGCCGGTCGAGTCCATGCCCTACGGCTTGTGCCTGTTCGATGCCGATTGGCACCAAGGGGTGATTGGTATTCTGGCTTCGCGTCTGAAGGAACGTTACCACCGGCCGACCATTGCGTTCGCTGATGCTGGCGACGGCATGCTCAAAGGTTCGGCGCGCTCGGTGCCGGGGTTCCATATTCGCGATGCGCTGGATGCCGTGGCCGCGCGCCACCCGCACCTGATCAGCAAGTTCGGCGGCCACGCCATGGCTGCCGGTTTGTCGTTGCCAGAAGGCAACTTCCCGGCATTCGCCGAGGCCTTCGACGAAGAAGTGCGGCGTCAACTGCGCGAAGAAGACCTGACCGGCCGGCTGTTGTCCGACGGCAGCCTGGCGGTAGAGGAGTTCCATCTCGACCTGGCCAAGGCCCTGCGCCATGCCGGCCCATGGGGCCAGCACTTCCCAGAGCCGCTGTTCCATGGCGTGTTCCAGCTGGTGGAGCAGCGTGTGGTTGGCGAGCGGCACCTTAAGGTGGTGCTCAAGAGCGAGTGTGGCTCGGTACGGCTGGATGGCATTGCCTTCGGCGTCGACCGCGAAGTGTGGCCGAACCCGACCGTGCGTTGGGTCGAGTTGGCTTACAAACTGGATGTGAACGAGTTTCGCGGCAATGAAAGTGTGCAGTTGATGATTGCCCACATGGAGCCGCGCTGACTGCAAATAGGGGGCTGCTTTGCAGACTATCGCCGGCAAGCCAGCTCCCACCTCGACCGCATGGACTTCAAGTCATGCCCGCTCCCACATATACAACTGTTAGTGGCGGATCTCGGATTGCCTTTTGCGCTTCCGGATCTGCCAGTGCATGACGCCTGCTGCGACGAACGAAGCCAGGCTCAGCAGTGAGAAGAACACAATCCCCTCGACTGCTTCCCGGTTGTAAGTCTCTATTACATACTTCTTGATTGCTTGATCGTACAGAATCTCATCGCTGGTCGATAATTGTCTGACGATTGAGCCGGCTAAAGCATCTTCGACATCTGCAAACAGGGGCGTTGCCTTGCTAAGGTTGGCGGCGTCGAAGCGGGCTTTTTCTGCATAAACCCATGTTTTGATCAGATGGCCGCTTGGTTCGGTGTAAGCAATGCCAAAACTGTAGATCGACTTGTCATGCTCCCAAAGTTCGGGTTGTGATGTAAGAGTGGCTGGAACGCGTACCCAGGGAGCTGTTACTGGTTGTGTGCTGCTGTTCCAGTTCGTTAGGTAGATCGGAATAAAACATAAGAAAATGAAGCCGATAAGTAACATGGATGTCATTCGCTTATGGGGTTCCAAAGCCTGCATGATTTCGATCCAGGCACGCCAAGTTAACATCAGCAAATCCCTCCTAGGGATGAAGCCTTCTAACGATATTTGTCTTGCTGTGGGGCAGAGCAACAAGCGTACTTGTCCTGGCCGCCACCTATGACGGTGGTGATTGATGGACGAGGACCTGCGGGCGGTTGTCCATTAATGCTGTCAATTCCCACGGTGATCGTAGCGCCGTCACTAGTAGATGGCGGCGGCTGAATGGGTGGGTTCACACCGCCATAAATAACTGGTTGCCCCCAGTTGTTCACTTGAAATAGCTCTAATTTTCTTGTGCCTAGCTGGATCTCCAACGTGTCGGGGTGCCATGTGACTACCTGGATTAATCCGCCGAAGTGATTATTTATAGTCTCTGGATTGGTAATTGCTAAGTTTGGGGCTAATATAGGCTTTGGTGCTTCGCTGGATATGTCGTGTGTTTTTAAGCTGTTCATAATTGGCGCTATGGCCGTTGCGATATTTTTAGCTAACTCTGAATTATATGTGCCTAGTAAGCTGGCGCCCAGCGCGACAGCAGTGAATACACCAGCGGTATAAGGGGCCGCCGCCAGGAGTGCAAACCCCGCCACCACACCAGCTACGTTGCCTACTAAACTGATGTAATCACCTTCTTTTGGCTCTTTTCCTTCCTTGGATTCAGCAACGATTTTCAAAAATGTCACCGTACCCGCGAGAGTATTGGTAACGATATTCAAAAACGGCACTGCTCCCGCAGTCATTTGCGTAACGGACAGCACGGAGGCAATGGCACTGGCGGTCTGCGCAGTCTGCACAACTAGCGAAAAACCTTGACTGTCAGTGGTGAACTGGTCATGCACCGCAGCAGCCGCGCCTGCTTGGAATCCAGGGTTTCCAACTCTGTCAACCATGGCCACAAATATTTCGACCCGTTTAGTCATATTTTGAAATCCTTGTTTATTGTCTTGAACGCAATAGTGAGGCGCAGACGGTCGCAGTCTATGGTTGGTGAGTTAGCTCGGTGTGGAATTTCACCGTCGAAGATTGCGATACGCCTTGGTTTGGGTAGTGCCGCAGCGATAACGTCAGTCTTGGCGTCATTGCAGAATAAAAGCTCACCTCCCCATGTCGTTGCCCAGTAGTCGTTACAGAAAAGGACTGCGGTATGCCCTGGCTCGCTTGGCAGGTTGTCTCGGTGAATTGGGCTGTCCTGCCCAGCGGTCTGGCCGTTTGCATACACGCCGATCAGTCTGGAGTTTTTCATGTGTCCAGCACATAGACGCTTCCAGATGTTGATGAGGAATCCCCAGCGCTCGTTTGCGACCAGTTCTTGCTCACAACACTCCAGTGATTCACGCTTGCTCCCTGCAATGAAAAAATGCCAGCAGGGGCGAGCGAAGGGCGTAGAATTTACTGGCCAGTCATATCGCCATAGGGGGTGTGAGAACGCGTTGTTAAGTTTGGCTTGTTCATCAAGTGTAATGGCATTGTCTAGAATGCTAATGTCACTTGGAGCGAATTGTCTTTGCATTGGCTATGTCTCAAGTTTTGTACAATGCCTTAAAGGCTGTTAGCCAGATAGTGGTGGTTGGCGCTAGGAGACATTAGTCGCTTGGTGTAGTGGGTTCGATAAGATATGGGGGTTACTGATTGAGAAGATTTTCCGAAGCTGATGTGGCTCTTGAGGCAATTGGCTGTGGGAAATCTTCCGTTGCCCCGGTGTGTCGGGGCAAGAAGGTGTACATGGGGGAGGTGACCCATTCATGTATGGAGTAATTACTGCCCTTAGCCGAGTAACAGTGGCGCCAACCTCAACGCGACATACCTAGGGGTTGTATGAAATGCCTTGAGACGAAAGTCAGGCAAGGCGAAAACAGCCGAAGAAGCGCAGTTTATGGGCCGTAAATGAGCATTCCGAGGCTGTTTTCAACGCAGCATTACCGAGTATCAAGGCATTTCATACAGAGCCTAACTCGGCATCATCCATCAACGCCTTGGCCATCGCACTGAGGTAGTGGGCAGTCCGGATCATCATGGGTTGCACATCCATCAGGACGAGGATGGTCAGCTCGCGCACATAACCCATCAATTCGGATGCCTGATCACGGGTGTCCCGGCAGCCCCACCCAAAATCCCATGGAACCTCCCCCCCACCCATTCTGGTCTAGTCTGAAGTTATGACCGGACCTGGGCCAGGGACGTGTAATTGAGTGTCCAGGCCGGATCACCATTGGAGTCCTTGGGAGGTGCCCTCATGAGCCTGCTGCTCGAGCCTTACACCCTGCGTCAGCTGACCTTGCCCAACCGCATCGCCGTGTCACCAATGTGCCAGTATTCAGCCGTCGATGGCTTGGCCAACGACTGGCATCTCGTCCATTTAGGCAGCCGCGCCGTCGGTGGCGCCGGCCTGGTAATCACTGAAGCCGTGGCGGTGACCGCCGATGGCCGTATCACTGCCGAAGACCTGGGCCTGTGGGACGACGCGCAGATCGCGCCGTTGCAACGCATCACCCGCTTCATCAGTGCCCAGGGGGCCGTGCCTGGCATCCAGCTGGCCCACGCCGGGCGCAAAGCCAGTACCTACCGCCCGTGGCTTGGCAAACAAGGCAGTGTCAAACTGGAGGAGGGCGGCTGGCAGCCGGTGGGGCCGTCGAAGATCGCCTTCGATCCGCAGCACACGCCTCCACGCGAGCTGAGCCAGGACGAGATCCAGGATGTAATCGCCGCTTTCGTCGCCTCGACCGAACGCGCCTTGAAGGCTGGATTCAAGGTGGTGGAAATCCATGCTGCCCATGGCTACCTGCTGCACCAGTTCCTGTCACCGCTGAGCAACCAGCGCCGTGACGAATATGGCGGTAGCTTCGAAAACCGTATCCGCCTGACCTTGGAGGTGGTCGACGCCGTGCGCAAGGCCTGGCCTGCCGAATTGCCGCTGTTCGTGCGGGTATCGGCTACCGATTGGGTAGAGGACGGCTGGAACCCGGATGAAACCGTCGAACTGGCACGCCGCCTGCGGAGTTTGGGCGTGGATCTGATCGATGTTTCTTCTGGTGGCACCTCGGTCAACGCCGAGATCCCCACCGGCCCCGGCTACCAGACCCGCTTTGCCGAGCGCGTGCGCAAGGAATCGGAGATCGCCACCGGCACCGTGGGCATGATCACCGAACCGGCCCAGGCCGAGCACATCCTGCGCACCGGCCAGGCCGATATCATCTTCCTCGCCCGCGAACTGTTGCGCGACCCGTACTGGCCACTGCATGCCGACGACGACCTGGGCGGCAACAAGGCCACCTGGCCTGCGCAATACCAGCGTGCGACCAGCCGCGCCAACCCGATTCACGAGTCGGATTTGCGCGACTGACCCATGCCTTGCGCGGCCCTTGCAGGAGTGGCCGTGTTTCGCGAAAGGGCCGCAAAGCGGCCCAGGGTTCAGCTATAGGCAGCCTTGCTGAGAATATCGCTTACCCATTGGTTGATGCTTTTTTCGGCCAGCTCCGCCTTGGCCGCCACACTGGCGTGAAGGGTAGGCTCAAGGCGTAGGCTGAGCTTGCCGGAATACGTTTTCTGCGGTTCCCGCCCAAGGCGTTCGCAAGTCTCAAGATAATCGTCAACGGCTTCTTCAAATGCCTGGCGCAACTCACTGATCGATTCGCCATGAAAACCTATCACGTCGCGAATACCGGCGACATGGCCGATCAACAACTGGTCTTCGTCGCTGTATTCGATACGAGCGGCGTATCCGCGGTAAGTCATTACATTCATGGTAATACTCCTGCCTGCTCAATGAACTGGCGGGCGTCTCTTAGTTGATAGGGCTTGGCGTGCCTGTCCGGATGAGGGCGGTGGAAGGTTGCCACTGCTCCATTGAGTTCAAAGCGAACCCGTGATCCTCTTCCTTCTATGACCCTGGCACCCAGCGATACCAGCAGAGACTCCACCCGCGCCCACTCCAGTGTTCTGGGAACCGGCCTTTTAAGTAATGCTTCAAGTGTGGCTTGCTGATGATTATTCATGGTATCAGATTATGATACCAGTCAAGAGAGCTCAATGAACGTGCAGTAGGAGGGAGTAGATCACGGTTGAAGGAAAATTCTGAGACGTTGGCCGAGGGGCATTCAAGCCCCTCGGTCAACGCGAGCACTTAGTGCTTGATCATCACATGCCGCACACAGGTGTAGTCCTCCAGCCCATACATCGACATGTCCTTGCCATACCCCGAATGCTTCTGCCCGCCATGGGGCATTTCGCTGACCAGCATGAAGTGGGTGTTCACCCAGGTGCAGCCGTACTGCAAGCGCGCCGCCAGGCGGTGGGCGCGGCCGGTGTCGCGGGTCCATACCGATGAGGCCAGGCCGTAGTTGGAGTCGTTGGCCCATTCCAGTGCCTGCGCTTCATCGGTGAAGCGGGTGACCGAAACCACCGGGCCAAAAACTTCGTTGCGCACGATCTCGTCGTCCTGCAGGGCGTCGGCCAGCACGGTAGGCTCGAAGAAAAAGCCATCGCCCGCTATTGGCTTGCCACCGGTTACCAGACGAATGTGCGGCTGGGCGATGGCCCGCTGCACCAACCCGGCGACCTTGTCGCGGTGCTGGGCGCTGATCAGTGGCCCCAGCTCGGTTTCTTCGGATTCCTGCAGGCCCGGCTTGAGGCTGGCTACGGCTTTACCCAGGCGTTCGACGAAGCGCTCGTAGATCCCGTCCTGCACATACAGGCGGCAGGCTGCGGTGCAGTCCTGGCCAGCGTTGTAGAAGCCGAAGGTGCGGATGCCGTCGATGGCGGCATCGATGTCAGCGTCATCGAACACCAGCACCGGCGCCTTGCCGCCCAGCTCCATGTGCATGCGTTTCACGCTGTCGGCGGTGGCGCTGATGATGTGCGCGCCGGTGGGGATCGAGCCGGTCAGCGACACCATGCGCACCTTGGGGTGGGTTATCAACGGGTTGCCGACCGTCTGGCCGCGGCCGAAGAGAATGTTCAGCACCCCGGGTGGTAGCAGGTCCTGGGCCAGTTCGCCCAGGCGCAGGGCCGTCAGCGGCGTCAGCTCGGACGGCTTTATCACCACGGTGTTGCCGGCAGCCAGGGCCGGTGCGATCTTCCAGGCCAGCATCATCAGCGGGTAGTTCCACGGCGCGATGGAAGCCACCACGCCCAACGGGTCGCGGCGGATCATCGAGGTGTGGCCCGGCAGGTACTCGCCAGCCGCCGAGCCGCCCAGGCAGCGCGCAGCACCGGCAAAGAAACGGAACACGTCGGCAATCGCCGGGATCTCGTCGTTCAGTGCAGCGCTCAGGGGCTTGCCGCAGTTCTGTGATTCCAGCCGGGCCAGTTCATCGCCATGGGCTTCGATGGCGTCGGCCAGCGCCAGCAAGGCCTGCGAACGTTCTTTAGGGCTGGTTTGCGACCAGCTGTCGAAGGCCTGGTCGGCAGCGCGCACGGCGCTGTCCACCTGGGCTTCGCTGGCTTCGTTGATCTGCGCCAGGGCAGTGCCCAGCGCCGGGTTGAGCACGGTCCAGGCCGGGCCTTGGCCAGCGACCAGCTGGCCATTGATCAGCATCTGCGTTTGCATCGGGGGCTCCTCCAGGGTCATTTGCCACCGCCCGCGACGCTATCGCCGCCACGGGTCAGGTAATAGGCGCCAAGAATCGGCAGCATGGTCACCAGCATCACCAGCATGGCGACAACGTTGGTCACGGGTACGTCGCGCGGGCGGCTGAGCTGGTTGAGCAGCCAGATCGGCAGGGTGCGCTCGTGGCCGGCGGTGAACGTGGTGACGATGATTTCATCGAACGACAAGGCAAAGGCCAGCATGCCGCCCGCCAGTAGCGCCGAGCCGAGGTTGGGCAGGACGATGTAGCGGAAGGTCTGCCAACCGTCGGCGCCAAGGTCCATCGAGGCTTCGATCAGGCTTTGCGAGGTACGCCGCAGGCGGGCGATCACGTTGTTGTAGACGATCACCACGCAGAACGTGGCGTGGCCGACTACGATGGTGAACACCCCGGGCTCTATCCCCAGCGTCTTGAACGCCGAGAGCAGGGCGATGCCGGTGATGATGCCTGGCAGGGCGATGGGCAGGATCAGCACCAGCGAAATGCTTTCCTTGCCAAAAAAACTGCGCCGGTACAGCGCCGCCGAGGCCAGCGTACCGAGCACCAGTGCGATCAATGTGGCCAGGCAAGCCACCTGCAGCGAAAGCTTGATTGCCTCAAGCACATCGGGCCGGGCGAAGGCCACGTCGATCCACTTCAGGGTAAAGCCTTTGGGCGGAAAGCTGAACGCCGCGTCTTCGGTATTGAAGGCGTACAGGAAGATGATCAGGATCGGGAAGTGCAGGAACAGCAAGCCGCCCCACGCCGCCAGGCGCAGCCCTGCAGACGCTTTTTCAGAGTGCATCGAAAGCCCCCAGGCGCTTGACGATGGCCAGGTATACCGCGATCAGCACGATGGGCACCAAGGTGAACGCGGCGGCCATCGGCATGTTGCCGATCGCCCCTTGCTGGGCATAGACCATGCTGCCGATAAAGTAGCCGGGCGGACCGACCAACTGCGGCACGATGAAGTCGCCCAAGGTGAGCGAGAAGGTGAAGATCGAGCCGGCGGCGATGCCGGGGATCGACAGCGGCAGGATCACCTGCACGAAGGTTTGCCCTGGCCGGGCACCCAGGTCCGCTGAAGCCTGCAGCAGCGACGGTGGCAAGCGTTCCAGCGAGGCCTGGATCGGCAGGATCATGAACGGCAGCCAGATATACACGAACACCAGGAAGCGCCCCAGGTGCGAAGTCGACAGCGTGCTGCCGCCCACGCCCGGCACGGCCAGCACCGCCTGCAGCAGGCCATCCAGGTGCAACTGCTGGACGAACCACTGGGCTACGCCGCCCTTGGCCAGCAGCAGGGTCCAGGCATAGGTCTTGACGATGTAGCTGGCCCACATCGGCATCATCACCGCGATGTAGAAAAACGCCTTGGTCTTGCCGCTGGTGTAACGCGCCATGTAATAGGCGATGGGGAAAGCCAGTACCGCGCTGGCCAGCGACACCGCCACCGCCATGCCCAGGGTGCGCAGGATGATGTCCAAGTTCGACGGGTTGAACAGTGCGGCGAAGTTGCCCAGGGTCAGGTCCGGGGTCACCGCCATGGTGAAGTCGTCGAAGGTATAGAAGCCCTGCCACAGCAAGTTCAGCAGCGAGCCCAGGTAAATCGCGCCGAACCAGGTCAGCGGCGGGATCAACAGCAGTGCCAGGTACAGGTTGGGGCGCCGGTACAGCAGGTTGGATAGGGTGCGCAGTGTGCTCATGTCAGCGGCCCTCGGTTTCCTGCAGCACCGTCATGGCCTCGCGGGGCCAGTGCGCCTGCAGGCGTTGCCCGGGCTGCCAGGCCTGCACCTGCTTTTGCCAGCGGTCATTGGCCTGGCTTACTGCCAGCAGTTGACCGTTTTCCAGCTGCAGTTCGTAGCGTGTGGCGCTGCCTTGGTACTGGACATCACGCAGCACGCCGCTGACCTGTACCTCATGGCTGGTCACTACCGGGTCGCCCAGGCGAATGTGTTCGGGACGGATGGAGAAGGGCGCAGGGCTGCCGTTGAGCTGCATGGCCAGCTCGCCACGCACCACGTTGGACGTGCCGACGAATTCAGCGACGAAGGTTGTGCTGGGCTTCATGTACAGGTTGCGCGGGGTGTCGACCTGTTCGATACGGCCGCGGTTGAACACCGCGACCCGGTCAGACATCGACAGCGCTTCGGTTTGGTCGTGGGTGACGAAGATGAAGGTGATGCCCAGTTGGCGTTGCAGCTTTTTCAGCTCGCCTTGCATCTGTTCGCGCAATTTCAGGTCCAGCGCGCCCAGTGGCTCATCCAGTAGCAGCACCCGCGGCCGGTTGACCAACGCCCGGGCCAGGGCCACGCGCTGACGCTGGCCGCCAGACAGCTGTGCCGGCTTGCGCGCGCCATAGCCGGCCAGGGCCACCATGGCCAGGGCTTCTTCGGCGCGGCTGTGGCGTTCGGCCTTGCCCACGCCTTTTACCTTCAGGCCATAGGCGATGTTCTCCAGCACGTTCATGTGCGGGAACAGCGCATAGTCCTGGAACACGGTGTTGACGTCACGTTGATAGGGCGGCAGGCCAGCGGCCTCGACCCCTTGGATGCGGATCGAACCGCTGGAGGGTTGCTCGAAGCCTGCGATCAGGCGCAGGCAGGTGGTCTTGCCCGAGCCGGAAGGGCCGAGCATGGAAAAGAACTCGCCATCGATGATGTCGATGCTGACCTGGT
This sequence comes from Pseudomonas sp. Kh14, assembly GCF_900291005.1. NCBI lineage: Bacteria > Pseudomonadati > Pseudomonadota > Gammaproteobacteria > Pseudomonadales > Pseudomonadaceae > Pseudomonas > Pseudomonas sp. Kh14. The sequence continues at coordinate 152,240 of NZ_OLKJ01000014.1, forward strand.
CGACGGCCTTGACCTCGCCGAAGGTGCGGGAAACCTGGGTGAACTGGACGGCTAGGGGCATGCGTGGACTCCGGACAACAAGGGTTCTCCTGTGCCGGCCTCTTCGCGGGTGAACCCGCTCCTACAGGACGCACCACCCCTGCAGGCGGTGAAGAACCTGGGGGAACGGGCTTGCCCGGGAAAAGGCCGCTACAGGCATTCAGGCAACCTCAGCGACCACCCATGATCGCAATGTAGTCCTGGGTCCAGCGGCTGTAAGGCACGAACTTGCCCCCTTGGGCCTGCGGTGTTTTCCAGAAGGCAATCTTGTCGAAGTTGTCGAAGCCGTTGGTCTTGCAGCCCTCGGCCCCCAGCAGCTCGCTGCCGGTGCACGCCGCCGGCACAGCCGGCAACGAGCCGAACCAGGCCGCCACATCGCCTTGCACCTTAGGTTGCAACGACCAGTCCATCCACTTGTAGGCGCAATTGGGGTGCTTGGCCTCGGCGTGCAGCATGGTGGTGTCGGCCCAGCCCGTCGCGCCCTCCTTGGGAATGGTCGAGGCCACTGGCTGGTTCTCGGCCTTGAGGCCATTGACCATGTAGCCCCAGGAGCTGGAGGCAACCACGCCTTCGTTTTTCACATCGCTCATCTGCACCGTGGCGTCATGCCAATAGCGGTGGATCAGCGGTTGCTGCTGGCGCAGCAGTTCCAGCACAGCCTTGTATTGTGCCTCGTTCAGTTCGTACGGGTCCTTGATGCCCAGTTCGGGCCTGGCCGACTTCAGGTACAGCGCTGCATCGGCGATGTAGATCGGCCCGTCGTAGGCTTGCACGCGGCCCTTGTTTGGCTTGCCGTCGGGCAGGTTCTGCGGCTCGAACACCACGCTCCAGCTGGTGGGGGCCTGCTTGAAGGTGTCGGTGTTGTACAGCAGCACGTTTGGCCCCCACTGGTACGGCGTGCCGTACACCTGCTCGTCGACTACATACCAGCCACCGTTCTGCAGGCGCGGGTCGATGCTCTTCCAGTTGGGGATCAGGGCAGTGTTGATCGGCTGTACGCGCTTGCCTGCAATCAGCCGCAGCGATGCATCGCCCGAGGCGGTGACCAGGTCATAGCCGCCCTTGGTCATCAGGCTGACCATCTCGTCCGAGGTGGCGGCCGTTTTCACGCTGACCTTGCAGCCAGTTTCCTTTTCGAAACCGGTCACCCAGTCGTAGGCCTTGTCGCTTTCACCGCGTTCGATGTAACCGGGCCAGGCGACGATGTCCAGGCGCCCCTCGCCGTCCCCCAGGGCCTTGGGCGTTTCGGCGGCCTGCAGGCTGGCGCTGGCCAGCAAGGCGCAAGTGGTGGCGCCGAGCAATGCGGTCTTGTGCACTGACATGGTGTTCCCTCTTCTTGGCGATCTTGTTCGGGCAGTCATGAGGCAAGCAGTGAAACAATCGTTATAAGCGTAGTGCGTGAGTGCGAGGTATTGGCGATATCGAGTCTAGTTGGCTTTTTGCCCGCTAACGCAACATCCTGAAGCAAATCCCTGCATGGCGTGTGCTCCGCCAAGCCTTACTCTGGCGTTTGAATCTTCTTACGTGGAGACACGCGAATGAACACCCGCGGCTTGCTCGATCAACTCCTCAAATCCGGCCAGCAACTGCTCGAAAAGCAGGGGGGCGCCGCCAAGCCTGGCAGCCCTTCGGGCGGGTTGGGCGGGTTATTGTCCGGGGCAGGGGGCGGCCTGCTGGGTGGGGGCGCTCTGGGCCTGTTGCTGGGTAGCAAGAAGGCCCGCAAGTACGGTGGCAAAGCCCTGACTTACGGCGGCCTCGCCGCGTTGGGGGTGCTGGCTTATAAAGCTTACGGCAACTGGCAGGCAAACCAGCGCGGGGCCGCAGCCGAGCCTCAAACCATCGACCGCCTGCCGCCGGCGCAGGCCGAGCAGCACAGCCAGGCGGTACTGCGTGCCCTGGTGGCGGCGGCCAAGTCCGATGGGCATATCGACGAGCGCGAGCGGGCGTTGATCGAGGGCGAATTCACGCGCCTGGACAGCGACCGCGAATTGCAGCACTGGCTGCATGCCGAGCTGAACAAGCCGCTGGACCCGGCCGAAGTGGCCCGCGCTGCGCAAACGCCGGAGATGGCTGCCGAGATGTACCTGGCCAGCGTGATGATGGTCGATCAGGAAAACTTCATGGAGCGTGCCTACCTGGACGAGCTGGCACGCCAGCTGCGGCTGGACCCGGGATTGCGCCAGGAGCTGGAGGCCCAGGTGAGAGAGGCGGTTGCGCAGTAGCAGCGCTTATCAGGACATTTTCTGCGCTTGTCGAACCGAGCGCGGAAAATGTCACGGCAAGCCTTGCCAGCTTTTACCCAATCCGCGCATTTCGTCCGATAAACCGTAAGACCTCTGGGCTATACTTCGGCGATTTTTCCCGCTCGTTGTGAATTCCTGAGGGCTGAATGTGAAGAACTGGACCTTGCGCCAACGGATCCTGGCAAGTTTCGCCGTGATCATCGCCATCATGCTGCTGATGATCGTGGCCGCCTACTCGCGGTTGGTGACTATCGAAACCGCCGAAGAGGCGGTGGGGACCGACAGCATTCCCGGCGTCTACTACAGTTCGATGATCCGCAGCGCCTGGGTTGACAGCTACGTCACCAGCCAGCAACTGGTGGGCCTGTCCAACCATCGTGAAATCACTTCGGCCGACCTGGAACTGTTCAGAAGCTTCGATAATCGGCTGAAGCAATACATGGCCAGCTACCAGGCCACCATCCAGGACAAAGACGACCAGGCCCGATTTGACAGCTTCGTGCAACTGGAAGAAAGCTACCTCAAGATCGTCAAACAGGTGCTGGATGCCTACGGTCAGCGCAACTACGACGAGGCCCAGCGGCTGATCACCGAGGTGCTTACTCCGGCCTGGAAGGATGGGCGCGAGCACCTGAATGAAGTGATCGAGAATAATCGGGCCTCTGCCGATGCCGCCACCAACGATATCGTCAATGCAGTCAACACGGCCAAGGGCAGCATGGTGGTCTCACTGCTGCTGGCAATCGTCGCTGCCGGCATCTGCGGCCTGTTGCTGCTGCGCGCTATCACAGCGCCCATGCAGCGTATCGTGCATGCCCTCGACAAGCTGCGTTCCGGTGACCTGAGCATGCGCCTGAGCCTGGATCGCAAGGACGAATTCGGTGCCATCGAAAGCGGCTTCAACGAAATGGCCGAGGCACTGGCCAACCTGGTGGCCCAGGCCCAACGTTCGTCGGTGCAGGTGACCACTTCGGTCACCGAAATTGCCGCCACCTCCAAGCAACAGCAGGCCACCGCCACCGAGACGGCCGCCACCACCACCGAAATCGGCGCCACCTCGCGGGAAATCGCCGCGACTTCGCGGGACCTGGTGCGCACCATGACCGAAGTGACCACGGCTGCTGATCAGGCATCCAGTCTGGCTGGCTCCGGGCAGCAGGGCCTGGCACGCATGGAAGAGACCATGCACCAGGTGATGGGCGCTGCCGACCTGGTCAATGCCAAGCTCGGTATCCTCAACGAGAAAGCCAGCAACATCACCCAGATGGTGGTAACCATCGTCAAGGTTGCCGACCAGACCAATCTGCTGTCGCTCAACGCCGCCATCGAAGCGGAAAAGGCCGGTGAATATGGCCGCGGCTTTGCCGTGGTCGCGACCGAAGTGCGCCGCTTGGCCGACCAGACCGCCGTGGCCACCTACGACATCGAGCAAATGGTGCGCGAGATCCAGTCGGCAGTGTCGGCCGGTGTCATGGGGATGGACAAGTTCTCCGAAGAAGTGCGCCGCGGCATGTTCGAGGTGCAACAGGTGGGCGAGCAACTCAGCCAGATCATTCACCAGGTGCAGGCCTTGGCGCCGCGCGTGTTGATGGTCAACGAAGGCATGCAGGCCCAGGCCACCGGTGCCGAGCAGATCAACCAGGCGCTGGCCCAGCTCAGCGATGCCAGCACCCAGACTGTCGAGTCGCTGCGCCAGGCCAGTTATGCCATCGATGAGCTGAGCCAGGTGGCTGCGGGCCTGCGTGGCGGCGTTTCGCGCTTCAAAGTCTGACCGCGATGAACGACTTGCAACCGCGCGCGGCGTGGGCGGAGAACGCCAAGGGGGCGTTGTACCTGCAGTTTCGCATCAGAGCGCAGCGTTTTGCCCTGAGCGTGCACGAGGTGATCGAAGTGCTGCCGCGTCAGCCGCTCAAGCCGATCGCCCAGGCACCTGCCTGGGTCGCGGGTATCCTCGCCCATCGTGGCCAGCTGGTACCGGTCATCGACCTTGCCGCCTTGAGCTTTGGCCAGCCGGCGGTGCAACGCACCAGCACCCGCCTGGTGCTGGTGCACTATCGAGGCGGCCTGCAGCTTGGCCTGATCCTGGAGCAGGCCACCGAAACCCTGCGTTGCCAACCGGACGAGTTTCAGCCCTATGGGGTGGACACAGGCGATGCGCCTTATCTGGGCCCGGTGCGCCAGGATGCCCAAGGCCTGCTGCAGCGCATCGAAGTCAATGACCTGCTGCCTGACACCGTGCACGAATTGCTGTACACGCAAGACCCGACAGGGATGCCAACATGAACGAACAGCGTTTCTTCCGCTACTTGCGCGAGCGTATTGGCCTGGACGTGGAGTCGGTGGGCGCGCCCATGGTCGAACGCGCGCTGCGCCAACGTTGCGTGGCTGCGGGCGCGATGGACCTGGACGATTACTGGCTGCGCCTGCAGCAGTCGGCAGATGAGCAACAGGCGCTGATCGAAGCGGTGATCGTCCCGGAAACCTGGTTTTTCCGTTACCCCGAATCCTTCACTGCGCTGGCCAGCCTGGCCCATAAACGGCTGGCTCAACTGGCTGGCGCGCGCCCGCTGCGATTGCTCAGCCTGCCGTGTTCTACCGGCGAGGAGCCCTATTCGCTGGCCATGGCCTTGTTTGACGCCGGCATGGCGCCTGGGGCATTCCTTGTCGATGGAATGGACATCAGCCCAAGTTCAGTAGCCAAGGCCGTGCAGGCGGTGTATGGGCGCAATGCGTTCCGGGGTAGCGAACTGGGCTTTCGCGAGCGCTACTTCGATGCTCTGGACGAAGGCCACCGCCTGCATGAGCGGGTACGCCAGCAAGTCAGCCTGCGGGTGGGCAATGTGCTTGACCCGGCGCTGGCCAGCCGCGACGGCCTGTATGACTTCGTGTTCTGTCGCAACCTCTTGATCTATTTCGACGTACCGACACAACAGCGTGTATTCGAAGTGCTCAAGCGCTTGCTGCATCCGCAGGGTGTGCTGTTCATCGGCCCGGCCGAAGGCAGCTTGCTGGCACGCATGGGCATGCGTCCATTGGGGATCGCCCAGTCGTTTGCCTATGTGCGTCATGAAGGCGACAGCGCCCCCTTGGCGGCGGCACCCGCCCAACCTGGCAAGCGGGCGTTCACGACGTTGCCCGCACCGGTTTATCCGCAGCCCAGTGTGCCGTTGCCTCGTTCGCTGCGTGTGCTGCCGGTGGCGGCCAGGCCAGCGCCAGTCCGCGAGCACCGCCACGAGGGAGCCAGCGAGTTGCTGGCCGGCATTGCCCGGCTGGCCAATGCCGGTGCCAGCGAGCAGGCCCGTAGCGAATGCCAGCGCTACCTGAGCCAGTACCCGCCGTCGGCACAGGTGTACTACTGGCTGGGTTTGCTCAGTGATACCGAAGGCGATGCGCAGCAGGCGCTGAGCCACTATCGCAAGGCCCTGTACCTGGAACCACAGCACCCCGAGGCACTGGTGCACCTGGCCGCCTTGCTGGCGGCCCAGGGTGATCTGGCCGGCGCTCGGCGCCTTCAGGAGCGCGCGGCGCGGGCTGGCCGGGGGTCTGAACGATGAACAGTGAATCCGCGATGCAGTTGCTCGCCGAAGATGACGCGCATATCGACGACTGCTGGAACCGCATTGGCGTGCGCGGCGACAAGCAGTGCCCGCTGCTGGAGCGGCATGTTCATTGCCGCAATTGCGAGGTGTATGCCGCTGCGGCCACGCGTTTGCTCGACCGCTATGCGCTGGTGCAGGAGCACCAGGCTGCAGCTGTGCAGCCGGACGCGGAAAACACCGGTCGCTCGATGCTGCTGTTCCGTCTGGGCGAAGAGTGGCTGGCGCTGGCTACCGCCTGCCTGGCCGAAATCGCCCCGTTGCAGGCGGTGCATTCATTGCCGCACCAGCGCTCGCGGCTGCTGCATGGGGTTGCCAATGTACGCGGTGCGTTGGTGCCGTGCCTGTCCCTGGCTGACTTGCTCGGGGTGCAGGCCGGCTCCACCGAGCAACGCAGCGCACGGGCGATGCCACGTATGCTGATTCTGGCCGCCGAAGGCGGGCCGGTGGTGATGGCTGTCGAGGAAATCGACGGTATTCACCGGCTCGACCCGCAGTTGCTGGGCAGTGGCCGGGACGCCACACGCTTCACCGCCGCAGTCTTGCAGTGGCGCGGCCGCAGCGTGCGGGTTCTGGACGATCAACACTTACTGTCTGCCGTGCAGCGGAGCCTGTCATGACCCCAGAGCAAATGCGCGACGCATCGTTGCTCGAACTGTTCAGCCTGGAGGCCGAGGCGCAGACCCAAGTACTCAATGCCGGCCTGATGGCACTGGAGCGCAACCCCACCCAGGCCGACCAGCTCGAGGCCTGCATGCGCGCTGCCCACTCGCTCAAGGGGGCTGCGCGCATTGTCGGGGTGGATGCTGGCGTCAGTGTCGCCCACGTGATGGAAGACTGCCTGGTGGCGGCCCAGGAAGGTCGACTGCGGCTGACCGCCGAGCATATTGACGCGCTGTTGCAAGGTACCGACCTGTTGATGCGTATTGCCACACCCGGCGATGCAGGTGCGCAGGCGACCTTGCCGGTGTTTCTTGCGCAAATGGCCAGCCTGCTCGACCCGGGCGCCTCTGCCATGCCTGTGGTGCCGCTGGCTGCATCCGTGCCGCCGGAGCCGCCGCTGGCAACCCTGCCGCCTGCACCCGTGGTAATGCCAGCCGAAACGCAGGAACCAGAGCCCGAACCCGCCCTGCGGCGCAAGGCTGGCAAGCGCGCTGGCGAAGGTGCCGAGCGGGTACTGCGTGTCACTGCCGACCGCCTCAATAGCCTGCTTGACCTGTCCAGTAAGTCGTTGGTGGAAACCCAGCGGCTCAAGCCCTATCTGGCTACCCTGCAGCGCCTCAAGCGCATGCACGGCCAAGGTATGCAGGCGCTTGACGGCTTGCGCATGCAGCTGGAAGACACGGGGCAGGGCAACGAAGTGCTCGAAGCCTTGGCACAGACCCAGCGCCTGCTGGCAGAGACCCAGCAGATTCTGCAGCAGCAGGCGGCCGACCTGGATGAGTTCGGCTGGCAGGCCAGCCAGCGTGCGCAGTTGTTGTATGACACCGCCCTGGCCTGCCGGATGCGGCCGTTTGCCGACGTGCTGACCGGGCAAAGCCGCATGGTCCGCGACCTGGGCCGTTCGCTGGGCAAGCCGGTGCGGCTGGTGGTGGAAGGGGAGAAGACCCAGGTCGACCGCGATGTGCTGGAAAAGCTCGAAGCACCGCTGACCCACCTGTTGCGCAATGCCGTCGACCATGGCATCGAATTGCCCGAGTGGCGCCTGCTGGCGGGCAAGCCGGACGAGGGTGTGATCCGCCTGCGGGCTTCGCACCAGGCGGGCATGCTCAGCCTGGAGTTGATCGACGATGGCGCTGGTATCGATCTGGAGCGCCTGCGCAGCAGCATCGTCGAGCGCGCCCTGTCGCCCGCTGACACGGTGGCGCGGATGAGTGAGGCGGAGCTGCTGACGTTCCTGTTCCTGCCCGGTTTCAGCCTGCGTGACAAGGTTACCGAAGTGTCTGGGCGCGGTGTGGGGCTGGATGCGGTGCAGCACTTGATCCGCGAGCTGCGCGGCTCGATCGAGTTGACCCAGGTGGCAGGGCAAGGCTGTCGCTTCCATCTTCAGGTGCCGCTGACCCTGTCGGTCGTTCGCAGCCTGGTGGTCGAGGTGGGCGGGGAGGCTTACGCCTTCCCGCTGGCGCATATCGAGCGCACGCTGGAAGTGACCGCCGAACAGATCGTGCAGATTGAAGGGCGCCAGCACTTCTGGCACGAAGGCCGGCATATTGGCCTGGTGGCGGCCAGCCAGTTGCTCAATCGCCCGGCGGGGCAAAGCGACGAAGCCAGCTTGCGGGTAGTGGTGATTCGTGAGCGCGAGCAGCTGTATGGCGTGGCCGTGGAGCGGCTGGTGGGGGAGCGGGTGCTGGTCGTGATGCCGCTCGACCCACGCCTGGGTAAGGTGCAGGACATTTCCTCCGGCGCCTTGCTCGATGATGGCTCGGTGGTCCTGATTGTCGATGTCGAAGACTTGCTACGCTCGGTGGAAAAACTGCTCAGCACCGGCAGCCTGGAGCGCATCGAACGCGGCAGCAGCGGAGCCCGTGGCGCTGTCCGCAAACGCATCCTGGTGGTCGACGACTCGCTGACCGTGCGCGAACTGCAGCGCAAACTGCTGGGCAACCGTGGCTACGACGTGGCAGTGGCGGTGGATGGCATGGACGGCTGGAACGCCCTGCGCAGCGAGGACTTCGACCTGTTGATCACCGACATCGACATGCCGCGCATGGACGGTATCGAGCTGGTTACCCTGGTGCGTCGCGACCAGCGTCTGCAGTCATTGCCGGTGATGGTGGTGTCCTATAAAGACCGTGAGGAAGACCGACGGCGTGGCCTGGACGCCGGCGCCGACTACTATTTGGCAAAGGCCAGTTTCCACGACGATGCGTTGCTGGATGCTGTTGTGGAACTGATCGGAGGTGCTCAGGGATGAAGATCGCCATCGTCAATGACATGCCCCTGGCCGTCGAAGCGTTGCGCCGGGCGGTCGCCCTGGAGCCCGCACACCAGGTCGTGTGGGTGGCCAGTAACGGTGCCGAGGCGGTGCAGCGCTGCACCGAGCAGTTACCGGACCTGATCCTCATGGACCTGATCATGCCGGTGATGGACGGTGTCGAGGCAACCCGGCGGATCATGGCCGAAACCCCGTGCGCCATTGTTATCGTCACGGTCGACCGTAAGCAGAACGTACACCGTGTATTCGAGGCCATGGGCCATGGCGCCCTCGATGTGGTCGACACCCCGGCGTTGGGCGCTGGCGATGCCCGCGAAGCGGCGGCGCCCTTGCTGCGCAAGATCCTCAATATCGGCTGGCTGGTCGGCCAGCAGCGTGCACCTGCCGCAAGGTCGGTGGCTGCACCGCTGCGCGAGGCTTCCCAGCGCCGCGGGTTGGTGGCAATCGGGTCTTCGGCGGGTGGCCCGGCAGCACTCGAAGTGCTGCTCAAGGGTTTGCCGGCAGCGTTTCCGGCGGCCATCGTGCTGGTCCAGCACGTGGATCAGGTGTTTGCCGCAGGCATGGCCGAATGGCTCAGCAGCGCAGCAGGCCTGCCGGTGCGCCTGGCCCGTGAAGGCGAACCGCCGCAGCCAGGGCAGGTACTCCTGGCCGGTACCAACCACCACATTCGCCTGCTACAGAATGGCCAACTGGCCTACACTGCCGAACCTGTGAATGAAATTTACCGGCCCTCGATCGATGTGTTCTTCGAGAGCGTGGCACGTTACTGGAATGGTGATGCAGTGGGCGTGCTGCTCACCGGCATGGGCCGCGACGGTGCCCAGGGCCTGAAGCTGATGCGTCAGCAGGGCTTTCTGACCATTGCCCAGGATCAGGCCAGCAGCGCGGTGTACGGCATGCCCAAGGCTGCTGCGGCTATTGATGCCGCCGTGGAAATTCGCCCGCTGGAACGCATTGCCGGGCGCTTGACTGAATTTTTCGCAAAATGACGAAATGTATTGAATCACGCCGCCAGGCCGGTAGTGATCGGGTGAACAATGATGAATGATTTACCGATCGAAGGTTTCGCGACCACCAACGAGAACTCGGCGATGGTGCTGCTGGTTGATGACCAGGCCATGATCGGCGAAGCGGTGCGGCGTGGCTTGGCCGATGAAGACAACATCGACTTCCACTTCTGTGCCGACCCGCACCAGGCGGTGGCCCAGGCCATGCGCATCAAGCCTACGGTCATTCTTCAGGACCTGATCATGCCTGGCCTGGACGGCTTGACCCTGGTGCGTGAGTACCGCAACAACCCGGTGACTCAGGACATCCCGATCATCGTCCTGTCGACCAAGGAAGACCCGTTGGTAAAGAGTGCGGCATTTGCCGCCGGGGCCAACGATTACCTGGTCAAGCTGCCTGACACCATCGAACTGGTGGCACGCATCCGTTACCACTCGCGCTCCTACCTGACCCTGCTGCAGCGCGACGAGGCCTACCGTGCCCTGCGCGTCAGCCAGCAGCAGTTGCTTGATTCCAACCTGATGCTGCAGCGGCTGATGAACTCCGATGGCCTCACCGGGCTGTCCAACCGTCGCCACTTCGACGAATACCTGGAGCTGGAATGGCGCCGGGCGATGCGTGAGCAGCAGCAGTTGTCGTTGCTCATGATCGACGTGGATTACTTCAAAGTCTACAACGATAGCTTTGGCCATCTGGCCGGTGACGAGGCCTTGCGCCAGGTCGCCGAAGCCATCCGTAGCTCGTGCTCGCGGCCGACCGACCTGCCGGCGCGCTATGGCGGCGAAGAGTTCGCCCTGGTGCTGCCCAACACCTCGCCAGGCGGGGCGCGGCTGGTGGCCGAAAAACTGCGCCAGACCGTGCTGGGCCTTGGCATCCCCCATACTGCGCCGACCGCTGATACGTTCTTGACCGTGAGCATCGGCCTGGCCACCCAGACTCCGGCTATCGGCAGCCATTGCCGGCAGCTGATTTCGGCGGCCGATAAAGGTCTTTACCTGGCCAAGAACGGTGGGCGTAACCAAGTCGGCATCGCCTGAGCTCTTGGAGACGGCGCGGCCTGTGTGGGAGCGCAGGTTGCCCTATCTACATACGACCGCCCGGCGGGTCTGCCGCCATGCTGCGGACTCGGTTATACTCGCGGGCTTTTCACCGAATTCGCACGAGTAGCCCGCCCATGGAAATCCAACCGATCCTGAACACCATCAAGGACCTCACCGAGCGTTCCCAGTCAATTCGGGGGTATCTTTGACTACGATCACAAGCATGACCGCCTGATCGAAGTCAACCGCGAGCTGGAAGACCCCAACGTCTGGAACAAGCCTGAGTACGCCCAGGCACTGGGCCGCGAGCGTGCCATGCTGGCCCAGGTCGTCGAGACCCTGGACAAGCTGTCCAACGGCCTGGGTGACTGCCAGGACCTGCTCGACATGGCTGTCGAAGAAAATGACGAAGGCGCCGTCGGCGACGTCGTGACCGAGCTGGAAAGCCTGGAAGAAAACCTGGCCCAGCTTGAGTTCCGTCGCATGTTCAGCGGCGAGATGGACATGAACAACGCCTACCTGGACATCCAGGCCGGTTCCGGTGGTACCGAAGCGCAGGACTGGGCCAACATCCTGCTGCGCATGTACCTGCGCTGGGCTGACAAGCGTGGTTTCGACGCCACCATCATCGAGCTTTCCGAAGGTGAAGTGGCCGGTATCAAAGGTGCAACCGTGCACATCAAGGGCGAATATGCCTTCGGCTGGCTGCGCACCGAAATCGGTGTGCACCGCCTGGTGCGCAAGAGCCCGTTCGACTCCGGTGCCCGTCGCCACACGTCGTTCTCGGCGGTGTTCGTATCGCCCGAGATCGACGACAAGGTCGAAATCGAGATCAACCCGTCCGACCTGCGCATCGACACCTACCGTTCCTCCGGTGCCGGTGGCCAGCACGTGAACACCACCGACTCGGCAGTACGTATCACTCACGTACCGACCAACACCGTGGTGGCTTGCCAGAACGAACGTTCTCAGCACGCCAACAAGGACACCGCCATGAAAATGCTGCGGGCCAAGTTGTACGAGCTGGAAATGCAGAAGCGCAACGCTGCTTCGCAGGCGCTGGAAGACAGCAAGTCGGACATCGGCTGGGGCCACCAGATCCGCTCCTACGTACTGGATGACTCGCGTATCAAGGACTTGCGTACCGGCGTCGAGCGTAGCGACTGCCAGAAAGTCCTGGACGGCGACCTCGACCAGTACCTGGAAGCGAGCCTCAAGCAGGGCCTGTAATTCGCACCCCCATGCCGCGCTACCTGGCCAGCCGCCGGTAGCGCGTGCCCTGCCCGGAACGGGCAACGAATACCTGATGGAAAGAATGACGACATGAGCGACCTCAAGACCGAATCGCAAGACCTGCAACAGGAAGAAAACGCCCTGATCGCCCTGCGCAAGGAAAAACTTGCCGCCGAGCGCGCCAAGGGCAATGCCTTCCCCAACGACTTCCGTCGCGACAGCTACTGCAACGACCTGCAGAAGCAGTATGCGGACAAGACCAAGGAAGAGCTGGAAGCAGCCGCGATCCCGGTCAAGGTCGCCGGCCGCATCATGCTCAACCGTGGTTCGTTCATGGTCATCCAGGACATGACTGGCCGTATTCAGGTCTACGTCAACCGCAAGACCCTGCCGGAAGAAACCCTGGCCGCGGTCAAGACCTGGGACCTGGGCGACATCATCAGCGCCGAAGGCACCCTGGCCCGTTCCGGCAAGGGCGACCTGTACGTCGAAATGACCAACGTGCGCCTGCTGACCAAGTCGCTGCGCCCGCTGCCCGACAAGCACCACGGCCTGACCGACACCGAGCAGCGCTACCGTCAGCGCTACGTCGACCTGATGGTCAACGAAGAAACCCGCCACACCTTCCGTGTGCGTTCGCAGGTGATCTCGCACATCCGCAAGTTCCTCATCGAGCGTGACTTCCTCGAAGTCGAGACGCCGATGCTGCAGACCATCCCGGGCGGCGCCGCTGCCAAGCCGTTCGAAACCCACCACAATGCCCTGGACATGGCCATGTTCCTGCGTATCGCGCCGGAGCTGTACCTCAAGCGTCTGGTGGTCGGTGGTTTTGAGAAAGTGTTCGAGATCAACCGCAACTTCCGTAACGAAGGCGTTTCGACTCGTCACAACCCTGAATTCACCATGCTCGAGTTCTACCAGGCCTACGCCGACTACCGCGACAACATGGACCTCACCGAGGAACTGTTCCGCGAGCTGGCGCAACTGGTACTGGGCTCTACCGACGTACCGTACGGCGACAAGGTCTTCCACTTCGGCGAGCCGTTCGTACGCCTGTCGGTGTTCGACTCGATCCTCAAGTACAACCCGGAGCTGACCGCCGCCGACCTGCAGGACGTCGACCGCGCCCGCGAGATTGCCAGGAAGGCCGGCGCCAAGGTGCTGGGCCATGAAGGCCTGGGCAAGCTGCAGGTGATGATTTTCGAAGAGCTGGTCGAGCACAAGCTGGAACAGCCGCACTTCATTACCGAGTACCCGTTCGAAGTGTCGCCGCTGGCCCGTCGCAACGACGACAACCCGGCCGTTACCGACCGTTTCGAGCTGTTCATCGGTGGCCGCGAAATCGCCAACGCCTACTCCGAGCTCAACGATGCCGAAGATCAGGCCGAGCGCTTCCTGGCCCAGGTGGCCGAGAAGGACGCGGGTGACGATGAAGCCATGCACTATGACGCTGACTTTGTTCGTGCGCTGGAGTACGGCATGCCGCCGACCGCCGGTGAAGGCATCGGCATTGACCGCCTGGTGATGTTGCTGACCAACTCGCCGTCGATCCGCGACGTCATCCTGTTCCCGCACATGCGTCCGCAGGCCTGAGTGAGCTGAACGAGCCGCCTTTCGAGGCGGCTTTTTCTTGCCTGAAGCTTTATGTTGTCAGTGCTGGCCCCTTCGCGGGTAAACCCGCTCCTACAAAGGCCTTGTAGGAGCGGGTTTACCCGCGAAGGGGCCAGCACTGACGAAACACTGCCCATGAGGTATCCCCCGTGACACCCGCCATGCCTGACCAAGGCGCCGCCGGCATCGCCACCGCCGTCGCCGAAAGCGTGCAATACCAAGGCCGCAAGACTGCCCGCCAAGGCAGCGAACAGCGTCGCCAGTTGATTCTCGATGCCGCCATGCGCATTGTCGTACGCGATGGCGTGCGCGGTGTGCGCCACCGGGCAGTGGCCGCCGAGGCCGGCGTGCCATTGTCGGCCACCACCTACTACTTCAAGGACATCGAGGACCTCCTCACCGATACCTTTGCCCAGTACGTCGAGCGCAGTGCGGCCTACATGGCCAAGCTGTGGGCCAATACCGAGGTGGTGTTGCGCCAGTTGCTGGCACAGGGCGATGGCAGCCCGCAGGCACGGGCGCGGCTGGCTGACGACGTGGCGCGCATGACCGCCGACTACGTTCAGCGGCAACTGCTGAACCGCCGTGACTTCCTGATGGCCGAGCAGGCCTTTCGCCAGGAAGCATTGCTGTGCCCGCGCCTGGCCGAGCTGGTGTGCGCTCATGAGCAGATCCTGCTGCACGGCACCCGGCAATTGCTGCAAGTCGTGGGCTCGCGGCAGCCGGAGCAGGATGCACAGATGTTGACGGCGATTATCGAGCAGTTGGAATATCAAGGCCTGCTCAAGCAAGCGAATGCGCAAGCCGATGGGCAGATGCTCGCTATGCTTACCCGATACCTGCAGCTGGTGCTGGCATCGGCCTGAGCCGAGAACGACCTTTTCAAGGAGAACCTGATGAAAGCCTGGCGTGTGGTGTTGTTGACTTTGTCATTCCTGCTGCTGGGCGGTTGTCTGGTGACCTTCCATGAGCCCTTGCCCAGCAACCAGGCAGCGCCCAAGGCCCTGCTCGGCAAGTGGAGCAGCAAGGACGCCTGGGGGGAGCCGTTGAAACTGGTGATCAGCCGTAGCGGTGGCGACGCCTACAAGGCGGTGGCCACGGCCAAGGGCAAGGCTCCTGAAGAGTACGTGTTCACCGTGTCACGCCACGGCAACCGCTGGTACTTGTCGGCGGGCGTGCCCAAGCGCCTGGGTGGCAATTTCCTGATTGGCGGCTTCGATATCGTCGATGGCAAGGAACTGGTGGTCTACAACCTGGATGTCGAGCAAGTACAGCAGGCGGTGGACAAGAAGGAACTGAGCGGTCGTAGTACCGAAGTGCCGGAGGACAACGGCGACGGCGTGCTGATCGACAGCCCGGCGGCGCGGGTGCTGGCCTACCTGGACGACCCGGCCAACTCCGACCTGTTCGTTGAAGTGGCGCGGTTCCAGCGTTCCGGCAAGTAGTGGCCTGTGCCGGCCTCTTCGCGGGCAAGCCCGCTTCTACAGGGGCCTTGCCAGGCCTGGGCTTCTTGATATCCATGTAGGAGCGGGATTGCCCGCGAAGAGGCCGGTACAGGTTTCGTGTACTAGAAAGGAGTCCACGGTGGACGAATACCAGCAAACCATCCGCGCCCTGTCCGACCGCATCGTCGCAGCACAGACGCCTATCCGGGTCCTTGACGCGGTGAAGTGGGACGACAACATCCGCCAGGGCTTTCTCAAGGCCAAGGGCAAGGAGCCGCCGGCGGTTGACCGCGCCTACTACCAGTCGCGCCCGCTGTCATTCGACTCCAGCGCGGTCAAGGCCGAGTTCCAGGGCATCGAGCGCGACATCATTCGCCAGTTGGGCCAGTTCAACCCGGTCGGGCAGATCATGAAGCGCATGTGCCGCGAATACCGCATGGTGGTGCGCATGCTTGAAGCGCGCGGTACCGAGGACTTCGGCCTGATCTCCCAGGAACTGTACGGCGCCGCCTCGGATGCCTTCCACGCCGGTGACCCGACCCTGGCCGACCTTGGCCTGATGCTGTCGGACTACCTGAACAACATCGATGGCCGTGGTGACCTCAAGGATGAGCCAAAGAATCTCACCGCCAAGGAGGCGGTGGAGATCCTCCAGCACCGGCTGAACAACGTGTTCGGCGAGGCCGAAGGGACCATTCGCGTGTTCGAGTCCGACGGTATCGTCGCCGACGCCGCAGCCGGTGCCGACTACATCAAGGTGCGTGCCGATGCCATGTTCAACGCCCGCGATGTGCGCGCCCTGGAGGTGCACGAAGGGTTGGTGCATGTCGGTACCACGCTCAATGGCCTGAACCAGCCGATCTGCACCTTCCTGGCCAAAGGCCCGCCCTCGTCGACGGTAACCCAGGAGGGCCTGGCGATTCTCATGGAGGTGATCGCCTTTGCCTCCTACCCCAGCCGCCTGCGCAAGCTCACCAACCGCACCCGTGCCATCCACATGGTCGAGGAGGGTGCAGATTTCATGCAGGTCTACGGTTTCTTCCGCGAGCAGGGCTTCGAGATGGCGCAGAGCTACAGCAACGCCAGCCGGGTGTTCCGCGGCTCGGTGCCCAACGGCCTGCCATTCACCAAGGACTTGTCCTATCTCAAGGGCTTCATCATGGTTTACAACTACATTCAGTTGGCCGTGAAGAAGGGCAAACTGGAACAGATCCCGTTGCTGTTCTGTGGCAAGACCACCCTGGAAGACATGCGCACCCTGCGCCAACTGGTCGAGGAAGGGTTGGTCGAGCCGCCCAAGTACCTGCCTGAACAGTTCCGCGACCTGAGTGCGCTGTCGGCCTGGATGTGCTTCTCCAACTTCCTCAACCACCTGAGCCTGGATCGCATTGAAGCCGACTACGCGAACATTCTCTGAGCACTGCCGCCTGCTCGTCCTCGGCCTGGTCCTGCTGAGCCTTGGCGGCTGCAGCAGCCTGTTGTTCTACCCCGAGCGTGGTCAGGCCTTCACCCCTGAGCGTGCCAAGCTGGAATACAGCGATGTCACGCTGACCACGGCTGATGGCATTCGCCTTCACGGTTGGTGGCTGCCAGCCAAGGCCGGGGCCGAGGCCAAGGGCACGGTGCTGCACCTGCACGGCAACGGCGGTAACCTGCCAGGGCACCTGGGGGGGAGCTACTGGCTGCCGGAGCAGGGCTACCAGGTGTTGATGATCGATTACCGCGGCTATGGCTTGTCTCAGGGCCAGCCGAGCCTGCCGGAGGTGTATCAGGACATTGCTGCAGCCATGGCCTGGTTGGAGCAGGCGCCCGAGGTCAAGGGAAAGCCGCTGGTACTGCTGGGGCAGAGCCTGGGCGGTGCCATGGCCATTCATTACCTGGCGGCCCACCCCGAGCAGCGTCAGCGCTTCAGCGCCCTGGTGTTCGATGGTGTGCCGGCCAGTTACCGCGCGGTGGGGCGCTTTGCGCTCAGCACCTCCTGGATGACCTGGCCATTGCAGGTTCCGCTGTCGTGGCTAGTGCCGGACGGCGACAGCGCGATCCGCTCGATCGAGCGATTGAGCAGCCCGCCCAAGTTGTTTTTCCACAGCATCGACGACAACCTGGTGCCGATGGACAACGGCATCCGCCTGTATCAGCACGCGCCACCACCGCGGGTGCTGCAACTGACCCGAGGGGGGCACGTGCAGACCTTCGCCGACCCGACCTGGCGCCAGGTGATGCTGCGGTTCCTCGATGACCCCAGCCATTTCAACGGCCTGCGGCGGCTTGCCGAAGTGCCCAATTTCCCTGACGAGAAGAACAAGCAATGAGTGAAGAACGCAACGCCATCCCGCTGATCCTGACCGGCGTCGGCAGCATCATCGTGACGGTAGGGGCTTTGTGGTATTACGGTTACCTGCATTTCGCCAAGCCCGAAGATGCCCTGCTGCTGCAGGACTTCACCATGCTCAAGACCATCCCCGGCGAGGACTACAAGGTATCGCTGGACCCGGCGCCGCAAGTGGCCCAGTGCGTCGACGGCGTGCTGGTGCTGTTCGACACCCAACAGAAAGGCCTGACCGGCGTGCTGGTGGACAACCGCAAGCGCGCGGTGCGCTGCATGGGCGAGGAAACACCGCAGCAGGTGCAGTGAGCCATTATCCCTGCTGCCTTAACTCGCCTCTTCGCGGGCACGCCCGCTCCCACAGGGTCGCGCAAAACTCGAAACTGGCGCCGTACCTGTGGGAGCGGGCGTGCCCGCGAAGAGGCCAGAACAGGCAAAAGAAAGCCCCGCGTCGATCGCGGGGCTTGTCCTTTCAGCTAGCCAGCCTTAGCGCTGAACCTGGCTCACCGAGCGTGGTGCCACCGGCTGGTTGTCGTTGGAGATGGTCACCTCCACCCGACGGTTCTGCGCACGTCCCGAGTTGCTCGAGTTGTCCGCTACCGGGTACTCCTTGCCATAGCCCTGGGAAACGATACGCGCCGGATCTACCCCGGCACGTACCAGTGCCATGCGCACGCTGTTGGCGCGGCGTTCGGACAGTGTCTGGTTGTAGTTGGCCGAGCCGACGCTGTCGGTGTAGCCCTCGACGATCACCTTGCGTTCCGGGTTTTCCTGAAGGAACTGGGCCAGCTTGGTGACGTTCGGATAGGCGTTGCTCTTGAGTTCGGCCTTGTTGAAGTCGAACAGCACGTCACCGAAGGTCACCAGCGTTCCGCGGTCGGTCTGCTTGGCGTTGAGGCTGTCCTGCAGCTTGGCGATTTGCGCGTCGCGGGCGTCCAGCTTGGCTTTGGCGCGTTCAGCCGAGGCGTTTTTCAGATCAGCTTCGGCGGTGCGCAGGGCAATGGTCTGCTTGGCCACTTCGACGCGCTGGTTGGTCAGGTAGGCCAATTGGTCGACTTTCTTCTCGTCTTCACGGTCCATGTAGGCCTTGTCGGCCTTGTTCAGCCAGTCCTGGGCGTCCTTGGTCTCCAGTGCCGCGACTTTGCTCGCTTGCGGGTCGCTCTGCAGCGAGGAGAAGTTGGTGCGGGCCGCTTCCAGGTTGGCATTCGGATCGTGCGAGCAGGCGGCAAGACCGACGCTCAGGGCCAGCAGGGCGGGAATCATGACGTGTTTGCGCATAGTGTTCATCCTTTGATCGTGTGCGAAGGCTAAGGTTGGCAGGGCAGGGCTCACTGAGCGCTGCGCAGGCCTTCCTCACGTACGTCCTGAACGCCCTGGCGGGCATCCTGCACGGCCTTCTGGGCTTTGGCTGCCTGGGCTTTGCGTTCGGCGAGGCGGGCGTCCCACTCGGCCTGTTGGGCCAGGCGCTTGGCCTCGTCGTACTTCTTGTCGTGCATGGCGATTTCGGCTTGCTTGAACTTGTCCTGAGCCGCTTTCATTTCCACGGCAGCAAACTCGGTACCGCCAGCGCTGACGGCGGAGTTCACGGCGGACTGGGTAACGGCATACTGCTCGGTGGGCGGATTGCCTGCACAGCCGGCCAGGACCAGGCTACTGCCCAGCGCCAGCGCGGCCAGCTTGAACCCGCGCACATGAGTGGATGACAGTTTGCTAGTGCGGGTCTTCATGGTGGTCAGCTCCATTGGATCACTCCTGATAACGACGATGTCCGTAGCAGTCCATCGCTCAATCCCTGACTAACCGCGCGCTTCAGCTCAACGGTGCACGAGGGCAGTGTGCAGGGTTTTAGCGTGATGGCTATTGGCTCCGACTCGAAGGTTTTTCGAATAGTTCAGAAAAAAGCGCCGTAATCGGATAACTTTTTCTGACTGATCGGTCAGTGCGATTTGCCTGGAACTTTCTCAGGCGGGAGCGGTATTCCGGGCCTTGAGCAGGCCCGGAATGCTGGAGCGCAGGATTATTTGTCGCTGTCGACTGCCGCGTTGCTCAGGTTGTGCAGGTGCTGGCGGGACAGGGAGAGAAAGCGCGGCGTAGGACCAACGTCTTCGTACAGTGGGTCGCCTTCCTCGTCGGTGGCGATGACCTGGCGGCCCTGCACATAGGGGAAGCTGGCCTCCAGTTCTTCAAGGGCGGCTGCGACCAGTTCGCCGAGCAGTTCTTCGGCGGTGCGCTTGGGGTACATGTCGATCAGCGCGGCCAGGCGCGCTTCTGACTCCAGGTCCAGATGCAGGACATGGCCGGTACGGCTGAGGGTGCCGGCGGCATTCTGTTCCCAGTGCTGGGCGAGTTCACGGATTTTCATGATGACCTCTGTTGACGCCTGGAAAGGCTGCACTGCATGGGAGTGCTGTGCTTTCACTTTAGTTTGGTTTGGCCGATCACGGCTTGCCATCGTCGCCCGGCTGTGGGCACTCTTGGGGTATACCGCTCGCTCCTGCACAGGGCGCGCTGAGGCTGATAGGGATGCAACGGAGAGAGCGCCAATGACCGATATCGATGTGCGTTTGCGTGAAGATGTCCATGTGTTGGGTGAACTGCTTGGCGAAACCATTCGCCAGCAGCATGGCGATGCGTTCCTGCAGAAAATCGAGGACATCCGCCACAGTGCCAAGGCCGACCGTCGCGGCCCGGGTGAGCAGTTGAGCTCGACCCTGGCAGACCTGGCCGAAGAAGATCTGCTGCCCGTAGCGAGGGCCTTCAACCAGTTCCTCAACCTGGCCAACATGGCCGAGCAGTACCAGTTGATCCGCCGCCGCAACGCCGACCAGCCCGAGCCGTTCGAAGCGCAGGTACTGCCCGAGCTGCTGGGGCGCTTGAAGCAGGCCGGCCACAGCAACGATGCCCTGGCCCGGCAACTGGCCAAGCTCGATATCCAGTTGGTGCTCACCGCACATCCCACCGAAGTTGCCCGTCGCACGCTGATCCAGAAGTACGACGCAATCGCCGGCCAACTGGCCGCGCAGGACCATCGTGACCTGACCTCGGCAGAACGCCAGCAAGTGCGCGAACGTCTGCGCCGGCTGATCGCCGAGGCCTGGCACACCGAAGAAATCCGCCGTACCCGGCCTACGCCGGTAGACGAAGCCAAGTGGGGTTTCGCAGTGATCGAGCATTCACTGTGGCATGCCATCCCCAGCCACCTGCGCAAGGTCGACAAGGCCCTGCTGGAGGCCACTGGCCTGCGCCTGCCGCTGGAGGCCGCGCCGATTCGCTTTGCCTCGTGGATGGGTGGGGACCGTGATGGCAACCCCAATGTGACGGCTGCGGTCACCCGCGAAGTACTCCTGCTGGCGCGCTGGATGGCCGCCGACCTGTTCCTGCGCGACATCGATGCACTGGCCGCCGAGTTGTCCATGCAGCAGGCCAACGACGCCCTGCGCAAACAGGTTGGCGACAGTGCCGAACCCTACCGCGCTGTGCTCAAGCGACTGCGCGACCGCCTGCGTGCGACACGCGCATGGGCGCATTCGGCCTTGACCAGCAACCAACCGGCCGATGCCGACGTGCTGGTAGACAACCGTGAGCTGATCGCGCCGCTGGAGCTGTGCTACCAGTCACTGCACGAATGCGGCATGGGCGTGATCGCCGAGGGGCCGCTGCTCGACTGCTTGCGTCGTGCGGTGACCTTCGGCCTGTTCCTGGGCCGCCTGGACGTACGCCAGGATGCTGCTCGTCACCGTGATGCGCTGACCGAGATTACCGATTACCTGGGCCTGGGGCGTTACGCCGACTGGGATGAGGAGCAGCGCATCGCGTTCCTCCAGGCCGAGCTGAAAAACCGCCGGCCCCTGCTGCCTGCGCATTTCAAGCCGCAAGCGGACACCGCCGAAGTGCTGGCGACCTGCAGGGAAGTGGCCGCTGCGCCGGCCGCCTCGCTGGGGTCTTACGTGATCTCCATGGCCGGTGCCGCCTCGGATGTACTGGCGGTGCAACTGTTGCTCAAGGAAGCCGGCCTGACCCGCCCCATGCGTGTGGTGCCACTGTTCGAGACCCTGGCCGACCTCGACAACGCCGGCCCGGTCATGCAGCGCCTGCTTGGCCTGCCGGGCTACCGCGCGGGCCTGCGCGGCCCGCAGGAGGTCATGATCGGCTACTCCGATTCGGCCAAGGACGCCGGCACCACGGCCGCTGCCTGGGCGCAGTACCGGGCTCAGGAGAACCTGGTGCGTATCTGTGCCGAGCATCAGGTCGAGCTACTGCTGTTCCACGGCCGTGGCGGTACGGTTGGGCGAGGCGGTGGCCCGGCCCATGCGGCGATCCTGTCGCAGCCACCGGGTTCGGTGGCGGGGCGTTTGCGCACCACCGAGCAGGGTGAAATGATCCGCTTCAAGTTCGGCTTGCCGGGCATCGCCGAGCAAAACCTCAACCTGTACTTGGCCGCCGTGCTTGAAGCGACGTTGTTGCCACCACCACCCCCGCAGCCGGCCTGGCGTGAGGTGATGGACCAGTTGGCCGCCGATGGTGTCCAGGCTTACCGCCGCGTGGTACGGGAGAATCCCGATTTCGTCGAGTACTTCCGCCAGTCGACGCCAGAACAGGAGCTGGGGCGCCTGCCGTTGGGCAGCCGCCCGGCAAAACGTCGCGCCGGGGGCATCGAAAGCCTGCGGGCCATCCCGTGGATCTTCGGCTGGACCCAGACCCGGCTGATGCTGCCGGCCTGGCTGGGCTGGGAAACGGCGCTGACCAATGCCTTGGCCCGTGGTCAGGGGGAGTTGCTGGCGCAAATGCGCGAGCAATGGCCGTTCTTCCGCACCCGCATCGATATGCTGGAAATGGTACTGGCCAAAGCGGATGCGCAAATTGCCGAGGCCTACGACGAACGTCTGGTGCAACCGCACTTGCGTCCTTTAGGTGCGCACCTGCGCGACCTATTGTCGCAGTCATGCCAGGTGGTGCTGGGCCTGACCGGGCAGCCGGTGCTACTGGCGCACAGCCCCGAGACACTGGAATTCATTAGCCTGCGCAATACCTATCTGGACCCGTTGCACCGCCTGCAGGCAGAGTTGCTGGCTCGCTCGCGCAGCCGCGAAGCCGCTCTGGACAGCCCGTTGGAGCAGGCCTTGCTGGTGACTGTGGCGGGTATTGCCGCCGGGCTGCGCAACACCGGCTAAGGGCAAGCCCGGGTCATGTCTGGCGCGTACCATACAGGCCCGGCACTATGACGGGGAGGGTGGTTGCGCCTGGCGCAACCGCCTGCCCGGTCAGCCGCAAGTGGCGCATTCCTGCAACTTTGGGACGCTTGTCTGGCTGCCGGGCGCTGTGTATCTTGAGCAGCCTTCTGACCGATTTATGGTCATACCCGATTTTCCGGAATTGGCCCTGGTCGCCGAATCCATTGAATTTCATAAAAAAATTTGAGGAGCACGAGATGCGCGTAATTCTGCTGGGAGCTCCCGGGGCCGGTAAAGGTACTCAGGCAAAGTTCATCACCGAAAAGTTCGGTATTCCACAGATCTCCACCGGTGACATGCTGCGTGCCGCCGTCAAGGCTGGCACCCCGCTGGGCCTGGAGCTGAAGAAAGTCATGGATGCCGGCCAGCTGGTCTCCGACGAGTTGATCATCAGCCTGGTGAAGGAGCGCATCGCTCAGCCTGATTGCGCCAACGGCTGCCTGTTCGACGGCTTCCCACGCACCATCCCGCAGGCCGAAGCCATGGTCGCTGCCGGTGTCGACATTGATGCCGTGGTCGAAATTGCCGTGGACGACGAAGAAATCGTCGGCCGCATGGCTGGCCGCCGCGTGCACCTGGCCTCGGGCCGCACCTACCACATTCAGTACAACCCGCCGAAAGTGGAAGGCAAGGACGACGAGACCGGTGAAGACCTGATCCAGCGTGACGACGACAAGGAAGAAACCGTTCGCCATCGTCTGTCGGTCTACCACAGCCAGACCAAGCCGCTGGTGGATTTCTATCAGAAGCTGTCGGCTGCCAATGACGGCAAGCCGAAGTACAGCCATATCGAAGGTGTCGGCTCGGTTGAAGCCATCACCGCCAAGGTCCTGGCAGCCCTGAGCTGATCCGGCGCCTGGCGCACCTCGACAACGGCCCGCTTTTGTGGGAGCGGCCTTGTGTCGCGAAAGGGCTGCAGTACAGCCCCAGATAATGGTGTCATACCGCTGAAACCCTGGGGCCGCTATGCGGCCCTTTTCGCGACGCAAGGTCGCTCTCCCAGGGCCAGTGCAGGCTTTGAAATCAGTGCGAAGGGCCGCACAGCGGCCCCCTCGGGACACAACGCCGCTGCTGCTCTATACTGCCGCTCTTTTTCATTCGCACCTGGATACCCGTTCGATGACCACCCTGCTGGCCCTGGATACCGCCACCGAAGCCTGTTCCGTCGCGCTGCTGCATGATGGCAAGGTGACCAGCCATTACGAGGTGATCCCGCGCATGCATGCCCAGAAGCTGCTGCCGATGATCAAGCAACTGCTGGCCGACTCTGGCGTGGCACTGAATGCGCTGGATGCCATTGCCTTTGGCCGTGGCCCGGGCGCGTTCACCGGCGTTCGTATTGCCATCGGTGTTGTGCAAGGCCTGGCCTTCGCCCTCGAACGCCCGGTGCTGCCGGTGTCCAACCTGGCCGCTTTGGCCCAGGGTGCATTGCGCGAGCAGGGCGTGCAGCAGGTGGCCGCTGCCATCGATGCGCGCATGGATGAAGTGTACTGGGGCTGCTACCAGGCCACGGCGGGCGAAATGTGCCTGGTCGGCCGTGAAGCCGTATTGCCGCCCGAGCAGGTGGCGCTGCCTGCAGGCAGCAATGGCGAGTGGTTCGGTGCCGGTACTGGATGGGGCTACGCCGAGCGCCTGGCGGTACAGGTGGCGGCGAGCAACCCGGCTGCCTTGCCCAATGCGCTGGACATTCTCAGCCTGGCCACCTTTGCCTGGGCCCGTGGCGAGGCAATCGTCGCCGAGCAGGCGCAACCGGTTTATCTGCGCGATAATGTAGCCACGCCCAAGAAGCACTGAGTGCTGTTCGTCGGTTATCGCCGAACACGCTAAAACCTTTTGCGCGATCTGTGGTCCAGTTATCACTCAAGCATTAGCGACGGAACCCTGATGCTGCTAAATTGCCATCATTGGTCCTGAGTGCTCATGCCATGCGTATCGACGGTTTCTCATCGCAGTCCTACCCGCTCAAGCGCACCTCGCGCAAAGCAGCGGTGCGTGACGAGGCCATCGACGATGCCGAGGTGATCGAGGAGGCAGAAGCCGCCCCGCAGGAAGCCACCGCCCGCCGCCCTGGTGGTGGCCTGCCAGCCCGCCAGCAGGACATGGTTTTCCCTCGCGCCCGTGACCGCCGCACCGCCACCGCACTGGCCAGCTACCTGAGCACTGCCGGCTTTACTGACTGGGACATGGAAGTACTGGGGCTCGACCTGTACATTTGATGGATGAATCCCTCACCACTGCCTTACTTTCTCGGTTGCCCGTCGTGGAGCGAAAACGCCTGGCGCGACTACCTGTACCCCGCTGACGCCAACAGTAATCAAATGCTTGGCTTCTACAGCCAGGTGTTCAACGCGGTCGAAGGCAACACCACTTTCTACGCACGTCCCGCTCCCGGCACCATTGCCCGCTGGGCGCAGGTCATGCCCGAGCACTTTCGCTTCACTGCCAAGTTTCCGCGGGATGTCAGCCATGAGGGCGACCTGCGTGACCAGCTTGAGCCTGCCTTCGACTTCACCCGGCTGATGGCCCCGCTGGGCCAGCGCGTATCACCCTATTGGTTGCAGTTGCCGGCCCAGTTCGGCCCGGCGCGCCTGGGTGAGCTTTGTCACTTCCTCGATCAGATCGGCGTGCCCGTGGCTGTGGAAGTGCGCAACCAGGCGTTTTTTGCCAAGGGTGAGGAAGAACGCCTGCTCAATCGCCTGCTGCACGAACGCGGTGTGGAGCGTATCTGCCTCGACCCGCGCGCGCTGTTCAGTTGCACCTCGCGCGACCCTGCCGTGCTGCATGCGCAGTCGAAGAAGCCCAGGGTGCCACCGCGGCCGGCAGCCTTCAGCCAGTACCCGCAGGTTCGCTTCATTGGCCATCCGGAACTGGAGGCCAATCACACCTTCCTCAGCCCTTGGGTAGAAAAAGTCGCCGCCTGGATTGAAGAAGGCCGTAATCCCTATATCTTCCTGCACACCTCGGACAATCGCCTGGCTGCCGCGCTGGCCCAGCGTTTCCATCAACGCCTGATGGCACGCCTGCCGGGCCTGGCACCTTTGCCGGAATTGCCGCGCGCCCCTGAGGTCGAACAATTGGGGCTACTCTGACCTTTCCCTGACTGCCGGAGGTTGAACCATGGATGTGCAAACCCTGCGAGCTGAGGCCTTCAAGGCGTTACACGAGCGCGACGGCGCGTTCGTCATCCCCAACCCGTGGGATGCCGGCTCCGCCAAGTTGCTCGCCAGCCTGGGTTTCGAGGCGCTGGCTACCACCAGTGCAGGCCTGGCCTTCAGCCTTGGCCGGCCGGACGCCGAAGGCGCCTTGAGCCTGGACGATACACTGGACAATGCCGGCGAGATCGTCGATGCCACCGCGCTGCCGGTGGCCGCCGATCTGGAAAACGGTTTTGGCGACTTGCCCGAAGACTGTGCCCAGACCATTCTGCGTGCCGCCGAAATTGGCCTGGTGGGCGGCTCCATCGAAGATGCCAGCGGCCGCAGTGATGCGCCTATCTATGACTTCGGGCTGGCTGTGGAACGCGTGCGCGCTGCCGTGCAGGCTGCGCGAAGCCTGCCATTCCCGTTCACCTTGTGCGCTCGTGCAGAAAACCTGCTGCACGGGCGCATGGACCTCGACGACACCATCCTGCGCCTGCAAGCCTATGCCGAAGCCGGTGCCGACGTGCTCTACGCGCCCGGGTTGCGCACCGTGGAGGAAGTCCGTGCCGTGGTGCAGGCAGTCGCACCGCGACCTGTGAATGTGCTGATGGGCATGGCGGGCGTGCCGCTGAGCGTCAACCAGTTGCAGGACCTGGGCGTGCGCCGCGTCAGCGTTGGCTCGTCGCTGGCCCGTGCTGCACTCGGGGCCTTCTACCGGGCGGCGCAGGAAATTCGCGATGAGGGCACGTTCGGCTACGGTGAGCAGGCAATGCCGTTTGCCCAGCTGAACGATCTGTTCCGCCGCTGATGAGGGCATTGCTGGCGCTACTGGCCGGCCTGCTTACGGTGGCCGGCCTGGCCTGGCACTTCGGCTGGTGCCTGCCTGCCACATGGACCCCCTGGGCGCCGCTGGACGTACGCCAGCCGCCCAACCTGCTGACCCCCTACAAACTGTCGCGCCTACGCGATGACCCAACGCTGTGCCGGCAGGCGCTGGAAACCAGCCACCTGCGTTACCGGGCACAAGCCGACAGCCCGGCGTCGGCCAACTGCCCGCTGCAGAACGTATGGCGCATCGAGGGCGGCCAGGCGCGGCTGAGCAGCAGCTTTCTGGCCAGTTGCCCGTTGGCGGTGGCCTATGCACTGTTCGAAAACCATGGCTTGCAGCCGGCGGCGCAGGAAGTGTTTGGGCAACCGGTGACGCAGGTCGATCACCTGGGCAGCTTTGCCTGCCGCAACGTCTACCACC
Organism: Pseudomonas sp. Kh14; assembly: GCF_900291005.1. Taxonomy (NCBI): domain Bacteria; kingdom Pseudomonadati; phylum Pseudomonadota; class Gammaproteobacteria; order Pseudomonadales; family Pseudomonadaceae; genus Pseudomonas; species Pseudomonas sp. Kh14. Next base: position 179,336 of record NZ_OLKJ01000014.1, read on the forward strand.
GCAAGCAGGGCCGTTTGAGCCAGCATGCTACGGCCAATGCGCTGGACATCAGCGGTTTTCGCCTGAAGGACGGCCAGCGCATTATCCTGGCGCGTGACTGGCAGGCGGGCGGGCAGAAGGCGGAATTCTTGCGTCAGGTGCAGCAGGCCGCATGCGAAAGCTTCAGCACGGTATTGGGGCCGGACTACAACGCTGCGCACCGCAACCACTTTCACCTGGACATGGGGCGCTGGCAGATCTGTCGTTAGCCTCAGGCGTACGCGCGCACGTTGTTCAGCACCACTGGGCGCGCCCAGTGGATGTCGAACTCCAGGTCATTCTGCTGCTTGGCCAGGGTGGCGTCGTCGAACGGTTCCGGGGCCGGGTCCAGCAGGTTGCTTTCCAGCTCGGCGATAGGCAGGAACAGTGACCGTGGCGTGGGGCCAGGGCCGGGTTCGGCGATCGGCTGACCCTGCTTCATCACCACCGGGCGCAGCCAGCTGTTGTTGATGTCGAGCTGGCGCTGCTGCTCGATCAGTTCCATGGCGCTGAACGGCTCGGGGGCGGGCGGCAGCAGCTTGGCTTCAAGCTCGGCCTTGGGCAGAAACAACGGTTCGGGCGGCGCCACGATGGTGTCGTGCACCGGGCAGGCGCGCTGGGCGTCGATCAAGGCCAGTGCACGGGCGCCGCCGATGGGTTCGCCGCTGTCCTGGTCGTACTGCACGAACGACTGGCTGACGCCGTCTACGGGCTCTTCCTGCTGCTCGGCCATGGCCCGGGCAAAGAAATCCTGCCACAGGTGGCTGACGCCCCCGAGTGCCTGGGTGTTGTGCTGACTGTAGTTGCCGACAGGCGACAAATAGGTCAAGCCGATGGGAAGAGTATCTGACATGGCAGTCGTGCGCGCTGTGCTCTGGCAGAATAGCGGGATATTGCCTGTATCGGCCGTGGCTGCCGATTCATTAAGGGCTTGGTTTGATTTTTCGGGTGTGAACGATGGAAGAGCATGGCACGGGTATCAGGGTCGAGGCGATGACAGCTGAGTATGCGCAACAGGCCAGGGCGTGGGCTGAACGCCTGGGCCTGCCGCTGCAGGACGATACCGCTGCCTTCGCGGTGCAGGTGGGCGCCGACGGCTTGCAGATTCAGCAGCTTGGCCCGCAAGCGCCCGGGCCGGTGCGTGTAGACTTCGTCGAAGGCCAGGCTGCGCATCGCCGCCAGTTTGGCGGTGGCAACGGGCAGATGATCGCCAAGGCTGTGGGCATTGCCCAAGGTATCCGGCCGCAGGTGCTGGATGCCACGGCAGGGCTGGGCAAGGACGCGTTCGTGCTGGCCAGCCTTGGCTGCCAGATGACCCTGATCGAGCGCCAGCCGCTGATTGCCGCGCTGCTGGAGGACGGCCTGGCGCGGGCGCGAGCGGATGAAGAGGTGGGCCCGATTGTCGGGCGCATGCGCCTGCTGACCGGCAACGCCATCGAGCGCATGCGCGCCTGGGAAGGGGAGGCGCCGCAGGTGATCTACCTCGACCCGATGTTCCCACACCGCGACAAGAGCGCCCTGGTGAAAAAGGAAATGCGCGTGTTCCGGCCTTTGGTCGGTGACGACCTGGATGCCCCGGCCCTGCTCGAAGCCGCCCTGGCGCTGGCCAGCCACCGGGTGGTAGTGAAGCGCCCGCGCAAGGCACCGATCATCGATGGGCCGAAGCCGAGCCATAGCCTGGAAGGCAAGTCGAGCCGGTATGACATTTATCCGAAGAAGGCGTTGAAAGCCTGACGTTTGTGTGGCCTGCCCAGGCCTCTTCGCGGGTAAGTTCGCGAAGAAGCCTGCTAAAACCAGAAATCAGGGTTTGAATGCCCTCAAGAACACCCCCACCACCTCGCGCACATGCGCCTCGGCTTGATTGCCTTCCAGCGGCCCCGCACATCCCAGCAGCAACCGGTAATCCGGTGCCCCTTTTACCAGGCAGAAGAAGTGCTCCGCGGCGCGCAGCGGGTTGTCGATGCGCAGCAGCCCACGCTCATGAGCCCGGCGCAGTAGCGCTTCCATGCCTGCGAGCACGCGCTTGGGCCCGGCTTCGTAGAAGTACTCGCCAAAACTCGGGTCCAGGCTGCCCTGGGCCATGATCAGGCGGCTGAGTTTGACCGCTTCGTCACTGCTGATAAGCGCCTGGAAGTTGCGGGCAATGGTCAGCAGTACTTCTTCTACCGGCACCCCCTCGGGATACTCGAACAGCAGGTCAGGCAACTGGACCTGGCAGGTGGCCATGACCGCCGAGCAGAACAGGGTCTGTTTGTCGGTGAAGTGGCTGTACACGGTGAGCTTTGAAACACCTGCCGCCGCAGCGACCGCATCCATGCTGGTGTTGGCGTAGCCTAGGCTGAGGAAGAGCGTCTTGGCCGCTTCGAGGATAGCCTCGCGCTTGGCCAGGTCCTTGGGCCGGCCCGGGCCGATGGGTGCGTCGTTGGGCATTGTGGTCTGCATCTGGTTTAAGAATCTCCATCTTAACGGGTCAGCCGCGATACGGCTAAAACTAGCTGACATTTACCTGCGGCCTGCCAACGTTCAGCTGATCGACAGGGGGGCGTTCAGCCGCCGCTTGATCTCACAGGCGCCAGAGGGCTCCAGCCAGGTCGTCGAAAAACCAGCGCATGCCCTTCCCGGCATCGTTGCGCTGATTTAATATACCAGCCAGTACAAATATTAAATGTGCACTCCGCGAAAGGATTCATCATGTTGCGCCATGCCTTGTCCATCGCTCTGCCCGCCGCTGCTGCCCTGCTTCTGGCGGCGTGTGGCCAGGAAGCCGCCCCACCCGCCGCGCCGCGCCCGGCGCTGGTGGTGCAGCCGCAGCCTGCCGAAGCCGCTGCCGACAGTTACCCCGGCGAAGTGCGCGCGCGCTTCGAGCCGGAGTTGGCTTTCCGCATTGGCGGCAAGGTCAGCAAGCGACTGGTGGAGGAGGGGCAGCGGGTCAAGGCCGACCAGCCGCTGGCCGAACTGGACCCACAGGACGTGCGCCTGCAACTTGAAGCCAACCGCGCCCAGCTGGCGGCTGCCGAGGCCAACCTGGCATTGGTGCGCGCCGAACGCGACCGCTACCAGAAGCTGCTGGAGCGGCAGATGGTCAGCCACTCCCAGTACGACAATGCCGAAAACCTGTACCGTGCAGGCCTTGCCCGTCTGAAGCAGGCCAAGGCCGAGTTCGATGTGGCGGGCAACCAGGCCGAATATGCCGTATTGCGTGCGCCGCAGGCCGGGGTGATCGCCAAGCGCCAGGTTGAAGTGGGCCAGGTGGTCGCCGCCGGGCAGACCGTGTTCACCCTTGCCGCCGATGGCGAGCGAGAAGTGGCCATCGGCCTGCCGGAGCAGCAGTTTGCCCGCTTCGCTGTGGGCCAACCGGTGAGCGTGGAGCTGTGGTCGCACCCGCAGGCGCGTTTCCAGGGGCGCATTCGCGAGCTGTCACCGGCCGCCGACCCGCGCTCGCGCACGTTCGCGGCGCGCATCGCCTTCACCACGGCCGCCGTACCGGCCGAGCTGGGCCAGAGCGCCCGGGTGTTCATCGCCAAGGATGGGCTGATCCCGCTGGCGGTACCGCTGTCGGCAGTGACTGCGGAAAACGGTCAGGCCTATGTCTGGCGGGTGAACAAGGAAAGCCGCCTGGAGCGGGCGACCGTGCGCCTGGGGGCTTATGGCAGCGACAGTGTGCCGGTGCTCGAAGGCCTGGACCCGGGTGACTGGGTGGTTGCCGCTGGTGGCCATGTACTGCGCGAGGGCCAGGAGGTACGCCCCGTGGACCGCAGCAACCGTGTAGTGAACCTGACGGCCAAGGAGTAAGTCCCGATGGGTTTCAACCTTTCTGCCTGGGCGCTGCGCAACCGCCAGATCGTCCTGTTCCTGATGATCCTGCTGGCCGCCATTGGCGCCATGTCGTACACCAAGCTTGGCCAGAGCGAGGACCCGCCATTCACCTTCAAGGCCATGGTCATCCGCACCCTGTGGCCAGGCGCCAGCGCTGAAGAAGTGGCGCGGCAGGTGACCGAGCGCATCGAGAAGAAGCTGATGGAAACCGGTGAGTACGAGAGGATCGTCTCGTTCTCTCGCCCCGGCGAATCGCAGGTTACTTTCATGGCCCGCGACTCGCTGCACTCCAAGGATATCCCCGAGTTGTGGTACCAGATCCGCAAGAAGGTTGCGGACATTCGCCACACTTTGCCGCCGGAGATCCAGGGCCCGTTCTTCAACGACGAGTTCGGCACCACCTTCGGCAATATCTATGCGCTGACTGGCGAAGGCTTTGACTATGCGGTGCTCAAGGACTACGCCGACCGTATCCAGATCCAACTGCAGCGGGTCAAGGATGTGGGCAAGGTCGAGCTGATCGGCCTGCAGGACGAGAAAGTCTGGATCGAGCTGTCCAACCTCAAGCTGGCCACCCTCGGCGTGCCGCTGGAAGCCGTGCAGAAGGCGTTGCAAGAGCAGAACGCGGTGAGCACCGCCGGTTTCTTCGAGACGCCCAGCGAGCGCTTGCAACTGCGCGTGAGCGGGCGTTTCGACAGTGTCGAGCAGATCCGCCAGTTCCCCATTCGCGTGGGTGATCGCACCTTCCGGATTGGTGATGTCGCCGAGGTGCACCGTGGCTTCAACGACCCACCTGCACCGCGCATGCGCTTCATGGGCGAGGATGCCATTGGCCTGGCGGTGTCGATGAAAGACGGTGGCGACATCCTGGTACTGGGCAAGGCCCTGGAAGGCGAGTTCGAGCGCCTGGCGCATAACCTGCCTGCCGGCATGGCGCTGCGCAAGGTTTCGGATCAACCGGCGGCGGTCAAGGCCGGCGTGGGCGAGTTCGTGCAGGTGCTGGTTGAGGCGTTGGTCATTGTGCTGCTGGTGAGCTTCTTCTCGCTGGGCCTGCGCACTGGCCTGGTGGTGGCGCTGGCCATTCCGCTGGTGTTGGCCATGACCTTTGCCGCCATGCATTACTTCGGCATCGGCCTGCACAAGATTTCCCTTGGCGCGCTGGTGCTGGCCCTGGGCTTGCTGGTGGACGACGCGATCATTGCCGTGGAGATGATGGCGATCAAGATGGAGCAGGGCTATGACCGCCTCAAGGCAGCCAGCTATGCCTGGACGAGTACGGCCTTCCCGATGCTCACCGGTACGCTGATCACGGCAGCAGGCTTTCTGCCGATTGCCACCGCGGCCTCCAGCACGGGCGAATACACCCGGTCGATCTTCCAGGTGGTAACCATCGCTTTGCTGACCTCTTGGGTGGCGGCTGTGGTGTTCGTGCCTTACCTGGGCGAGCGCCTGCTACCCGACCTGGCCAAGCTGCATGCGGCGCGTCATGGCAAGGACGGCCATGCTCCAGACCCATACGCCACCCCGTTCTACCAGCGCGTGCGACGGCTGGTGGAGTGGTGCGTACGGCGGCGCAAGACGGTAATCCTGCTGACCGTTGCCGCTTTTGTCGGCAGCCTCCTGCTGTTCCGCTTCGTACCCCAGCAGTTCTTCCCGGCCTCCGGGCGCCCGGAGCTGATGGTTGACCTGAAGCTGGCCGAAGGCGCCTCGCTGGCCAATACCGCCGAGCGGGTCAAGCAGCTGGAGGCGCTGCTCAAGCAGCAGGACGGTATCGACAACTACGTGGCCTATGTGGGCACCGGTTCACCGCGCTTCTACCTGCCGTTGGACCAGCAACTGCCGGCAGCCAGCTTTGCCCAGTTCGTGGTGTTGGCCAAGTCGATGGAAGACCGCGAGCGCCTGCGCAGTTGGCTGATCAGCACTGTGGACCAGCAGTTCCCCGACCTGCGCGCCCGGGTCACGCGCCTGGAAAACGGCCCACCCGTGGGCTACCCGGTGCAGTTCCGGGTCACTGGCGAGCATATCGAGAGGGCCCGTGCACTGGCCCGTGAAGTGGCGGACAAGGTGCGCGAGAACCCGCATGTGGTGAACGTGCACCTGGACTGGGAAGAACCCAGCAAGGCGGTGTTCCTCGAAATCGACCAGGACCGCGCCCGTGCGCTGGGCGTGAGCACTTCGCACCTGGCGAGCTTCCTGCAAAGCTCGCTGATCGGCACCACGGTCAGCCAGTACCGCGAAGACAACGAACTGATCGAGATCCTGCTGCGCGGCACCCTCCAGGAGCGCAGCGAGCTGGCCAACCTGGGTAGCCTGGCGTTGCCCACCGACAATGGCCAGAGCGTGGCGCTGTCGCAGGTGGCGACCCTGGAGTACGGCTTTGAAGAAGGCATTATCTGGCACCGCAACCGCTTGCCGACGGTGACCGTGCGTGCCGATATCTACGACCAGGAGCAGCCGGCGACGCTGGTGAAGCAGATTCTGCCGACCCTGCAGGAAATCCGCGCCAAGCTGCCCGATGGCTACCTGCTGGAGGTGGGCGGCACGGTGGAGGATTCCGAACGTGGGCAGAAGTCGGTGAATGCCGGCATGCCACTGTTCATCGTGGTAGTCCTGAGCTTGCTGATGATCCAGCTGCGCAGTTTCTCGCGCACGGTGATGGTGTTCCTCACCGCGCCGCTGGGGCTGATCGGTGTGACACTGTTCCTGCTGGTGTTCCGCCAGCCGTTCGGCTTTGTCGCCATGCTCGGCACCATTGCCCTGGCGGGGATGATCATGCGCAACTCGGTGATCCTGGTGGACCAGATCGAGCAGGACATCGCAGCAGGGATGGAGCGCTGGCAGGCGATCATCGAGGCTACGGTGCGGCGCTTCCGGCCGATCGTGCTGACCGCGCTGGCGGCGGTGCTGGCCATGATCCCGTTGTCGCGTAGCGTGTTCTACGGGCCGATGGCGGTGGCGATCATGGGCGGGTTGATCGTGGCCACGGTGCTTACACTGCTGTTCCTGCCGGCGTTGTATGCGGCATGGTTCAGGGTGAAGAAGGGCTGAAGACCGCTCCTACAACGGCCTGTGTCCAACCCCGCCGCCGTGTAGGAGCGGGTTTACCCGCGAATACGGTGGCGGCAGCAACGGTGAGCGGCTGGTGAAAATTGGCCAGCAGGCCCGGCCCTTTCGCGGGTGAACCCGCTCCTACAGAGGACCGCGCAGTCCAGATCAGTGTAGGAGCGGGTTTACCCGCGAATACGGTGGCGGCAGCAACGGTGAGCGGCTGGTGAAAATTGGCCAGCAGGCCCGGCCCTTTCGCGGGTGAACCCGCTCCTACAGAGGACCGCGCAGTCCAGATCAGTGTAGGAGCGGGTTTACCCGCGAATACGGTAGCGGCAGCAACGGTGAACGGCTGGTGAAAATTGGCCAGCAGGCCCGGCCCTTTCGCGGGTGAGCCCGCTCCTACAGCGCGCCGAAGACCTTCTTGGCCAGGCTGGTAGCCGCCGCTGCCGGGTTCTGGCGAATGTTCTGCTCCTGTTTGCCGATCATCTCGAACAGGCCATCCAGCGCCTTCTCGGTCACGTAGTTCTCGATATTGGCGTCATCCTTGACCAGCCCCAGGCCTTTGGCCTGGGCAGCGAAGGCATTGTACTGCTGGGCCACGCCGACCTTGTCGGTGGCCTGCTTGACGATTGGCAGGAACTTGGCGCGGATCTGCTCGCGGCTGCTCTTGTTCAGGTACTGGGTGGCCGAGTCGTCACCGCCGCTGAGAATGCCCTTGGCATCGGTCACGCTCATGTTCTTCACGGCATCCACCAGAATCGCCTGGGCCTGTGGCACGGCTGCCTCGGCGGCTTTGTTCATGCTGGTTTCCAGGGCTTCGACCTGTTCACCCTTGCCGAACATCTTCATCGCCTTGGCGGCTTTGCCCAGGTTGCCTGGCAGCTCGATGCGCACGTCCGGATTGTTGCTGAAGCCGCCAGGGGTGCTCAGTTGCTTGACGGCCAGCTGCGCACCTTGGGTCAGGGCATCTTTCAGGCCGCCGGTGGCGTCTTTCTGGCTGAGGTCGCCCAGCGACAGGGCCAGGGCACTGGCCGACAGCAGCAGGCCGGCGCACAGGGTGGTGAAGCGCAGGGAAGTGCGGATCATGAAGCTTTCCTTGTAAACGGATGAGTGCGGGTATCAGCGAACCTGATCTACCTTGATGCGTACCGATTGCGGGTCACTGCCATCAAGCGCGACACCGTGGTGTTCGGTATTGATGAACAGCAACTTGCCATTCAGCTCGATGCGCGCGCTCACCGCATAGCGGTGGCCAGGCTTGACCTGCGCGGGGTCATAGGTGAGATGGAACGGCAGCGGCACGTTGCCTTTGACCGGACCGGCCTGGCGCGCGAGGGTCACGGCAGGGGCGTCCATCAGCGACACATCCTGCAGTTCCACGCTCAGGGTGGCGGCAGGCGGCAGGGCAATGCGCTGCAGGTAGAAGACTTCGCCGTCCAGGCTGGCCTGGTTGGGTGGGGTTTGGCTGGAGCAGGCTGCAAGCAGGGATGCGCAACACAGCATAAAGAGCTTTTTCATGGAATCTCCGGTGTCCTTGGAGCTGGCTTGTGGCCAACCCCACGGACTTTAGCGGATTTTGCCGACCGATGAACCGTTAGAGGGTCGAAGTTTCCAGCCCGTCGTCACGGTGCAGGGCCACCTGGCGGATAGACAGGCGCAGCTCGGCCGACAGTACTCGCTTGGCTACGCCCTCGGCCAGCTCGCCGAGCTTGTCGTGATAACCCAGCTTGCCTTGCGCGTCGGCGTGCAGCACGCCTTGCTGAAGCAAGGTCTGGATGAAGTGGCGGAACAGCGTCTTGTCGAAGAACTCCGGTGCGTTCAGGCCATGCAGGATCGACAGGCGCTGGGCCATCATCACGCACAGGTCTTCCAGCGCTTCGGCGCTCAGGCTGTTCTGCCCGCTGTTGATCAGCAGCGAGGTGGCCATGTAGAAGCGCTGCAGGGTCTGGGTGATGGTGCGGGCGAGCAGGGTCAGCAACACGAACTGCCGCGAGCTGGGCGCCGGGCGTACGTACAGGTCGTTGTCCTGGCGCAGCAGGCCCTGTTCCACCAGCGCGACCAGCCATTGGTCGATGACCTCGTCCAGCTGTTCCGGCGTCCAGCGCAGGAACAGTTCGGCCTGCAGATAGGGATAAAGTGCATGCACATACTGGCCCAGCAGTTGGCGGCTCATGCGTGAACTGCTGAGGAAGAAACTGGCGAGCAGCGCCGGCAGGGCGAAGATGTGCAGCACATTGTTGCGGTAGTAGGTCATCAGCACCGCGTTGCCTTCATCCAGGTAGAGGATGCGGCCCAAGGCGTCCTTCTGCTCGGCCACCAGGTTCATGCTGCGCACATGTTCGATCAGTGCTTTGCCGTCGCCCTCGGGCAGGGTGGTGTGCGGCGAGTAGGGCACTTGGCGCAGCAGCGCCAGGTACAGGTCGAGAACGCGGGTCAGGGCGCGCTCGTCCAGGGCAAGGCGGCTGGTGGACAGCAGTGCCAGGGCCACCAGGTTGACCGGGTTGATGGCGGCCGCCTCGTTGAGGTGACGGGCCACGGTTTCTCCAAGGCGGGCGGTGGTGGCGTTGAGCCAGTCCGGACGGTACTGCGGACCGTGATCCTGTTCACGCCAGCCGGGCTGCTGCTGGTCGAGGAAGCCAGCCAGGCGGATGGGCTCGCCGAAGTTCACGTAGACCTGGCCAAAGCGCTGCTTGAGTGCGCCGAACACCTTGAAGATGTCGAACACCGACTCCTTCTTCTTGCTGGCGCCGCGCAGTTCGCCCAGGTAGGTACGGCCTTCGAGCACGCGCTCGTAGCCGATGTACACCGGCACGAACACGATTGGCGTACGCGACGAGCGCAGGAAGCTGCGCAGGGTAATGGCCAGCATCCCGGTGCGCGGCTGCAACATGCGCCCAGTACGCGAGCGGCCGCCTTCGACGAAGTACTCGACCGGGAAGCCCTTGGTGTACAGGGTGTGCAGGTACTCGTTGAACACTGCCGTGTAAAGCGGGTTGCCCTTGAACGTGCGGCGCATGAAGAAGGCGCCACCACGGCGTAGCAGGTTACCGACCACCGGCATGTTGAGGTTGATGCCCGCAGCCACGTGCGGCGGGGTGAGACCGTTGCGGAACAGCAGGTACGACAGCAGCAGGTAGTCGATGTGGCTGCGGTGGCATGGCACGTAGATCACTTCATGGCCAGGGGCGATACCCTGCACCTGTTCGATGTGGTTGACCTTGATGCCGTCGTAGATCTTGTTCCAGAACCAGCTGAGCACCACTTCGAGGAAGCGGATGGCGGTATAGGTGTAGTCCGAGGCTATCTCGTTGCCATAGCGCAGTGCCTGGGCCTCGGCTTTGGCCAGCGGCAGGTTCTCGCGCTGCGCTTCGTCGGCAATCGCCTGGCGCACTTGCGGGGCATGTACCAGGCCTTTGACCAAGGTTCGTCGGTGCGAGATGTCCGGGCCGATGACGGCAGTCTTGAGGTTGCGAAAGTGCACGCGCATCAGGCGCTGGGCCATGCGCACGGTGCGCTCGTGGCCTTTGTTGTGCTGCACCAGTTCGCGCAGGTGGATTGGCGCGGAGAACTGTACCCGGGTCTTGCGCCCCAGGATCAGTACGGTCAGCAGCCGGCGCAGGCGCCCGGTTACCGCCCAGCTGTCGGCGAACAGCAGCTTCCAGGGGCTGGACTCGCTGGCCGGGGTCTGGCCCCAGAACACGCTGACAGGAATGATCTGCGCATCTTCTTCGGCATGCTGGCTGACGGCAGCCACCAGGCGCTCGAGCGTGGGCGGGGCGCCGCTTTTGTCCTGGCGGCCGAGCCAGTCCGGGTCGGGGGTCAGGTAGAAGAACGCGGCGGGTTCCTGCAGTGGGCCGACGGCTACCGGCAGCACCGGGCGCGGCAGCCCCGCCTTGGTGCACTCGTGGTCGAGCACGGCCAGGTCAGTGAGCGCGGGCGAGGGCAGCGCATAGAACACCGGCCGGCTGCGGTCGAGGTTGAGGGTCATGGAAGACTGGTTGATGGTCTCGGAGCGCACCCACAGGTACAACAGGCGACGCAGGCCGCCGAAGATCAGGCGGTGCAGGGGGGAACGGGTCATGGGGTGTGTGCCCTGGGTGTGATTTTCAGGTGGGTATTCTGCTATTTAGTCTGCCGTATCGGCGTAAGTTCAGCAAAATTCGGCCAACGACGGGACCGTCATCAATTTTTTTTGTTCTGTGTCATATACTCGGCCTGCCACTTGCAGGATATTTCGGCAAGCGGCGTTGGCACGGGGCAGGTGACCTCGTGCCTGCAAGGCGATCTTCACAATAAAAATCCGGAGTAGTTCAGATGTCGTCTCGTGAGACTGGGAATGTAAAGTGGTTCAACGATGCCAAGGGTTATGGCTTCATTCAGCGCGAAGGTGGTGCGGATGTCTTCGTCCACTATCGGGCGATTCGCGGTGAGGGGCATCGTACCCTGGTCGAAGGGCAGCGGGTGGAGTACGCCTGCGTGCAGGGCCAGAAAGGCCTGCAAGCCGAAGACGTAGTGGGCCTCTGAGCCTCTGGTTTCAAGCCGTAGGAGCGGGCTTGCCCGCGAAGCAGCCACCACGGTGGCTGCCACGGGCATAGCCCGTGTTCGCGGGTAAACCCGCTCCTACAGAAACGAGCAAGGCTGCCGTTTCATGATGTACGCCAGGTGATTTCCTCTTCACCGTCGGCGCTGATGCGGACCCAGCGGTCAGCATCTTCTTCCCCGTCTTCCTCGACCCAGCCACCCGGCGCGCAGCGCACTTCCACACCCAGCGCGGCAAATGCGGCGCGGGCGCAGGCAACGTCATCGGCCCACGGCGTCTGGTCGCTTTCCAGGTACAGGCTGTTCCATTTCCCTACAGCCTTGGGTAACCAAGTGACCGGAATGTTACCGGCCTGGCATTTGAAGGTATGGCCTTTCTGCTTCCACTCGGTGCACGGGCCGATTGCCTGGGCGAGCCACTCGGCAATCTGCTTGTGGTCGACGTCGGCGTCCTTCAGGTAGATCTCGATATCAGGTTGACGCATAAGGGCTCCGGGTGTGCTCAGTCTTGGCGCACGAAATAGTCATAACGCATGGAAACCGTGACCTCGAACGGCTCGGGCTGGTCGATCACCCGGGCACGTTTTTCGGCGCTGGCGCGCCAGCCGTGTGGGGTCATGGCCAGCAGGTCGGCGCGGGCCTTGGACGCGGCCAGGCTCAGGCGGAACTCGAGGGTTTCGCTGTGGGCGTGGGCCATGCCTTCAGGGACCAGGGCCAGGTGCTTGTCGTCGGCGTAAGGGCGTACTTCATCGTAGAGCACTTCACGCAGTTCCATCAGGTGGCCGCTGGTCGGGCCGACCCGCATCAGGCCGCCGCCGGGGCTGAGCAAACGCTTGGCCTCGGCCCAGTCCAGCGGGCTGAAAACGCTGGCGATGAACTGGCAGCTGGCATCGGTCAGCGGTACCCGGGCCATGCTGGCGACCATCCAGGTGACCGCCGGTGCTCGGCGGCAGGCGCGCTTGACCGCTTCGCGGGAGATGTCCAGCGCATAGCCGTCGGCGGCCGGCAAGGCCTGGGCGATCTGTGCGGTGTAGTAACCCTCGCCGCAGCCGATGTCCAGCCAGGTGCCAGGCTGGCGCTCGGCGGCCAGCTCGGCCAGGCGGCGGGCGACTGGCGCGTAATGGCCCGCGTCGAGAAAGTCGCGGCGTGCCTCGACCATGGCCTGGTTGTCACCGGGGTCGCGGCTGTTCTTGTGCTGCACCGGCAGCAGGTTCAGGTAACCCTGGCGGGCGCGGTCGAAGCGGTGGCCAGCCGGGCACACCACACCATTGTCGAGCCGGCTCAGCGGCGCCTGGCAAAGCGGGCAGGCAAGCATCAGGCGAGCAACCGGACCAGGGTCTGGTAGTAGATTTCGGTCAGCAGATCGAGGTCGCTGGCCAGGATCCGCTCGTCAACCTGGTGGATGGTGGCGTTGACCGGGCCGAGTTCGACCACCTGGGTGCCCATGGTTGCGATGAAGCGGCCATCGGAGGTACCGCCGCTGGTGGAAGGCTGGGTATCGCGACCGGTGACGCCCTTGATGCTGGCCGCCACGGCGTCGAGCAGCTCGCCTGGTTCGGTCAGGAACGGCAGGCCCGACAGTGCCCAGTCGACCGACCAGTCCAGTTCATGCTTGTCGAGAATCGCCGACACTCGGGCCTGCAGGCCTTCGACGGTGGACTCGGTAGAGAAGCGGAAGTTGAACAGCGCGGTCAGCTCGCCCGGGACCACGTTGGTAGCGCCGGTGCCGGAATTGAGGTTGGAGATCTGGAAGCTGGTTGGCGGGAAGAAGGCATTGCCTTCGTCCCAGTGCTCGGCAGCCAGTTCCGCCAGGGCCGGGGCGGCCAGGTGGATCGGGTTGCGCGCCAGGTGCGGGTAGGCCACATGGCCCTGCTTGCCGCGTATGGTCAGTTTGGCGCCCAGCGAACCGCGGCGACCGTTCTTGACCACGTCACCCAACAAGGTGGTGCTGGACGGTTCGCCGACGATGCACCAGTCCAGGCGCTCGTTGCGCGCTTTCAGGCGCTCGACCACCGCTTTGGTGCCGTGGTGGGCGGGGCCTTCCTCGTCGCTGGTGATCAGAAACGCGACCTTGCCGCGATGGTTCGGGTAGTCCTGCACGAAGCGCTCGCTGGCGATGACCATGGACGCCAGGCTGCCCTTCATGTCGGCGGCGCCACGGCCGCAGAGCATGCCGTCGGCGTCGATCAGTGCCTCGAAGGGTTCATGCTGCCATTGCTGGACCGGGCCGGTAGGCACCACGTCGGTGTGGCCGGCAAAACACAGTACCGGGCCGTCCTGGCTGCCGTGGGTAGCCCAGAAGTTGTCGACGTCTTCAATGCGCATCGGCTCCAGCTGGAAACCGACGGCGCCCAGACGGCTCATCATCTGCGCCTGGCAATCGGCGTCGACGGGGGTGACCGAGGGGCGACGGATAAGGTCGCAGGCCAGTTGAAGGGTAGGCGAGAGCTCGGCAGGGGCCGTCATGGGGGACTCCGGGGCAAGGCAAGGCGGGGAAATCTGAGGGGCGTTATCTTATATCAAATGGTTTCGGGCAGCACGGCCCATTCGCGAGCGTGCCCGCGAATGGGCTGCACAGGTCAGCCCAGGCAGCTTCAAGCCTGCTGCGCTTCGGCAGCCTTTTCTGCGGGCTTGGGCAGCGACGACAGGAACGCCATCACCAGCGCAGCCACATAAGGCAACGACTGCACCAGCAACATCGCCACCCAGAAGCGCATGTCCGAACTCGGAAGCCCCTGCACCAGGTAGATGCCCAGCGCCGCGCCCCACAGCATCAACATGATGAACAGCTCTTCACGGGCTTCGGAAATCGCCACCAGCAACCCATGGCTGTCAGCGTTCTTCGGCGTTCGGAAGAACGGCATGCTGCTGGTGAAGAAACCATACAGTACCGCCTTGGCGATGGTGTGCGACAGCGCCAGCCCGGCCAGCGCAGCTGCGAAGGCATCCTTGAGGTTCACCCCCACCGCTCGGCGGTACAGGAAGATGATCTTGCCGACCTTGAAGAAGAACAGCGCCAGCGGCGGGATGGCGAAGATCATCAGGGGCGGATCGACCCGATGCGGCACGATGATCATCGCCGCCGACCACAGCAGCGCGCCGATGGTGAAGAAGATGTTCATGCCATCGGCGATCCACGGTAGCCAGCCGGCCAGGAAGTGGTAGCGCTGGCCACGGGTCAGCTGGCTGCCTTTGCCGCGCAGCAGCGCGCCGGCGTGGTGCTTGATGATCTGGATGGCGCCGTAGGCCCAGCGGAAGCGTTGCTTCTTGAAGTCAATGAAGGTGTCGGGCATCAGGCCTTTGCCGTAGCTGTTGTGGGCGTAGGCGGCGGACAGGCCTTTCTCGAACACGCGCAGGCCCAGTTCGGCGTCCTCGCAGATGCACCACTCGGCCCAGCCCAGTTCTTCCAGCACACTGCGCCGGGTCATGGTCATGGTGCCGTGCTGGATGATCGCGTCACGGTCGTTGCGGGTGACCATACCGATGTGGAAGAAGCCCTTGTATTCGCTGTAGCACAGCTTCTTGAAGGCGCTTTCGTGCTGGTCGCGGTAATCCTGCGGTGACTGCACCACGGCAATTTTCGGGTCGGAGAAGTGCGGCACCATGTGCTTGAGCCAGTTGCGGTCGACGCAGTAGTCCGAGTCGATTACCGCGATCACTTCGGCGTCCTTGGCCGTGTGCGGGATCAGGTAATTCAGCGCGCCACCCTTGAAGCCGGCCAGAGGCGCGACGTGGAAGAACTTGAAGCGCTCGCCAAGCTTTTCGCAGTGGGCCTTGAGCGGCTCCCACACGGCCGGGTCCTTGGTGTTGTTGTCGATCACCAGCACTTCGTAGTCGGGGTAGTCCAGGGCGGCCAGGGCGTCCAGGGTCTGTTTCACCATCTCAGGTGGCTCGTTGTAGCACGGCACATGCACCGACACCTTGGGCCGGTAGGCACTGTCGGCCTGCACGGGCAGGAATTCGCGTCGGCGCTTGCGTATCCAGACCGCCTCGGCCAGTTCGTGGGCCTCGGTGAGCAGCACGATGAACACGCCCAGCGCGCCGAGGGCCAGCAGCACGCCCACGGTCAGGCTGAACCAGGTGCTGTATTGCTGGCTGTAGTCATAGGCGATCCACACCAGCACCGACCCGCACAGGAAGGTGATGAACGTCAGGAAGGTACGGCCACGCTGGCGCAAGGCCGAGCCATCGATGAACAGCACCATCAGGGCGATCACTGCCAGCACCACCGACGCCACTGCCAGGGCCCGCCACTGCGGGATCGCCACCACGGGGCCGTCGAAGTTGAACTTCTGCTGCCGCTCGGCGTTGTAGACGCCCCAGTAGGCGCCTACCGAACCTTCGTCGCTGGCCTTCCAGGGTTGGTCATAGGCTTCAATGACAAAGTAGTTGTAGCCACGGCGGTTGAGGGTGTTGACCAGGGTGCGCAAGTAGATGGCCTGGTCGGCCTGTGTGGCATCGGCACCGCCGCGCATGCGGCCGTTGCTCGGCCAGCCGACTTCCGACAGCAGCAGGGGTTTGCGCGGGAACTGATGCTTCAGTTCACGGGCGCGGTCGAGGACGAACTCGACCGAATCCTTCATCGGCACGAACTCCCAGTAGGGCAGGATGTGCGCGGCAATCAGGTCGACGTGCCTGGCCAGCTCAGGATGTTCCTTCCAGATGTGCCATTGTTCACTGGTGGTCACGGGCACCTTCACGGCTGCGCGTACGCGGTCCAGGTATTTGATCAGGTTTTCCGGTGTGACTTCTTCACGGAACAGCGCCTCGTTGCCGACCACCACCCGCACCACGCTGCGCGACGTGTTGGCCAGCTGGATGGCCGTGGCGATTTCGCGCTCGTTGCGCTCCAGGTCCGGGCTGATCCATATCCCCAGCGTCACCCGCAGGCCGAACTCCTCGGCCAGGCGCGGGACGTCGGCCTGGGTACCTTCCACGGTATAGATACGGATGCTGTCGG
Source organism: Pseudomonas sp. Kh14 (assembly GCF_900291005.1). Taxonomy (NCBI): domain Bacteria; kingdom Pseudomonadati; phylum Pseudomonadota; class Gammaproteobacteria; order Pseudomonadales; family Pseudomonadaceae; genus Pseudomonas; species Pseudomonas sp. Kh14. The sequence goes on from NZ_OLKJ01000014.1 coordinate 195,717, forward strand.
TCAGCTTGCTCAGTTGCTCCAGGTCCTGGCGCATTTCGTCGTCAGTGGGGTACTGACCCTTCTGTGGGCTTTCGCCCAGGCGGAACGGCGAATACGAAAAGCCAGAGATCTGTTCTGGCCAGGCGGGGGCGGAGACCGGGCGGTTGATCAGTGCCCAGAACCCGGTGAACAGTGCGGCGATGGCCAGCACCACTACCAGGTTCAGGCCGAATTTACGTGAAGACATCGTCGTCCATTCATGTGGAAGTGATAGGACATTAAAGCAGGGTTGGCAGTCTCTTTCCTAACGATGCAGGCCAAGGGTCCACTGGCATATAATGCGCGCCGGTTTTTTGGGGTATGAACATGAGCACAGAAGATCCACGCTTTGCCGGCGTTGCCCGGCTGTATGGCGACCAGGGGCTGCAACGTCTGGGCCAGGCCCATGTGGCTGTGGTCGGTATTGGCGGGGTGGGCTCGTGGGTGGCCGAAGCACTGGCACGCAGCGGCGTGGGCGAGATCACCTTGTTCGACCTGGACGATGTCTGCGTCAGTAACACCAACCGCCAGGCCCATGCGCTGGAAGGGCAGGTGGGGCGGCCCAAGGTCGAGGTCATGGCCGAGCGCCTGCGGGCGATCAACCCAGGGTGTACGGTGCATGCGGTGGCCGACTTCGTCACCCGCGAGACCATGGCCGAGTACATCACCGAGCATCTCGATTGCGTGATCGACTGCATCGACAGCGTCATGTCCAAGGCGGCGTTGATCGCCTGGTGTCGGCGGCGCAAGATTGCCATTGTCACTACCGGTGGCGCGGGCGGGCAGATCGACCCGACGCAGATCCAGATCGCCGACCTGAACAAGACCTTCAACGACCCATTGGCTTCACGGGTGCGTTCCACCCTGCGCCGCGACTACAACTTCTCGCGTAATGTCAGCCGCAACTATGGCGTGCCGTGCGTATTCTCCAGTGAGCAGCTGCGTTACCCCAAGGGGGATGGCAGCGTTTGCCTGCAGAAAAGCTTTGTCGGTGAGGGCGTGCGGCTGGACTGCTCGGGTGGCTTTGGTGCAGTGATGATGGTGACCGCGACCTTTGGCATGGTAGCGGCGAGCAAGGCGATAGAAAAACTGGTGGCTGGAGCGCGCCGGCCGTCGGAACGGGTAAAGCCTGAATAGACCGCGTGGGCGTCTTCACGGGCCCGACCGCTTCCACAGGTACTGCATCTCTCTCAAGCATGATGCCGTACCTGTGGGAGCGGGCAGGCCCGCGAAGAAACCGGCGCCGATTCAGCGGTTGGACGCCAACTCCGCCATCCGCTGCAACACCGCATGCAGCCCATTGCTGCGCGACGGCGACAGTTGGCGTTCCAGCCCGAGCTGGGTAAACCACTCGCGCAGATCAATCCCGGCCAGCTCCTCACTGGCCAGTCCCTGCACCCGCACCAGCAACAGCGCCAGCAGCCCACGCAACAAGCGGGCATCGCTGCTGGCCTTGAACCGCCACACGCCCTCGATCTGCTCGGCCACCAGCCACACCAGGCTCTCGCAGCCATGCACCCGGTTGGCCTCGGTCTTTTCGGCGTCTGCCAGCGGCTCCAGGCGGTCACCCCACTGCATCAGCAGCCGCGCACGCTGTTCCCAGCCTTTGCCCTGTTGAAAAGCTTCCAGCGCTTGGTGCGCCTGTTCCGGCAGGCTCATCGCAACAGCTCCAGGCCTTGGTCCAGCGCGTCGAAGAAACGCTGCACGTCATCGCTGTCGTTGTACAAACCCAGCGATACCCGTATCGCGCCTTCCAGCCCCAGCCCCTTCAGCAGTGGCATGGCGCAGTGGTGACCCGCACGCACGGCAATGCCCTGTTCAGTCAGCAGGTGAGCGATATCGGCGTTGTGCACGCCCTCGATGACGAAACTGGCCAGGGCCGCCTGCGGTGTGCCCAACACCCGCACGCCCTCGCGGTCGCCCAGGCCACGCAGCAGGTGCTGGTGCAGGCTGGCTTCATGCGCTGCGACCGCATGGGCATCGAGGCTGGCCAGATAGTCCAGTGTCGCACCCAGGCCGATCACCCCGGCAATCGGTGGCGTACCCGCTTCGAAGCCCAGGGGCGCGGGACGGAAGCTGGCGCTGTGGTACTCGGCCAGCTGCACCATCTCGCCACCGAACTGCCAGTGGCGCAACAGCGCCAGGGCCTGGGCGCGGCCATAGAGCACGCCGACGCCGTCCGGGCCGTACAGCTTGTGGCTGGAAAACACATAGAAGTCGCAGCCCAGTTGCTGCATGTCCTGGCGACCATGCACCACGCCCTGGGCACCATCGACCACCGTCAGCGCGCCCTGGGCGCGGGCATGGGCCAGCAGCGCAGGCAGCGGTTGCCAGGTACCCAGCACGTTGGACAGCTGGCTGATGGCGAGTACTCGGGTGCGCGGGCCGATCAGTTGCAGTGCCTGGTCCTGGTCGATACGACCATGGGCGTCCAGTGGCAGCACCACCAGGCGCAGGTTGCGCCGGTACGCCAGCTGTTGCCAGGGCAGCAGGTTGGCATGGTGCTCCAGGGCACTGATGGCAATTTCGTCACCGGCTTCGAGGCGGTGCTCCAGGCCATAGGCCAGCAGGTTCAGTGCCGAGGTGGCGCCGTGGGTGAACACGATCTGCCGCGAGTCTGCGGCATTGAGCCAGGCGGCGACTTTGTCGCGGCTGGTTTCGAAGGCCTGGGTCGCCAGCGCACCTGGCAAATGCTGGGCACGGTGCACGTTGGCTGCGCCATGGCCGTAGTAATGGCTCAGGGCATCGAGCAAGGCTTGCGGCTTCTGGGTGGTGGCGGCGCTGTCCAGATAAGTCTGGTGCTGCCGTTGCAGGGCGGCGATGGCGGGGAAGTCGGCACGCCAGGGAGAGGGCTGGAACATGTTTGCGAGGCCTGGAATGAAAATCGGGTCTGGTGCATTGGCGCCAGACCCGATCTTAACACCTCAAACCCGGCAGGGTTCTCAGTTGTGAGCGTGCAGCGCTTCGTTCAGCTCGATGGCCGACTTGTGGGTCTTGCACTCTACCGCGCCGTTCAGCGAGTTGCGGCGGAACAGCAGGTCGGTCTGGCCGGCCAGGTCGCGGGCCTTGACCACTTTGACCAGTTCGTTGTTCTCGTCCAGCAGGTTCACCTTGGTGCCCGCGGTGATGTACAGGCCGGCTTCGACAGTGTTGCGGTCGCCCAGCGGAATACCGATACCGGCGTTGGCGCCGATCAGGCAGCCTTCGCCTACTTTGATGACGATGTTGCCGCCACCGGACAGGGTGCCCATGGTCGAGCAGCCGCCGCCCAGGTCCGAGCCCTTGCCGACGAATACGCCCGCGGAAACGCGGCCTTCGATCATGCCCGGGCCTTCGGTACCCGCGTTAAAGTTGACGAAGCCTTCGTGCATGATGGTGGTGCCTTCGCCAATGTAGGCGCCCAGGCGCACACGGGCGGTGTCGGCGATACGCACGCCGGCCGGAACCACGTAGTCGGTCATTTTCGGGAACTTGTCCACCGAGAACACTTCCAGCAGCTCGCCCTTCAGGCGTGCTTCCAGTTGCAGTTCGGCCAGCTCGCCCAGGTCGACTGCGCCCTGGTTGGTCCAGGCCACGTTCGGCAGCAGCGGGAAGATGCCGGCCAGGCTTACGCCATGCGGCTTGACCAGGCGGTGCGACAGCAGGTGCAGCTTGAGGTAGGCCTCTGGGGTCGAGCTCAGGGCAGCGTCTTCGGCCAGCAGGGTGGCGACCAGCGGCTTGTGGCTCTCTGCCAGGCGGGTCAGCAGTGCGGCTTGCGCGGCGTCCACGCCTTTCACGGCTTCGGCCAGTTGCGCGGCCTGGGCGTTGCTGAAGGCGATGGCCTGGTTACCACCTTCGTAACCGAGAACAGGGGCTACTGCAGCAACCAGTTCGGCGCTCGGGTTGAGCAGTGGTTGTGCGTAGAACACTTCCAGCCAGGCGCCCTGGCGGTTCTGGGAGCCGACACCGAAGGCCAGGCTGAACAGGGTATTGGACATGTGATTACCTCGTGCGAAATAGGGTAGGGGCTCAGGCCAGGGCAGCGGCGTACAGGTCGGGCTTGAAGCCAACCAGGGTACGCGCGCCAAGGTCGAGTACCGGGCGTTTGATCATCGACGGCTGGGCCAGCATCAGCTCGACGGCCTTGGCCTGGTCGAGGTCTGCCTTGCTGGCGTCGTCCAGCTTGCGGAAGGTGGTGCCGGCACGGTTGAGGATGACTTCCCAGCCGTGTTCGTCGCACCAGCGGTTCAGGCTGTCGCGGTCGATGCCTTGGGTTTTGTAATCGTGGAATTCGTAGGCGATGGCTTTGTCTTCGAGCCAGGTACGCGCCTTTTTCATGGTGTCACAGGCTTTGATGCCGTAGAGCGTGTAGGTCATTGTGTACATTGGGGTTACAAGTCGCCCCAATCTCTCCGTTTTTCGATGTCAGTCGCGGGATTATGCGGGAACGAGACTGGGAGCGCCACGGGTGTGCAAGTCTTGGGGTTTGGTGGGGCGTGGTCAGGTCTGCCTTGAGTCTTGTAGCGCCTTTGAGATCGAGCGCCGCCCGCGCGGCGCTTCGCGGGTAAACCCGCTCCTACGTTTGTTTCTGGCCAGTTATGCCTGTGGCATTTGCGCGCGAACGCCTTGGCGCACGCCTCGATATCGCGTCGTACAAACAAGGCGGTCGCGCGGGTCTGGCACAGGCGATACTGGCCCGAAACAAACGTAGGAGCGGGTTTACCCGCGAAGCGCCGCGCGGGCGGCGCTCGATCTCAAAGGCGCTGTATGTCTTAAGCCGGGAACCTGGCGGCGCTCGATCTCAAAGGCGCTACAAGACTCAAGGCAGGCCCTACCATCAAACCTAAGTATCATCATGTTACATATTCAACCTCCACCTGCGACTATCGTGCAGCGGCCCCGAATCGTCGGTCGCCGCTAACATATTGTTCCAATGGCGATGTTTCGCCCCGTTGTCGTTTCTGGTTCACAAAGGAAGCCTTACCGGATGCAGTCCGCCTACACCGTCCTCATCCTGCTGACGCTGGTCAGCCTGTCGAAGCTGGTCGGCCGTGTGATCCCGCTGCCATTGCCGCTGGTACAGATTGCCGCCGGTGCCTTGCTGGCGTGGCCGACGCTGGGCCTGCATGTAGCCCTTGACCCCGAATTGTTCCTGTTCCTGTTTCTGCCTCCGCTGCTGTTCGCCGACGGCTGGCGCATCCCCAAGCGTGAGTTATGGCGCATTCGTGGCCCGGTAGTGGCGCTGGCCGTGGGGCTGGTGTTGTTCACCGTGGTCGGTGCCGGTTATTTCATCCACTGGTTGCTGCCGAGCATCCCGTTGCCGGTTGCCTTCGCCCTGGCCGCAGTGCTTTCGCCGACCGACGCCGTGGCCGTTTCGGCCATTGCCCAGGACCGCCTGCCCACTCCCCTGATGCACATGCTGCAGGGCGAGGCGCTGATGAACGACGCGTCGGGCCTGGTAACCTTCAAGTTCGCCTTGGCGGCGGCGATCACCGGGGTGTTTTCGTTGGCTGACGCCAGCTTCAGCTTCGTGTTGGTCGCACTGGGCGGCCTTGCGGTGGGCGTGGTACTGAGCTGGTTGATCGGTCGCCTGCGCATGTGGATGATCACCCGGGGCTGGGACGATCCGGCTACCCACGTGGTGTTCATGTTGCTGCTGCCGTTCGCAGCCTACGTGCTGGCCGAGCGCCTGGGCGTTTCGGGTATTCTCTCGGCGGTGGCGGCCGGCATGATGCAGAGCTGGCTCGACCTGCTGCCGCGTCAGACCAGTACCCGCCTGCTCAACCGCAGTGTCTGGTCGTTGCTGGAGTTTGCCTTCAATGGCCTGATCTTCCTGTTGTTGGGCTTGCAGTTGCCAGACATCATCAAGGCTGTGGTCAGCCACGAAGCGACCCTCTGGCCGACATTGGCCTACCGCTGCCTGGACGTGGTGGCGATCTTTGCCGCACTGATTCTGTTGCGGTTCATCTGGGTCCAGAGTATCTGGCGCTCAATCGGTGTGGTACGTCGCTGGCGCGGCAAGCCGGCATTGGTGCTGATGCCTACGGCGCGTTCCTGCTGGTTGCTGACCTTGGGTGGTGTGCGCGGCGCGGTCACCCTGGCGGGTGTCATGTCGATCCCGTTGCTGATAGGGGCTGGTACAGCTTTCCCGGAGCGTGACCTGCTTATCTTCATTGCTGCGGGGGTAATACTGCTGTCGTTGATCAGTGCCTGCATCGCGCTGCCGCTGTTACTGCGAGGGGTGACCAAGAGCCCTGACGAGCGCTTGCACCAAGAGGTGCAGGAAGCCTGGCGGCGCACAGCCGAGGCGGCGATTCATGCCTTGGAGGCAGAAGAGGTGATCGACAGCAACGCCCCGCAGGACGCTGCGCAGGCAACCTTGGCGACCGAGCTGAAGGCGCGCTTGATGGCTGAATACCGGGATGAGCTGGACAGTTACAACGACAGTGCCGAAGCCAAGGCCCTGGCCGCACAGATGGACTTGTTGGAGCGGCGTTTACGTTTGCGTGCCCTGAGGGCGCAGCGGTTGGAGTTGTACAACCTGCATCGCCAGCACCTGGTGGGGGATGAGGTGGTGCGGCAAGTACTGGGTGAGCTGGATATGAGTGAGGCGAACCTGGGGCAGGTCAAGTAGACCCTATCAAGGCCCTTCGCGGGCACGCCCGCTCCCACGGGTACTGCGCTGCGCTTGAAATCAGCGCAGTACCTGTGGGAGCGGGCGTGCCCGCGAAGGGGTTGATCAGCGGTTTTGCAGGAAGGCGCGAATCCGCTCCGCCGCTTCGATGCATTCGGCCAGCGGTGCAACCAGTGCCATGCGCACGCGCCCGGCACCCGGGTTCACCCCATCCACTTCACGCGACAGGTACGACCCCGGAACCACGGTCACATGCTGGGCTTCGAACAGGTCGCGGGTGAACTCGGCATCGTCGCCCGGTACCTTGGCCCACAGGTAGAAACTGCCGTCCGGGCGCTGCACGTCCAGTACCGGCTGCAGAATATCCAGCACGGCATCGTACTTGGCCCGGTATTGGTCGCGGTTCTCGCGCACATGCGCCTCGTCCTGCCAGGCGGCGATGCTGGCCAGCTGGGTTTGCACTGGCATCGCGCAGCCGTGGTAGGTGCGGTACAGCAGAAACGGCTTGATGATCTGGGCATCGCCCGCGACGAAGCCCGAGCGCAGCCCTGGCAGGTTGGAACGCTTGGACAGGCTGTGGAACACCACGCAGCGCGCAAAATCGCTACGACCAAGCTCGGCGCATGCCGACAGCAGGCCTGGCGGTGGCGCATCCTCGTCGAAGTACAGCTCGCTGTAGCACTCGTCGGCGGCGATCACGAAGTCGTGTTCGTCAGCCAGGGCAATCAGCTTCTTCAGGGTGTTCATCGGCACCAGCGCACCGGTAGGGTTGCCCGGCGAGCACAGGAACAGGATCTGGCAACGCTTCCACACCTCGGCCGGTACGGCGTCGAAGTCTGGGTTGAAACCGTTGTTTTCCAGGCACGGCAGGTAGTGCGGGGTGGCACCGGCCAGCAGCGCTGCGCCTTCGTAGATCTGGTAGAACGGGTTGGGGCTGATCACCAGGCCGTCATCGGCGCGGTTGACCACGGCCTGGGTGAAGGCGAACAGCGCTTCACGGGTGCCGTTGACCGGGAGAATGTGGCGGTCGGCGTCCAGCCAGCCGGCGGGCACGCCAAAGCGTCGTTCGCACCACTGGCCGATGGCCTGGCGCAGGGCTGGCAAACCAAGGGTGCTGGGGTAAACCGCCAGCTTGTCGAGGTTGTCGACCATGGCCTGGGCAACGAACGCCGGCGATTCGTGCTTCGGCTCACCGATCGACAGGGCGATGGCGCGTTTGTCCGCCGCAGGCTTCACGCTGCCCAGCAGGGCGCGAAGCTTTTCGAACGGATAGGGCTGAAGCTGGGTCAAGGCATGGTTCATCGGCGCAAGGTCTCGTCAATCGTCTAATCGTTAAAAGGTCACGCGGGTCTGGCTGGTGTCACTACCTTGACCGGCCTGCAGTTGCTGTACGATGGCTTCCTGCAGGCGGCTGCACAGCTGCGGGTCTGACAGCGGCTGGTTGTCGGCATCGGTAATGAAGAACACGTCTTCTACCCGCTCGCCGAGGGTGGCGATCTTGGCGTTTTGCAGTGACAGGTCGAACTCCAGGAAGATCCGCCCCAGCCGGGCCAGCAGGCCCGGGCGGTCTGGCGCGGTGATTTCGAGGATGGTCACCGGCCGCTGGGCATCGTTGAGGATGGTCACTTGCGGCGGGAAGTCGAAGTGCTTGAGCTGGCGCGGTACGCGGCGCTGGATGATGGTCGGGTAGTCCTCGGGGTTGCGCAGGGCTTCGGTCAGGCCATCGCGAATCTGCTTGACCCGCTGCGGGTTGTCGCCGATCGAGCCACCGTCGTTGTCCAGCACAATATAGGTGTCGAGGGTGAACTGGCTGCTCGACGTGATGATCCGTGCGTCGTGGATGTTCAGGTTCAACTGCGACATGGCCGCCACCGTCACGGCGAAGAAATCGTGCTGGTCGGGGGCATAGATGAAGATCTGCGTGCCGCCTTCGAACTCGCGCTGGGTGGTTTCCTTGATCAGCACCAGCGGCCCGCCATCGGCCGGTTGCTGCAGGATCGCATCCGTGTGCCAAGCCACGTCGGCGGCGGTGTGCTTGAGGAAATAGTCATCGCCCAGTTGCGCCCATAGCTGCTCGACATCGTCCGGGTCGGTGCCCTCACGCACCAGGATATCCAGTGCTGACGACTGGGTCTGGCGAATCTGCTCTTCGCGGTCCAGCGGGTTTTCCAGGCCCCGGCGCAGGGCGCGCTTGGTTTCGGTGTACAGCTGGCGTAGCAGGCTGGCCCGCCACGAGTTCCAAAGGCTCGGGTTGGTGGCGTTGATGTCGGCCACGGTCAGTACGTACAGGTAGTCAAGGCGCGTCTCGTCGCCCACGTGCAGGGCAAAGTCGTTGATCACCTGCGGGTCGGACAAGTCCTTGCGTTGAGCTGTGGTCGACATCACCAGGTGGTTCTGCACCAGCCAGACGATCAGGCGGCTGTCCCAGGCCGGCAACTGGTGCCGTTCGCAGAACTTCTGCGCGTCCACTGCACCGATTTCCGAGTGGTCGCCCTGGCGGCCCTTGCCGATGTCGTGGTACAGCCCGGCCAGGTAGATCAGCTCGGGTTTGGGCAGGCGCCCCATGAGCTTGCTGGCCAGCGGGAATTTCTCGGACACCGGCGTGTATTGCAGCTTGCGCAGGTGCTTGATGAGGTTGAGGGTATGCGCGTCGACCGTATAGATATGGAACAGGTCATGCTGCATCTGCCCGACGATCAGGCCGAACTCTGGCAGGTAACGGCCGAGAATGCCGTAGCGGTTCATCCGGCGCAGGTTGCGGTGGATGCCGATTTCGCACTTGAACAGCTCGATGAACAGGCTGGTATTGCGGATATCGGTGCGGAACGTGTCGTCGATCAGGTGGCGGTGTTCGCGCAGCAGGCGCACGGTATCGGCACGCACGCCCTTGATCTCGGGGTGTTGGGCCATCAGCACGAAGATTTCCAGCATGGCGAATGGCGTGCGTTTGAACACGTTCGGGTGAGTGGCCTCGATATAGCCGTCATGCAGGCGGAACCGCGCATTCAGCGGCTGGGTGCTGCCACTTTCCTCATCGGCGAGGATAACCTCTTCGAAGTGCTGGATGATCAGGTCGCACAGCTGGCTGATGCTCATCACCACCCGGTAGTACTGCTGCATGAACTGTTCGATCGCCCGCTTGGGGTTTTCATCGCTGTAGCCCAGCAGCGTGGCGATGCTGCGCTGGTGGTCGAACAGCAGGCGGTCTTCGGCGCGACCGGCCAGCATGTGCAGGGCATAACGGACTTTCCAGAGGAAGTCCTGGGATGAAGCCAGCAGTTCATTCTCGCTTTCCAGCAAGAAGCCTTCGCCGGCCAGTGCGTGCAGGTTGAGCGTCCCGTACTGGCGGCGGGCCACCCACAGGACCGTCTGGATGTCACGCAGGCCACCTGGCGAACCCTTGACGTTGGGTTCGAGGTTGTACTCGGTGTCGTTGTACTTGTGGTGGCGGGCCTTGAGTTCGGCGCGCTTGGCCAGGAAGAACTCCTTGCTCGGCCACATGTGCGCGGTGCTGGTGACTTCCAGCATGCGCTGGCGCAAGGCCTCGGGGCCGGCGATGGTGCGGCTTTCCATCAGGTTGGTGATCACCGTCAGGTCGGCGCGGGCCTGTTCGGCGCACTCGTCGACGGTGCGCACGCTCTGGCCGACTTCCAGGCCAATGTCCCACAGCAAGGTCAGAAAGCGCTCGATGGCGTCGCGGTACTGCTCGTGCTCGGCAGCGCCCAGCAGAATCAGCAGGTCGATGTCCGAGTGCGGGTGCAGTTCACCGCGCCCGTAGCCGCCCACCGCAACCAGGGCAATGCCGCTCTGGTCGCCCCAGTCGAACTGGTTCCACGCCTGTTGCAGGATATTGTCGACGAGCCAGGCGCGGGCCTCGATCAGCGGGCGGATGTCGCTGCCGGCGCGAAAACGTTTGTCGAGCACCTCGCCGGCCAGGCGGATGGCTTTCTTGAAGGCGGCGATGGGGCTCGCCTTGAGGGCCAGTTCCGCCTGGAACTGGCCACGGTCGAACAGCTCGGGGTCCACCTGGGGCATCGCGTCACGTTCCTGTCGTGGGTGGCCTGTCGGGGTGTGGTCAGGCCGAAGTGCGCGGGATGGTGTCGTCCTTGCGCAGGGTGAAGATCTCGTAGCCGGTCGCGGTCACCACCAAAGTGTGTTCCCACTGGGCCGAGAGCTTGCGGTCCTTGGTGATGGCGGTCCAGCCGTCGCCCAGCACCTTGGTGTCGGCCTTGCCCTGGTTGATCATCGGCTCGATGGTGAAGGTCATGCCTTCCTTCAGCTCCATGCCCGTGCCAGCGCGGCCATAGTGGAGGATCTGCGGCTCTTCGTGGAACACCTTGCCGATGCCATGACCGCAGAACTCGCGTACCACCGAGAAACCGTTCTTTTCCGCGTGCTTCTGGATCACTTCACCGATGTCGCCCAGGCGGCAGCCCGGCTTGACCAGCTCGATGGCCTTGTACATGCATTCCTGGGTGACCTTGGACAGGCGCTCGGCCCAGACCGGCACGTTACCGACGTGGAACATGCGGCTGGTATCGCCGTGGTAGCCGTCCTTGATCACGGTGACGTCGATATTGAGCGTGTCACCGTCCTTGAGCGGCTTGTCGTTGGGGATGCCGTGGCAGACCACATGGTTGATCGAGGTGCAGATCGACTTCGGGTAGCCCTTGTAGTTGAGCGGTGCCGGGATGGCCTGCTGAACGTTGACGATATAATCGTGGCACAGGCGGTCGAGCTCTTCGGTGGTGACACCGGGCTTGACGTGTTCTTCGATCATTTCCAGCACTTCGGCGGCCAGGCGGCCAGCGATGCGCATCTTCTCGATGTCTTCTGCGGTCTTGATGGTGACGGTCATTACAGGCTCTCTACGGCGCCGTGCACGGCGCGAACAAACGGGAAAGGCCGGATTCTAGCAGAGCAGGGCGCCGATCGGTCGGGATAAAGGCGGCCATGCTGTTGTCTACAGCTGGCATTCTGGCGCGAAAGCCGGGGTGCTGCAAAAAGTGCTGACAGACGCAACAGTATCCGGGTTCCGTTCGCTCGCGGTCTGTGGTATAAAATGCGCCGCTTTCGGGGACGACCCCGTCAGCACTTAACCCACACACGTGTCGACACGATGACCTGGGTGCCCCGAGTTGCAGAATTCGCGGGTTGGTCATTGGGATACGTGGAGGCCCAACCCGACTTATCAAGGAACTATCATGTCCCAAGTCAACATGCGCGATATGCTGAAGGCCGGTGTGCACTTCGGCCACCAGACCCGTTACTGGAACCCGAAAATGGGCAAGTACATTTTCGGCGCGCGTAACAAGATCCACATCGTCAACCTGGAAAAAACCCTGCCAATGTTCAACGACGCTCTGTCGTTCGTAGAACGCCTGGCCCAGGGCAAGAACAAGATCCTGTTCGTCGGCACCAAGCGTTCCGCCGGCAAGATCGTCGCCGAGCAAGCAGCTCGTTGCGGTTCGCCGTACGTTGACCACCGTTGGTTGGGCGGCATGCTGACCAACTACAAGACCATCCGCGCTTCGATCAAGCGTCTGCGCGACCTGGAAACCCAGGCCGAAGACGGCACTTTCGCCAAGCTGACCAAGAAAGAAGCCCTGATGCGCTCCCGCGACCTGGAAAAACTGGATCGCAGCCTGGGTGGCATCAAGGACATGGGCGGTCTGCCAGACGCTCTGTTCGTTATCGACGTTGATCACGAGCGCATCGCGATCACCGAAGCCAACAAACTGGGTATCCCGGTTATCGGCGTTGTCGATACCAACAGCAGCCCGGAAGGTGTTGACTACATCATCCCAGGTAACGATGACGCCATTCGCGCTATCGAGCTGTACATGACTTCGATGGCTGACGCAGTCATCCGCGGCCGCAACAACGTTGCCGGCGGCACCGAAGTTTACGCTGAAGAAGCGGCTGCACCTGCTGCTGAGTAATAGGCGCTAGCGTCTACTTGGCACGCAAAAAGGGGGCTTTGCCCCCTTTTTGCCACCTTGAAATCCTGCTGTCAGCATCGGCCCCGCATCATGGGCCTGCTGAAATGAAAACAGCGGATTTGCAGAATTGAACGCCCGTGATTGACGGGTGGAATGGTTGAAAAACTTTCCAAGAGGATTTTGAAATGGCAGCAATTACTGCAGCGCTGGTAAAAGAACTGCGCGAGCGTACCGGCGAAGGCATGATGGATTGCAAAAAGGCCCTGGAAAAGGCCGGCGGCGACATCGAGAAAGCCATTGACGACATGCGTGCCTCGGGCGCCATCAAGGCCGCCAAGAAGGCTGGCAACGTCGCTGCTGAAGGCGCTATCGCCGTCAAGACCGACGGTACATCCGCCGTCCTGCTGGAAGTGAACTCGCAGACCGACTTCCTGGCCCTGCAAGACGACTTCAAGAACTTCGTGGCCGAAAGCCTCGAAGAAGCCTTTGCCCAGAAGCTGACCGACGCCGCTCCGCTGATCGCCTCGCGTGAAGCTGCTCGTGAAGCCCTGGTTGCCAAGTGCGGCGAGAACGTCAACATCCGTCGCCTGGTGCGCGTTGAGGGTGACGTTGTCGGTGCCTACCTGCACGGCAACAAGATCGGCGCTGTCGTCGTTCTGAAAGGCGGTGACGTGGAGCTGGCGAAGAACATCGCCATGCACGTTGCAGCTTCGAACCCTGAGTTCCTGGATTCGTCGGAAATCTCCGCCGAGGCCATCGAGCGCGAGAAGAATGTCTTCCTGCAGCTGAACGCCGACAAGATCGCCGGCAAGCCGGAAAACATCGTTGAGAACATGATCAACGGTCGTATCACCAAGTTCAAAGCCGAAGCCTCGCTGAAAGAGCAAGCCTTCGTCATGAACCCGGAAGTCAAGGTTGGCGAGCTGGCCAAGAAAGCCGGTGCTGAAATCGTTTCCTTCACCTACTTCAAAGTAGGCGAAGGCATCGAGAAGCCAGTCGACGACTTCGCTGCTGAAGTTGCCGCTCAGGTCGCTGCTGCCAAGCAGTAAGACAGCCCCGTCTGTCGCCCCAAAGAGGCTGCCCGCTCACGCGCGCAGCCTCTTTGTCAAAACGGGGAGGGGTTTATACGACTCCCTCTTCGCTGGCACCGAAGCGGTGCCACGCTACAGTTAGCAGGCTGCAAGCAGCCCGCACGAATTTTCTAAAAGTACGCCGCAGGAGAGACTCGCAATGGCTCAGCAGGTGAGTGGTCGCCAACCTCGCTATAAACGCATTTTGCTCAAACTTAGCGGCGAGGCCCTGATGGGCTCGGAAGACTTCGGGATCGACCCGAAAGTGCTGGATCGCATGGCGCTTGAAGTTGGCCAGTTGGTAGGGATCGGCGTCCAGGTCGGCCTGGTGATCGGTGGTGGCAACCTGTTCCGCGGCGCCGCGCTCAGCGCTGCCGGCATGGACCGCGTCACGGGTGACCACATGGGGATGCTGGCTACCGTGATGAACGGCCTGGCCATGCGCGATGCGCTGGAGCGCTCGAACATCCCGGCCCTGGTCATGTCGGCCATTTCCATGGTGGGTGTCACCGATCATTACGATCGCCGTAAAGCTATTCGTCACCTCAACTCCGGGGATGTGGTAATTTTCTCCGCCGGTACCGGCAACCCGTTCTTCACCACCGACTCCGCGGCCTGCCTGCGCGCCATCGAAATCGATGCTGACGTGGTGCTGAAGGCGACCAAGGTCGATGGTGTGTACACTGCCGATCCATTCAAGGACCCGCATGCCGAGAAATTCGATCACCTGACCTACGATGAGGTTCTGGATCGCAAGCTGGGTGTGATGGACCTGACCGCAATCTGCCTGTGCCGTGACCACAAGATGCCATTGCGGGTATTCAACATGAACAAGCCTGGCGCCCTGCTGAACATCGTGGTGGGTGGCGCTGAAGGCACACTGATCGAGGAAGGCCAAGCATGATCAACGACATCAAGAAAGACGCGCAGGAGCGCATGGGCAAGTCCATCGAAGCCCTGTCCCGCAACCTGGCTGCAATCCGCACCGGTCGCGCTCACCCAAGCATCCTGGACAGCGTCAAGGTTACCGCCTGGGGTAGCGAAATGCCGCTGAACCAGGTCGCCGCGATCACCGTCGAAGATGCCCGCACCCTGAAGATTGTCGCTCACGACAAGAACCTCAGCGCTGCCATCGAAAAGGCCATCCTCACCTCCGATCTGGGCCTTAACCCGTCCAGTGCCGGTACCACCATCCGTGTGCCGATGCCGGCCCTGACCGAGGAAACCCGCAAGGGCTACACCAAGCAGGCCAGCGGTGTTGCCGAGGATGCCAAGGTGGCCGTGCGCAACGTGCGCCGCGACGCCCTGGCTGACCTGAAAAAGCTGACCAAGGACAAGGAAATCAGCGAAGACGAAGAGCGTCGCGCCGCGGACGAGATCCAGAAGCTGACCGACAAGTTCGTCGCCGAAGTGGATGCTGCCTTCAAAGCCAAGGAAAAGGACCTGATGGCCGTCTAAGGCCGGGGTTTTTTAATGGAAAAGACCAAGCCAGCGGCGCCGTCCTCGGTGCCGCGTCATGTCGCGATCATCATGGATGGCAACAACCGCTGGGCGAAAAAACGCCTGCTGCCCGGCGTGGCCGGGCACAAGGCGGGTGTGGATGCCGTTCGCGCGGTCATCGAAGTCTGTGCCAAGTCCGGGGTCGAGGTACTGACCCTGTTTGCCTTCTCCAGCGAGAACTGGCAGCGCCCTGCCGAAGAGGTCGGTGCGTTGATGGAGTTGTTCTTCTCGGCGCTGCGCCGTGAGGCCAAGCGCCTTGACGAGAACAATATCAGCCTGCGCATCATCGGCGACCGTTCGCGTTTCCATCCTGAGCTGCAGGCCGCCATGCGCGAGGCCGAGGCAGTGACCGCTGGCAACAACCGTTTCATTCTGCAGATTGCAGCCAACTACGGTGGTCAGTGGGATATCGCCCAGGCTGCCCAGCGGCTGGCGCGGGAAGTGCAAGCCGGGCACCTGCGCCCGGAAGACATCACCCCGGGTCTGCTGCAGACCTGCCTGGCAACCGGCGACCTGCCATTACCGGACCTGTGCATTCGCACCGGTGGCGAGCACCGCATCAGCAATTTCCTGTTGTGGCAGCTGGCCTATGCCGAGTTGTACTTCTCCGACCTCTACTGGCCGGACTTCAAACACGAGGCCATGCGCAATGCCCTGGCCGATTTCGCTTCGCGCCAGCGCCGCTTCGGTAAGACCAGCGAGCAGGTCGAGGCTGGAGCTCGTGCTTAATGCTTAAACAACGCATCATTACTGCGCTGATCCTGCTGCCGGTCGCGCTGGGTGGTTTCTTCCTGCTCAATGGCGGGGATTTCGCCCTGTTCATCGGCTTCGTAGTGACCCTCGGTGCCTGGGAGTGGGCGCGCCTTGCCGGGCTGATGGCCCAGCCCCTGCGCATTGCCTATGCAGCGGTGGTCGCGGGGGCGCTGATGCTGCTGTACATCCTTCCGGAGCTGGCACCCTGGGTGCTGGGCGCTGCCGTGATCTGGTGGGGGCTGGCCACTTGGCTGGTGCTTACCTACCCGCGCAGCGGCGACCTGTGGGCCAGTGCTGCCTGTCGGTTGTTGATCGGCCTGCTGGTGTTGCTACCGGCCTGGCAAGGGTTGGTGCTGCTCAAGCACTGGCCCCTGGGCAATTGGCTGATCCTGTCCGTCATGGTGCTGGTGTGGGCTGCCGACATCGGTGCGTACTTCTCTGGCCGGGCATTCGGCAAGCGCAAGCTGGCTCCTCAGGTCAGCCCGGGCAAGAGCTGGGAAGGCGTGTACGGTGGCCTGGCGGTCAGCCTGTTGATTACCCTTGGTGTCGGCATCAGCCGCGACTGGGGCTTTGGTCAGATCCTGCTAGGCCTGTTGGGCGCTGCGTTGCTGGTGATGTCCTCGGTGGTCGGTGACCTGACCGAGAGCATGTTCAAGCGTCGCTCAGGTATCAAGGACAGCAGCAATCTGCTGCCCGGGCATGGGGGTGTGCTCGATCGCATTGACAGCCTGACTGCGGCAATCCCGATTTTCGCCGTGCTGTTGTGGGCTGCCGAATGGGGTGTGATGTGAGTCGCCCGCAGCGTATTACCGTACTCGGGGCTACCGGCTCCATTGGCCTGAGCACGCTGGATGTGATTGCGCGTCATCCTGACCGTTATCAAGCGTTCGCCCTCACTGGCTATTCGCGCGTCGACGAGCTGTTGGCGCTATGCGTGCGTCATCGTCCGGCATTCGCTGTGGTGCCGAGCACTGAGGCGGCGGTGAGGTTGCGTGCGAGTCTGGCTGCGGCCGGTTGCACCACCGAGGTGCTGGAAGGTGAGGCCGGGCTTTGCCAAGTGGCGTCGGCCGCTGAAGTGGATGCAGTGATGGCAGCCATTGTCGGTGCTGCCGGCCTGCGCCCCACGCTGGCGGCAGTCGAGGCAGGCAAGAAGGTGTTGCTGGCCAACAAGGAAGCACTTGTGATGTCGGGCGCGCTGTTCATGGAGGCGGTGCGGCAAAAGGGTGCGGTGCTGCTGCCGATCGACAGTGAACACAACGCTATCTTCCAGTGCATGCCAGGCGACTATGCCCGTGGCCTGAGTGCCGTCGGTGTGCGCCGGATCCTGCTTACCGCGTCCGGCGGGCCGTTCCGCGAAACGCCGGTCGAGGCGCTGCTGGACGTGACCCCGGAGCAAGCCTGTGCGCACCCCAACTGGTCCATGGGGCGCAAGATCTCCGTGGATTCGGCCAGCATGATGAACAAAGGCCTCGAGTTGATCGAAGCCTGCTGGTTGTTCGATGCCGTGCCGTCCAAGGTTGAGGTGGTGGTGCACCCACAGAGCGTGATCCACTCGCTGGTCGACTACGTGGACGGTTCGGTACTCGCGCAGTTGGGCAACCCGGACATGCGTACGCCGATCGCCAACGCGTTGGCCTGGCCGGAACGGATCGATTCCGGGGTTGCCCCTCTGGATCTGTTCGCCATCGCCCGTCTGGATTTCCAGGCGCCCGACGAACAACGCTTCCCTTGCCTGCGCCTTGCGCGGCAGGCTGCCGAGGCTGGCAATAGCGCGCCTGCCGTGCTCAATGCGGCCAACGAAGTCGCGGTCCAGGCATTTCTTGAACGGCGCATCCGCTTTCCGGAGATCGCGGGTATGATCGAACAGGTACTCGACCAGGAACCGGTCGTGCCGCTGCCGTCGCTGGATGCGGTGTTTGCCGCCGATCAGCGTGCCCGGGAGCTTTCCCGTGAGTGGCTGAGGCGTCACGGCCGCTGATGCAGCCCCGCCAAGGTTCGTGAGGGGGCTGGGCAGGATGCCGGCCCGCTGAACATCATTCGGAGATGGACATGACAGCGCTCTACATGATTATCGGCACCCTCGTGGCGTTGGGTGTGTTGGTCACTTTCCACGAATTCGGTCACTTCTGGGTGGCGCGCCGCTGCGGCGTCAAGGTGCTGCGTTTCTCAGTGGGTTTCGGCACGCCGCTGCTGCGGTGGCATGATCGCCACGGCACCGAGTTCGTTGTTGCGGCCATTCCTCTGGGTGGCTACGTCAAGATGCTCGACGAGCGCGAAGGCGATGTGCCGCCGGCGCTGGCCGGGCAGTCGTTCAACCGCAAGTCGGTGCGCCAGCGTATTGCGATTGTCGCGGCAGGCCCGATCGCCAATTTTCTGCTGGCTATCCTGTTTTTCTGGGTGCTGGCGATGCTGGGTACCCAGCAAATCCGCCCGGTTATCGGCGCGGTCGACAGTGGCAGCCTGGCAGCATCTGCGGGGCTGACCGCAGGTCAGGAAATCGTTTCTGTAGATGGCAAGCCGACCAACGGTTGGTCGGCGGTCAATTTGCAGCTGGTTCGTCGTCTGGGCGAGAGCGGTACCTTGCAGATTGGCGTGCGCGATGAGGGCGCCAGCGCCGAGCGTCAGTTGCAGGTCAAGCTGGACAATTGGCTCAAGGGCGCCGACGAGCCGGACCCGATTCAATCCCTGGGGCTGCGTCCTTGGCGACCGGCGATCACACCTTTGCTGGCCGAGATCGATCCGAAGGGGCCGGCTGCCGCTGCGGGCCTGAAAACCGGTGACAAGCTGCTGGCTCTGGATGATGTGGCAGTGACCGAATGGCAGCAGGTTGTCGACCGCGTACGCGCCCGCCCGGATGCCAAGGTCGTGGTGCGAGTGGAGCGCGATGGCGCTGCCCTGGAGCTGCCGGTGACCTTGGCCCGCAAGGGAGAGGGCAAGGCAGTCGGTGGCTATCTTGGCGCGGGCGTCAAAGGTGGCGAATGGCCTGCCAACATGCTCCGCGAAATCAGCTACGGCCCGCTGGATGCGGTGGGTGAGAGCTTGTCGCGTACCTGGAACATGAGCGTCCTGACCCTTGAATCGCTGAAGAAAATGCTGTTCGGGGAGCTCTCGGTAAAAAACTTGAGTGGACCGATAACCATTGCTAAAGTGGCGGGCGCTTCAGCCCAGTCCGGCGTGGGGGATTTCCTGAATTTCCTGGCCTACCTGAGCATAAGCCTGGGGGTTCTTAACCTGCTGCCCATTCCAGTACTGGACGGGGGGCATTTGCTGTTTTACCTGGTCGAGTGGGCGCGCGGTCGTCCGCTGTCGGATCGGGTGCAAGGTTGGGGGGTTCAGATCGGTATCAGTTTGGTCATAGGGGTGATGTTGCTCGCCCTGATCAACGATCTGGGTCGACTATAAAGCTTCGCTCAATTGCGAACCTGCCGTTCTGTGACGGCAGGTTGTTTATTGCCAGTTGGAATAAAAGGACTTCATGAAACGTCTGCTGCTAACTGCGGTCATGTCCGCACTGATGATCGCTGAAGTTCACGCCGAGTCCTTCACCATCTCCGATATTCGCGTCAACGGCCTGCAGCGGGTTTCCGCTGGCAGTGTGTTCGGTGCCTTGCCGCTGAACGTTGGCGACCAGGC
>NZ_OLKJ01000015.1:0-208208 GCF_900291005.1 Pseudomonas sp. Kh14
GTTCGATCAGCCAGAGCAACTTCCTCGGTACCGGTAACAAGGTATCCATCGGCCTGACCCGTTCGGAATACCAGACCCGTTACAACTTCGGCTTCGTTGATCCCTACTTCACCGCCGATGGCGTCAGCCTGGGCTACAACGCCTTCTACCGCAGCACCGATTACGACGACCTCGACGTCGACGTTGCCAGCTATGCGGTGGACAGCTACGGTGCCGGCGTCAGCCTGGGCTACCCGATCAGCGAAACCTCGCGCCTGACCTACGGCCTGAGCGTGCAGCAGGACAAGATCAAGACCGGCAAGTACACCGTTGACGAGATCTTCGACTTCCTCGAGCAGGAAGGTGACAACTTCCTGAACTTCAAGGCCTCGATCGGCTGGTCCGAGTCGACCCTGAACAAAGGCGTACTGGCCACCCGTGGTCACTCGCAAAGCCTGACCCTGGAGTCCACCGTTCCGGGCAGCGACCTGTCGTTCTTCAAGCTTGACTACCGTGGCCAGCTGTTCAAGCCGATCACCAGCGACTACACCCTGCGCCTGCATACCGAGCTGGGCTATGGTGATGGTTACGGTAGCACCTCCGGTCTGCCGTTCTACGAGAACTATTTCGCAGGTGGTTTCAACTCCGTCCGTGGCTTCAAGGACAGCAGCCTGGGCCCGCGTAGTACCCCGAGCATCGGCGAGGCCGCAGGTGGCAAGCCAGGCACCATCGCCGACCCGGATCAGGATCCGTTGCCGTTTGGTGGTAACGTGCTGGTACAAGGCGGTGCCGAGCTGCTGTTCCCGCTGCCGTTCGTCAAGGACCAGCGTTCACTGCGCACTTCCGTGTTCTGGGACGTGGGTAACGTGTTCGACACCAATTGCGGCAACAAACCTGATTGCGAGAAGGTCGGATTCTCGGGCATGGCCAGTTCGGTCGGCCTGGGCGTGACCTGGATTACCGCACTGGGCCCGCTGAGCTTCAGCCTGGCAATGCCGGTCAAGAAGCCGG
This sequence comes from Pseudomonas sp. Kh14, assembly GCF_900291005.1. Taxonomy (NCBI): domain Bacteria; kingdom Pseudomonadati; phylum Pseudomonadota; class Gammaproteobacteria; order Pseudomonadales; family Pseudomonadaceae; genus Pseudomonas; species Pseudomonas sp. Kh14. The sequence goes on from NZ_OLKJ01000015.1 coordinate 991, forward strand.
ACGATGCCGATACCCAGGTGTTCCAATTCTCTCTGGGCCAGACCTTCTAAGGTCGGCCCTTGCTTAATGACAACGGTTTATCCAGGAGTGCATCGTGCGTAAATTGGCTCAATTGGCCGTAGTGGCCGCGGCGCTGGTCGCCACCCCGGCTTTCGCCGAAATGAAGGTTGCCGTCCTGAACTACCAGATGGCCCTGCTCGAGTCGGATGCTGCCAAGAAGTATGCGGTTGATGCCGAGAAGAAATTCGGTCCGCAACTGACCAAGCTGAAAAGCCTGGAAAGCAGTGCCAAGGGCATCCAGGACCGTCTGATCAAGGGCGGCGACAAGATGCAGCAGCAGGAGCGTGAGCGCTTGGAGCTCGAGTTCAAGCAAAAGGCCCGCGATTTCCAGTTCCAGTCCAAGGAACTGAACGAAGCCAAGGCCGTTGCTGATCGCGACATGCTCAAGCAACTGAAGCCGAAGCTGGATGGTGCTGTCGAGGAAGTGATCAAGAAGGGCGGCTACGACCTGGTCCTCGAGCGTGGTGCGGTCATCGATGTCAAACCTCAGTACGACATCACCCGCCAAGTCATCGAGCGCATGAACCAAGCCCGTTGATATGAGTGTGACCATGACGCTAGGCCAGCTGGCCGAGGTACTCGGAGCTACCCTAAAGGGGCCCGAGGCGCTGCAGATTACCGGGCTGGCCACCTTGCAAGAGGCTGGCCCGACGCAGTTGAGCTTCCTCGCCAACCCGCAGTACCGCAAGTACCTGGATAACAGCCAGGCCGGCGCGGTGCTGCTCAAGGCTGCGGATGCCGAAAGCTTTGCCGGCAATACCCTGATCGTGGCGGACCCGTACCTGGCTTACGCGCGGATTTCCCACCTGTTCGATCCCAAACCCAAGGCTGAGGCGGGAATACATCCCAGCGCCGTGGTGGCGGAAGATGCCCAGGTGGACGCCAGCGCCAGCATCGGGCCGTTCGCGGTCATCGAAAGTGGTGCGCGCATCGGCGCCAACGTCAGCATCGGCGCACACTGCTTCATCGGTGCCCGCTGTGTGGTCGGTGAAGGTGGTTGGCTGGCACCGCGGGTCACGCTGTATCACGACGTGACCATCGGTAAGCGTGTGGTCATCCAGTCGGGTGCCGTGATCGGCGGCGAGGGCTTCGGCTTTGCCAACGAGAAGGGCATCTGGCGCAAGATTGCACAGATCGGCGGCGTCACCATTGGTGATGACGTGGAGATCGGCGTCAATACTGCTGTTGACCGTGGCGCGCTGTCCGACACCCGGATCGGCGACGGGGTCAAGCTGGATAACCAGATCCAGATCGCTCACAACGTGCAGATCGGTGATCACACTGCCATGGCCGCTTGCGTCGGAATCTCCGGCAGCACGCGCATCGGCAAGCACTGCATGCTGGCCGGTGGTGTGGGGCTGGTTGGGCACATCGATATTTGCGATAACGTTTTCGTTTCCGGAATGACCATGGTTACCCGTTCGATCACTGAACCGGGTTCCTATTCTTCCGGCACTGCCATGCAGCCGCTGGCTGACTGGCGCAAGAGCGCCGCGCGTATCCGCCACCTGGACGACATGGCCAAGCGTCTCCAGCAGCTGGAAAAACGCGTCGATACCGTGACCTCAGGTGGCCTGCCGACATCAGAAGGCTGATACCATTCCCTGAGCAAGAGTGAACAGTCGCTAGCTGGCTCCTCTTTGGATTGCAAAAGGAGCGTGTGGTCAGCACCTGCGCTCCCTATTCTTATTACAGGCTTCCCCACCGAAATGATGGACATCAACGAGATTCGCGAATACCTGCCTCACCGCTACCCGTTCCTGCTGGTAGACCGTGTGACGGATCTGGACTTCGAGGCCCAGAGCATTCGTGCCTACAAGAATGTCAGCATCAATGAGCCGTTTTTCAATGGCCACTTCCCGGCACACCCGATCATGCCGGGTGTCCTGATCATCGAAGCCATGGCCCAGGCGGCCGGCATCCTTGGTTTCAAGATGCTCGATGCCAAGCCGGCCGATGGCACCCTGTACTACTTTGTCGGTTCCGACAAACTGCGTTTCCGTCAGCCGGTTCTGCCGGGTGACCAGCTTGTGCTGGAAGCCAAGTTCCTCAGCCGTAAAAGCATGATCTGGAAGTTCGAGTGCCGCGCCCTTGTCGATGGCAAGCCGGTCTGCTCGGCAGAAATCACCTGCGCGGAACGCTCCCTATGAATTCGATTGATCCTCGGGCCATTATCGATCCGTCGGCCAAGCTGGCCGACGGCGTCGAGGTCGGCCCTTGGTCGATCGTTGGCCCTGATGTAGAAATCGGGGAGGGCACCGTTATCGGCCCGCATGTTGTGCTCAAAGGCCCGACCCGCATCGGCAAGCACAACCGTATCTTTCAGTTTTCCTCGATCGGTGAAGACACCCCGGACCTTAAGTACAAGGGTGAGCCGACGCGCCTGGTGATCGGTGATCACAATGTGATTCGCGAAGGGGTGACCATCCACCGCGGTACTGTTCAGGACCGTGCGGAAACCACCGTGGGCGACCATAACCTGATCATGGCCTATGCCCACATTGGCCACGACAGCGTCATCGGCAACCACTGCATCCTGGTCAACAATACGGCGTTGGCAGGTCATGTACATGTGGGTGACTGGGCGATCCTGTCCGGTTACACCCTGGTGCACCAGTACTGCCATATTGGCGCCCACGCGTTTTCCGGCATGGGCACGGCCATTGGCAAGGACGTACCGGCCTTCGTTACCGTGTTCGGCAGCCCGGCCGAAGCCCGCAGCATGAACTTCGAGGGTATGCGCCGCCGCGGTTTCAGCGACGAGGTGATCCATGTGCTGCGTCGTTGCTACAAGATTGTCTACCGTCAGGGCCTGACCGTCGAAGACGCGCTCAAGGAGCTGGCCGAACCGGCCACGCAACACCCTGAGGTCGAGCTGTTCCGTCAGTCGATCCTGAGCTCCGCTCGCGGCATCACGCGCTGATATGGCTCAGCTTTGCGTAGCGCTGGTTGCGGGTGAGGCCAGTGGCGATATTCTTGGTTCAGGCTTGATGCGTGCCCTCAAGGCACGCCACCCCGACGTGCGTTTCATCGGGGTTGGCGGCCCCTTGATGGAGGCCGAGGGCCTGCAATCCTATTTCCCCATGGAACGCCTGGCCGTCATGGGGCTGGTCGAGGTACTGGGGCGTCTGCGCGAGCTGCTCAAGCGCCGCAAGCTGCTGATCCAGACCCTGATCGAAGAAAAGCCCGACGTATTCATCGGCATCGACGCCCCTGACTTCACCCTCAACATCGAGCTGAAGCTGCGCCAGGCCGGGATCAAGACCGTGCACTATGTCAGCCCGTCAGTGTGGGCCTGGCGGCAGAAGCGCGTGCTGAAGATCCGCGAAGGCTGCGACCTGATGCTCACGCTGCTGCCGTTCGAGGCGCGGTTCTACGAAGAGCAGGGTGTGCCAGTGCGTTTTGTCGGCCACCCGCTGGCAGACACCATCCCGCTTGAAGCCGACCGCCCGGCCGCGCGCGTCGCGCTGGGCCTGGGCGAGGGGCCGGTGGTGGCGTTGATGCCGGGCAGCCGGGGTGGCGAAGTAGGGCGCCTGGGCGCGCTGTTCCTCGACGCCGCCGAGCGCCTCTGCCAACAAGTGCCCGGTGTGCGCTTCGTGTTGCCCTGCGCCAACGCCACGCGGCGCGCCCAGATCGAACAGATGCTTGAAGGGCGCCAACTGCCGCTGACCCTACTTGATGGCCAGTCGCACCAAGCCCTGGCGGCCTGTGACGCGGTGCTGATCGCCTCGGGTACCGCCACCCTTGAGGCGCTGCTGTACAAGCGGCCGATGGTGGTGGCGTACCGCCTGGCGCCCTTGACCTTCTGGATTCTCAAGCGCCTGGTGAAAAGCCCTTACGTGTCATTGCCGAACCTGCTGGCCCAGCGAGAGCTGGTGCCCGAGTTGCTGCAGGACGACGCTACCAGCGAAGCGCTGGCCAACACCCTGGCGCCGCTGGTGCGCGATGGAAGCCAGCAGACCGAACGTTTCGACGAAATTCACCGCACCCTGCGCCGTGACGCCTCCAATCAGGCGGCCGAGGCGGTACTGGCCCTGCTCAAGGACCGCTGACATGCAAATTGGACTGGACTTCAACCTGGTAGAAGACCTGGTCGCCGGCGTTGACGAAGTGGGCCGTGGCCCCCTGTGCGGCGCGGTGGTAACGGCGGCAGTGATTCTTGATCCCGCGCGGCCGATTCTCGGTCTGAACGATTCGAAGAAACTCACCGAAGCCAGGCGTGAGGCGCTGTTCGACGAGATCTGCGAAAAGGCCTTGAGCTTCTGCATCGCCCGCGCCGAAGTCGAGGAAATCGACAGCCTGAACATCCTGCAGGCCACCATGCTGGCCATGCAGCGGGCAGTGGAGGGCTTGCACATTACGCCGAAACTGGCCCTGATCGATGGCAATCGCTGCCCGAAGCTGGCGGTGCCGGCGGCACCGGTGGTCAAGGGGGATAGCCAGGTGCCGGCCATTGCGGCGGCATCGATCCTGGCCAAGGTGACCCGTGATCGGGAGATGAGTGCGTTCGAACTGATCTACCCGGGTTATGGCATTGGCGGGCACAAGGGCTACCCGACCCCGGTGCATCTGGAGGCGTTGGCGCGCCTTGGGCCTACGCCCATTCATCGGCGCTCCTTCGCCCCGGTGCGGGCGGCCTGGGAAGCGCGCGAAGGCGTCACCGATTCCCTGATCTGACCATTGGGGCCGCTTTGCGGCCCTTCGCGGGCACGCCCGCTCCCACAGGATTCTTCGGTCTGAGCAGCGGGGCCGTACCTGTGGGAGCGGGCGTGCCCGCGAAGGGCTGCAAAGCAGCCCCAAAAAAAGCCCCTAGTTAGGCTACAATCCCGCCCTTGTCGTTAAGCTCTGCTACAGGATCTTCCATGTCGGTTCCCTTCGTTCACCTGCGCGTCCACTCCGAATTCTCGCTGGTCGACGGCCTGGTGCGGATCAAACCGCTGGCCAAGGCGCTGACCGGGATGAACATGCCGGCGGTCGCGATCACCGATCAGAGCAACATGTGCTCGCTGGTGAAGTTCTACAAGACTGCCATGGGCGCCGGCATCAAACCGATCTGCGGTGCCGACCTGTGGCTGGCCGGTGCCGACCCGGATGCCCCGCTGTCGCGCATCTGCTTCCTGGCCATGGACCCCAAGGGCTATCGCAACCTCACCGAACTGATCTCGCGCGGCTGGACCGATGGCCAGCGCAATGGCCTGGTCATCCTCCAGCGTGAATGGATCGCCCCTGCCAGCGAGGGCCTGATTGCCCTGTCCGCGGGTAAGGAGGGCGACATTGGCATGGCGCTGCTGGCGGGTCGGCAAGACGAAGCCGAAGCGCTTCTTCAGGACTGGATGGGCATGTTCCCCGAGCGCTTCTACGTTGAAGTGCAGCGCACCAATCGCGCACGCGACGAAGAATACGTGCACGCGGCGGTGGCATTGGCCGACAAGCTTGGCGCCCCGCTGGTGGCTACCAACGACGTACGTTTCATCAAGCAGGCGGACTTTGACGCCCACGAAACCCGCGTCTGTATCGGCGAGGGCTGGACCCTCGATGACCCGCGCCGTCCGCGTTGCTACAGCGACCAACAGTACCTGAAGTCGGCCGAGGAAATGGCCGAGCTCTTCAGTGACCTGCCCGACGCCATTGCCAACACCGTCGAAATTGCCAAGCGCTGCAACATCCAGGTGCAGCTGGGCAAGTACTTCCTGCCTGACTTCCCCACGCCCAACGGCATGGGCATCGACGACTACCTGAGGCATGTGGCCCACGAAGGCCTGGAAGAGCGCCTGGCCGTACTGTGGCCGAAAGAGACCACGCCCAATTACGAAGAAAAGCGTCAGGTTTACCTGGACCGCCTGAAGTTCGAGCTGGACATCATCATCCAGATGGGCTTCCCCGGTTACTTCCTGATTGTTATGGACTTCATCAAGTGGGCCAAGAACAACGATGTACCGGTTGGCCCGGGCCGCGGTTCGGGTGCTGGTTCGCTGGTGGCCTATGTACTGAAGATCACCGATCTCGACCCGCTGGCCTACGACCTGCTGTTCGAGCGCTTCCTCAACCCTGAACGTGTTTCCATGCCCGACTTCGACGTCGACTTCTGCATGGACGGCCGTGACCGGGTGATCGACTACGTGGCCGAGGCCTACGGCCGTAATGCGGTGAGCCAGATCATCACCTTCGGTACCATGGCCGCCAAGGCGGTGGTGCGTGACGTGGCGCGGGTGCAAGGCAAATCCTATGGCCTGGCCGACCGCCTGTCGAAGATGATCCCCTTCGAAGTGGGCATGACCCTGGAGAAGGCCTACGAGCAGGAAGAAATCCTGCGTGACTTCCTCAAGGGCGATGAAGACGCCCGTGAAATCTGGGACATGGCCCTGAAGCTGGAGGGTGTGACCCGGGGTACCGGCAAGCACGCCGGTGGTGTGGTTATCGCACCGACCAAACTCACCGACTTTTCGCCGATCGCCTGTGATGAAGAGGGCGGTGGCCTGGTAACCCAGTTCGACAAGGATGACGTCGAGGCCGCCGGCCTGGTGAAGTTCGACTTCCTCGGCCTGCGTACCTTGACCATCATCAAGTGGGCGATGGAGATCATCAATCGCGAGCAGGCCAAGAAGAACCTGCCCGACCTCAACATCGACTTCATCCCGCTGGACGACCGCAAGACTTACGAGCTGCTGCAGAAGGCCGAAACCACGGCGGTGTTCCAGCTTGAATCGCGTGGCATGAAGGAGCTGATCAAGAAGCTCAAACCCGACTGCCTGGAAGACCTGATCGCACTGGTTGCGCTGTTCCGCCCGGGCCCGCTGCAATCGGGCATGGTGGACGACTTCATCAACCGCAAGCACGGCCGCGCCGAGCTGGCCTACCCGCACTCCGACTACCAGTACGAAGGCCTCAAGCCGGTGCTGGCGCCAACCTACGGCATCATCCTGTACCAGGAACAGGTGATGCAGATCGCCCAGGTGATGGCGGGTTACACCCTGGGTGGCGCCGACATGCTGCGCCGGGCCATGGGTAAGAAAAAGCCCGAGGAAATGGCCAAGCAGCGCGGTGGTTTCATCGAAGGTTGCGTAGCCAACAATATCGATGCGGACCTCGCCGGTAACATCTTCGACCTGGTAGAGAAGTTCGCGGGCTACGGCTTCAACAAATCCCACTCCGCCGCCTATGGCCTGGTGTCGTACCAGACCGCCTGGCTGAAAACCCACTACCCGGCGCCGTTCATGGCCGCGGTCCTGTCGGCGGATATGCACAACACCGACAAGGTGGTGGTGCTGGTGGAGGAGGTGCGCAGCATGAAGCTGCGCCTCGACGCGCCGGACGTGAACTTCTCGGACTTCAAGTTCACCGTCAACAACGACGGCCGTATCGTCTACGGCCTTGGCGCCATCAAGGGTGTCGGCGAAGGCCCGGTGGAGGCGATTGTCGAGGCGCGTGCCCAAGGCGGTCCGTTCAAGGACCTGTTCGATTTCTGTGAACGCATCGACCTCAAGCGGGTCAACAAGCGTACCCTTGATGCGCTGGTGCGCAGTGGCGCGCTGGACCGCCTTGGCCCGCACTTCCATGACGAGATCAAGGCCTACCACGCCAACATCGACATCAACCGGGCAACCTTGCTGTCGGCGCTGGGCGAGGCCATCAAGGCCGCCGAGCAGGCTGCGCATACCGCTGACAGTGGTCATGTCGACCTGTTCGGCAGCATGTTCGACGCGGCAGATATCGACGTCTATGCCAACCATCGCAAGGTGCGCGAGCTCACCCTCAAAGAGCGTCTGAAGGGGGAGAAAGACACCCTTGGCCTGTACCTCACCGGCCACCCGATCGACGAGTACGAGACCGAGATCCGCCGCTTCGCCCGTCAGCGCATCGTCGATCTCAAGCCGTCGCGCGAAACCCAGACCATCGCGGGCATGATCATTGCCCTGCGGGTGATGAAGAACAAGAAGGGCGACAAGATGGGCTTCGTCACCCTGGATGACCGTTCCGGGCGAATCGAGGCATCGCTGTTTGCCGATGCCTTCATGGCGGCACAGTCCTTGCTGCAGACCGATGCCATGGTGGTGGTGGAAGGCGAAGTCAGCAATGACGACTTCTCCGGGGGCTTGCGCCTTCGGGTGAAGCAGGTGATGACCATGGAAGACGCACGCACCAAGCTGGCCGAGAGCCTGCGCCTGAAGGTGGCGCACGACGCACTGAAGGGCGACCGGCTGAAGTGGCTGGGCGAGCTGATCACCCGCCATCGCGGTGCTTGCCCGATCACGCTGGAGTACACCGGCAGTGACGCCAAGGCCATGCTGCAGTTTGGCGAGCAGTGGGCGATCGACCCGGCCGATGGGCTGATTCAGGCGCTGCGTGACCAGTTCGGGCGTGAGAACGTCTTCCTGCAATATCGTTGAACCGACAAAAATTTAATCTCGACCTGAATGCGCCTGATCCCTTAAGGTATGGCGCCAAACGGATCAACCGGCCGGCCGCCTGGCCGTAGACCCAAGACGGATGACTATGAACCCGAATTTCCTCGACTTCGAACAGCCGATTGCCGACCTGCAAGCCAAGATCGAAGGCCTGCGCCTGGTGGGCAACGACAACTCGCTGAACATCAGCGATGAAATTGCCCGTCTGCAAGACAAGAGCAACACCCTGACCGAAAGCATCTTCGGCAACCTGACCAGCTGGCAGATCGCCCGCCTGGCCCGTCACCCGCGTCGTCCTTACACCCTGGACTACCTGGAGCACATCTTCACCGAGTTCGAAGAGCTGCACGGGGACCGTCACTTCTCTGACGACGCCGCCATCGTGGGTGGTACTGCGCGCCTGGACGGCAAGCCGGTCATGGTCATTGGCCACCAGAAGGGCCGTGAAGTGCGCGAGAAAGTGCGTCGCAACTTCGGCATGCCGCGCCCGGAAGGCTACCGCAAGGCCTGTCGCCTGATGGAAATGGCCGAACGCTTCAAGATGCCGATCCTGACCTTCATCGACACGCCGGGCGCCTACCCGGGCATCGACGCCGAAGAGCGCAACCAGAGTGAAGCCATCGCCTGGAACCTGCGGGTCATGGCACGCCTGAAAACCCCGATCATCGCTACCGTGATTGGTGAGGGTGGTTCCGGTGGTGCACTGGCCATTGGCGTGTGCGACCAACTGAACATGCTGCAGTACTCCACCTACTCGGTGATCTCGCCGGAAGGCTGTGCTTCGATTCTGTGGAAAACTGCCGATAAAGCAGCAGATGCGGCCGAGGCCATGGGCATCACCGCCGAGCGTCTGAAGAGCCTGAACATTGTCGACAAGGTCATCCAGGAGCCGCTGGGCGGCGCCCACCGTGATCCGGCCAAGATGTCCGAAAGCATCCGTGCCGATCTGGTGCAGCAGCTGGACATGCTCGGCAAGTTCGACAACGATGCGCTGCTGGCCCGTCGTTACGAGCGCCTGATGAGCTACGGCCTCTGATTCTGATTTGCCCCGGGGCCGTTTTACGGCCCTTGTGATTGATGGCACCGGCTTCGCCGGTGTTCGCGGGTAAACCCGCTCCTACAGGTATTGCGCTGCCCTTGAGGCTTGCGCCGTACGTGTGGGAGCGGGCATGCCCGCGAATGCTTTCTGGAATCGAGCGAGGGCTAGATGATCAACCTCACTCCTTGGCTCAACGCCCCCACCTGGCACGTCGCCTTCTCCGGCGGCCTCGATTCCACCGTCCTCCTGCACCTGCTGGCCGAATACGCCCGCAACCACGCATCCCCCCCGCTGCGCGCCATCCATATCCACCACGGCCTGCAAGCTGCTGCCGACGCCTGGCCCGCCCACTGCCAAGCCATCTGCGACAATTTCGACGTTGAACTCCAGGTCATCCACGTCCAGATCTCCCCAGGCGCCAGCCTGGAACAGGCGGCCCGAGATGCGCGCTATGCCGCCTTCAGGCAAGTGCTCGGCCCGGGCGATATCCTGTTCACCGGCCAGCACCGCGACGACCAGGCCGAGACCCTGCTGTTCCGCCTGTTGCGCGGCGCCGGCCTGCGTGGCCTGGCGGCAATGCCGGGGCAGCGGACGCTGGGGCAGGGCCGCCTGGTCAGGCCGTTGCTGGCCTGTTCCCGGCAACATTTGCAGGATTATGCCCAAGCCCAAGGGCTGACCTGGATCGAAGACCCGTCAAACCTCGACATACAATTCGCCCGCAACTACCTGCGCGGCGAGGTGATGCCGCACTTGCAGCAACGTTGGCCACAGGCCAGCCAGAACTTCGCCCGTGCAGCAGAGCATCTGGGCGAGGCGCTGAGTTTGCTGGACGAATTGGCCCAAGAGGATCTGGCGCTTGCGGGCAAGGGGGCGCCCATCGCCTGGCCGGGGCTGGATTCCCTCGACCTGGCCGCCCTGCTGGCGTTATCGCCGGCCCGTCAGCGCAATGCCTTGCAGTACTGGCTGAGCCAGCGCACCCGTTTGCCCGATACCCGGCACTGGGCCGGCTGGGCAGACCTGCGCGATGCCGCTGCCGATGCCCGGCCAGTCTGGCGGCTTGCCGATGGACGGTTGGTGCGTAGCCACGGGCGCATCTGGTGGCTGAGCGGTGATTGGCTACAGCAACCGGCTGGCTCGCTGGCCTGGCCCGACCCTGATGGGCCGTTGCGGTTGCCCGGCAATGGTTGCGTGCGTCTTGTTGGCGCAGCCGTGCCGAGCGGGTTGCGCATTGCCTACCGTCAGGGTGGTGAAATGCTGGCGGTTCCCGGCCGTGGCCGGCGGGACCTCAAGCGCCTGCTCAACGAACAGCAGGTGCCGCATTTCCTGCGCTCGCGCCTGCCGTTGCTGTATCACGGCGAACGCCTGCTGGCGGTGGCCAACCTGCCCGGGCTGGTGCAGGCGGATTGCCAACTGCACTGGCAGTTACCGACGAACGCGCAAGGTTTGAGCTGAAGGGTACATTCCGGTAGACTACCCTCCCTTCTTGATACAACTTCTGTGGGTTCCGCGAAAACACAGGAGTTGCCGATTACCAAGCAGTTTTTTGCCGAGCTGATTCTGGAAATGACGAGCGAACGCCATGCCGGGTATACCCTGGCTGTACAGACGCGGCAGTTTTTCGAGATGCACTGTGATTGACGCAGGTGATCGGGGGCTTCGGCCTTCCTTCGCTTTCTCCGGCGGCGCTGGCCGCCTTAACGCAGACTTCTAGGGTTTTTCATGACGCGCTACATATTCGTCACGGGCGGTGTTGTTTCTTCATTGGGGAAAGGCATTGCCTCGGCTTCCCTGGCGGCCATCCTGGAAGCGCGGGGCCTGAAGGTCACCATGCTCAAGCTGGATCCGTACATCAACGTCGACCCGGGCACCATGAGCCCGTTCCAGCACGGTGAAGTGTTCGTCACCCACGATGGCGCCGAGACCGACCTCGACCTGGGGCACTACGAGCGGTTCATCCGCACCACCATGACCCAGAACAACAACTTCACCACCGGCCGTATCTACGAGCACGTGCTTCGCAAAGAGCGTCGTGGTGATTATCTGGGCGCGACCATCCAGGTCATCCCGCACATCACCGACGAAATCAAGCGTCGCATCATCAAGGGTGCCGGCGATGCCGACGTGGCCCTGGTGGAGATCGGCGGTACCGTGGGTGATATCGAGTCGCAGCCGTTCCTCGAGGCGATTCGCCAGCTGCGTGTCGAAGTGGGCTCCAAGCGGGCCATGCTGATGCACCTGACCCTGGTCCCGTACATCGCCACCGCTGGCGAAACCAAGACCAAGCCGACCCAGCACTCGGTCAAGGAGCTGCGCTCCATCGGCCTGCAGCCTGACGTGCTGATCTGCCGCTCCGACCACCCGGTCGATGCTTCGTCGCGTCGCAAGATCGCGCTGTTCACCAACGTTGAAGAGCGTGCGGTGATTTCGCTGGAAGACGTCGACACCATCTACAAGATCCCGGGCGTACTGCACGCGCAGGGCCTGGACGACTTCGTCGTCGAGCGCTTCGGCCTGCAGTGCAATGGCGCCGACCTGTCCGAGTGGGACAAGGTAGTCGATGCCAAGCTCAACCCGGAGCACGAAGTGACCATCGCGATGGTCGGCAAGTACATGGAGCTGCTGGATGCGTACAAATCGCTGATCGAAGCGATGAGCCACGCCGGCATCACCAACCGGACCAAGGTCAACCTGCGCTACATCGATTCGGAAGACATCGAGAACCAGGGCACCAGCCTGCTCGAAGGCGCCGATGCCATCCTGGTACCGGGCGGTTTCGGCCTGCGCGGTGTGGAAGGCAAGATCACCGCGGTGCAATACGCCCGTGAGAACAAGGTGCCGTACCTGGGTATCTGCCTGGGCATGCAGGTGGCCGTCATCGAATTCGCCCGTAATGTGATGGGCTGGAAAGACGCCAACTCCACCGAGTTCGACCGTAACAGCGGCCACCCAGTGGTCGGCCTGATCACCGAGTGGGCCGATGCCACCGGTGCCGTCGAGACCCGCGACGAGGCTTCCGACCTGGGCGGCACCATGCGCCTGGGCGCACAGGACTGCCAGCTGGCTGCCGGTTCCAAGGTGCACGACTGCTACGGCAAGGACGTGATCACCGAGCGTCACCGTCACCGCTACGAAGTGAACAACAACCTGCTGCCACAACTGGTGGACGCTGGTCTGGTGGTTTCCGGCCGTTCCGAAGACGGCGCGCTGGTGGAAGTGGTCGAGTCCAAGGACCACCCATGGTTCGTCGCCTGCCAGTTCCACCCGGAGTTCACCTCCACCCCGCGTGACGGCCACCCGCTGTTCAGTGGTTTCGTCAAGGCAGCCCTGGCCCAGAAGAACAAGGCCTGATCGATGACCCAGAAGATCATTCGCGTCGGTAACATCGAGATCGCCAACGACAAGCCGTTCGTCCTGTTCGGCGGCATGAACGTTCTGGAATCCCGTGACCTGGCGATGAAGGTCTGCGAAGAGTACGTGCGGGTTACCGAGAAGCTCGGTATCCCGTACGTGTTCAAGGCCAGCTTCGACAAGGCCAACCGTTCGTCGGTAACGTCCTACCGTGGCCCTGGCATGGAAGAGGGGCTGAAGATCTTCGAAGAGATCAAGCGCACCTTCAACGTGCCGGTGATCACCGACGTGCACGAGCCTTACCAGGCCGAGCCCGTCGCCAAGGTATGCGACATCATCCAGCTGCCGGCTTTCCTGTCGCGGCAGACTGATCTGGTGGTGGCCATGGCCAAGACCGGCGTGGTGATCAACATCAAGAAGGCTCAGTTCCTCGCACCTCAGGAAATGAAACACATCCTGGCCAAGTGCGAAGAGGCCGGTAACGACCAGTTGATACTCTGCGAACGTGGTTCGAGCTTCGGCTACAACAACCTGGTGGTCGACATGCTGGGCTTCGGCATCATGAAGCAGTTCGAGTACCCGGTGTTCTTCGACGTGACCCACGCCCTGCAGATGCCGGGTGGCCGCGCCGATTCCGCCGGCGGTCGTCGGGCTCAGGTCACTGACCTGGCCAAGGCCGGCATGAGTCAGGGCCTGGCCGGGCTTTTCCTCGAAGCCCACCCCGACCCGGACAACGCCAAGTGCGACGGCCCATGCGCCCTGCGCCTGGATAAACTGGAGCCGTTCCTGGTCCAGCTCAAGCAATTGGACGACCTGGTGAAAAGTTTTCCGACGGTAGAAACCGCGTAAAGCTCATTTCTCGGGTAAAGTACCGCCCGATCCGCCCCTGACCAGTCGGTCAGGGGCTCCCTTCATCAGGCCTGCCCAAAGCAAGTTCGCCCGGTGAACGGCAAGAATTTCCTAAGCTAAGTTGTTTTCGTCAAATTCTGGAGTGCTTACAACAATGGCAAAAATCGTCGACATCAAAGGTCGTGAAGTTCTCGATTCGCGTGGCAACCCCACTGTGGAAGCCGATGTACTGCTCGACAACGGCATCATCGGCAGCGCTTGCGCGCCGTCCGGTGCTTCTACCGGCTCGCGCGAAGCGCTGGAGCTGCGTGATGGCGACAAGAGCCGTTACCTGGGCAAGGGCGTGCTGAAGGCTGTCGCCAACATCAACGGTCCGATCCGTGACCTGCTGCTGGGCAAGGATCCTTCCGACCAGAAGGCTCTGGACCGCGCCATGATCGAACTGGACGGTACCGAGAACAAGGCCAAGCTGGGCGCCAACGCCATCCTGGCTGTTTCCCTGGCTGCCGCCAAAGCTGCTGCACAGGACCAGGACCTGCCGCTGTACGCGCACATCGCCAACCTGAACGGCACCCCGGGCCAGTACTCGATGCCGGTTCCGATGATGAACATCATCAACGGTGGCGAGCACGCCGACAACAACGTCGACATCCAGGAGTTCATGGTTCAGCCAGTTGGCGCCAAGACCTTCTCTGACGGCCTGCGCATGGGTACCGAAATCTTCCACCACCTCAAGGCTGTACTGAAGGCCCGTGGCCTGAACACCGCCGTAGGTGATGAAGGTGGTTTCGCCCCTAACCTGGCATCCAACGAAGACGCCCTGGGCGCCATCGCTGAAGCTGTCGAAAAAGCCGGCTACAAGCTGGGCACCGACGTGACCCTGGCCCTGGACTGCGCGGCTTCCGAATTCTACGAAGACGGCAAGTACAACCTGTCCGGCGAAGGCAAGTCGTTCGACGCCGAAGGCTTCGCCGACTACCTGAAAGGCCTGACCGAGCGTTTCCCGATCATTTCGATCGAAGACGGCCTGGACGAGTCCGACTGGGCTGGCTGGAAAATCCTCACTGACAAGATCGGTGAAAAAGTCCAGCTGGTCGGTGACGACCTGTTCGTGACCAACACCAAGATCCTCAAGGAAGGCATCGAGAAGGGCATCGGTAACTCGATCCTGATCAAGTTCAACCAGATCGGCTCGCTGACCGAAACCCTGGAAGCCATCCAGATGGCCAAGGCTGCTGGTTACACTGCAGTGATCTCGCACCGTTCCGGTGAAACCGAAGACTCGACCATTGCCGACCTGGCTGTGGGTACTGCTGCTGGCCAGATCAAGACGGGCTCGCTGTGCCGTTCCGACCGCGTTTCCAAGTACAACCAGCTGCTGCGCATCGAAGAGCAACTGGGCGCCAAAGCGGTTTACCGCGGTCGTGCCGAGTTTCGCGGCTAAGCAAGAGATGGTAAAAAGGCAGCAGCCGGAGTTGTAGGAACGTTCGTACTGAACTTTCCTACGTACTAACGGGTTTCTGTCGACGAAGCCTGGCCTCGGCCAGGCTTCGTGCTATTCGAGGCCCCGAAGTAAAAAGTACGCGGCAGCCTTTTTAACCTGGATAACGTGATGCGCAGTCCCTATTGGTTGTTCCTCGTTCTGCTCTTGCTGTTGGGTGGCCTGCAGTACCGCCTGTGGGTGGGTAACGGCAGCCTTGCGCAAGTGACCGAATTGAAGCAGCAGATTGCCGATCAGCATGCCGAAAACGAGCGCTTGCTCGAGCGTAATCGTGTGCTCGATGCTGAAGTGCTAGAGCTGAAAAAAGGCATGGAGACCGTTGAAGAGCGGGCCCGCCATGAATTGGGGATGGTCAAAGAGGGCGAAACCCTCTTCCAGTTGCCACAGAAATGATCGATACCTTGCCGGCCTTCTGGGCCGTGATTCCTGCTGCGGGTGTAGGTGCCCGCATGGCTGCCGACCGCCCCAAGCAATACTTGGAGCTGGCTGGGCAGACCCTTCTCGAGCACAGCCTCGACTGTTTTCTTGGCCACCCTGCGCTCAAGGGCGTGGTGGTCAGCATTGCCGAAGACGACCCGTACTGGCCTGGCCTGCGCTGCGCCAGCGACCCCCGCATCCAGTGCGCGGCGGGCGGGCGTGAACGCGCTGACTCGGTGCTTAACGCCTTGCTGGTGCTGCATGCCCAGGGTGCGGGGGACAGCGACTGGGTGCTGGTGCACGATGCTGCGCGGCCGAACCTGGCGCGCAGCGATCTGGACAAACTGTTGTCGGAGCTGGCGAACGACCCGGTGGGTGGCCTGCTGGCGGTGCCGGCGCGCGACACCCTCAAGCGTGCCGACAGCCATGGCCGAGTGAGTGCTACCGTGGACCGCAGCACGATCTGGCAGGCGTACACACCGCAGATGTTCCGCCTTGGAGCGTTGCACCGGGCGCTGGCTGAGTGCCTGGTGTCGGATGTGGTGGTGACCGATGAAGCCTCGGCCATCGAATGGTCCGGTCAGGCGCCGCGGCTGGTGGAAGGGCGCAGTGACAACATAAAGGTGACCCGGCCCGAAGATCTCGAATGGTTGCGCCAGCGCTGGGCGGGTAAACGCTGAGCGTTCTCCTGGGCCGGCCTCTTCGCGGGTAAACCCGCTCCTACACGGTGGTAGACACACACCGGTGGTTGGACACAGGCCGTCGTAGGAGCGGGTTCACCCGCGAAGAGGCCAGTACCTGCAGCACATCCCGTCAGCCGAAACGATATTCCGGCAACCCTGCCAACCCCTCCTTCAGGTAATCCACCAGCCGCCGTACCTTCGGCGACAGGTGCCTCTGCTGCGGATACAGCGCCCATACCGCCGTATTCGGCGGTTGGTGCGCCTCCAGCAGCGACACCAGTGAACCACTGTTCAGGTGTTCCAGCACGTAGTAATCCGGCAACTGGCACAACCCGATCCCTTGCAGCGCCGCATCCAGCACTGCCTGGCCACTGTTGCAGCGCCAGTTACCCTGTACCCGCTGGCTGATCTCACGGCCATCCTGCTGTAGTGCCCACAAGTCCGAACTCCCCACCAGGCAATTGTGCCGCGCCAGCTCCGACAGGCTGTGTGGCCGGCCATAGCGCTCAAGATAGGCCGGCGAGGCGCACAGGTACATGCGCCTTGGCGCCAGGCGGGTAGCCACCAAGCGAGAGTCGGCCAGGCGGCCCAGGCGGATGGCCAGGTCCATGCCTTCATGCAGCAGGTCGAGGGTGTGGTTGCTCAGCTCCACATCCACGCGCAGCTGCGGGTACAGCGCCATGAATCGCGTCACCAGCGGCACGATGAAGCGCTCGCCGTAGGCCACAGCGCACGTCATGCGCAGCAAGCCCTTGGGTTCGCTGGCCAGGTCGCCCATGGCGCGCAGCGCTTCCTCGCGGCCATCCTGCAAGCGTTGGCAATGCTGCAGGAAGGTCTGCCCGGCTTCGCTCAAGGTTACCCGGCGGGTACTGCGATACAGCAGGCGCGTTTGCAGGCGGTCCTCCAGCCGGGCGATCTGCCGGCTGATGTGCGATGAGGAAACCCCAAGGCGTTCGGCGGCGGCAGTGAACTGGCCCGATTCGGCCACGGCGACAAATTCGTCGATGCCTTCCCATCGGCTGCTCATCGATTATCCCTGTGTGGCAATAATGTTTTGTCTTTGGCCTGATTATTCATCAAAAGGCGCTGAATTACACTGCAAGACTGAATCGATCCACTGTCTGGAGACCTTTGATGATCAAGTCCCGTGCTGCCGTAGCCTTCGAAGCCAAGAAACCCCTGGAAATCGTCGAAGTCGACGTGGCCATGCCAAAGGCC
Organism: Pseudomonas sp. Kh14; assembly: GCF_900291005.1. Taxonomy (NCBI): domain Bacteria; kingdom Pseudomonadati; phylum Pseudomonadota; class Gammaproteobacteria; order Pseudomonadales; family Pseudomonadaceae; genus Pseudomonas; species Pseudomonas sp. Kh14. The sequence continues at coordinate 18,511 of NZ_OLKJ01000015.1, forward strand.
GGTGAAGTGCTGCTGCGCGTGGTCGCCAGCGGTGTCTGCCACACCGATGCCTATACCCTGTCCGGTGCTGACCCGGAAGGTATCTTCCCGTCGATCCTCGGCCACGAGGGCGGTGCCATCGTCGAAGCGGTAGGCGAGGGGGTGACCTCGCTCGCCGTGGGTGACCACGTCATCCCGCTGTACACCCCGGAATGCGGCAAGTGCAAGTTCTGCCTCTCGGGCAAGACCAACCTGTGCCAGGCCATCCGCGCCACCCAGGGCAAGGGCCTGATGCCGGACGGCACCACGCGCTTCTCGTACAAGGGCCAGCAGCTGTTCCACTACATGGGCACCTCGACGTTCTCCGAATACACCGTGCTGCCGGAAATTTCCGTGGCCAAGATCCAGAAAGAAGCACCACTGGAAAAGGTCTGCCTGCTGGGCTGCGGCGTCACCACCGGTATCGGCGCGGTGCTCAACACTGCCAAGGTCAAGCCGGGTGATACCGTGGCCATCTTCGGCCTCGGTGGCATTGGCCTGTCGGCCGTGATCGGTGCGGTCAAGGCCAAGGCCTCGCGTATCATCGCCATCGACATCAACCCGGCCAAGTTCGAAATCGCCCGCCAATTGGGTGCTACCGATTGCGTCAACCCGAAAGACTACGATCGCCCGATCCAGGAAGTGATCGTCGACCTCACCGATGGTGGCGTGGACTTCTCCTTCGAGTGCATCGGCAACGTTCAACTGATGCGCGCCGCCCTGGAATGCTGCCACAAGGGCTGGGGTGAGTCGGTCATCATCGGTGTGGCCGGTGCCGGCCAGGAAATTTCCACGCGTCCGTTCCAGCTGGTTACCGGTCGGGTTTGGCGTGGTTCGGCGTTCGGCGGCGTACGTGGCCGCAGCGAGCTGCCGAGCTACGTGGAAATGTCCGAGAAAGGCGAGATCCCGCTGGACACCTTCATCACCCACACGATGGGTCTGGAAGACATCAACAAGGCCTTCGACCTGATGCATGAAGGCAAGAGCATCCGCAGCGTGATCCACTTCTGAGGTCTGCCATGAGCCTGGATAACATCTCCTGCCAGAAGAGCTTCGGCGGCTGGCACAAGCGTTACCGGCATCATTCCAAGGTGCTGGGTTGCGATATGGTGTTCGCTGTGTACCTGCCACCGCAGGCCGAGCAGGGCGAAAAGCTGCCGGTGCTTTACTGGCTCAGCGGCCTCACCTGCACCGACGAGAACTTCATGCAGAAGGCCGGCGCCCAGCGTCTGGCCGCCGAGCTGGGGCTGATCATCGTTGCCCCTGATACCAGCCCGCGCGGCGAGCAGGTGCCGGGCGATCCGGACGGCGCCTGGGACTTCGGCCTGGGTGCTGGCTTCTACCTCAACGCCACCCAGCAACCCTGGGCCCAGCACTACCGCATGCACGACTACGTGGTGGAGGAGTTGCCAGCCCTGATCGAGGCACACTTCCCGGCGTCGGGCGAGCGCAGCATCAGCGGCCACTCCATGGGTGGGCATGGCGCGCTGGTGTGCGCCTTGCGCAATCCGGGGCGCTACCGCTCGGTGTCGGCATTCTCGCCGATCAGCAATCCGATGGATTGTCCGTGGGGCGAGAAGGCCTTCAGCCGCTACCTGGGTGAAGACCGTGGACGCTGGCGTGAGTGGGATGCCAGCGTGCTGCTGGCCGAAACCCCTGCTGGCCAATGCCCGCCGTTGCTGGTGGACCAGGGCGACCGTGACGACTTCCTCGAGAAGCAACTCAAGCCTGAAGCGCTGGAACAGGCGGCACGCAAAGGAGGCCATGAAATGACCCTGCGTATGCAGCCGGGTTATGACCATAGCTACTACTTCATTGCCAGCTTCATCGAGGAACACCTGCGCCATCATGCGGTGGCACTGGGGCGGGTTTAACGCCTCCTGTGGGAGCGGGCGTGCCCGCGAAGGGCTGCACAGCAGCCCCAATCCCACAAATCCCCTGCAAAGCAGGTAGAATCACGCCCTGACTCATTCAGGGCGTTTTCTTATGCGTATTGGCCACGGCTACGATGTGCACCGTTTCTGTGACGGTGATTTCATTACCCTGGGCGGGGTGCGTATCCCCCACAAATACGGCCTGCTGGCCCACTCCGACGGTGACGTGCTGCTGCACGCCCTGAGCGATGCCTTGCTTGGCGCTGCGGCGCTGGGCGACATCGGCAAGCACTTCCCTGACACTGACCCGCAGTTCAAGGGTGCTGACAGCCGCGCGCTGCTGCGCCATGTGGTCGCCATCGTCAATGCCAAGGGCTGGAAGGTCGGCAACGTTGACGCCACCATCGTCGCCCAGGCACCGAAAATGGCCCCACACATCGAAACCATGCGCCAGCTGATTGCCGAAGACCTGCAGGTCGAGCTCGACCAGGTCAATGTCAAGGCCACCACCACGGAGAAGCTGGGCTTTACCGGCCGCGAGGAGGGCATTGCCGTGCATTCAGTCGCCCTGCTGCTACCAGCATGACCGAACTTGAACTGCTGGGCCCGCGCGCATCGGGCGAACCGCTGGGCACCGCCGTCCTCAAAGCGGTTGCCGAAGACTTTCAGGTTGACGAAGTCCTGGATATACCGCTATCGGGCCAAGGCGAGCACCTGTGGCTGTGGGTCGAGAAGCGTGATCTGAACACTGAAGAAGCCGCCCGGCGCCTTGCCCGCGCCGCTGGCGTGCCGGTGCGCAGCATCAGCTACGCCGGCCTGAAGGATCGCCAGGCGCTGACCCGCCAGTGGTTCAGCCTGCACCTGCCGGGCAAGGCCGACCCGGATCTGTCGCGTGCCGAGGATGCCAGCCTGCGTGTGCTCAAACAGGTGCGTCACCAGCGCAAACTGCAGCGCGGCGCGCATTCGGCCAACGGGTTCACCTTGCGCCTGACCGCCCTGGCTGCCGATCACCAGGCGGTGGATGCCCGCCTGGAGCAGCTCAGGCAGCAAGGTGTGCCCAACTATTTCGGCACCCAGCGCTTCGGGCACGGGGGTGGCAACGTCCATGACGCCCTCGATTGGGCCGCGCGCAAGGCTTTGCCTGAACAGCGCAACGTGCGTTCGCGGCTGCTTTCGGCCGGGCGCAGCTACCTGTTCAATCAGTTGCTGGCTGCGCGTGTGGCTGACGGTAGCTGGGCCCGAGCCCAGGTCGGCGACCTGCTGGCGTTCACCGACAGCCGCAGTTTCTTCCCGGCGGGTGAGGCGGAATGTGCCGACCCGCGCCTGGCGATTCTCGACTTGCATCCAACCGGCCCGATGTGGGGGGAGGGCGCTTCACCTGCTGGCGCTGCGCCTGCGCAGCTGGAAAACGCTATCGGCGCACGTCAGCCGGCACTTTGCCAGTGGCTGGCCCAGGCGGGCATGGATCACGAACGGCGAATTCTGCGGCTCCCTATTGGCGGCCTGACGTGGCATTATCCCGAGCCTGATATCCTGCAACTGGAATTCGTCCTGCCGGCCGGATGCTTCGCCACCGTGGTGGTGCGTGAAGTCGTGGATCTGGTGTCGGCAGGGCAGACGGACAGCCCATGCGTATTCTGATTTCGAATGACGACGGTGTTACCGCACCTGGCATCGCCGCGCTGCACGCTGCGCTGGCGGATTATGCCGAGTGCGCGGTGATCGCCCCGGATCAAGACAAGAGCGGCGCCAGCAGTTCGCTGACGCTGGACCGGCCACTGCATCCGCAGACCTTGGCCAATGGCTTCATCAGCCTCAACGGCACGCCGACCGACTGCGTGCACCTGGGGCTCAATGGGCTGTTGCCGCAGATGCCGGACATGGTCGTGTCGGGGATCAACCTCGGTGCCAACCTGGGCGATGACGTGCTGTATTCGGGAACGGTCGCTGCGGCGCTGGAAGGCCGCTTCCTCGGCGGTACCTCGCTGGCGTTCTCGCTGTTGTCGCGCCAGCCGGACAACCTGCCGACTGCGGCCTATATTGCCCGTCGTCTGGTCGAGGCACAGTCGCGCCTGGTATTGCCGCCACGCACCGTACTCAACGTCAATATTCCTAACTTGCCGCTGGAGCACATCCGTGGCATCCAGCTCACCCGTCTCGGTCACCGGGCGCGGGCGGCGGCGCCCACCAAGGTGGTCAACCCGCGTGGCAAGGAAGGCTACTGGATTGCCGTGGCCGGTGATGCCGAGGACGGCGGCCCGGGCACCGACTTCCACGCGGTGATGCAAGGCTACGTATCGATTACCCCGTTGCAGCTCGACCGCACCTTCAATGATGCCTTCGAGCAGCTCGATGGATGGCTGGAGGGCCTGCTCTGATGCGCGAGGACGATATGCTGCGGCGTGGCATCGGCATGACCTCTCAGCGTACCCGGGAGCGGCTGATCCAGCGCTTGTGCGAAGAGGGGGTTTCGAACACCAAGGTGCTAGACGTGATCCGTCGTACGCCGCGCCACCTGTTCGTCGACGAGGCACTGGCGCATCGGGCTTACGAAGACACCGCGCTGCCGATCGGCCACAACCAGACCATCTCCCAGCCGTTCATGGTTGCTCACATGAGCGAGTTGTTGCTCGAGGCCGGGCCGCTGGACAAGGTGCTGGAGATTGGCACCGGTTCGGGCTACCAGACGGCGATCCTGGCCCAGCTGGTCGAGCGGGTGTTTTCGGTAGAGCGCATCAAAGTACTGCAGGACCGGGCCAAAGAGCGCTTGGTGGAGCTTAACCTGCGCAACGTGGTTTTCCGCTGGGGTGACGGTTGTGAGGGGTGGCCGGCGCTTGCGCCGTACAACGGCATCATCGTTACCGCCGTGGCGCCGGAAGTGCCACAGGCACTGCTCGATCAACTGGCACCCGGTGGGCGCATGGTCATCCCGGTAGGGCCGGCCGGCGAAGCGCAGCAACTGATGCTGATCGTGCGCGAAGAGCATGGATTCTCCCGTCGCGTACTGGGGGCTGTGCGTTTCGTGCCGCTGCTCAACGGTCCCCTGGCCTGAGGCCTGTTGATCTGAGCTGTGCGGGCATGAGGCGCGGTGTATTTTTGTGCCGGTGGCGAATTCTTGTCACTTCGCCCTGTCTATCAGGCGGTGCGAAGCGCTAACGCACAGCGTGCACCGGGGTTTTTTGCCCGTCTTTCGTACCCGTCTGCCATTACCGGCTGGCTTGGTTATAATTGCAACAATATTGCATTTCTTGTCTTCATATCGATTTTCGGCACCATGAGGGGAGCGCGGGTGGGTCACACAGTCATTCGGCAGCGCAAGGACGGGTCGGTTTTCAAGCTTCTGGTGATTGCATTGGCCATTGGCACGCTTCTGGTGGGTTGCTCAAGCACCAGCAGCAACAGCGCGCGGGTGGTCGACCGCAACAACACCGTGCCCAAGCGCCCGGCGGTGACTTCTGGGCAATACATCGTCAAGCCAGGCGACACCCTGTTCTCCATCGCCTTCCGTTATGGCTGGGACTACAAGGAGCTGGCTGCACGCAACGGCATTCAGGCGCCTTATACCATCCGCCCGGGCCAAGCGATTCGTTTCAGCAGCGGTTCCAGCAGCCGCACCACGGTGGTGTCCAGCCCGTCCTCGTCAAGCCGCACCACGGTCACGCGGCGGCCTGTGGGCAGCACTGCCACGGCGCCTGCCAGCACCAGCAAACCGGCCACGGCGGCGCCTTCCGCCCCTGCCCCTGTGGTCGCTACCGTACCAGCTGCAGAGCGCGCGGTAGGTGGTTGGACCTGGCCTGCCAACGGTGTACTGATTGGAAAATTCGCTTCAAACGGTAGTTTGAATAAAGGCATTGATATCGCCGGTGATTTGGGACAGCCTGTTTTTGCTGCGTCTGATGGTGCGGTGGTTTATGCCGGGAGTGGTTTGAGGGGCTACGGCGAGCTGATCATCATCAAGCACAGCGACACCTACGTCAGTGCCTACGGTCATAACCGCAGGCTGTTGGTTCGGGAGGGGCAGCAGGTCAAGGCAGGGCAGTCGATTGCTGAAATGGGGTCTACGGGCACAGATCGGGTGAAGCTGCATTTCGAGATTCGCCGCCAGGGCAAACCCGTCGATCCACTCCAGTTCCTGCCACGTCGTTGACCGTTGTACCCAGCCTGTTCCTGTGATGTAGTGGGGACAGGCTCAAGCGCTGCCAGGGAGAAAGGTGCCGCTCGAGTCTGAGTTCGAACTCAGCAAAGGATTATAACAATGGCTCTCAGTAAAGAAGTGCCGGAGTTTGACATCGACGATGACGTCCTCCTGATGGAGACGGGTATCGTTTTGGAAACGGATGTGGTGTCAGACGAACCTGCTGTATCTTCGGTTCGGACGAGGGCCAAATCGGGCTCTTCGCTCAAGCAACACAAGTACATCGATTACAGCAGGGCGCTCGATGCCACCCAGCTGTACCTCAACGAGATTGGTTTCTCGCCGCTGCTTTCGCCGGAAGAAGAAGTGCATTTTGCGCGCTTGTCGCAAAAGGGTGACCCTGCCGGCCGCAAGCGCATGATCGAAAGCAACCTGCGCCTGGTTGTCAAAATTGCCCGTCGATACGTGAACCGTGGCCTGTCGTTGCTCGACCTGATCGAGGAGGGCAACCTGGGGCTGATCCGTGCGGTCGAAAAGTTCGACCCGGAGCGTGGTTTCCGTTTTTCGACCTATGCGACCTGGTGGATTCGCCAGACCATCGAACGGGCGATCATGAACCAGACCCGCACCATTCGCCTGCCGATCCACGTGGTCAAGGAACTGAACGTATACCTGCGCGCCGCGCGCGAGCTGACGCAGAAACTCGACCACGAGCCCTCGCCGGAAGAAATCGCCACCTTGCTGGAAAAGCCGGTCGCCGAGGTCAAGCGTATGCTCGGCCTGAACGAGCGGGTGTCTTCGGTAGACGTGTCGCTTGGCCCGGATTCGGACAAGACCCTGCTTGATACCCTGACCGACGACCGCCCGACCGACCCGTGCGAACTGCTGCAGGATGACGACCTGTCGCAGAGCATCGATCAGTGGCTGGGCGAGTTGACCGACAAGCAGCGTGAAGTGGTTGTACGCCGCTTTGGCCTTCGCGGCCATGAAAGCAGTACCCTGGAGGATGTTGGGCTGGAGATCGGCCTTACCCGTGAACGCGTGCGGCAAATCCAGGTGGAAGGGCTCAAGCGCTTGCGCGAGATCCTTGAAAAGAATGGTCTGTCCAGCGAGTCATTGTTCCAGTAGCTAGCGCTGTAACAAAAGACGCCCCGATGATCTCGGGGCGTTTTTGTTTGTGGCGAGAAGCCAGTTTCCCTTCAGATTGCCGGGGCGCATGGCGCCCAGACTCTGCCAGGCAAGGCACATATCAAATGTGTACCGCGCCACCCCAGTAACACCGCGTGTAAGCCTTTGCTTACTCGTTGTGTAAGCTTTCCATGCAACCTTCAGTAAATCAAAGTCGTTTCCAAAGGCTGCATTTTTACAACCCATTGAAAAGCATGGTTTATTCACCGGTGAATAAATGTGTCCGCGGAAATACCTTGCAAGGTCCATCGCTTGCTCGCCGGGCTGAACCCGCTAGTATTCGAACTGTGCACAGGGACATGCACAGGCTTTCAGGATGAAGGCCAAGGACGTCGCAAGAAGCGATTTCATCAGGATGATGTTTGGGACAAGCAGGGACTACGGAAAAAAATGTGGGCGGGTCAAACCGCCCCTTTTTTTGCCCGTAGGAAAACAAAAAAGGCCCCGAAGGGCCTTTTTCGCGTCTGGGCGCTATCAGCGCTCCAGGTCGGCAATCTTGCCAGGCTTGCCATCCCATTCTTCAGCGTCCGGCAGGGCGTCCTTACGCTCGGTGATATTAGGCCAGATTTCCGCCAGCTCGGCGTTCAGCTCGATGAAGTTTTCCATGCCCGAAGGCACTTCGTCTTCCGAGAAGATGGCTTGCGCTGGGCACTCCGGCTCGCACAAGGCGCAGTCGATGCACTCGTCCGGGTGGATGACCAGGAAGTTCGGGCCTTCGTAGAAGCAGTCCACCGGACAGACTTCCACGCAGTCGGTGTATTTGCATTTGATGCAGTTGTCGGTGACGACGAAGGTCATTTCTAATTCTCTCCTCAGGCGACGGCGGCGGCCCTTCCTCTCAGGGCCGCGCGGTTTACGGGTATGTGGCTGCAGGCCAGGCTAATAACCTGCAGCACCAGCAAACCGCGGCGGATTCTACCAGCTTGTAATGGGCGCCGTTATAACAGGTTCTTTAGTTGATATAGCATTTCGATAGCTTGACGCGGGGTCATGTCGTCCAGTTGCAGCTTGCCCAGCTTCTCGATGGCTGGATGAGGCAGGCTGGCAAACAAGTCGCTCTGATGCGGCACTTGCGGCGCGTCCTTGGCCTTGTGGGCCGCAGGCTGCTCATGGGGCAGGCTGGTGGTTTCCAGCCGGCCAAGGTGCTCGCGGGCACGCTGGATCACTGCCGTCGGTACGCCGGCCAGCTGTGCGACGGCCAGGCCGTAGCTTTGGCTGGCAGGGCCGGGTAGCACGTGGTGCAGGAACACGATGCGTTCATTGTGCTCGGTGGCGTTCAGGTGCACGTTGGCCACCAGCGGCTCGCTCTCCGGCAGCACGGTCAGTTCGAAGTAGTGGGTGGCGAACAAGGTGTAGGCACGCAGCTGGGCCAGGCGCTCAGCGGCAGCCCAGGCCAGCGACAGGCCGTCGAAGGTGCTGGTACCGCGGCCCACTTCGTCCATCAGCACCAGGCTGCGGTCGGTGGCGTTGTGCAGGATGTTGGCGGTTTCGCTCATCTCCACCATGAAGGTCGAGCGCCCGCCGGCCAGGTCGTCACTGGAGCCGATGCGGGTGAAGATGCGGTCGACCAGCGACAGCTCGCAGCTGGCTGCCGGCACGAAGCTGCCGATGTGCGCCAGCAGCACGATCAGAGCGGTCTGGCGCATGTATGTCGACTTACCGCCCATGTTCGGGCCGGTGATGATCAGCATGCGCGTACTGTTGTCCAGGCCCAGGTCGTTGGCCACGAACGGCGTGGTCAGCACCTGCTCCACCACCGGGTGGCGGCCCTGCTCGATGCGCAGGCAAGGCTCGTCGACGAAGCGTGGGCAGTTCAGGTCGAGGTTCAGTGCGCGCTCGGCCAAGTTGCTGAGCACATCCAGCTCGGCCAGCGCGGCGGCACTGTCCTGCAGCGGCGCCAAGTGGCTGATCAGGGTTTCCAGCAGCGCGTCGTAGAGCATCTTCTCGCGGGCCAGGGCGCGGCTCTTGGCCGACAATGCCTTGTCCTCGAACGCCTTCAGCTCCGGGGTGATGAAGCGCTCGGCGCCTTTGAGGGTCTGGCGGCGGATGTAGTCGCCCGGGGCCTGTTCGGCCTGCTTGGTTGGCAGTTCGATGAAGTAGCCGTGTACGCGGTTGTAGCCGACCTTGAGGTTGGCCAGGCCGGTGCGAGCCTTTTCCCGGGCTTCCAGGTCGATCAGGAACTGACCGGCGTTCTCGCTGATTGCCAGCAGCTCGTCCAGTTCGTTGTCATAGCCGGCCTTCAGTACTCCGCCGTCGCGGATCACCGCCGGCGGGTTATCGATGATCGCCCGCTCCAACAGGCTGGCCAGCTCCGGATAGGTACCGGTAATGGCCGCCAGACGCGCCAGGTGCGGCGCTTCGAGCTCGGTCATCGCGTTCTGCAGTTCTGGCAACGCGCCCAGCGCATCGCGCAGGCGTGCCAGGTCGCGCGGGCGGGCATTGCGCAGGCCAATCCGGGCGAGGATCCGCTCGATATCGCCAATTTCCTTCAACTGCGGCTGCAGCTTTTCGAAGCGGTAGCTGTCGAGCAGGCAGCGGATCGAGTCCTGGCGTGCTTGCAGCACCTTGAGGTCGCGCAGTGGGCGGTTCAGCCAGCGGCTCAGCAGGCGGCTGGCCATGGCGGTCTGGCAGCGGTCGATCACCGATTGCAGGGTGTTGTCGCGCCCGCCGGCCAGGTTGATGTCCAGCTCCAGGTTACGCCGGCTGGCCCCATCGAGGATGACCGTATCGTCCAGACGCTCGTGGCGCAGGCTACGCAAGTGCGGCAGGGCGGTGCGCTGGGTTTCCTTGGCGTAGGTCAGCAGGCAGCCGGCGGCACCGATGGCCAGGGTCAGCTTGTCGCAGCCGAAGCCCTTGAGGTCCTTGGTTGCGAACTGCTGGCACAGGGCCTTGCGTGCCGAGTCGCGGTCGAAGTCCCAAGGGGCGCGGCGGCGGGCGCCTGGGCGTTTCTCCGCAGGCAGGTCCCGTGGCCAGTCGTCGGGGATCAACAGCTCGACCGGGTTCAGGCGCTCGAGTTCGGCCAGCAGGTTTTCCCAGCCCTTGATCTCCTGCACGCTGAAATTGCCGCTGGTGATGTCCAGTACCGCCAGGCCGAACAGGCGTTCGTCACCGAGCAGTGCGGCGATCAGGTTGTCGCGGCGCTCGTCGAGCAGTGCCTCGTCACTGACCGTACCGGGGGTGATGATGCGCACCACCTGGCGCTCCACCGGGCCCTTGCTGGTGGCGGGGTCGCCGATCTGCTCACAGATCACCACCGACTCGCCGAGCTTGACCAGCTTGGCCAGGTAGCCTTCCAGCGAATGGAAAGGAATCCCGCACATGGGGATGGACTGGCCGGCCGACTGACCGCGGGCGGTCAGCGTGATATCCAGCAGTTTCGCGGCCTTTTTCGCATCTTCGTAGAAGATCTCGTAGAAGTCGCCCATGCGGTAGAACATCAGCTGGTCCGGGTGCTGGTTTTTCAGCTTCCAGTACTGCTGCATCATCGGGGTGTGTGCGGAAAGATCTGACATTCAGGGCCTTACAGGGGGGATCTGGTTGGCGATGGTAAACCCGTAATGGTACAGGCTTTTTCGTTGCGTTGCAGGCGCCTGCTGTGGGGCGTGCGCCTGCAGTCCGGCGGGCAATGGTGGAGCTGCGCCGCGTAACCCTCTAGAATGCGCGCCCCTCGACGAATGCCCCTAGCCGTGACCTCCACGATGAATGTGTCCAGCCCTGTCCCTTATGTAACGCAACAGTTGATCTACCTCCTTTATGGCGAGCGCCGGATCTATCACCTGGAGGCAAAACTCAGCATCCTCACCGCCCTGGCCCGTTGCAAGCCGGCTGAGCTGCCGGTGATCCGCGTGCTTACCGACCAGCCACAGGCTTTTGCCGGCTGGCCGGTGGAAGTGATCGCACTGGACGAGCAGACCTTGCAGGCCTGGGCCGGTGACGGCGGCTACACCCATCGGCGCAAGGCCTGCGCCATTGCCCAGGCCGGGCAGTGGGCGGAAAAGACCGTGTTCATCGATACCGATACGGTATTTCTGCAGTCGCCGCAAAAGCTGTTCAGCCAGGTCGATTCCGGGCAATTCTTGGTCGACGAGGTGGAAATGAGCTGGGCCGAGGCTTCTCGCAGCAGCTATTACCGCTGCTTCATCGAGGGGCTTGTGGAGTCGGGCGAAGCACCGGCCGATGACCTGCGGCTGTGTAACAGCGGTGTGATGGGCTTTACCCGCGACAACGTTGGCATCGCCGAGCGCGCCATTGTCCGGATTGACGACTGGACGCCGTATGCTCGTGACTTGCATACGATCGAGCAGATCGCCTTTTCCTTCGAATTGCACGGCGCGCCGATCAACGAGGCGCGCGGCGTGATCAGCCATTACTTTGCGATGAAGCAGTACGTGCATGCCATTCTAGAAATCTTCTTTGCCCGGCATGGCGAGCATTTTCATTCGAAGATGCCAGGTCTGGCCCTGAAGGTGCCGGCGCATCGCCCGGTGCCCTCTTGGCTGGCGCGGCTCTCGGTGAAATGGAGCCTAAAGCATGTACCCCGGGAGCTGCGTGGCATCGGCCGCAAGTTGCTCTACGGCAGTGTGATGAATGGTGATGACTACCAGCGCGCGTGCAAGGTGGTCTGGTGGCGTTCGGCGGTCGAGGACATGCGCAAGCTGGGCGGCTTCGACTGGAGCCGGGAGTGGCCTGACGGGCTGCCGCGGCTGGGGCAGCGTGACGAACTGGCGTTCAGCGAAATCGCACGGGCCAGCCTGAAAGTTTCCTGAGCCAGAGCCCGAACCAGGGTGATAGGGTAGAGAGCCGCCTTCAAGGAGCACCCACATGGACCCGATCACCACGCTCGCCACCCGCCTGGGTGAGCACCTGCGCCGATTCAATGCGCAGGTGACTACCGCCGAATCCTGCACCGGTGGTGGCATTGCCGAAGCCATCACCCGCATACCTGGCAGCTCGGCCTGGTTCGAAGCCGGTTACGTCACCTATTCCAATGCACAGAAAACCCGCCAGCTGGGGGTGCCTGAAGCGTTGTTCGGTCAGGTGGGGGCAGTCAGCCAGGAAGTGGTCGAAGCCATGGTCCGTGGGGCTCAGGCCGCCAGTGGCGCACGCTTCGCCGTGGCGGTGAGTGGTGTGGCCGGGCCGGACGGCGGCTCGCCAGCCAAACCAGTGGGCACTGTGTGGCTGGCCTGGGGTGATGGCGACCGGGTGTTCAGCGAACGTCGGCAGTTCGACGGTGACCGCGAGGCGGTGCGCCGACAGACGGTGATCGCCGCGTTAGACGGCTTGTTACAGCTTGGTGCCGAGTAAATCGACGACAGGGGTTTGCGCGGGCGTCTGCCTGTGGAATAATACTGGCTACTTATACAGGTATTCCGGCCGTCAGGGCCAAGTCGAACACGTGAGGATTTCAATGGACGACAACAAGAAGCGCGCCTTGGCTGCGGCCCTGGGTCAGATCGAACGCCAATTCGGTAAAGGCGCGGTCATGCGCATGGGTGACCATGAGCGTCAAGGCATTCCGGCCATCTCCACCGGCTCGCTGGGCTTGGATATCGCACTGGGCATCGGCGGTCTGCCAAAAGGCCGTATCGTCGAGATCTACGGCCCGGAATCGTCGGGTAAGACCACGCTCACCCTGTCTGTCATCGCTGAAGCGCAGAAGAACGGTGCTACCTGCGCCTTCGTCGACGCCGAACATGCCCTTGACCCTGAGTACGCCGGCAAGCTGGGCGTCAACGTCGATGACCTGCTGGTTTCGCAGCCGGACACCGGTGAGCAGGCCCTTGAAATCACCGACATGCTGGTGCGTTCCAACGCGGTCGACGTGATCATTGTCGACTCCGTTGCCGCGCTGGTACCGAAGGCCGAGATCGAAGGCGAAATGGGTGACATGCATGTGGGTCTGCAGGCCCGCCTGATGTCCCAGGCACTGCGTAAGATCACCGGTAACATCAAGAACGCGAACTGCCTGGTCATCTTCATCAACCAGATCCGTATGAAGATCGGTGTGATGTTCGGCAGCCCGGAAACCACTACCGGTGGTAACGCCCTGAAGTTCTATGCTTCGGTCCGTCTGGACATCCGCCGTACCGGCGCGGTCAAGGAAGGCGACGAAGTGGTCGGCAGCGAAACCCGCGTCAAGATCGTCAAGAACAAGGTCTCGCCTCCGTTCCGTCAGGCTGAGTTCCAGATTCTTTACGGGAAAGGTATCTACCGTAACGGCGAGATCATTGATCTGGGGGTATCTCAGGGCTTGGTCGAGAAGTCCGGCGCCTGGTACGCCTACCAAGGCAACAAGATCGGTCAAGGCAAAGCCAACGCTGCCAAGTACCTGGCTGAGAACCCGGCTATTGGTGCCGAGATCGAGAAGCAGATTCGTGAGAAGTTGCTGAAAGCGGGTGCTGCTGCTGAAGCCGGCAAAGCTGCTGCTGCCGAAGCTGATGCCGATGACATGGCTGACGCTGACGCCGGTTATTGATTGCGCAGTAGATAGTCAAATATGTCTGCCGTACTCGACACCCCCGTCGCCATCCGGCGGACAGCCATGGACCTGCTCGCACGACGTGAGCACGGTCGAGTCGAGCTGACGCGCAAGTTGCGTCAGCGTGGCGCTTCGGACGAGTTGATCGAGCCCGAACTCGATCGGCTCGCCGAAGAAGGGCTGCTTAGTGAAGCCCGCTACCTCGAGAGTTTCATTCGCTATCGTTCCGGCTCTGGCTATGGCCCTGCGCGTATTCGCGAAGAGCTATGTCAGCGTGGTTTGGCGCGTGCAGATATCGACCAGGCCCTGCGTGAAAGCGAGGTAAATTGGGGCGAGCGTATGCGAGACGTGTGGCAGCGCAAGTTTGCCGGGCAGCGCCCGCAAGATCCGCGCAGCCGCGCCCAGCAGACCCGGTTCCTGGCTTACCGTGGGTTCCCTATGGACATGATCGGTCGTCTGCTCAACGGGCGTGATCTCGACGATTATTGACGCTCGAAACCACAGTGGCACGTGCCCGTAGCGGATAATCTGTTTTGCCAAATGCCCCAGGCTGTCTCCATTCCATTGTAGGAGCGGGTTCACCCGCGAATGCGGTGGCGGCTGCGACGGTGAATGATCGGGGAAATTGGGCAGCAGGCCCGGCCCTTTCGCGGGTAAACCCGCTCCTACGACGGTCTGCGTACAACAACCGATCGGGTGCAGGACCAGACAGCCTAAGGTTGATCCTGCAGGTATCACGCGAGCTGTTACAGAAAAGCATCAACTCACTTTCAGCGCCTGCCTGGCCCTCTGCGTGGTATGCATGGGTTGTGGCTTGGCCCAGTTCTCCGGCAGGTTGATGAAATCCACCAGCTCACGCAAGCGGCCCTGATCCCGGCCGTTGAAGGCGAATGACAGGCGGGTCAGGTGGCTGTAATTGCCAACTTCGTGCTCGGCGCTGCTATCCGCTTGCTGGTGATATTTGCCACTCAGGCGCAAATCGGCAAACCCTTCCTGAATGTCATACAACGCCGCCTCGCTGAGCGCATGGTGCATGCGGATCACGAACTGGCTCTTCAGCCAGCGGCTGGAGTGGTAGTTGCTGTAGAACTGGTTGATTTCCTCAACCGCCTCGTCAGCGCTGTGTACCAGGCGCACCAGCTTCAGGTCGCTGGGCAGGATGTAGCGGTTTTCTTCCAACTGGCGGCTGATGAAGTCCAGGCAGTCGTGCCAGAAGCTGCCGCCCGGCGAATCCAGCAGCACCACCGGTACCAGTGGGCTCTTGCCGGTCTGGATCAAGGTCAGTACCTCCAGCGCTTCATCCAGGGTGCCGAAGCCGCCAGGGCACAGCACCAGGCCGTCGGCCTCCTTGACGAAGAACAGCTTGCGAATGAAGAAAAAGTGGAACGGTAGTAGTTTGTCGGTACCGTTCACCGTCGGGTTGGCATGTTGTTCGAAGGGTAAGGTGATGTTGAAACCCAGGCTGTGCTCGCTGCCGGCGCCTTCGTGGGCAGCCGCCATGATGCCGCCGCCGGCGCCGGTGATAACCATCAGGTCAGAGCGCGCCAGAGTGGCGCCCAGCTCGCGGGCCAGGGCGTACATCGGATGCTCCAGCGGGGTGCGTGCCGAGCCGAACACGGTCACTTTGCGTCGGCCCTTGTAGCGCTGCAGGGTGCGGAACGACTGGTCCAGTTCGCGTAGGGCCTGCAGGGTGATCTTGGCGCTCCAGCGGTCGCTGTCGTCATGGGCCATGCGCAGGATGGTCAGCATCATGTCGCGGTAGAGCGGCAGGTTAGGGCTGTTGGGGGCAACCAGTTGCAGTTGTGCTTCGATATTGCTCAGGTCGATATTGTTGTCGCGGAAGTGGCTGAACAGCAGTTCATTCGAATGGTAAGGCATGCGACGTCTCCTTCTGCACCAATACCTCTGACCTCAATCTAGACCCTAGCGCCCGATCGTGCCGAGGTGTTCGGCGCAGCCGCCTGTCGGCCTGCGGCCATCGGCAGCACGGGTTTGGTTAACTGGTAGAGTGAAACGTGTCGATGCAGGAGGTGGCGGTATGCATCGCTTGGTCATCGAAGTGGACTGGCAGCTCTACCAGCAGCTGGAGAACGCGGCCCAGGTGCATCACCTGAGCCTTGAAGCCGAGTGCCGCCGCAGGCTGTCGGGGCTGGAGTGTCGGTCGCGATACTTGCAGGCGCTGTTGGCGGAGATGCGCGCCGATGCCGTTGAAGGGCGCTGGCGCGCTCATGAGGACGAGAAAGCGTAGCGTTGACGCTGTGCTTACTTCTTCTTGTTGCCGGCCAGGCAGCTGGCGTTGTCGAAGGCCTGGTCCATGACTGGCTGGTTGGTCTTGTAGACCGTGAAGCGGTAGACCATGACGGCGCCCTTGGACATCAGGTTGCGAAAGCCGTTGTTGCGGCACACGCTGTCGCCGAGCTGGCTGCGAACCTGCTCAGGGTTGGCCTGCATGCGCGCTGCGTGGCTCTGGCGTACGCTCAGATGGTTGACCAGTGCCTTGCCTTCAACGGTGTAACCCTGATCGAGAATGTCCTCGTTGATTGCGCGTGGGGTGCCGACGCTGCTCTCTTTGGCGACCTTCTGCAGCAGGGTGTTCAGGTCGTAATCCTGCTTGGATGCCGCCTGGGCTGCCAGAGGCAGGGCGAGCAGCAGGCTCAGGGCGGGGGCGATAAGGCGCAGCATGAATCTCTCCTGGTTCGATGACTGGCGCTTTGACATGCGCGGGTCAACGGCGTTCCGTAAAATTGCGCGTGGCGAGGACCGGCACGGTAGAAACCCGATTATAAGGAGCGCATTGCCGGCTGCACAGCAATTGCCACCTGTTCTGGTAGACTGGCCGCCTTGTTTTCTCCGAGTCATCCTTGTGCCCATTTTCAATCTGTCCAGAGGCCTGCCGGCATGAGCCATGCGGTAGCGCGTCTGCGCGCCGAACGCCTGGCCCGCAGCAACAAGCCTTTCATCGCCCGTGGCTCGCGTGCCGAGCGTTGCCCGGATTGCCGGGTCATCGCCACCCATTGCCTGTGTGCCTGGAAGCCTAGGGTGCAGGCTGACGCAGGGGTGTGCCTGCTGATGCACGACACCGAGCCGCTGAAACCCACCAACACCGGCTGGTTGATTGCCGACCTGATTGAAGACACCTGGGCCTTCGGCTGGTTGCGTACTGCGGTTGACGAGCGCCTGCTGGCCTTGCTCGATGACCCGCGCTGGCAGCCCTATATCGTTTTTCCGGGCGAGTTCGTTGCTCAGGAGCGGGTGGTCAGCGAGGTGGTGCGTGAGCCGGGCAAGCGTCCATTGTTCATCCTGCTGGATGCCACCTGGACCGAAGCGCGCAAGATGTTCCGCAAAAGCCCGTACCTGGACCGCTTCCCGGTGTTGAGCCTGCAAGCCGAGCAGATGTCGCGCTACCGCCTGCGGCGCTCCAAGCGCGATGATCATTTCTGTACGGCAGAAGTTGCGGCCATGTGCCTGGACCTTGCTGGCGATAGCCAGGCTTCGCAGGCGCTGGATGCCTATCTGGATGTGTTCAGCCTGCATTACCTGAGCGGCAAGCGGCGGCTGCCGCTTGACGAGCAGGACGACACCCACCAGCGTTTGCATACCTTCCTATAGTCCAAGGGGCACAACCCCTGCTTTGGTTCATAATGACGGAGCTGGCAGCCAGGGCGGGCGAGACGGCAGGGCGATTGGCTTGATCACCCTTGACCGTGCTCGGCCTCCTTGGCGCCGATTCCCCGCCGGGCGCTTCCCTTCCACTCGAGTGCCTGGCACAGAACAGGATCCTTAGATCGATGGCCACATACGAAATCCTGATTGCCGATGACCACCCACTGTTCCGTGGCGCCCTGCGCCAGGCCGTTACCCTCGGGCTTGGCTCCGATGTGCGTCTGGTCGAAGTCGCAAGCATTGCCGAACTGGAAACCCGCCTGAGCGAAAAAGCCGACTGGGACCTGGTGCTGCTGGACTTGAACATGCCGGGTGCCTACGGTTTTTCCGGTCTGGTGCTGCTCCGCGGGCAGTACCCGCAGATCCCCGTGGTGATGGTTTCGGCGCAGGAAGAGGCCGCCGTGGTGGTCAAGTCCCGCGAGTTCGGCGCCAGTGGTTTCATTCCCAAGTCCAGCACCCTGGAAGTGATCCAGGATGCGGTGCGCAAGGTGCTTGATGGCGAGGTCTGGTGGCCGCCGCAGGCGTTCGAAAAGGTCGATGTTTCGGCCGAGGCCAAGGCCGCCAGCGAAGGCTTGGCCAGCCTCACGCCGCAGCAGTTCCGCGTACTGACCATGGTCTGCGAAGGCTTGCTGAACAAGCAGATCGCCTATGAGCTGAGCGTGTCGGAAGCGACCATCAAGGCCCACGTGACCGCGATCTTCCGTAAACTGGGCGTGCGTACCCGGACCCAGGCTGCACTGCTGCTGCAACAACTTGAATCGGTTGCCAGCAACTGACTGCGTGTGGCTTCACGCTTTTTTGACCCGAGCCGGTCTAGTCTGCTGGCCTTTCTGCTGTGAAGTGACTCAGATGACATCGCCATTCAAGGGCCAGACCGGCCTCAAACGCATCTTCAACGCCGCTGGCTACTCGCTGGACGGCCTGCGTGCCGCCTTCAAGGGCGAGGCCGCATTCCGCCAGCTGGTGCTGCTCAACGTGCTGCTGATCCCGATCGCCTTCTGGCTGCCGGTCAGCCGCGCCGAGCGGGCCATCATGATCGCCGTCTGCCTGCTGGGGCTGATCGTCGAGCTGTTCAACTCGGCGGTGGAGGCGGCCATCGATCGCATTTCGCTGGAGCGCCACCCGTTGTCGAAAAATGCCAAGGACATGGGCAGCGCCGCACAGCTGGTGGCCCTGACCATGGTGGCGCTGGTGTGGGGTGTGATCCTGCTTTAAGCGATCGGTGGCAGCACGATCTCGTCACTGCGGGTAAAGCCGGCAGTGAAGTTGCGACATAGCTCGAGAAATTCACGCATGGCCGAGGTCTGGTACTTCTGTTTGTGCCAGATGAAGTAGAACTGGCGCAGCAGGTCCAGCTCCGGTGTTTCCACAGGTACCAGGCTGCCACGGCGGAAGGCGTCACGCAGGGCCAGGCGTGAAATGCAACCGATGCCCAGGCCCGACTCCACCGCGCGCTTGATCGCTTCGGTGTGCTCCAGCTCCAGGCGAATATTGAGGTTGGCGCGGTGATGGCGCATGGCCTGGTCGAAGGTCAGGCGCGTGCCTGAGCCTTGTTCGCGCAGGATCCACGCCTCCTGCGAAAGGCTTTCGATATCGGCGCGGCCCAGTTTCGCCAGTGGGTGCTGTGGCGCACAGAACACCACCAGTTCGTCCTCGACCCACGGCTGAACTTCCAGGTCGGGGTGATTGCAGTCACCTTCGATTAGACCCAGATCAATTTCGTAGTGCGCGACCTGTTGCACGATATGCGCAGTATTTTGAACATGCAGTTTTACCTGGCTTTCCGGGTGTGTCTGCATGTAGTTGCCGATCAGCAGGGTGGCCAGGTAGTTGCCGATGGTGAGCGTGGCGCCGACCGCCAGCGAGCCGAAACCGGATTTGCCGTTGAGCAGGTCTTCGATTTCCTTGGCCTGGTCAAGCAGGGCTACTGCTTGTGGCAGCAATTGATGGCCCAGGGCATTGAGGGCCAGGCGTTTGCCGGCACGGTCGAACAGCTGGCAGCTCGATTGCCGCTCCAGTTCCGTGATAGAGGTACTGGCGGCCGACTGCGACAGCGCCAACAGGCTGGCGGCCCGAGAGACGCTTTGGTGCTGGGCGACGGCGACGAAGACTTGCATTTGACGGAGTGTGAATCGCATATCGATATAACCGATAACACATATCTTGATAATCCAGTTAACAGATATTGTCGCTGCCCCTAAACTATTGCGCAACTGTGCGCTTTACGCGCGCGTTTTTCTTCAGGAGCCCCATCGATGAGCAACATGAACCACGAACGTGTCCTCAGTGTGCACCACTGGAACGACACCCTGTTCAGCTTCAAGTGCACCCGCGACCCGGGCCTGCGCTTCGAGAACGGTCAGTTCGTGATGATCGGCCTGCAGCAGGACAACGGCCGTCCGCTCATGCGTGCCTACTCCATCGCTTCGCCAAACTGGGAAGAGCACCTTGAATTCTTCAGCATCAAGGTGCCGGACGGCCCGCTGACCTCGCAGCTGCAGCACCTGAAGGAAGGCGATGAGATCATTATCAGCAAGAAGCCTACCGGCACCCTGGTACTCGACGACCTGAATCCTGGCAAGCACCTGTACCTGCTGAGCACCGGCACTGGCCTGGCGCCGTTCATGAGCGTCATCCAGGACCCGGAAACCTACGAGCGCTTTGAAAAAGTGATCCTGGTGCACGGCGTGCGCTACGTGAACGAAGTGGCCTACCGCGAGTTCATCACCGAGCACCTGCCGCAGAACGAGTTCTTCGGTGAGTCGGTTCGCGACAAGCTGATCTACTACCCGACCGTGACCCGCGAGCCGTTCGAAAACCAGGGCCGTCTGACCGACCTGATGCGCAGCGGCAAGCTGTTCAGCGACATCGGCCTGCCGCCGATCAACCCGCAAGACGACCGCGCGATGATCTGCGGCAGCCCGAGCATGCTCGACGAGACCAGCGAAGTGCTGGACAGCTTCGGCCTGAAGATCTCCCCGCGCATGCGCGAGCCGGGTGACTACCTGATCGAGCGTGCCTTCGTCGAGAAGTAAGGCGCAGGCGGGTACAGGAAGGCGACTCTCGAGTCGCCTTTCTTATACCTGGGATTTGTGCATTGCCTGTTCTGGCCCTTTCGCGGGTAAACCCGCTCCTACGGGGGGCGTGCAATTCTCGAGACGTGCGCTGCACCTGTAGGAGCGGGCTTGCCCGCGAAAGGGCCGGTGCAGGCGACCCCCGATCTATTCGACCCGCGTCTCGCCGCTGTACACCAGGATTTCCCGGCACCGCTTGCACAGGTATCGCCGCCCTTGGTGCACCAGCTTGTGCCGCTGCGCGGTAAACGGGAAGTCGCTTTGCGGGCACGGGCAGCGGTAGATGTAGCGGGTCACTGCGCGCCGTTGCACGTCATAGTTGTGGCAACGATTGGGCGGCAGTTCATACACCCCGCGCATGATCAACTGCCACTCTTCACCATGGGCCTGGATGCGGTCGCCAAACAGCTGGTGGGCAACCAGGTGTGCCACTTCATGGGCCACGGTCTGGCGCAGGAAGTCTTCCTGGTTTTCGCGGTAGAGCTGCAGGTTGAAGCGCAGCAGATTCTCGTGCAGGTGGGCGACGCCGGCTTTTTGCCCGCGCAGTTTGAAGCTGACTTCGGGGCGCGGGAAGCGGCGTTTGAAAAAGGCTTCGGCTTGCTGGTAACAGGTTTCGACGCGTTGTTTGAGCTGCTCGGGCATGGCGGGGCGGTTCTCCTGACCAGGCATTATGCCGCAAGCGCAGGTGGCTTGCCGAGTCACCGGTCAGCGCACAGCCAGAGGCCGCCTTGCGGCGGCCCCTGGTTGATGCCCCAGTGTTGGTTCGGTCTGTTCTAGTTGGTGTAGACGGGCCCCACGCCCAGTCCCCAGATAATCACGGTAGCGGCCATGATAGCCACCAGTACCACCAAGCCCACTGCCAGCACCGAGCTGGAGAACAGGAAGCCTTCATCCGACGGTATGTTCATGAACGTCGGCAAGCCGACATACAGCAGGTACACCGTGTAGCAGATGGCGGCAGTGCCGATCAGCATGCCCAGCCACAGGTGCGGGTAGAGCGCCGCCAGGCCGCCGATGAACAAGGGGGTGGCGGTGTAGGTGGCAAAAGCGATGCATTGCGCCATGGACGGGTTGGCATCGTAGGTGCGGGCCATCCAGTGGATGAACGCGCCCATTACCGCCACCCCGGCGAGCATGGCCAGGTAGGACATGATGCTCATCCAGATTGCGCTTTCCATGGTCAGCATCACTGCTGGCCTGTCACCGATCACCCAGCCCACCTGGGTAGTGCCGATAAACGCCGAAACGGCCGGAATCGCCGCGAGGATCAGGGTGTGTGTCAGGTACATGTGGCTGATGGTTTCTTCTTCGCCACGAATCTCCCGCCATTCCTGATCGGGATGGGTAAACAGCCCCACAACGTGATGAATCATGCCGATCACTCCTCTCAATGTTGCCAAACGCCCCCCAATATGGAGCGTAAGCGGCCCGAGGCCCTAACACCGATGCAAGCGGTAATGTGGCCTTATGTCGCAGTATAGGAAGCCGTTACCTACATAAACCGCGCTTTTTAGAGCAAATTGCGCTGTAAGCCGTGCTGTTGATTACAATGAAGTCTTTATCGGAATGCCTACAGCGGCGTCGCGTTTGTGCGTAAAATAGCCGGCTTTTGTCACACCTCGCGGATCCAAGCGCTATGGGCACCCTCTCGGTCAACCAGAACAAACTGCAAAAACGCCTGCGTCGTCTCGCTGGCGAAGCCATCACCGACTACAACATGATCGAGGATGGCGACAAGGTCATGGTCTGCCTGTCCGGCGGCAAGGACAGCTACACCATGCTCGACGTTCTGTTGCACCTGCAGAAGGTGGCACCGATCACGTTCGAGATCGTTGCGGTGAACATGGACCAGAAACAGCCGGGCTTCCCTGAGCACGTACTGCCGGCTTACCTCAAGGAACTGGGGGTCGAGTACCACATCGTCGAGAAGGATACGTACTCGGTGGTAAAGGAACTGGTACCCGAAGGCAAGACGACTTGCTCGCTGTGTTCGCGCCTGCGCCGCGGTACCCTGTACACCTTCGCTGACGAAATCGGCGCTACCAAGATGGCGCTGGGACACCACCGCGACGACATCGTCGAAACCTTCTTCCTCAACATGTTCTTCAACGGCGCGCTCAAGGGCATGCCGCCGAAGCTGCGCGCCGACGATGGCCGCAACGTGGTGATCCGCCCGCTGGCCTACTGCAGCGAGAAGGACATCCAGGCCTACTCGGACATGAAGGAATTTCCGATCATCCCGTGCAACCTGTGCGGCTCGCAGGAAAACCTGCAGCGTCAGGTGGTCAAGGACATGCTGGTGGAGTGGGAACGCAAGCACCCGGGCCGTACCGAGAGCATCTTCCGTGCCCTGCAGAACGTGGCACCGTCGCAGCTGGCCGACCGGAACCTGTTTGACTTCACCAGCCTGAAGATCGACGAAAACGCTACCCCGCGTTTCCTCGACGTGCTGAACATCTGAGCCCATGCGCGATTACCAGTGGTTGCATGAGTACTGCCTGAACCGCTTTGGTTCGGCCCAGGCGCTGGAGGCTTTCCTGCCGCAGCCGCGCACGCCGGCGCAACTGCGTGACATCAGTGACGACCGCTACCTGTCGACACTGGCCCTGCGCGTGTTCCGCGCGGGGCTCAAGCACAGCCTGGTGGATGCCAAGTGGCCGGCGTTCGAGCAGGTGTTCTTTGGCTTCGACCCGGAGAAAGTGGTGCTGATGGGCGCCGAGCATCTGGAGCGGTTGATGCAGGATGAGCGCATTATCCGCCACCTGGGCAAGCTCAAGAGCGTGCCGCGCAATGCGCAAATGTTGCTGGATATCGCCAAGGTGCATGGCAGTTTTGGAGCATTCATCGCCGACTGGCCAGTGACCGACATTGTCGGCTTGTGGAAGTACCTGGCCAAGCACGGCAACCAGTTGGGCGGGTTGTCGGCGCCACGGTTCTTGCGCATGGTCGGCAAAGACACGTTCATCCCGACCGATGACATGGCAGCGGCGTTGATTGCGCAGAAGGTGATCGACAAGCAGCCCACCAGCCAGCGCGACCTGGCTCTGGTGCAGCAGGCGTTCAACCAGTGGCATGCAGAGAGCGGGCGGCCGCTGTGCCAGTTGTCGGTGATGCTGGCGCATACCGTCAACCATTGAGTCTTGTGTTGCTTCCATTCGCGGGCACGCCCGCTCCCACAGGTACCGAACAGGCCTTGAGTGCGGTGCGATTCCTGTGGCAGCGGGCATGCCCGCGAAAAATCTAACTGCCTTCGCCCGCCATGCGCCGCTCATGCTGGAACTTCCAGCGCACGTACAGTAACCCGGCAATGAACAGCCCCAGGCTCACTAGCACTTCAAGCCAGCCGAATACCGCCCGCGCCGGGTCGAACGCCGCCAGCACGCCCTTGATGAAATAGATATTCACCACGAAGCAGGTCCAGGCATGCGCCCGGGCGCTGCCTTTCAGCATGCCTGGCAGCAGCAACAGCAACGGCACCAGCTCGATCGCCAGGATCACCTCGACCCTGGCCCCATGCAGGTTGGCGAACCACAGGTTGTTTACCACCAGCAGGGCGATCAGGCCGAAGAAGCATGCCAGGCTCAATGCCCGCGTCAGGCGCAGGCGTGGTACCAGCCATTGGAGCGGCGGCAATGCCTTGGGCTTTCTAGCCACGCGCCGCCTCCAGGGCCTTGGCCGTGGTCGCCAGGCGTTGGCCCAGGGCGCGGCACAGGGTGATTTCGTGTGGGTCGAGTTCGCGCTTGCCATCGGCGCCTGCGTGGTGGCTGGCGCCATAAGGCGTGCCGCCACCACGGGTCTCGAGCAGTGCCGACTCGCTGTAGGGCAGGCCCATCACCAGCATGCCGTGGTGCATCAACGGCAGCATCATCGACAGCAGGGTGGTTTCCTGGCCGCCGTGCAGGCTGGCGGTGGAGGTGAACACGCCAGCCGGCTTGCCGACCAGCTCACCACCTAGCCAAAGGCTGCTGGTGCCATCGAGGAAATACTTGAGTGGCGCTGCCATGTTGCCGAACCGGGTCGGGCTGCCCAGTACCAGGCCAGCGCAGTGGCGCAGGTCATCAAGGGTGGCGTACAGCGCGCCACTGGCCGGAATATCCGGGGCCACCGCTTCGCATTCGGTGGAAATAGCCGGCACCGTGCGCAGACGCGCCTCCATGCCGGCCAGCTCGATGCCGCGGGCGATGTGCCGGGCCATTTCGCTGGTTGCGCCATGGCGGCTGTAATACAGCACCAGGATGTAGGGCGCGCTCACGGCAGGATCTCCAGCACTTTTTCCGGCGGGCGACCGACCACGGCCTTGTCACCGGCAACCAGGATCGGCCGCTCGATCAGTTTGGGGTGCTGGGCCATGGCCTCGATCAGTTGCGCGTCGGTCAGTGCCGGGTCGGCCAGGTTCAGCGCTTTGTATTCGTCCTCGCCGCTGCGCAGCAACTGACGCGGGGCGATGCCCAGCTTGCCGAGCAGGGCCTTGAGGGTGTCCGCGTCGGGCGGGGTTTCCAGGTAGCGCACGATGGTCGGGGCCAGGCCGCGGGCTTCGAGCAGTTCCAGGGCGCCGCGGGATTTCGAGCAGCGCGGGTTATGATAGAGCGTGAGGTCAGTCATGTCGGGTCGCATCCAGCTGGGTGTGGCGGCTATTCTAACCGCAGCGACTGACCAATTTGCTTTAAAACTCGAGAAGGATTGACCCATGGCAAGGCGTCTGGCAGCAGTACTGGCCATCACCGCGAGCCTGTTGCTCGGTGGTTGCGGTGCCGATTACGGCGTGGACCAACACGGTAATACGGTTAAGGCCGAACAGATCGAAGGGCACTGGCTGGTGCTCAACTACTGGGCTGAATGGTGCGGACCGTGCCGTACCGAAATCCCGGAACTGAACGCGGCGGCCAAGCAATGGGCGGCTGATGGCGTCAAGGTGGTGGGGGTGAACTTCGATGGCCTGCAGGGGCAGGACCTGAAGCAGGCTGCCGAAACCCTGGGTATCGGTTTCACCGTGCTTGCCCAGGACCCGGCCGAGCGCTATGACCTGCCGCGCAGCGAGGCGTTGCCGGTGACCTACATCATCGACGACAAGGGCAAGGTGCGTGAGCAGTTGATGGGCGAGCAGACCCTGGAAGGGTTGCAGGCCAAGATCAAGGCCCTGAAAGGCGCCTGATGCATTCGGGGCCGCTTTCGCGGCCCTTCGCGGGCAGGCCCGCTCCCACAGGGGGGACGCGACAAACTGTGGGAGCGGGCGCGCCCGCGAAGGGCCGCAAAGCGGCCCCGGCAATCCTCAGCCTTCCTCGGGCCAGAAGCGCAGCGGCTTGCCTTCGGCTGGCCAGAAGCGCATCTGCCCCACCGGTGACACATCCCAACGCTCTACTGTTTCCAGCGCCTGCAGGAAGCGTTTTTCCTGTTCCATCAGCGCGGGTGCGCACAGCTTGCGGGTCTTGCCGACCTTGCCGAAGCTCAGGTGCTCGCCATCGAGCGTGTAAGGCGCAAACCAGTGGTTGCAGCCGCCGTTGCCATAGGCTCGGCCGTCGCTGGCCAGGGTCAAGGTCAGGTGGCTGTAGTCGATCAGTGGTCGTTCACCAATCCACTCCAGCACGTAGCTGCGTTCCTGCTGCAGCCTGGAAGGTTCCGTGGCGCAGCCGAGCAGGCCGGTTGCAATCAGCACGCCGGTCAGCAGATTCTTCACTCGGCGCTCTCCTGGCAACGCGGGCACAGGTGTTTTTCGCCACGGCTGGCCCAGCCCAGCTCTGCGATACGGGCGCTGGCAGCCGGTTGACGAGCTGCCTTGCCGAGCTTGGCGTCTACTGCGAACTCGAAGCCCAGCACCGCATCGCAGCGATCGCACTCGACCTGCCAGGTGAGGATTTCCAGCTCGTTGAACACCGGGCCGCTCGCCACGGCCACCCACTGGCCGCGTGGGTTGATCAGGTGGCGCACGCTTTCCACGGTCAGGCGCATGGACAAATCCTTGCTGCCCTTGAGCGTGACCAGCAGGCTGTCGCCTTTTTGCATCGAACCGCCGTTGCCCGTGACCTGATAGCGGCCCGGCACCAAAGCGCGGCACTCGATCAGGGTGTGTTGCGGGTTGAAAAGGGTGTAGCGAAAATCGTGTTCGACCATGGGTCCTCCAGAAATGCCGCGTATCCTAGCATTAACCCATCACCAGGTTCTGTGGATTGCCTGCCGCCCAGCGGTTGATGTTGTCCAGTGTGGTTGCGGCAATGGCATCCAGCGCCTCGCGGGTGAGGAAAGCCTGGTGAGCGGTGATGATCACGTTGGGGAAGGTCAGCAGCCGAGCCAGCACATCGTCTTGCAAGGGCAGGTCAGAGCGGTCCTCGAAGAACAGTTGGGCTTCTTCCTCGTAGACGTCCAGGCCCAGGTAGCCAAGCTGGCCGCTTTTCAGTGCGTCGATCAGCGCCGGTGTGTCGACCAGCGCACCGCGACCGGTGTTGATCAGCATGGCGCCGGGCTGCAACTGGGCCAGGCTTTGCGCGTTGATCAGGTGGCGAGTGTGCTCGGTCAGTGGGCAGTGCAGGCTGATGATGCGGGCTTCGCGCAACAGTTCGGGCAGGGGCATGTAGCGGGCGCCAAGGGCCAGCAGCTCTGGGTTGGGGTAGGGGTCGTACGCCAGCAGCTGGCAGCCGAAACCGGCCATGATGCGAGCGAAGGCGGCCCCGATCTGGCCGGTACCGACCACCCCGACGGTTTTGCCGTGCAGGTCGAAGCCGGTCAGCCCGTGCAGGGTGAAGTCACCTTCGCGGGTGCGGTTATAGGCCCGATGCAGGCGCCGGTTGAGTGCCAGGATGAGCGCCACGGCGTGCTCGGCAACGGCGTGTGGCGAGTAGGCCGGCACCCGCACCACGGCCAGCCCCAAGCGCTGGGCGGCGGTCAGGTCGACGTGGTTGTAGCCGGCCGAGCGCAGGGCGATCAACCGCGTGCCAGCTGCAGCCAGGCGCTGCAGCACCGGCGCGTCGAGTTCGTCATTGATGAAGGCGCAGACCACCTCAAAGCCATCTGCCAGGGCGGCGGTGTCGAGGGTCAGGCGGGCGGGCTGGAAATGCAGCTCCAAGGGGGTGCCGCTGGCAGCCTTGGTGAAGCTTTCCTGATCGTAGTGCTGGCTGCTGAACAACAGGGCGCGCATGGTCGAACTCCTTTGCAATGCATGTCTTGGGTGGGTCGCTGCCTGTCAAGGCATACCCAGCGTGGCCCAGATCCCCTCAAGCGCTCAATCTGGCCTGTGCCGCCAGCCGGCTGATCGCGCTGTCCAGTTCATCCAGAGCCTGCTGCGCCTGGGGGTTGTCCTGCTTCAGCAAGGTCTCGCTGCGTTGGCACGCTGCCCTTAACTGCGGCACGCCGCAATAGCGTGAGGCACCGTTCAGACGGTGTACCTGCTCGATCAGGCCATTGCGGTCATCGGCTGCGCGGGCGGCACGTATGGCTTCGCGGTCTGCATCCAGCGAGGCCAGCAGCATACTCAGCATGTCAGCCGCCAGATCTGCCTTGCCAGCGGCCAGGCGCAGGCCCTCTTCGGGGTCGAGTACCTTCAGTTCGTCGCCGTTGGTCAGCAGCTCGGCCTGCGCCTGCTGGGGTGTGCCCAGGCTCAGGCCGGTCCACTTCATCACCACCTGGGCCAGTTGCCGTTCGCTGATCGGTTTGGTCAGGTAGTCGTCCATGCCGCTGTGCAACAACGCGCGTTTTTCGTTGGCCATTGCATGGGCAGTGAGGGCGACGATCGGCAGCGGGTTGCCGCTCTGGGTGTTTTCCCACAGGCGGATCTGTTCAGTACAGGCGCGGCCGTCCATGCCGGGCATCTGCACATCCATCAGCACCAGGTCGAACAACTCGTCCTGCACGGCCTGTACCGCCGCATAACCATTGTTGACGGCCAGTACCTCGGCACCCAAGTCTTCGAGCAGGGTTTTTACCAGCAGCAGGTTGGCGGCA
This sequence comes from Pseudomonas sp. Kh14, assembly GCF_900291005.1. NCBI lineage: Bacteria > Pseudomonadati > Pseudomonadota > Gammaproteobacteria > Pseudomonadales > Pseudomonadaceae > Pseudomonas > Pseudomonas sp. Kh14. Next base: position 46,873 of record NZ_OLKJ01000015.1, read on the forward strand.
TTGTCGTCGACGCAGAGTATTTTCGGTCGTCGCTGGCCGTTGGCGTTGCTCACTTCGGCCAGCGGACGGCGAGGTTGTACCAGCTCCAGCAAGAGGCGCCGCAGCTTGCGGGTGCAGGTCGGCTTGGACAGCAACTGGCCATGGCCGTTGGGCAGGTACGGGTGGTACAGCGCCTGCTCGGTGGTCGGGCATAGCACCACGCATTGGCAGTGGTAACGCTCGAGCTGCTGATGATAATGGCCCAGTTGCTCGGGCGACAGGTTACCCAGGTTGGCCCCGAGCACCGCGAACTCGAAGGGCAGGCCGGCCTGGCTGGCGGCCTGCACCCCCTGCAGCAACTGGTCGTAGGTGGCGAACAGGCTCACGCTGAGGCCGCAGTCTTCCAGCTGGTGCTCCAGTGCCTGGCGCGCCAGTTCGTGGCCATCGACAATGGCGGCACGGCGGCCAAGCAATGGCTGCGGTGGCAGCGCTTCGGCATCGTCATGAGCCTTGGGCAGGTTGAGGCTGATCCAGAACTGCGAACCTTCGCCTGGGGTACTGTCGACGCCGATCTCGCCGCCCATCTGTTCGATCAGGCGCTTGGAAATCACCAGCCCCAGACCGGTGCCACCGGGCTGGCGGGCCAGTGAGTTGTCAGCCTGGCTGAAGGCCTGGAACAGTGTGCGCACATCCTGTGGTGACAGGCCGATGCCGGTGTCCTGCACGCTGATGCGCAACTGCGCGCAGTCTTCGTGCTCGTCTTCCAGCATGGCGCGTACGACGATGGTGCCTTCGCGGGTGAACTTGATGGCGTTGCTGACCAGGTTGGTGAGGATCTGCTTGAGCCGCAACGGGTCGCCCACCAGCGAAGCAGGCGTGTCGCGGTAGATCAGGCTCAGCAGTTCCAGCTGCTTGGCGTGGGCGGCCGGAGCGAGGATGGTCAGGGTGTCCTGGATCAGGTCCCGCAGGTTGAACGGTATGCTGTCGAGCACCAGCTTGCCGGCCTCGATCTTGGAGAAATCGAGGATCTCGTTGATGATTCCCAGCAGGTTGTCAGCAGACTTCTCGATGGTGTTCAGGTAGTCGAGCTGGCGCGGTGTCATCTCGCTTTTTTGCAGCAGGTGGGTAAAGCCGAGGATGCCGTTGAGCGGGGTGCGGATTTCGTGGCTCATGTTGGCCAGGAACTCCGACTTGATGCGGCTGGCCTCAAGGGCCTCTTTGCGCGCCATGTCCAGCTCGATGTTCTGGATTTCGATGGTTTCCAGGTTCTGGCGCACGTCTTCGGTGGCCTGGTCGATGCTGTGTTGCAGTTCTTCGTGGGCGTTCTGCAGGGTTTCGGCCATGCGGTTGATGCCATGGGCCAGTTCGTCCAGCTCATGGCTGCCCATGGTCGGCAGGCGTTCTTCGAGGTGGCCATCCTTGAGCTGATTGACCGCGTGCTTGATGCGTTCGATGGGGTCGTTGATGGTGCGGCTCATGCGCAGCGCCAACAGGCCGCTGAGTGCCAGGCAGGCGAGGATCAGCAACAGGCTGGTGAACAGGTTGCGGTAGCCGCGCAGCAGCGTGCCGTCGTGCGACAGCTCGATCTCTACCCAGCCCAGCAGGCGCTCGGCTTCGGCCGGCACGGCGTCGGTGGCCAGGTCGCGGTGGTGGCCGAACACTGGCATCAGGTAGCGGGTGGCGTCGTTGCCACTGCGCTGCAGGAGTTGGGTGCCGGTACCGCCGCTGGGGGGCAGGTTGAGCATGCTTGGGCCGGCGTGGGCCAGGCGCGTGCGGTCCGGGGCCAGAAACGCCACTGCGCGCACATCGGCCTGCTCCAGGGTTTGTGCGGCAATTCTCTCCAGTTGCGCAGGCGCGAGCCGGGCCATGGCGGGTGCGGCCAGGGGCGCCAGTTGTTCGGCGATCATCTTGCCGCGCTGCAGCAGCTGGGTGCGCAGGTCGTTCTGTTGCAGCCAGGTGAAATAGCTACCCAGCACCAGGGCCATCAAGCCGGCCGGTAGCAGTGCCAGCAGCAGTACCCGGCTGCGGATTCCCAAGCGATCGAGCACACTCGCCTCCTCTGATGTGCCTGGATGCCGTCAAGTGGTAACGGCCAAGCCGCGAAGTTACTCCGCCTGCCGCACCATTGCATCTCTTTAGTACGTGTTATGCGCCGTTGCCGGGGCTTTGGTTGCAGTGCGGTTGCCTGGCAGGTGGCGAATGCTCAATAATTACGTAATTGAGAATGCATGGCAGTTGCCAATGAATCCTGTATCTATTTACAACACCACCATCCTTGCCATCGAGGACGACCCGGTGCTTGGCGCCTATCTGCAGGAAGAGCTGCAGCGTGGCGGCTGCCAGGTCACCTGGTGCCGCAATGGCCTGGAGGGCCTGGAAACGGCTGGCCGCCAGGCTTTCGATGTGGTGCTCATGGACATCCTGCTGCCCGGGCTTGATGGGTTGGACGCCTTGGCGCAGTTGCGCAGGCACAGCGCCACCCCGGTGATCATGATGTCGGCGCTGGGGGCCGAGGCGGATCGTATCAGCGGCTTTCAGCGCGGTGCCGACGATTACCTGCCCAAGCCATTCAGCATGGCCGAGTTGCAGGTGCGCATCGAGGCGATTCTGCGCCGCGTGGCCCTGGAGCGGCGGCATCAGGGCCCGCTGGAGCAAGCCGGCTGCGGCGAGCTGCAGTTCGATGAGGGGCTGTGTGACGTGCGCCTGAATAGCCGTCTGGCAGGCCTGACCCCCAGCGAATACCGCCTGCTGGACATCCTCAACCGCAACCTCGACGAAGTCCTCAGCAAGCCATTCCTGTACCAGCACGTGTTGCAGCGCGGCTATTCACGGCATGACCGCAGCCTGGACATGCACGTCAGCCAGATCCGTCGCAAGCTCAAGGGTATCGGTTATCACGAACGGCAGATCCGCACCGTGTGGGGCAAGGGTTACGTGCTCAGTGCCAGCGAGGCGGAGTGAACCATGCTCGACCGCCATTCGCTGTTCTGGAAGCTGGCCATCTTGCTGGTGGGCTTCTGCCTGCTGATGATCGGCCTCAGTTATACCTGGGGCCGGCACATGGAAACCCAGAATGCCTTCCTCTCGGAGCCGGCACGGCAGACCTTGCGGGGTTATGCCGCCGAAGCTGAGCAGGCCTGGCGCAGTGGCGGGCGGTCAGGGCTGGACCAGTGGGTGGCGGCCATGCATCAGCGCGAACGGGGCTGGGTCGGCGTGCTCGACATCAACCTGCGCCCGCTCGACAGCGCCACCCTCAACCCACAGATCATGCAGCGTCTGACACGCCTGCGCGGTGTCGATTGGCCGATGAGCCGGCGCAGCGTCGACCAGCCGTGGGTGCGCATACCGTTCCCGGGGGCGCCGGAGCAGGGCATGCTGGTGATCGAACTGCCGCAGCGCTTCAATCCGGGGCAGCACCGCTTGCTGTGGCGCATTGTCACCAACGGCATCATCCCGGGGCTGTTCACCTTGCTGTTGTGTGTAGGCCTGTACCGCATGCTGATCGTGCCGCTGAATCAACTTCGCGAGCAGGCCAATGCCTGGCGGGCCGATCAGTTGTCGGCCCGGCTGGACTCGCGCACCATCGCCCGGCATGACGAGCTGGGCGAACTGGCGCGTGCCTTTGACCAGATGGCCGAGCGGCTGCAAGGCACGGTAGCCATGCAGCAGCAGTTGCTGCGCGACCTGTCCCACGAAATGCGTACGCCGCTGAGCCGGTTGCGGGTGGCCTGCGATGGTGAAACCGACCTGCAGCGTTTGCGTGACCGCCTGATCCGTGAAGTGGACTGCATGCAGCAACTGGTCGAAGACACCCTGCAACTGGCCTGGCAGGACGCCGAGCGTGCGCCGATGAACCTTGAGCCGATCGAGGTCCACGCCTTGTGGGAGTTGCTGGCCGAAAATGCCAGCTACGAGAGCGGCTGGTCGCCTGCGCAACTGCGCTGCGAAGTACCGGCCGACTGCTGGGTGCAGGGCAACCTCAACCACCTGGCTCAGGCGCTGGAGAACATCTTGCGCAATGCCATTCGCCACTCGCCGGCCGAGGGGGTGGTGCGGTTGGGTGGGCAGCGGGAGGGTAGCTATTGGTGGTTGTGGCTTGAGGATGAGGGTGGCGGTGTCGCTGAAGAAGACCTGGAACGGATCTTCGCGCCGTTCTCGCGGTTGGACGGTTCGCGGCCCGGGGATGGTGGCTTCGGCCTGGGGCTGAGCATCGCCCGCAGTGCCATCCAGCGCCAGGGCGGCACCTTGTGGGCGCAGAATGGCAAACGCGGGTTGCGCTTGTGGATGAGGTTGCCGTTGCATGTGCCGGCCGCTTCGCGGGTAAACCCGCTCCTACAGGCTAGCGAATCCCCGTAGGAGCGGGTTTACCCGCGAAGAGGCCAGCACATGTCACACCGTTATAGCTTGTAGCTATATGCACTACAGATTGCGTGATATGGCCGCGAAGGGTTTGCCGGTATGATAGGCACCCCCGCCGTCCGGATTGCGAAATACGCCATGACCTTGCAGTACCCAACCATCGCCGATTGCGTCGGCAATACGCCACTGGTTCGCCTGCAGCGCATCGCTGGCGACACCAGCAATACCCTCCTGCTCAAGCTCGAAGGTAACAATCCTGCCGGCTCGGTGAAAGACCGCCCGGCGCTGTCGATGATCGCTCGCGCCGAACTGCGGGGCCAGATCAAGCCAGGCGATACCCTGATCGAAGCCACCTCCGGCAACACCGGCATCGCCCTGGCGATGGCGGCGGCGATCAAGGGCTACAAGATGATCCTGATCATGCCCGACAACTCCACCGCCGAGCGCAAGGCCGCCATGACGGCCTATGGCGCCGAGCTGATCCTGGTGACCAAGGAGGAGGGTATGGAGGGCGCCCGTGACCTGGCCGAGAAGCTGCAGGCCGAAGGCCGTGGCCTGGTGCTCGACCAGTTCGCCAACGGCGACAACCCGATCGCCCACTACAACAGCACCGGCCCGGAAATCTGGCAGCAGACTCAGGGCACCATTACCCATTTCGTCAGCTCCATGGGGACCACTGGTACCATCATGGGCTGCTCGCAGTACCTCAAGGAGCAAAACCCCGCGGTGCAGATCATCGGCCTGCAACCGATGGAAGGCTCGGCTATTCCGGGCATTCGCCGCTGGCCCGAGGAATACCTGCCGAAAATCTTCGACGCCACCCGCGTCGACCGCGTGGTCGACATGTCGCAGCAGGAAGCCGAAGACACCACCCGTCGCCTTGCGCGTGAAGAGGGCATTTTCTGCGGCGTGTCTTCTGGTGGTGCGGTCGCGGCCATGTTGCGTCTGTCCCGCGAAGTGGAAAATGCCGTAATGGTCGCGATCATTTGCGACCGCGGCGACCGTTATCTGTCCACCGGCCTGTTTGATCCACGCTAAATGTCCAAGAAAAAAAGCAACAGCGGCCTGCGCTTCCAGCCGGCCGGCGGCAATCGCACCCCGCAGGTCCCAGTGGGCAAGAAGCAGCGCCTGGACATCGAGCGCCTGGCCGGTGACGGCCGTGGCATCGCCTTCCTCGACGGGCGTACCTGGTTCGTCAGCGGCGCCTTGGCCGGTGAGGCCGTGGAGGCGCGGGTGCTCAACGCCCGTGGCAAAGTGGTCGAGGCACGCCTGGAGCGGTTGCTGCAGGCCGCGCCCGAGCGCCGTGAGGCGCCATGTCGCTACTACGACCGCTGCGGTGGCTGCAACCTGCAGCACCTGCCGCACGACGCGCAACTGGCGCTGAAGCAGCGCACCCTCGCCGAGCAGCTGCAGCGGGTGGCCGGTGTGCAACCCGAGGCGTGGGCCGCCCCCCTGAGCGGGCCGGAATTCGGCTACCGGCGCCGCGCCCGTGTGGCCGTGCGCTGGGACGTCAAGGCGCGTCAGTTGGAGGTGGGTTTGCGCGCCGAAGCCAGCCAGGACATCATTGCCATCGACGATTGTGCAGTGCTGGTACAACCCTTGCAGTCCATTTTGCGCCACTTGCCGACTGTGCTGCGTTCGTTGAGCAAGCCGCAGGCGCTGGGCCATGTAGAGCTGTTCAGTGGCACCGCCGAGGCGGTTCTGGTGCGCCACGTCGCGCCATTGCCGGCTGAGGACCAGGCCAGGTTGCAAGCGTTCTGCGAGCAGGCCAACGCCCAGCTGTGGCTGCAAGGCGAAGGTGAGCCGGCGCCAGTGGACCCAGCGGCGCAGTTGGGCTTTGCCCTGGCACCCTGGCAGCTGGAGCTGGCCTGGCGCCCGGGCGATTTCGTGCAGGTGAATGCCCAGGTCAATACAGCGATGATCGAGCAGGCCCTGGCCTGGCTCGCGCCACAAGCCGACGAGCGTGTGCTGGACTTGTTCTGCGGTCTGGGCAACTTTGCCCTGCCGCTGGCCCGCCAGGCGCGTGAAGTGGTGGCAGTGGAAGGTGTACAGGCCATGGTCGATCGGGCCGCGGCCAATGCCCGGAACAACAATGTGCATAACGCACGGTTTTTTCAGGCCGATTTATCGCAGCCTTTGGCCGGCACCGGATGGGCCGCCGAGGGCTTTTCTGCGGTACTCTTGGATCCACCGCGCGACGGTGCTTTCGAGGTGGTGCAAGGCATCGCCCGCCTCAAGGCCAGCAGGCTGGTCTACGTATCGTGCAACCCGGCCACGCTGGCGAGAGACGCCCAAGTGCTGGTCGGCCAGGGGTACCGGTTAAAAAGGGCCGGGATTCTCGACATGTTTCCTCAGACGGCGCATGTCGAGGCCATGGCGTTATTCGAAGCGGGCTAGCTGACTGGCCCCTTGGTGCGGTTGCCACGGAAGGGCGGCCGCACGGTGATCGCCAGCACACCGGTATGGTGTGCTGCATGGAAAGGTAAAACAAAGATGGTACAGGTGAGAGTGCACCAGCCGGTCAACACCGACGGCAGTATCAATCTCGAAGCATGGTTGGACCATGTGGTAAGCGTCGATTCGGCACTGGATCGCGCAGCGCTGAAAGAAGCCTGCGAGTTTGCTCTTGAGGTAGAGAAAAAGGGCAACCCGGCCAAGCATTCCTGGGCGGATGGTACGTCCAGCTTCCAGGCAGGCCTGGAAATCGCCGAAATTCTGGCTGACCTCAAGCTCGACCAGGACTCTCTGGTGGCTGCGGTCATCTACCGCTCGGTGCGCGAGGGCAAGGTCACCCTCGCCGAGGTCAGCCAGCGTTTTGGCCCGGTGGTGTCCAAGCTGATCGACGGCGTGCTGCGCATGGCCGCCATCAGTGCCAGCCTCAGCCCACGACAGTCGCTGGTGCTGGGCTCACAGGCGCAGGTCGAGAACCTGCGCAAGATGCTGGTGGCCATGGTCGACGACGTGCGTGTGGCGCTGATCAAGCTGGCCGAACGCACGTGCGCAATCCGGGCGGTCAAGTCCGCCGATGACGAGAAACGCCTGCGTGTCGCGCGTGAAGTGTTCGACATCTACGCGCCGCTCGCGCACCGCCTGGGTATCGGTCACATCAAGTGGGAGCTGGAAGACCTGTCCTTCCGCTACCTGGAGCCCGACCAGTACAAGCAGATCGCCAAGCTGTTGCATGAGCGGCGGCTGGACCGCGAGCGCTTCATCAGCGACGTGATGAACCAGTTGCAGAACGAGTTGCTCGCCACTGGCGTAAATGCCGACATCAGCGGTCGGGCGAAACATATCTATTCGATCTGGCGCAAGATGCAGCGCAAAGGCCTGGAGTTCAGCCAGATCTATGACGTGCGTGCGGTACGCGTGCTGGTGCCGGAAATCCGCGACTGCTACACCGCGCTGGGCATCGTGCACACCTTGTGGCGGCATATTCCCAAGGAGTTCGACGACTACATCGCCAACCCCAAGGAGAACGGCTACCGCTCGTTGCACACTGCGGTAATCGGCCCCGAGGGCAAGGTGCTGGAGGTGCAGATCCGCACCCACGGCATGCACGAAGAGGCCGAACTTGGCGTATGCGCCCACTGGCGCTACAAGGGCACCGACGTCAAGCCCAGCTCCAACCACTACGAAGAGAAGATTTCCTGGTTGCGCCAGGTGCTGGAATGGCACGAAGAGCTGGGCGACATCGGTGGCCTGGCCGAGCAGTTGCGGGTCGACATCGAGCCTGACCGGGTTTATGTGTTCACCCCCGACGGCCACGCCATCGACCTGCCCAAAGGCGCCACGCCACTGGACTTTGCCTACCGCGTGCATACCGAGATCGGCCACAACTGCCGCGGCGCGAAGATCAACGGCCGTATCGTGCCGCTGAACTACAGCCTGCAGACTGGCGAGCAGGTGGAGATCATCACCAGCAAGCACGGCAACCCCAGCCGCGACTGGTTGAACTCCAACCTGGGCTACGTGACCACCTCGCGGGCGCGGGCCAAGATCGTCCACTGGTTCAAATTGCAGGCCCGCGACCAGAACGTTGCTGCCGGCAAGACCTTGCTTGAGCGCGAGCTTAGTCGTCTGGGCCTGCCGCAGGTTGATTTCGAACGCCTGGCCGAGAAGACCAACGTCAAGACCGCCGAGGACATGTTTGCCGCGCTCGGTGCTGGCGACTTGCGCCTGGCTCATCTGGTCAACGCTGCCCAGCAGTTGCTTGAGCCCGAGCGTATCGAGCAGATCGAACTGGTGCCGCGCAAGCCTACCGGGCCGCGTACCGGCAAGCGTGGCGACATTCAGATCCAGGGGGTCGGCAACCTGCTGACACAGATGGCCGGCTGCTGCCAGCCGCTACCGGGCGATGCCATTGTCGGTTACATCACCCAGGGCCGGGGCGTGAGCATTCATCGCCAGGACTGCGCCTCGGTATTGCAGCTGGCGGGCAAGGAGCCAGAGCGCATGATCCAGGTGAGCTGGGGGCCGATCCCGGTGCAGACCTACCCGGTCGACATCGTCATCCGTGCCTACGACCGCCCGGGGTTGCTGCGCGATGTGTCGCAGGTGCTGCTGAACGAGAAGATCAACGTGCTGGCGGTGAACACCCGTTCGAACAAGGAAGACAACACCGCGCTGATGTCGCTGACCATCGAGATTCCAGGCCTGGACGCGCTGGGGCGCCTGCTGGGGCGGATCTCGCAGTTGCCGAACATCATCGAGACGCGGCGTAATCGTACCCCTTGAGACCGGGGCGCCAGCTTCGCGGGCTTGCCCGCTCCACAGGATGGATGCAGGTTTCGAAATCTGCACCGTACCTGTGGGAGCGGGCAAGCCCGCGAAGAAGCCACCACCGAAGGACCTGCCTGTATGACCTACACCCTTGACGACCTGCTGCACCTCATGGCCCGCCTGCGCGACCCGCAGTACGGCTGCCCGTGGGACCTGAAGCAGAACTACGCCAGCATCGTCCCACACACTATCGAAGAGGCCTACGAGGTCGCTGACACCATTGAGCGCGGCGATTTCGAGCACTTGCAAGGTGAGTTGGGCGATTTGCTGTTCCAGGTGGTCTACTACAGCCAGCTGGCCCGCGAAGAAGGGCGTTTCGAGTTCGATGGCGTGGTCGACAGCATCACCCGCAAGCTCATCCGCCGCCACCCGCACGTTTTTCCGACTGGCGAGCTGTACGCGCCGCTGGACACGCCCAGCCTGAGCGAAGCCCAGGTCAAGTCGCGCTGGGAAGAAATCAAGGCCGAAGAGCGTGCGGAGAAGAGCCAGCCCGAACAACTGTCGCTGCTTGATGACGTGCCAGCAACCTTGCCGGCACTATCGCGGGCAGCCAAACTGCAAAAACGCGCGGCCACGGTCGGTTTCGACTGGCCGGCGGCGTTGCCGGTGCTGGACAAGGTCCGCGAAGAGCTGGATGAAGTGCTGCAGGCCATGGCCGACGGCGACGCCGATGCGCTGGAAGATGAAGTCGGCGACTTGCTGTTTGCTGCGGTCAACCTGGCCCGCCACCTCAAGCAAGACCCAGAGCATGCGCTGCGCCGCGCCAATCGCAAGTTCGAACGACGTTTCCGTTTTATCGAACAGGCATTGCGCGACAGTGGCCGCCCCATTGAAGATTGTGACCTTGACGAGCTGGATGCCCTTTGGGGGGAAGCCAAACGTCAGGAAAAGAACCTGCCCAGCTGCGGCTGAGCTGTTGCATAAGTGAGTGAATATTCATGAGCCTTTCCCTTCGCGACCAATTGCTCAAAGCCGGTCTGGTCAACCAGAAACAGGTCTCGCAGACCAACAAAGCTGAAAAGAAACAGAAGCGCATGGAGCACAAAGGCCAGGTCGAAGTCGACGACAGCCAGCAGCGCATGGCCAAGGAGGCCATGGCTGAAAAAGCCAGGCGTGACCAGGAACTGAACCGCCAGCAGCAGGAAAAGGCCGAGCAGAAGGCCCGTGCCGCGCAGGTCAAGCAACTGATCGAAGCCACTCGCCTGCCCAAGCTGAGCACCGAGGATTACTACAACTTCGTCGACGACAAGAAGGTCAAGCGTATTGCCGTCAACGCCCTGATGCGTACCAAGCTGAGCAACGGCGCGCTGGCCGTGGTAGCCCATGCCGGTGGTTACGAGGTTATCCCTCGTGAGGCCGCCTTGAAGATCCAGGAGCGCGACCCTGGCCGTATTCTGCTGCTCAACAGCCATGTCGAGGAAACGGACGAAGACGACCCGTACGCGGCTTACAAGATCCCTGATGACCTGATGTGGTAAACACTAAAACCCCGCCTTGGCGTTAATGCGGTTTATTCAAGATCGCAGGGCCGCTCTGCGGCCCTTTCGCGACACGCGCGTTCTCAAGAAGACGCTGGCCTTGCGTCGCGAAAGGGTTCGCCGCTCACCGAACCGGCGCAGTTAGTCACTTGCACTCTCGTCTTGGTTCCATCCGTTCGTCGGACATTTCTTAGGTTTCCGGCACAACGGCTAGCCTCCAGCTTAGCGTCAGGGATAGCGCTGAACATTCGGTCCAGGAAGGGCCCGTACGCCTCGTCGTCCCGACGCTTTATCTGCTGAGGAGACGACAATGAAAATAACCCTGAAACGGTTGGCGTGCCTGGGTGCGAGCTTCACCAGTGCTTTCGCCATGGCCGATGCGGCCAGCCCGCCGGTGCTGTCACCTGCGATTCCCTTCGATGTCACCGCCAATCCCCCCTTCACCCTGGACAACCTGCAACACGATTTCGACGTGCTGTCGTGGCAAACCTTCGTCGCCCTGAACTGGCCCGCCAACGCCGACGGCAGTGCCAACACCTCGGCGAAGATCGGCGCGCCCGGCAAGACGGTGTGGGAGTCGTGGAAAGAAAGCTACGAGATTTTCCTGCCCAAGGGTCAGAAACCCGTCGCCTGGGACCAGCAGGCGCCCGTGCCCGAGGCCTGCCAAGGCAAGGGTGACTTGCCGGTGTTGCAACAGATGGGCAAGGTCGCCGGGGTACTCGATGAGTTCATCCAGCCGTTCAAGACCGGCCCGCTGGTCGACCAAAGCGGCACCTACACGCGCAACGCGATCATGGTCAACCAGCCGATGTTCGATGACATCGTCAACAATGGCCTGTACAGCAAGGAAGGCCAGCAGGCGTTCCTGAGCAAGGCCGACAACCGCATCGCTTTCGCCTGCGGTTCGCAGAAGGCCCAGCAGGTCGGCGCGATCATGGTCAAGTCGGCCTGGAAAGTGCTCGATGGCAGCGACAACCCGCAGGAGTTCCACGCCGTCGACGCGCTGGTCTACACCCCCGGCAACGCCGACCCGAACAAGGGGGCGGTGATCCCCGAATCGTGCAATGCGCAGAAGGTCGGGCTGGTAGGCCTGCACATCGTGCACAAGACCGAGGGCGCTCCGCAGTGGGTATGGTCGACGTTCGAGCACGTGCGCAACGTGCCGGAAAAGACCACGCCAATGAACGAGCGCAAGGGGCCCTACCTGTTCTACGACGCCCAGGCCAGCGACCGCCCGGTGAACGAGCCGCCCGCGCAACCCTGGGACCCGTCGAAGAAGGCCATCCCTTCGCAGATCGTGCGTGAAATTCCCATCACCGCCGCCACCCAACAGCTCAACGCGCAGTGGCAAGGCGCGCTCAAGGGCACGGTGTGGGCCAACTACCACCTGATCAGCACCCAGTGGCCCACCGACCCGGCCGATGATTGCCAGGTGCCGTCGCCGACCAACCCGCTAGGTACGCCTGCGCCGAACTTCCTGGCCAACGCCACCCTGGAGACCTACAACCAGGGCACCACCCCGCAGGCCTCGTCCAGCTGCATGGAGTGCCACAACAACGCGACCACCCGCGTGACCCAGTCACCACGCACCAGCTTCGCCGATTTCACTTTCCTGCTTGAACGTGCCCAATCCACCGGCGCCAAGGAGTGATGCCATGAGCGACCAGAACCTGCAAAATTTCATCGGCTTGTCTGCCGTGCTCACTGGCCTGTCGGCCAAGCTGCTGGCGCCTTCCGTTGACCCGATCAACCTGCCGCCGGTGTTCTTCGCCACTGCCCAGCAAGGCATGGGCCTCGAGGCGTTCAGCAGCCTGCTGGAGCTGTACGCCAGCATCCAGAGCCAACCGCCCGCGCAAATCGCCAGCGCCGTGCTCGATAACGCGAACCCACAAATTGCCCAGGGCGCCCGCTCGATCATGAAGCTGTGGTTGCTCGGCAGTTGGTACCAACCCTATGACCTGGGCAGCGCCCGCACGGGTGACACGCGTGTGGTCTCCGACCAGGCCTACAAGGAGAGCTGGGCATGGAAGATCGCCCAATCTCACCCTATGGGCTACAGCCAGTTCCACTTCGGATACTGGGGTGAGCAGCCACCGACCCTCAAGCAATTCACCGGTGTCGACGCCAAGGAAGGGCAGCAGCCATGAGCAATGTACAAACCCAGAACATCGAAACCGCTGATGTGATCGTGGTGGGGGCCGGTATGGCCGGCAGTGTCATGGCCTACCAGTTGGGCCTGGCCGGGTTGAAAGTGCTGGTGCTCGAGTCGGGCCCGGCCATTCCACCGAATCGCAGCGAGTACCTGGAGCGCTTCTACACCGCGGTGCTCAAGGCGCCCGAGTCGCCGTACCCACCTGAGCAGAGCGAGCAGACCCCGGCCACGCAGTTCGCGCCACGGGCGACCATCCAGGACCTGATCACCGCAGGTAGCCAAGACCCGAACAAGGCGCAGAAAAGCTACCTGGTGCAGAAGGGGCCGCACCTGTTCGCCAGCACCTACGAGCGGGTAGGCGGCGGCACCATGTGGCACTGGATGGGCACGGCCCTGCGCCTGTTGCCCAACGACTTTCGCATGCGCACTGCCTACAACGTCGGGGTCGACTGGCCGCTCAGTTACGACGACCTGCAGACCGCCTACTGCCGCGCCGAGGAGGAGATGGGCGTGTCCGCCGATGTCGCCTCGCAGACCTACCTGGGCGTGACCTTTCCGCAGGGCTACAAATACAGCATGCATGGCATCCCGCCGTCGCTGGTCGACCAAGGCCTGGGCAACCACGTCACGGGCACCGTGTACCAAAGCCCGGAGAAGGGGCCCGACGGCAAGCCGTACCCAGGTGTCACCCTTAACGTCCGGCAGACCCCGGCCGGGCGCAACTCGCAGAATGATAACGGCCGCCGGGTGTGCGCAGGCAACACCAGCTGCACGCCGATCTGCCCGATCCAGGCCAAGTACGACGCCACCGTGACCATGGCCAAGGCACTGGATACCGGCAACGTGCGCATCCTTTACCAGACTGTGGCGAGCCAGGTGCAGGTCGATGCCAATGGGGTCACGGGCATCGATTTCATCCAGTACCAGAACAACGGTACGCGCCAGAACGGCACGGCCCAGGGCAAACGCTACGTGATCGCCGCCCACGCGATCGAAACGCCGAAGCTGTTGCTCAACTCCATCGGCCCGAACAGCCCTAAAGGGGTTGCCAACAGCAGCGGCCAGGTCGGCCAGGCATTGGCTGACCACCCGGTGTACCTGGCCTGGGGCCTGATGCCCGAAGGCAAGCCGCTGTTCCCGTTCCGGGGGCCGTTGTCCACCTCGGGGATCGAGGACATGCGCGATGGCCCGTTCCGCAGCCAGCGTGCCGCCTGGCGTATCGAAATCGGCAACGAGGGCTGGAACTGGTCGGTGAACGACCCCTACACCTCGGTCTGCGATTTCATCGACGGCACCAACCACGGCGGCGCTAACCCCAGCAAGCTGGCGTTGTCTGGCCAGGCGCTGGTGCAGCAGCTGAACAGCGTGCTGACCCGCCAATTCCGTCTGGGCTTCTTGGTCGAGCAGGTGGAAAAAGACCCCGACAAAGCGCTGTGCCGGGTGGAGAGGAGCACGGAGTTCACCGACGGCCTGGGCCTGCCTCGGCCACAGATCACCTACGAACTGTCCGACTACACCAAGGAGGGTTTCAAGCAGGCGCGCCTGGCCGCCACGCACATCATCACCGAGCTGATGGGCGCCACCGAGCTGACCGACCTGAACCCTAAGCTCGAGCCCGGCTCGCAAACGGTGTTCGAGTACGACGGCCAGAACTACGCGTTCTACGGCGCAGGCCACCTGATGGGCACCTACCGCATGGGCTCGGACCGTACCAGGTCGGTGGTGGACAAGGACCAGCGCAGCTGGGACCACCCCAACCTGTTCCTGGTCGGCGACGGCGTGTTCCCCACTACCGGCACCGCCAACCCGACCTTGACCATCACTGCGTTGACGTTCCAGGCCGCCGACGTGGTGGCCAGCGACCTGCTCAAACGCACCGTGCAGGTGCAGGCCAACCAGGCATGGCAGGGCACGGGCATGCAGGTCAATGGGCAGAGCTGGCAGTTGGCGGTATGCACGGGCGGGCAGTGGACGGCGAACCCGGCCACCGGCATGGTTGGCGCGGCAGGCAACCCAAGGTTGATCGCCAAGCCCGGCTATGCCTTGCCTGGTCAACCGGAAGGGGCGTTGATCGGGCGTATCGGTAACAGCGGCGTGCCGTTCCTGGTCGGCGATCAGGTGCAATTGCCGCGCGGCCAGCAAGGTGAGTTGCAGCTGTGCATCAATGACGACCTGGACGGGCGTTACGGGGCTGGCCTGAGCGATAACCTGGGCAGCCTGTCGGTAGAGGTGCGTTTCGGGGCGGTGTAGGCCCTGACATGGCAACCCCACAATGCTCCGGCAATGCCGCAGTATTGTGGGGTTGCTCACTCAGCCCTGGTGAGTCAGGGGTTCGCCGCAATGGGCAGGGTCATTGTGTGGCGCGCTGGTTTTCCAGGTCTTCAAGCTCAACGCGGTATTGGTGTGCTTCGTGTTCGTTATGGAACATGCCCACCAGTTGACCTTGTTGGTACACATCCCAGATCCGCACGCCAGCGGCCAGGCCTTCGTGGGACATTCTCGATTCGTCGCGTTCGGTTACTTGGACAGTCATCGGTAAACTCCACTTCTTCAAGATGGCTGCGACAGTGTGTCGCACGTCTTCTTTATAGAGTTTGTTAGCAGACTAAGTAAGTAAAACAGGCATGAAACAAGTTTCATGAAGCTCGAAGGGATGCTGCCCGGGGGGGGCTTCTTCGCAACAAAGAAAAGCCCCGCACAGGGCGGGGCTTCGGGTGTTGCAGGCGGTGCGCGATCAGTTGCCCTTCACCGGCTTGCCATCGACCGTGCCATCCTGCAGCACGATCACGTACTCCTTGCCATCGGTCTCTACCTGGCGCAGTTGCACCAGCAGGTAGTCCCAGTTCTTGGCAAACCACAGCTCGGTGATGCGCTTGCTCTGGCTGGGATCGCGCACGCGCTCGACCTTCACGGCATCGACCTGGCCGGTCTTGGTGGTGACCTTTTCGGTGCCCAGCACGCGGAAGTCGTAGGTGTCGATCTCGTCGCCGTCCACCACCTGGTAGGTCATGCTCTTCTTGCCTGCGGCCACGTCGTGCTGCAGGGCCAACTGGTAGGAGGACTTGTCCAGTACACCGCGGTTCAGTGGCAGGCTGACGGCATCGCCACGGTCGCTGCCGGTGATCTTCTTGGTGCTCCAGTCGAAGTCCAGGTCGACCTTCTTGGCCTTGCCCAGGCCGCCGCGCTCGAAGTGATACTTCTGCGGCAGCAGGGTGTCGTTTTCCAGGCGCAGGGTGCTTTGCTCGGTCAGGCTGGCGATCATCATGGAAGCCTTGAAGTTAAGGTCCCAGGTGCCGTTGGCATTTTTGACCAGGCTGCGCTCGGCGGTGCCGCTCATGGGCAGCTGCTTCCAGTCGGCGGTGTAGCTTGCCGAGAACGGCTTCAGATCAGCTGCCTGGAGGGGCAGGGCGAGCACGGCGAGAGCCAAGAGCAGGGCGCGACGCATAAATTCTCCTAGGATCGAATCAAGTGACCGCTGGCCGCCAGTGGCTGGCCGTCCAGTAATGCACCCTGTTCGCCAAGACGCAAGCGCCCTTCAGCGAACCAGCGCACCGCCAGTGGGTAGATCAGGTGTTCCTGATGGTGTACCCGCTGTGCCAGGCTTTCGACGGTGTCATCAGACGCCACCGGTACCACAGCCTGTACGACCAGTGGGCCGCCATCGAGTTCCTCAGTCACGAAGTGTACGCTGCAGCCATGCTCGGCGTCGCCAGCTTCCAATGCCCGGCGATGCGTATGCAGGCCCTTGTACTTGGGCAGCAGCGACGGGTGGATGTTGAGCAGGCGGCCCTGAAAGTGGCGCACGAAGTCGCCACTGAGGATGCGCATGAAACCGGCCAGCACGACCAGGTCCGGGGCAAAGCCGTCGATGCGCGCCATCAGCGCGGTATCGAAGGCTTCACGGCCGTCGAACTGGGTGTGGTCGAGCACGACGCTGTCGATGCCGGCCGCTGCGGCGCGTTGCAGGCCGTAGGCATCGGCGCGGTTGGAAACCACCGCGCGGATACGCACCGGGCTGTCCTGCCCTTGGCAACTGTCGATCAGGGCTTGCAGGTTGCTGCCGGAGCCCGACAGCAGTACCACTACATTGCAGGTCTTGCTCGGCATCAGTGTGCCTTGAGGTTCTGCAGCTCGACCTGGGCAGCGCCTTCGGCGGCTTCGGCGATATGGCCGATTACCCACGGTTGCTCACCGGCGGCGCGCAGTTCGTTCAGGGCGGCTTCGACCTGGTCCTGGGCCACGCAGATGACCATGCCCACGCCGCAGTTCAGTACGCGGTGCATTTCGTGCTCGTCGACGTTGCCCTTTTCCTGCAGGAAGTCGAACACCGCCGGGCGCTGCCAGCTGGCCACGTCAACCACGGCCTGGGCGTTTTTCGGCAGTACGCGCGGGATGTTGTCCAGCAGGCCGCCGCCGGTGATGTGGGCCATGGCCTTGACTGCGCCGGTGTTCTTGATCAACTGCAGCAGCGGTTTGACGTAGATGCGGGTCGGCGCCATCAGCAGGTCGGTCAGCGGCTTGCCGTCCAGCTGGGTGTTCTCGATGTCGGTAGCCGACACTTCGAGGATCTTGCGGATCAGCGAGTAGCCGTTGGAGTGCGGGCCCGAGGACGGCAGGGCGATCAGCGCGTCACCGGTGGCAACCTTGGAGCCGTCGATGATTTCGGCCTTTTCCACCACGCCTACGCAGAAGCCGGCCAGGTCGTAGTCTTCGCCTTCGTACATGCCAGGCATTTCGGCGGTTTCACCACCGACCAGCGAGCAGCCGGCCAGTTCGCAACCGGCGCCGATGCCGGTGACCACAGTGGCAGCCACGTCAACGTTCAGCTTGCCAGTGGCGTAGTAGTCGAGGAAAAACAGCGGCTCGGCGCCGCACACGACCAGGTCGTTGACGCACATGGCGACCAGGTCCTGGCCGATGCTGTCGTGCTTGTTCAGGTTCAGCGCCAGGCGCAGCTTGGTGCCGACGCCGTCGGTGCCGGAGACCAGCACCGGCTGCTTGTAGCCGGCCGGGATCTCGCAGAGGGCGCCGAAGCCGCCCAGGCCACCCATGACTTCAGGGCGTGCGGTGCGTTTTGCCACGCCCTTGATGCGTTCGACCAGTGCTTCGCCGGCGTCGATGTCTACACCGGCGTCCTTGTAGCTCAGGGAGGGTTGCTTGCTCATTGATCCAGGCCTTTAGGAGGGAGGGATTCTTAAAAACGACCATGACGGCCAAGGCCGGCTGATAAGCGGCGGCGGTCTGAAACGTCAGTGGTCTGTGAAGGCGCGCGATTTTATCAGGGTTGCCGGGCAGCGGCCATCCTCAGGCCGACGGGCAGGGCGGTAATTGTTGAAAAAAGCTGGAGGGTGGTTGATGCGGTTGCATGTGTATAAGCTGCAAGCTACGAGCTTCACGCTGCACGACAATGCAGCCTGGCACTCGGCCTGCTTTTTCTTGCAGCTTCAAGCTTAAGGCTTGAAGCTCGACTGGACAGGAATCCTCCATGCGTTTGTTCAATATTCTGGCAGCCGGTTGCCTGGCCCTGATCTCGGCCACTGCCCTGGCTGAAAATGTCCCCGGCCTTTATCAGGTGCGCGAACCGGTCACCGGGCCGGGCGCCGAAGCCCGTACAGCAGCCACAGTCAAAGCCCTGGACACGTTGGTGCAGCGTTTGACCGGTGACCCTAAGGCCGTGCAGAGCCCTGCATTGGCCGAGCTGCGCAAGGACCCACAGCAAATCATCAACCAGGTAGGCAGCGAAGCCGGCCCGCCCGAGTCGGTAGTGGTCGAGTTCGACCCAGGTAGCACCGAGCGGGCTTTGCGCAAGGCTGGCCTGGCGCTGTGGGGCAGTAACCGGCCCTCGATACTGGGGTGGTGGTTGAACGACACCGTTGAGGGCAGCAACCTGGTCGGTGATGGCCAGGCCAGTGCCCAACCCCTGCGCCGCGCCGCCCAGCACCGTGGTCTGCCGTTGCGCTTGCCGCTGGCCGACTTGCAGGAGCAACTGGTCGCCAATGCCAAGCAGATCGAAGGCAACGATCCGGCGCCGCTGCGCGACGCTTCCGAGCGCTACGGCGCCGATGCTTTGCTGGCGGTACATGCCCAGGAAGCCGACGGCAAGTGGCGGGGCAAGTGGCAGCTGTGGCTGGGCGACCAGCGTGAGCAGGGCACTGCCGAGGGCGCCGACCAGGCCGCCTTGGCTGACGCGGTGATGATGGCGGTAAGCAGCCGCCTGGCGCCGCGCTACGTTACCCGGCCGGGAGCCAGCAGCCAGTTGCAGGTGCAAGTGCAGGGCATGAACCTGCAGCGCTATGCCGAGCTGGCCCGCGTGCTGGAGCCCTATGGCCCACGCTTGCAGGCGGCTGAAGGCACTACCCTGACCTACGGGGTTACGGGCAATCGTGAACAGCTACGTGCCCAGCTTGGCCTGGCCAAGCTGCAGGAAGTGCCGGTCGAACAGGCACCGCCGGTGCCGGCCATGCCAGCACCGGCAGTGGACGCCGCTGCCGGGCAGCCCGCGCCTGCGCAGCCAGCACCCAAGCCGTTCGACGGCTTGCGTTTTCGCTGGTAAGGGGCGCTTACCGTGACTGACATGCGTCGCTGGATCTGGCTGGGCGCTGCACTGCTGATCGCTGTGCTGCTTTATAGCCTGCACAATATTCTTACGCCGTTTCTGGTCGGCATCATGCTGGCCTACCTGGCCGACCCGCTGGTCGATCGTCTCGAGCGCCTGGGGCTTTCGCGTACCTGGGGTGTGGTGGTGGTGTTCGGCCTGTTCACCCTGTTGCTGTTGGCGTTGTTGCTCGTGCTTGTGCCGATGCTGGCCAAGCAGTTGGTGCGCCTGTACGAGTTGGCGCCGCAGATGCTCGACTGGCTGGAGCATGTCGCGCTGCCGTGGGTACAGGGCCGCCTTGGCCTGGCCGATGGTTTCTGGAAGTTCGACAAGATCAAGGCAGCCATCGGCGCGCACATGGGGCAGACCACCGATATCGTCGGCATGCTGCTGTCCCAGGCCACTGCCTCAAGCCTGGCGTTGGTGGGCTGGTTGGCCAATATGGTGCTGATCCCGGTAGTGGGCTTCTATCTGCTGCGCGATTGGGACTTGATGATGGGCAAGCTGCGCGGCCTGCTGCCGCGCCAGCGCGAGCCGCAAGTGATGGGCCTGGCAGGTGAGTGCCATGAAGTGCTGGGGGCATTCGTGCGCGGGCAACTGATGGTGATGCTGGCCCTGGGCGTCATCTATTCAGCCGGCCTGATGCTGGTGGGGCTCGAACTCGGTCTGCTGATCGGCATGCTTGCAGGCCTTGCGGCCATCGTGCCGTACATGGGCTTCATCATTGGCATCGGTGCCGCGCTGGTGGCCGGCCTGTTCCAGTTCGGTGGCGACCTGTACCCGATGCTTGGCATCGTTGCGGTGTTCATGGTCGGGCAGGCGATGGAGGGTATGGTGCTGACTCCTCTGCTGGTGGGCGATCGCATCGGCCTGCACCCTGTTGCGGTGATCTTTGCCATCCTCGCCGGGGGGGAACTGTTCGGCTTCACCGGTGTGCTGCTGGCGCTGCCGGTGGCGGCGGTGATCATGGTGCTGCTGCGGCATGTGCATGACCTGTACAAGGAGTCGGATATGTACGCCGGGAATATCGACCCGGAGCTTTGAACGCCCCCGAGCGTGGTTTGTCCTGCATCCGCCGCTCGCTTGTGCAGCGCAACTTGTTGATTTTGCTTGCCCTATCTGCAGTCGAGATTGTGCGCCCCGCGTTGCGGGTATAGACTTTGCAGATTGTTCACCAAAGGCCCCCAGCGGTCCCGTCGACCGCCCGCGAGCATGAAACCACCGATCCAGTTGCCCCTGGGTGTGCGCCTGCGCGATGACGCCACCTTCATCAACTACTATCCGGGCGCCAATGCTGCGGCATTGGGTTACGTCGAGCGGCTATGCGAAGCCGACGCCGGCTGGACCGAGAGCCTTATCTACCTGTGGGGCAAGCAGGGTGTTGGCCGTTCCCACCTGCTGCAGGCCGCCACCCATCGCTTCCAGCAACGTGGCGAGCCCGCTGTCTACCTGCCGCTGGCGCAATTGCTCGACCGTGGCGTAGAACTGCTCGACTACCTGGCCCAGTACGAACTGGTGTGCATCGACGATCTGCATGTGATCGCCGGCAAGGCGGATTGGGAAGAGGCCATGTTCCACCTGTTCAACCGCCTGCGCGACAGTGGCCGACGCTTGCTGCTGGCTGCCTCGGCATCACCGCGTGAGCTGCCGATCAAGCTGCCGGACCTGAAGTCGCGGTTGACCCTGGCCCTGGTGTTCCAGATGCGCGGCCTGTCCGACGAAGACAAGCTGCGCGCCTTGCAGCTGCGAGCTTCGCGCCGTGGCCTGCACCTGACCGACGAGGTCGGCCATTTCATCCTCACCCGCGGCGCGCGGAGCATGAGCGCATTGTTCGACTTGCTCGAGCGCCTCGATCAGGCGTCGCTGCAGGCACAACGCAAGCTAACCATTCCGTTTCTCAAGGAAACCCTCGGCTGGTAACCCCCTGAAAACCCTGGGCCAGAGCGGTAAAACAAAAAAGTCACATCTTTTTCGATAAAATTTGCAAATGGCCATGATAGAGCGCATAGTTTCACCCTTCTAAAGGATTACAGACACGGTCGTGCCCATGCTGAAGCGCTTCGCACCCCTCGTGCCACTCGCACTCGTGACCCTGCTTTTTGGCTGCGCGGCCCAAGGCCCGGTATCTCAGCCTCAGGATCACACCCCGATCACTGCACAATCGGCAATCAACGCCAAAGCCTCTTCCTCGTCGGTATTCGGCGAGCCGGAAGAGCTGGCCACCGAAGATGACCTGGCGTCTTTCTCCGGCAGCAAGCCTTACCAATTGCCGGTTCTGGCTGACAGCATTCTCGAGCGCGGCATGTCGTTGATCGGCACCCGCTACCGCTTCGGTGGTACCTCGGAAAAGTCCGGCTTCGACTGCAGTGGCTTCATTGGTTACCTGTTCCGCGAAGAAGCGGGCATGACGCTGCCGCGCTCCACGCGTGAAATGATCAACGTCGATGCGCCGAAAGTGGCCCGCAACAAGCTCAAGCCAGGTGACTTGCTGTTCTTCAGCACCAATGGCCGCGGCCGGGTAAGCCATGCCGGCATCTACCTGGGTGACAACCAGTTCATCCACTCCAGCAGCCGCCGCAGTGGTGGTGTGCGCATCGACAGCCTCGGTGATCGTTACTGGAGCAAGACCTTCATTGAAGCCAAGCGAGCCTTGGCCATGGCGCCGACCAACATCGCGCGCAACTGATATCAAAATGATGTACCCTGCCGCGGCGGTGATGCTTTGAAAAAAAGCACACCGCCGTGCGCATTTACAGAAAGCGTCTAATCTAAATTCTCAACTCTTTTCGGCTGCAGCGCAGCGGTCTCAGACAGGATGTTCTGGCCATGGTAAAGATGGCGCGCTTCGCATTTCTCTCCTTGGCAGCCTTGCTGGCTGCATGCTCCAGCCGTGCGCCTGCGCCGGCCCCTGTGGTACAGCCGCAGGTTACCTATAGCCAGCCCAGTCCTTCACCGATTGCCGATGACGTGTTGATCCGCGCCATTGGTCTGGTTGGCACGCCCTATCGTTGGGGCGGCAATACGCCGGACTCCGGCTTCGACTGCAGCGGTCTGATCAAGTATGTGTACCGTGATGCTGCTGGCATCAGCCTGCCGCGCTCGACGCGAGAGATGATTGTCATGCGCGCACCGACGGTGGATGTCAGTTCGCTGCAGTCTGGTGACCTGGTGTTCTTCGCCACCAGTGGGGGCTCGCAGGTCAGCCATGCCGGCATCTATGTCGGGGACGGGCGCTTCGTGCATGCACCTTCCACCGGTGGCACCGTACGCTTGGACTACCTGTCAAACAGCTACTGGGCCAAGGCCTACCTGCAGGCCAAGCGGGTGATTCCGCAAGGGCATCTGGCACAGAACCCTTGATATCCATGCCTGTTTAGCGGCCCCCTCGAGCTCGGGGCCGATACCGGCTGCCTGGATTCAAGGTGTTTTGCTCACCTGCCAGACCACCCGCTTCGATTGACGCTCCCGGTGCAACCCTCTAACCTTCGCGGCGTGTTTCAGGTGCCCTGCCAGCCCCGACTGGGCAGGGTGAAACTGGGAAGCCGGTGGGCGCCAGCATGGCGCGATTCCGGCGCTGCCCCCGCAACGGTGGATGAGTAAAAGGCCGCGCAGGGCCACTGGATGCCAGCATCCGGGAAGGCGCGCAGGCCAGGGCCAAGGCCCACTCACAAGCCCGGAGACCGGCCTGATACTGCCAACGGCATCACGGAGGGTGATGCGCGGTGCACCGTGGCGCCCAGCCATGGCCTCTGCGCGTTCTCCGTTTGCCTGCCTATTACCTGTCGCCGCGCATTGCCGTGGTGCCAGCCAGCGGAGAACCCTGATGAGCGATTCCACCGAACGCGACGAACGCCACCTGGCGCGCATGCAGCGCAAGAAGGCGGTCATCGACGAACGCATCGCCAATTCCCCTAACGAATGTGGCCTGCTGCTGGTGCTGACCGGCAATGGCAAGGGCAAGAGCAGTTCGGCCTTCGGCATGCTCGCGCGCGCCTTGGGCCACGGCATGCAATGCGGTGTGGTGCAGTTCATCAAAGGCCGCAACAGCACCGGTGAGGAGCTGTTCTTCCGTCGCTTCCCCGAACAGGTGCGCTACCACGTGATGGGCGAGGGCTTTACCTGGGAAACCCAGGACCGCCAGCGTGACATCGCTGCTGCGCAAGCCGCCTGGGCGGTGTCGCGCCAGCTGCTGCAGGACCCGGGTGTACAGTTCGTGGTGCTGGACGAGCTCAACATCGCCCTCAAACATGGTTACCTCGATCTGGACCAGGTACTGTCCGACATTCAGGCCCGCCCGCCCATGCAGCATGTGATTGTCACTGGCCGCGCTGCGAAGCCCGAGATGATCGAACTGGCCGACACCGTGACCGAAATGGGCATGCTCAAGCACGCCTTCCAGGCCGGTATCCGCGCACAGAAAGGCGTCGAACTGTGAGTCGATCGCGGCACTGCCCCGCCGTGTTGATCGCGGCGCCGGCCTCTGGCCAGGGCAAGACTACCGTCACTGCTGCGCTGGCCCGCCTGCACCGCAACCTCGGGCGCAAGGTGCGGGTGTTCAAATGCGGGCCCGACTTTCTTGACCCGATGATTCTCGAACGGGCCAGTGGCGCGCCGGTGTATCAGCTGGATCTGTGGATGATCGGTGCCGAGGAAAGCCGTCGTCTGCTGTGGGAAGCTGCTGGCGAGGCTGACCTGATCCTCATCGAAGGGGTGATGGGGCTGTTCGACGGCACCCCGTCAAGCGCCGACCTGGCGCGCCACTTTGGCGTGCCGGTGCTGGCGGTGATCGACGGCACAGCCATGGCCCAGACCTTCGGCGCCCTGGCCCTGGGCCTGGCGCGGTACCAGGCCGATCTGCCGTTCGCCGGCGTGCTGGCCAATCGGGTAGGCAGCCTGCGTCATGCGCAACTGCTTGAAGGCAGCCTGACCGAGGGCTTGCGCTGGTATGGCGGCTTGTCCCGCGAGCGCGGCATCGAGCTGCCCAGCCGCCACCTGGGCCTGGTGCAGGCCAGCGAGCTGAATGACCTGGACACCCGCCTGGACGCTGCCGCCGAAGCGCTGGGCGCCAGTTGCGATGCGGCGTTGCCGCCGCCAGTAAGTTTTGCCGAGCCGGAACCGCAAGCCTGCGTTGCCTCGCTGGCCGGGGTGCGCATTGGCGTGGCGCGGGACGAGGCGTTCGCCTTCATCTATGGCGCTAACCTCGACCTGTTGCGCAACCTGGGTGCTCAGCTGGTGTTCTTCTCGCCCCTGCACGACCACGAACTGCCGGCGGTAGACAGCCTGTATCTGCCGGGTGGTTATCCTGAGCTGCATCACCATGCGCTGGCCGCCAACGCACCGATGTGCGAGGCGATCCGCGCCCACCACGCGCAGGGCAAGCCATTGCTGGCCGAGTGCGGCGGCATGCTGTACCTGCTCGATGCCCTGACTGACGTGGCCGGTGAACGTGCCGAACTGCTCGGCCTGCTGCCGGGGGAGGCCACCATGCAGAAGCGCCTGGCTGCCCTGGCGCTGCAGGCGGTGGAACTGCCGGAGGGGACCTTGCGCGGTCACACCTATCACCATTCGCTGACCAGCACTGCGCTGGAACCGATTGCCCGGGGTCTGAGCCCCAACGGCGGGCGTGGCAACGAGGCGGTTTATCGTCTGGGCCGGCTGACGGCCTCTTACGTGCACTTCTATTTCCCTTCCTGCCCGGATGCGGCGGCGGCGCTGTTGCGACCATGAATGATCACGCCTATAGCAACGCCGAGCGCGCCGCCATTTACCGGGCCATCGGCGAGCGCCGCGACATGCGCCATTTTGCGGGTGGCCAGGTGGCACCCGAACTGCTTGGCCGCTTGCTGGCCGCCGCGCATCAGGCACCCAGTGTCGGGCTTATGCAGCCGTGGCGATTTATCCGCATCACCCAGCGTGACCTGCGCGGGCGCATCCAGGCCTTGGTGGAGGCGGAGCGGGTACGCACGGCCGAGGCGTTGGGCGAGCGATCCGATGCCTTCATGAAGTTGAAGGTGGAGGGCATAAACGATTGTGCCGAGCTGCTGGTGGCGGCCTTGATGGACAACCGCGAGCCACACATCTTCGGCCGCCGCACCCTGCCGGAGATGGACCTGGCCTCGCTGGCTTGTGCCATCCAGAACCTGTGGCTGGCCGCGCGTGGCGAAGGGCTGGGCATGGGCTGGGTGTCGCTGTTCGACCCGCAGGCGCTGGCCGCGCTGCTGGGCATGCCCGCCGGGGCCAAACCGGTGGCGGTATTGTGCCTTGGGCCGGTCGCCGAGTTCTATCCGGTGCCGATGTTGGTGCAGGAAAGCTGGGCCGAAGAGCGGCCCCTGAGTGAAATGCTTTACGAAAACCAATGGGGAGAGCGTCAATGAGCGTGGCCTTGCTGACCGTGGCCGGGGTGGCCCTGGACGCTTTGCTGGGCGAACCACAGCGCCGCCACCCCTTGGTGGCGTTCGGCAACATGGCCGGCAACCTGGAGCGCCGCCTGAATGCGGGCGGGCGCGGCTGGCGCAGCCACGGCGTGAGCGCGTGGTTTCTGGCGGTGGTGCCGCTTACTCTGGTGGCGCTGGTCCTTTCGTGGCTGCCGTATATTGGCTGGCTGGTTGACGTGCTGGCGCTTTACTGCGCCGTGGGGCTGCGCAGCCTGGGCGAGCATGTGCTGCCGGTGGCCAACGCCTTGCGCCAGGGCGACCTGGCGGAGGCACGGCACCGCGTTGGCTACCTGGTCAGCCGCGAAACGCGCGAACTGGACGAGCCAGCAGTGGCCCGAGCGGCGACCGAGTCGGTGCTGGAGAACGGCAGCGATGCAGTGTTCGCCGCGTTGTTCTGGTTTGTGGTGGCCGGTGCGCCCGGTGTGGTGCTGTACCGCCTGAGCAACACGCTGGATGCCATGTGGGGCTACCGTAACGAACGTTTCGAGCGTTTTGGCTGGTGTGCGGCGCGCATCGACGATGTGCTCAACTATATACCTGCAAGGCTGGTGGCCCTGACTTATGCACTGTTGGGCAAGACCCGTCTGGCCCTGACCTGCTGGCGCAAACAGGGCCCGCTGTGGGACAGCCCCAACGCCGGGCCGGTGATGGCTGCCGGCGCTGGTGCGTTGGGCGTGACGCTTGGTGGCCCTGCGGTGTACCACGGCGAACTGCATGAGCGGCCGCGTCTGGGCGAGGGGCCAGTGGCCGATGCCGATGCCATCGAGCGCGGCTGGCAGCTGGTGCAGCGCGGCGTGTGGCTGTGGCTGCTGATGATTTGCCTGGGGGCCTATATCAATGCTTGAACATGGTGGCCGCCTGTTACGCGCGGTGCAGCAATACGGTATCCCCCGTGAGCAGTGGCTCGACCTGTCCAGCGGCATTGCGCCCTGGCCATTTCCTGTCCCGCCGATTCCCGTCGACGCCTGGGCCCGCCTGCCGGAAACCGAGGACGGCCTGGAGGACGCCGCGCGCGCGTATTACGGCGCCCGCCAGTTGCTGCCGGTAGCCGGCTCCCAGGCCGCTATCCAGGCCTTGCCGCTGCTGCGCACAACCGCCCGGGTAGGCGTGCTGACGCCGTGCTATGCCGAACACCCTTATGCCTGGCAACGGGCGGGGCACCAACTGCTGGCGCTGGATGAGGCGCAAGTCGAAGCTGCGCTCGACGGCCTCGATGTGCTGGTGCTGGTGAACCCCAACAACCCGACCGGCCAACGGGTGTCGCGCGAACGCCTGCTGGCTTGGCATGCTCGCCTGGCTGCGCGCGGTGGCTGGCTGCTGGTCGACGAAGCATTCATGGACAACACCCCGGCGGACAGCGTGGTGGACTGCGCCGAACGCTCGGGGCTGATCGTGCTGCGCTCGTTTGGCAAGTTCTTCGGCTTGGCCGGCGTGCGCCTGGGCTTCGTTGCCGCCGAACACAGCTTGCTGCTGCGCCTGGCCGAGCTGCTCGGCCCCTGGACCGTCAACGGCCCGACCCGGGTGCTGGCCCAGGCCAGCCTGACCGATCTAACTGCCCAGCGCGCGCAGGCCGAACGCTGTGCTGCTGCCGGCCAGCGGCTTGCGCACGTGTTGCGCAGTGCCGGCCTGGCGCCCAGTGGTGGCTGCGACCTGTTCCAGTACGTGCGAAGCGAACATGCAGCGCGGCTGCATGAATTTCTCGCCCGGCGCGGCATCCTTGTAAGGCTGTTCGAACAGCCAGCGGCCGTGCGCCTGGGGTTGCCTGCCTGCGCGGCGGACGAACAGCGCCTGGCCCAGGCCCTGGCGGCTTATCAGAAGGAAACGGCGGCATGACGACCCTCATGGTGCAAGGCACCACCTCCGACGCAGGCAAGAGCACACTGGTGACCGCATTGTGCCGCTGGCTGTTGCGCCAGGGCGTCGCTGTGGTGCCATTCAAGCCACAGAACATGGCGCTGAACAGCGCGGTGACGGCTGATGGCGGTGAAATCGGTCGTGCCCAGGCGGTGCAGGCCCAGGCCTGCCGGCTACAACCGCACACCGACATGAACCCGGTGCTGCTCAAGCCCAACAGCGACACCGGCGCCCAGGTCATCATCCACGGTCGGGCGGTCACCAGCATGAATGCAGTGGCCTACCACGACTATAAAACCACTGCCATGCAAGCGGTGCTGGCGTCTCACCAACGCCTGAGTGCCGCGTACCCGGTGGTCATGGTCGAGGGTGCGGGGTCGCCGGCAGAGATCAACCTGCGTGCCGGCGATATCGCCAACATGGGCTTTGCCGAAGCGGTGGACTGCCCGGTGATCCTGGTGGCCGACATCAACCGCGGTGGTGTGTTCGCCCATCTGGTGGGCACGCTGGAATTGCTGTCGACCACTGAACAGGCGCGGGTCAAAGGTTTTGTCATCAACCGCTTCCGTGGCGACATTGCCCTGCTGCAGCCAGGGCTGGACTGGCTGGAACAACGCACCGGCAAACCGGTACTGGGCGTCCTGCCTTACGTTACCGACCTGCACCTTGAAGCCGAAGACGGTATCGATGTGCGCCAAGGCGTCAAGCACGCGCGTGTGCTCAAAGTGATCGTGCCAGTGCTGCCGCGTATCAGCAACCACACCGATTTCGACCCGTTGCGCCTGCACCCGCAGGTGGACTTGCAGTTCATCGGCCCTGGCCAGCCGATTCCGGCTGCCGACCTCATCATCTTGCCGGGCTCCAAGAGCGTGCGGGGCGACTTGGCACAACTGCGCGAGCGCGGTTGGGACAAGGCCATCGAGCGGCACCTGCGCTATGGCGGCAAGCTGATCGGTATCTGCGGTGGCCTGCAGATGCTGGGGCGGGAAGTGCATGACCCGCTGGGGCTGGAGGGGGCCGGGGGCTCGAGCCAGGGGCTCGGTCTGCTCGACTATGCCACGGTGCTCGAAGCCGAGAAGCAACTGCGCAATGTGGCCGGCACGCTGAGCCTTGAAGCGGCAACGGTAACCGGTTATGAAATTCATGCTGGCGTTACGACGGGGCCTGCGCTGGCGCAACCCGCGGTCCAACTGGCTGATGGCCGCCATGATGGTGCTGTCAGTGCCGATGGCCAGATCCTCGCCACGTACCTGCATGGCCTGTTCGAAGGCAGCCAGTCGTGTGCCGCGCTATTGCGCTGGGCCGGGCTGGAGGATGTGCAGGTTATCGACTACGAAGCGTTGCGCGAACACGACATCGAGCGCCTGGCCGATCTGGTGGAGAAGCACCTGGACACCGCGCAGTTGCGCCAACTGTGTGGGGTGGCCTGACATGCGTAACCTGATTCTCGGCGGCGCCCGGTCTGGCAAAAGCCGCCTGGCCGAACAACTGGCCAGCGCCAACGGCTTGCCGGTGACCTACATCGCCACCAGCCAGCCGCTGGATGGCGAAATGAACCAACGCGTGTTGCTGCATCGTCAGCGCCGGCCGGATGACTGGGGGTTGATCGAAGAGCCCTTGGCCCTGGCCGCGGTATTGCGCGCCGAAGCGGCCGAAGGGCGCTGCCTGCTGGTGGATTGCCTGACCCTGTGGCTGACCAATTTGTTGATGCTGGAAGATGACCAGCGTCTGGCCGAGGAGCGTGATGCCCTGCTGGCATGCCTGGAACAGTTACCTGGCACCCTTATCCTGGTCAGTAACGAAACCGGTCTGGGCGTCGTGCCCATGGGCGAGCTGACCCGGCGCTATGTCGACCTGGCCGGCTGGCTGCACCAGGCCGTGGCCGAACGCTGTCAGCGTGTCGTGCTGACCGTGGCCGGCCTGCCCCTAATCCTCAAAGGACCTGCACTATGACCCAAGCCTGGTGGCGTGACGCCTGCCAACCCCTCGACAACGCCGCCATGGCCCAGGCTCGCGGCCGGCAGCAGCAACTGACCAAACCTGCTGGCTCGCTTGGCCAACTTGAAGAGCTGGCGATTCAGCTGGCTGGCCTGCAGGGGCTTGAACGACCCACGCTGGATCAGGTCGCCATCACCATTTTTGCCGGCGACCACGGTGTGGTCGAAGAGGGCATCTCGGCCTATCCGCAGGCGGTAACCGGGCAGATGCTATGTAACTTCGTCGGCGGGGGCGCGGCGATCAGTGTGCTGGCGCGGCAACTGCAGGCCAGCCTGGACGTGGTCGACCTGGGCACCATTGACGCGCAGCTGGAACTGCCCGGCGTGCGCCATCTGCGCCTGGGCACCGGTACTGCCAACTTTGCCCGTCAACCCGCAATGACCGAAAACCAGCTGCAAGCGGCCTTGCAGGCCGGTCGCGACAGTGCCCGGCGCGGCGCCGAACAGGGCGCACATCTGTTCATCGGTGGCGAGATGGGCATTGGTAACACCACAGCCGCCGCAGCCTTGGCCAGTGTTCTGCTGGGATGTCCGGCGTCGGAGCTGAGCGGCCCTGGCACCGGCCTGGACAACGCCGGGGTGCAGCACAAGGCTGAAGTCATCGAGAGGGCGCTGCGCTTGCATGGCCTGCGTGCTGAAGACCCGTTGCAGGCACTGGCATGTGTTGGCGGTTTCGAGATCGCGGCGTTGGTCGGTGCCTACATAGGTTGTGCGCAGGCGGGTGTCGCGGTGCTGGTGGATGGCTTTATCTGCAGTGTCGCTGCGCTCGTGGCAGTGCGCCTCAACCCGCAGTGTCGGGCCTGGCTGTTGTTCGCTCATCAGGGCGCTGAGCCCGGGCACAAGGCCTTGCTTGCTGCGCTGCAGGCCGAGCCCTTGCTGGCCTTGGGCTTGCGCCTGGGTGAGGGCAGTGGCGCTGCCCTGGCAGTGCCGCTGTTGCGCCTGGCCTGTGCACTGCATGGGCAGATGGCGACCTTCGCCGAGGCCGCGGTGGCGGACCGCCCGGCATGATCCTCGACTTGCTGCGCCATGGTGAAACGGAACAGGGCGGCCTGCGTGGCAGCCTTGATGATGCCTTGACCGACAAGGGCTGGGCACAGATGCGCCGCGCGGTGGCCGACGGCGGCCCATGGCAGGTGCTGGTCAGCTCGCCGCTGCAACGCTGTGGGCGTTTCGCCGATGAGCTGGGTGAGCAGTTGAACCTGCCAGTACAGCGTGAGCCCGCCCTGCAGGAACTGCACTTCGGTGATTGGGAGGGCCAAAGTGCCGCGCAGATCATGGAGCACCAGGCCGATGCACTGGGCCGTTTCTGGGCCGACCCTTACGCCTTCACACCGCCCAATGGCGAGCCGGTCGAGGCGTTTGCCGAACGGGTGCTGGCGGCTGTCGAGCGTTTGCGCCTTCAGCATGCCGGCAAGCGCGTGCTGCTGGTCACCCATGGTGGCGTGATGCGGCTATTACTGGCCCGTGCCCGTGGCTTGCCCAGGGAGCAGTTGCTGCAGGTCGAGGTTGGCCATGGCGCGTTGATGCGGATGGTGCCGGGTGGCGATGGGCAACTGGTCGAGGCGCCCTGAGATGTTGCCGTTCTGGATCGCCCTGCAGTTTCTCAGCAGCCTGCCGGTGAGCCTGCCGGGCATGCCGGCACCGCGTGAGGTAGGGCGTTCGCTGCTGTACTACCCGCTGGTCGGGCTGCTGTTCGGCTTGCTGCTGTGGTTGGCCAGTCATCTGCTACAGGGTACGCCGTCGCCGCTGCATGCGGCTTTGCTGCTGACGTTGTGGGTATTGCTCAGTGGTGCCTTGCACCTGGATGGCCTGGCGGACAGTGCCGACGCCTGGCTAGGTGGTTTCGGCGACCGTGAGCGCACCTTGCGGATCATGAAAGACCCGCGCAGTGGGCCGATTGCCGTGGTTACCCTGGTCCTGGTGTTGTTGCTGAAGTTTTGCGCATTGTGGGTGCTGATCGGGCAGGGCATCGGGGCGCAATTGCTGCTGGCGCCGTTGATCGGGCGGGCGGCGATGTTGGGCCTGTTCCTTTGTACACCTTATGTGCGACCTGGCGGGTTGGGCCAGGCGTTGGCCGAACATATGCCCCGGCGCGCAGCGGGGTGGGTATTGCTGGTTTGTGGGCTGTTCTGCCTCTTCCTGGGCGGATGGAGCGTGCTGCTGGCGCTGGCGGTGTTTGCCTGGTTGCGGCATCTGATGTGCCGGCGCCTGGGCGGGACCACCGGTGATACCGCCGGTGCGTTGCTGGAGCTGCTGGAATTGGCCGTCGTACTCGGGTTGGCCCTGGGGCTTTGAGCGCTTGACCTGGACGGCCCTTTAGCGGCTGCTTTGCGGTGCTTTCGCAGCACGCCATAGGTGTGGAGGCGGCAGTAACTTCCGGCAACGGTCCGGTAGCGCCTGCATCTTCTATGTCGGCGTATCCTCAGCCTCCCCCAAGCAACCAGGTAAGCTTCCCGTGCGTCACTGGATCTTTGCCAGTCTATTGGTCCTGTCCACCCTCCCAGCCACTGCTGCAGATCTCATGGCGTTCTGGGGCACCCCACGCCACGGCGGCAACAGCTTCAACCGGCTGCCACCCGATCAAGCCTACTTCGATGCCCTGAGGGGGTACGGCGCCACATGGGTGCGGCTGTCGTACGACAAATGGCAACCGGTGAAACGTGATTTCCTCCTCGGCAGCGCCGATACCTATGAAGGCCTGCCCGACGCCGACCTGGCTGTGCTGCGTGCCACCCTCGACCGGGCGCACCAGGCGGGGCTCAAGGTGGTCATCGCGCCACTCTCGCTACCGGGTATGCGCTGGTCGCAAAACAATCTGGGCCAGTTCGATGATCGCCTGTGGCAAGACAAACGCTACTGGTCCCAGGCTGCGGCGTTCTGGCGAGATATGGCGCGCGAACTGAAAAGTCATCCGGCCATCGCGGCCTACAACCTGATCAATGAGCCCGCACCGGAGAAACAGGGTGGCCTGGCTGAACATGCCGAACTCGGGCAGATGCAGCAGTGGTATGCGCAAGAGCAGGGCGGTGCGCGCGATCTGCCCTTGCTGTACCGGCAACTGATAGCGGCCATCCGCGAAGAAGACGCTGACACGCCGATCATGGTCGATGCCGGCTGGTATGCAGGCGCAGACGCGTTCGGCTACTGGCCGGCGCCGCTGGAAGACCCGCGAGTGCTGTACAGCGTGCACATGTATGAGCCCTATGCCGCAACCAGTGCGCCGAACATGGCGCGCAAACAGCCCATCGCCTATCCAGGCCCCGTATCTTTTGCCGGGCAGACACAGCTGTGGGATGGGCAGCGAATTGAAGGCTACTTGCGCCAGCCGCTGGCATGGGCCGAGGCCATGGGGCTACCGCTTTCTCGTCTGGTGGTGGGCGAGTTTGGCTGCATGCGCAGGCTGCCGGGTTGTCGGCAGTACCTTGAAGATGTGCTCGTCGTGCTTGATCGTAACCGGTTGCACTGGGCGTTCTATAGCTTCCGTGAAGACAACTGGGATGGCATGGACTACGAACTGGGTACGGCGAAGGTGCCGTGGCGCTACTGGCAAGCGGTCGAGCAGGGCGCGCCAGACCCCTTGGTGCGCAAGGCCACGGTTGAGTTCGAGCCGATCCGCAGGCGCTTGAACCCGGACTGACGCTTCTCTATCCCTTGTGAAACTTCTTGCAACACTCCGTACGCGGGTATATACACGTATCCATGCTGACCAGTGAATGCATCTGTACCCACCTGCGTCGCGCCGCCCGCGGGGTGAGCCGGCATTACGACGAAGCCCTTGCCGGCTTCGGGGTCAATGTCGCCCAGTTTTCCCTGCTGCGGCACCTGCAGCGGCTCGACCGACCCAGTATCACAGCATTGGCCGAAGCCATGGGGCTCGAGCGCAGTACCCTGGGCCGCAACCTGCGTGTGCTGGAGGCGGATGGGCTGGTAGCACTGGGCGAGGGCGACGACCAGCGTAACCGCGTGGTGCTGTTGACCGCGGCGGGTAAGCAACTGTTGCACGTTGCCCACCCGGCCTGGGAGCAGGCCCAGAAAGAGCTGGTTGAACGGCTCGGGGTGGGGCAGCGGGATGAACTTGTGCGACTGCTGGAACAACTGGCCTGATTTGATACGACTATAAGCGGGTATATACCCGCAAACCTTGCGATGTGCTGGAGATAACGACAATGACTTCGGTGTGGCGAACCAGCGGATGGGTGTTGGTGGGGGCGGCCTTGATACTGGCGCTGTCTCTGGGCGTACGGCACGGCTTTGGCCTGTTTCTGGAGCCGATGAGTACTGATTTTGGCTGGGGGCGTGGGGTGTTTGCCTTCGCCATTGCCCTGCAGAACCTGATCTGGGGCCTGGCGCAGCCGTTCGCTGGCGCCTTGGCCGACCGGCTTGGCGCGGCGCGGGTGGTCATCATCGGCGGTATTCTCTATGCCATCGGCTTGATCTTGATGGGCTTGGCTGATTCGCCTTGGTCGTTGTCGCTGAGTGCGGGCTTGCTGATCGGCATCGGCCTGTCCGGCACGTCGTTCTCGGTCATCCTCGGTGTGGTCGGGCGTGCAGTGCCGGCCGAAAAGCGCAGCATGGCGATGGGGATCGCCAGCGCCGCCGGGTCGTTCGGCCAGTTCGCCATGTTGCCGGGCACCCAAGGCCTGATTCAGTGGCTGGGCTGGTCGGCAGCGTTGCTGGTACTGGGCCTTTTGGTAGCGTTCATCGTGCCTTTCGTCTGTCTGCTGCGCGATCGCCCGTTACCCAGTCACGGTGCCGAGCAGACCCTGGGCCAGGCGCTGCGCGAGGCGTGCACGCACTCCGGCTTCTGGTTGCTGGCACTGGGCTTTTTTGTCTGTGGCTTCCAGGTCGTATTCATTGGCGTGCACCTGCCGGCCTACCTGGTTGACCAGCACCTGGCTGCGACCACCGGTACGACAGTGCTGGCCCTGGTCGGCCTGTTCAACATCGTCGGTACCTTCACCGCTGGCTGGTTGGGCGGGCGTATGTCCAAGCCGCGCCTGCTGACCGGGTTGTACCTGCTGCGTGCGGTGGTGATCGTGCTGTTCCTGTGGGCGCCGGTGAGCGAGTTCAGTGCTTACCTGTTCGGCATTGCCATGGGCCTTCTGTGGTTGTCCACGGTACCGCTGACCAATGGGACCGTGGCCACGGTGTTCGGGGTGCGCAACCTGTCCATGCTGGGCGGTATCGTGTTCCTGTTCCATCAGTTGGGTGCGTTCCTGGGGGGCTGGCTGGGTGGGATAGTGTATGACCGCACCGGTAGCTACGACCTGGTCTGGCAGATTTCCATCCTGCTCAGCTTGCTGGCCGCTGCCCTTAACTGGCCGGTGCGCGAACGCCCGGTTTCACGCCTTCAGGCCCAGGCTGTATGAACCGCTACCTGATACGCGGCCTGTTGGCTATTGCCGCCCTGTTGCTGCTGGCACTGGTGTGGTGGGGCTGGCATCAGGGTGGGATGGCGCTGATGCAACTGGGCATGAGTGTGTGTTAGGCGCTACCCTGCAAGCTCAAGGATTGTCATGCGGGAGAAACGAGTCATGCGTGCACATTGGTTGACGGTGCCGGTGCTGGCCCTGCTTGCCAGTACATCGAGCTGGGCTGCAGATTGCCCGGCATTGTTGCAGGGCAGCCTGCCGGAATTGCGCGGCAAGGGGCAGGTCGAGCTGTGCGAGCGCTTTGCCGGCAAGCCGCTCGTGGTGGTGAACACTGCCAGTTATTGCGGTTTTGCCCCTCAGTTCGAGGGGCTCGAGGCGACGTACAAGGAGTATCACGAGCAAGGCCTGGAAATGCTCGGCGTGCCGTCCAATGACTTCAAGCAGGAAGACGCTGACAGTGAGAAGACTGCCAAGGTTTGCTATGCCAACTACGGTGTCACCTTCACGATGACCAAGACGCAGGCGGTGCGGGGCAAGGATGCGATACCGCTGTTTGCGGAACTGGCCAGCCAGAGCAGTGCGCCGAAGTGGAATTTCTACAAGTATGTTGTCGATCGCAAGGGCAAGGTGATCGGTAACTTCTCCAGCCTGACCAAACCGGATGATCCCGCGTTCCGCGCCGCTATCGAAAAGGCCATCGCCTCACAGCAGTAACCAGGCTGCGCTTGCTGCGGCGTTTGCTTTTAAGCGCGAGGCAGTTCAGGCGACGCAGATTGCGACTTCAGGAGGCCGAACGCCGTCCTCCTGAAGTCGCGGGATCAAGATCAAGAACAGGAAGTGGCTGGCTGCGGGTCACTTCACCGTACATGCACGGTAATCGCCACCAACCGCACCACCACCGGTCGGACCACCAGCACACACACAAATGCCACCGGCATCGCCAGCTGATAGGCCTTGAGCACATTGCCCAGATACTCAGGGGTAAACCCGGCATTGGCCGCCGTGATTACGAAGCACATCAAAAGCGCCATGATCGACGACATGTAGAACGCGAAAACGTAGGGAGTAGCGACCGGGTGCAATTTACGTCGACTGCGCGACCGGGACAGGTTGCTCATGCGAACTCCTGAAAGCTGAGTGGAAGCGCAGATTAGCAACCTGCACGCCTACAGCTGTAGACCGGCAGCATTGAGTTCTTTATAAAGAAATTCTTACGAATCCAAGCGCTCACCATGGACCTGCTCAACGCCATTCGCTGCTTCATCAAGGTGGTCGAGGCCGGTAGCATCGCTGCTGGTGCCCGTATCCTCGGCCTCAGTCCGGCGGCCGTCAGCCAGAACCTGGCGCGGCTGGAAGGCCACCTGCAAGTACGCCTGCTCAGCCGAACCACGCGCAGCATGGCCCTGACTCCCTCTGGCGCCCAGTATTACGAGCGTGTAAAGCATGTCGAGCGTGATCTGGCCCTGGCCGAACAGGCAGTGACAACACCCGACAGCGAGCCTCAGGGGCGGCTGTGCATTGCCTCGACCTCTGCCTTTGGGCGTCATGTGCTGGCGCCGTTGATACCTGCTTTCAGTGCCCGCTACCCTTTACTTTCGATAGAGTTGGTAACGACTGATCGTCGGGTCAACCATGCCCGTGAAGACGTTGACGTGAGCTTGCGCATTGCCCCGCAGCTCGAAGACCAGCTGCTGGCCCGGCGCATCGCCCGCATCCCGTTCATTTGTTGTGCCTCACCCGGTTACCTGCAAAGTGCTGGCGTACCTGCCACGCCCGAGGCCTTGCGCGGGCACCGTTGCCTTGTGTTTCGCTATCCGGTGGATGGCCGCTTCCTGCGCTGGGGCTTCATGCGGGACGGCCTGCGCTTCGAAGCGGAGTTCGGCAGTGTATTGATCAGCGACGATATCGATGCCCTGACCCAGATGGCCTTGCACGATGGTGGCATCACCCGTCTGGCCGAGTTCATCGTGCGGCCGCACCTGGCCTCGGGTGCGTTGGTGCCGCTGTTCGAATACTGCGACAGCAGCCAGGCTTATGCCCAGACCGAGCCCATGGACATCTACCTGTGCCTGGCCGATCGCTTTGCCATGACCACCAAGGTGCGCGCTTTCATGGACTACCTGCGCGAATCCCTGGGCGAAAGCTGGCAAGTGCAGGCATGAAAAAAACCGCCACGAAGGCGGTTTTCATGTAACGCACAGGAATCAGAAGCGGTAGGTGAGGGATGCACCGATACCGTGAGCGCTGTTCTCGTACTTGGCCTGGTAGCTGCCTTTCAACAGCCCTTGTTGTTGCGAGCTTGGCAGGTTGTTGACCTTGGTATCCTCTTCCCACAAATACGAATAGGCAACGTCGATGGTCATGTCATCGTTCGGGCTCCAGCCGGCACCAAAGCTGACCGCTTTACGATCGCCAGTCGGAATACGTGGCGAGCGATCATGGTTGTTGGTGGGCGACTGGTCGACGGAGAAGCCTGCGCGCAGGGTCCACTCCTTGTTCACCTTGTAGGACGCGCCAATGGCGTGGGCCCAGGTGTCGTGCCAGTTCTGCTCTTCGGTGATGGTCTTCAACGGGTAGCCTGCCGGCGCTTCGTTCTCGACGACGATGCTTTCCAGACGGCTCCAGCGCGTCCAGGTGCTACCCGCATACAGTGTCCAATGGTCATCCAGTTCATGAGTGACCGAGAAGTCCACTGACTCTGGCGTCTTGATCTTCAGGCTGGCGTCGAACCTGCCGTTCAGGCCAAGCTGTGGAATCGGGTAGGAAACGCGGGTATTGCCTTCAAGCTTGTAGTCGACCATCGAGTGATAGGTCAGGCCCAGACGGGTACGGTCCGTAGCTTGCACCAGAACGCCGATGTTGTAACCGATCGCAGTGTCGTCGCCCTTGATCTTGGTCTCGCCGTCAGGGCCATTGGGCCCCAGGAGGGCCTTGCTGCTCAGGTTCGAACCCAGCTCACCCTTGATACGGTTTATAGTCGGGCCAAAACCGATCGACACTTTGTCGTTGAAGGCGTAGCTGACGGTTGGCTGGAAGGTGACAACCTCGACCTTGCTCTTCTTGCCCCAGTAGCGTGCAGCGTCATCGCTACCGTAGTCGGTGATCAGGCCATATGGCACGTAAACGCCGAAGCCAACGCTCCAGTGATCATCAATCGGCTTGACGTAATAGCCCATGGGTACGCCAACGAGAGGCACCATGTCACCATCGGTTTCCCCCCCGAAGTTGCTGCCTGGGCCCGATATGTCGGTCTTGGCGATGACGGCAGCGCCGCCCACGGTGAATTGTTCGCGCTTGAGGCGGGACATGCCGGCCGGGTTGCCATACACAGTGCTGGCATCGTCGGCAGAAGACGAGCGCCCAGCAAAACCGGTTCCCATGCCGCTGATACTTTGTTCGTTCAGCGCGAACCCGGCGGCGAGCAGTTGGCTGGAAGCAAGCGCAACGGCTACGCCGAGGGAGGTTTTGAGCATTACTTTTTTCATTATTAGAAAACTCCTTGGGTCTCCGGGTCGAAAAGCTACCAACAAATCACGCGCTGCGCTATAGGCTCAATCGCAGGAGTTAGAGCGGTTTTGTAGGACAATCCGACCAAAATTCCATTTTTTCCGGGTTACTTGTAGGACGCGTCTCAAGATGCCTGTGGCAATTTCTGATCTATGCAGGCATGCCAGGCATGGGTGAAGTCGCGCAGACGACCCTGGGGGTTGAAAATCTGTCGCCAGATACGCGCCAGTGCCAGCAGATCGTCCGCCGCAGGCAATGGTGTGGCCTGCTCTTCGATGAGCATCCAGGCAATGGCAGTGGAATAGCGCAGGTTGACGGTGAGCTCCAGGTGCGGGCCACCAAGGAAGGCATGCTGGCTGGCCAGGCCGCGGACCAGGCTGGCGAGGTCGGGGTCACGGGCCAGGTATTCGTCCCAGAGCGCCTGGTGACGATGTTCGCCGATGCGGTAGAGGCCGTGCCCGCGTCGGTCGTGCAGGGCTGAGCCGAGTGCTGACTGGCTGGCGGCTATACCCAGTAGCAAGGCTTCGGCGCTGGCGCAGTGACGGTTCAGGTAGACCAGGGTGGGTCGGATCACATACTGACACAATTCATTCGCCGCAATACCCCTGATGCCCTCGAGCAGGTAAGGGCCGGACGGGCGCTGGAGCTTGGCAGCTGGTGAATGATCAGGCCCGCCGGGAGCGGAAAGCACCGCTCGAGTTGAAGTGTAGTGTGATAATCGTGGTGTAAAGAGCTGTTTTTAAATCGATTGCTGCCTGATGCTCCGGGCTATATGCCCTAAGGCAATTACGCCCAGAGCGTTCAGGCAGCCTTGCGATCGGATGATTCAGCGCTTGAATACCTCGGTATTCGCCGGTCACGCGGTGAGCGACTGACGCGTCCGGGCGATCACCGCCTGCAGCGGTTCATGGCGGCTGTACTGTTCGTGGTACAGGCGTTCGGTGTGGCAGGCAACGCCGTGTTCGTCTACCAAGGTAAAGCTGAAGCTGCCCTTGCGTGGGGCAACGATAAGGCACTTCAACGGCGAGAAGGCCTGGGAGAGGGTGCCAATGGCAGCCTGAATCTGATGATGAGTTTGCATATTGTTGGAGGTTCCTGCTTTAAACACGGGGGTTATGATCCGTGCATGATAGAAACGTTCCAGTGACGCCTTTATTAAGGGACGAACGAACCTGACTGGAACAGGGCAGCCAGAGGGGGCGCAATCAAATGTAGGCGCTTGGGCTGACTGGTAGGTACTTCGGAAGGCAGGCAGCACGCCGGGGCCAAGGTTCTAGGCCGTCGAGGTGGGATCCTGATCAATCTGTCATGTGATTCGTGCTTGCGCAGCGTAAGGCTGGCGAGTGAATCATTGAATGGGCCGGTCCTTGTTTCAGCAGGGACGCTCTTGGGGGGAGCGAGTCTGCAAGGACGCTTGCGGCCAGAATTGACTTTCAGCTTGGTACTAACGAGGGGCACCTTACCGCAAGTGCAGGTGTTTGGCAAGCGCTACGTTTGTTCAGGTGAGCCGCGCAGTATGGCGCGAATTTTCGTTGCTGGGAAGAGGGGGTAAATGGCCCGAATGCCGGCCGATGTGCCCTTTTCGTGCACCCAAATGGAGGTTTATGGTGCACTTGTTCACATTCGGGGCAGCGCTTGTAACGGCCTGGTAACACCACCCGGCAGCCTCGCCAATGCCTTGACTGCGTGGTTAAGTCAATGAAAAAAAACACTATTTTTAGCTGGTGAAAAAATCGTCAGTTTGACCGAAGCCCCCAATTCACGGGGGTTTGAGGGGTGTGAGAGGGGGTTGTCCACCGAGTTATCCACAGGAACTGTGGATTGTCCCGAGCGCTTGCTCTAGCACGGGCGTGCCAGCAATGGGATGGACTGTCCGACAATTGCCATGCTCCAACAGACTGGTTGGTCATCCACCTGAAAACGTCAAGAAAAGATCATGGAATTTTTTTTCAATCCACCAGAAATCGACGGGCCAGGGCGAAAAAAAAAGAGTAGAGTGGCGCGCCTTTCGAGTTACCAAACCTGTTGCTCATGAAGTTTCGCGGTAAAAACCTCGCCAGCCCCGCTGCATCGACACTTGCACCTCCCGCCAAACGCTTTTCCCTGAAAGTGGCCCTGTGGTTGCTCGACAGTCCGCGCCTGGGCGGCAACCCTCAGGTCAAGCACCTGGCCGGGCGCTTGTTGAAGCAGCCGGCGCGCCAAGGTGTGGTTGTGGCGCAGAGCCGCCTGGGGCAGATGCTGTGCCGCGATTGTGGGAACGCCCGTGACCGGCGTATAGGCCATGAGCTGCTGCGTCAGGCTGCCCGCGCAGGGGATCGGCGGGCGCAGCTGGAGTACGCTCGGCTGTGTCAGCACAACGAGCCGGAGCAGGCGCGCTATTGGCTTGAGCTTGCGGCAGGGCAGGGGTCGCAGGAAGCGCGGCGGTTGCTGCGACAGTGGTTTCCTGCCTGAGCCTTGTTGCCTGCGGGGGCCCTTTCGCGAGCAATCACCGATGTTCGTCCATCACCGTGGTAGGAGCGGGTTTACCCGCGAATACGGTGGCGGCGGCAACGGTGAACGGCGGGTGGGGATTGGCCAGCAGGGCCGGCCTCTTCGCTGGTGAACCCGCTCCTACGGGCGACCGTGCAGGCATTACCTTTGCCTTCAGGCTTGCGCAGCGGGCTTGCCCGCGAAGAGGCGGATGCAGGCAACACACCCATCAGGCTGATAAGCTGCACCCAATTTGCATCAGAGCGTTCGGGGTAAGCATGACAGTGGATCTGGCCAGCATTCTGCTGGGCTTGGTGGCAGGCGCAATACCCTGCCTGGTGTGGGTCATGCAGGTGCAGCGCCGCCAGGGCGCACGGCAAGGTGAGCAGGCCTTGCTCGAAGAGCGCCTCAACGCTGCCCAACTGACCCAGGCTGGCCTGCAGGCGCAACTGGACGCCAGTCGCGACGAGGTCAGCGACCTCAGTGAGGCCAACGCCGTCAAACAGGCCCAGCTGGCCGCCCAAGGCCGTGAGCTGGAGCTGCTGCAGATCGAGCGCGACAATGCCCGTGACGCCGCCCACGCCTGGAGCCTTGAGCGCGCCAACCGCGAAGCCGAACTGCGTCGCCTGGAAGCGCAAACCGCGCGCCTGGACGCAGAGCTGCGTGAACAGCAGGAAAGTCACCAGCAACGTCTGGAAGACCTGCAGGAGGCCCGTGACACCTTGCGCGCCCAGTTCGCCGACATGGCCACCAAGATCTTCGACGAACGCGAGCAGCGCTTTGCCCAGACCAGCCAGCAGCACCTTGGCCAGTTGCTCGACCCGCTCAAGGAGCGCATCCAGGCCTTCGAAAAACGCGTGGAGGAAAGCTACCAACAAGAGGCCCGCGAGCGCTTCTCGCTGGGCAAGGAGCTGGAGCGCCTGCAACAGCTCAACCTGCGCTTGTCCGACGAAGCCACCAACCTTACCCAGGCCTTGAAGGGCCAGAAGACACAGGGTAACTGGGGTGAGCTCATTCTCGAACGTGTGCTGGAACATGCCGGCCTGGAAAAGGGCCGCGAATACCAGACCCAGGTCAGCCTGAAAAGCGCCGATGGTGAGCGTTTCCAGCCGGATGTGCTGATCATGCTGCCCGGCGACAAGCAGGTGGTGGTGGACGCCAAGGTCAGCCTCACTGCGTACCAGCAGTTCGTTGC
This sequence comes from Pseudomonas sp. Kh14, assembly GCF_900291005.1. Classification (NCBI taxonomy): domain Bacteria; kingdom Pseudomonadati; phylum Pseudomonadota; class Gammaproteobacteria; order Pseudomonadales; family Pseudomonadaceae; genus Pseudomonas; species Pseudomonas sp. Kh14. The sequence continues at coordinate 89,043 of NZ_OLKJ01000015.1, forward strand.
CGGCAACGACGAAGCTGCGCTCAAGCAGCATGTGCAGTCGCTGCGCAGCCACGTCAAAGGCTTGTCGAGCAAGGACTACAGCCGCCTTGAAGGCCTGCACAGCCTGGATTTCGTGTTGTTGTTCGTGCCCATCGAAGCGGCCTTTTCGGCGGCCCTGCAGGCCGAGCCGAACCTGTTCCAGGAGGCCTTCGACCGGCAGATCGTGATTGTCAGCCCTACCACGTTGCTGGCGACCTTGCGGGTGATCGACAGCCTGTGGAAGCAGGAGCGTCAAGGGCAGAACGCCCGCGAAATTGCCGAGCGTGCCGGCTGGCTCTACGACAAGTTCGTGCTGTTCATCCAGGACCTTGACGAGCTGGGCAGCCGCTTGCAGCAGGTAGACAAGGCTTATGCCGCCGCGCGCAACAAGCTGTGCGAAGGGCGTGGCAACCTGGTCAGCCGCAGCGAGCAGCTTAAGCTGCTGGGCGCCCGTGCCAGCAAGAGCTTGCCGGCAGACCTGCTGGAGCGGGCGCTGTCTGACGAGGCGCTGCCCGAGGTAGCGGTTACTGAGCCAGGCTCAGATGGCGATTGAGCAGGGCGCGCAAGGCCGCCGGCTTGACCGGTTTGGCCAGGTAGTCCAGCCCTGATGCATGTACCAGGGCGATGGTTTCCTTGCTGCCGTCGGCGCTGATCACTACACCGGGTACCGGCTCACCCAGCCGTGCTCGAAGCCAGCCCATCAGCCCGGTACCGGTCTCGCCGTCGTCCAGGTGGTAGTCCACCAATGCCAGGTGCGGGCGCATGCCTTTGGCCAGCAGGGCTTCGCATTCGGCCTGGTTGCGCGCGGTCCATACCTGGCAACCCCAGCGGCTCAGCAGGCTGTTCATGCCGATCAGGATGCTGTCTTCGTTGTCCACGCAAAGCACTTGCAGCCCAGCCAGTGGCTGGCCGCCCTGTTGTTCTACAGGCGCGCTTGGTGCCGCGGTGGCCTGGTGCGCAATCGGCACGCTGACGCGGAACACCGTGCCCTTGCCCGGCCATGAGCGCACTTCCAGCGGATGCCCCAGCACCCGGCACAGACCGTCTGCGATGGCCAGGCCCAGTCCTAGCCCCTTCTCGGCACGGGTCTGGTGGCTGTCCAGGCGCTTGAACTCCTGAAAGATCACTTGCAGCTTGTCGTCAGCAATGCCTGGGCCACGGTCCCAGACCTCCAGCCACAGGCGCTCGCCCTGTCGGCGCGCGCCTAGCAGGATCGGGCTCTTGCCGTAGCGCAGGGCATTGGTGAGGAAGTTCTGCAGCACCCGGCGTAGCAGTTTCATGTCGCTGTCCACCCGCAGGCGGCTGCCGCGCAGGCGGAACGCCAGGCCCTTCTCGGCAGCCAGCAACTTAAACTCGGCGCCCAGGGTGTCGAACAGCTCGTTGAGGGCGAAGGGTTTGGCATCCGGGGTGATCTTGCCGTTTTCCAGGCGCGAGATGTCCAGCAGGTCGCTGATCAGCTCTTCAGCCGAGCGCAGCGAGCTGTCCATGTGCTGTACCAACTGCCGGGCCTCTTCGTTCATGCCCTCGGCCTGTTGCGACAAGGCGGCAGAGAAAAGCCGTGCGGCGTTCAACGGTTGCATCAGGTCATGGCTGACGGCGGCCAGGAAGCGGGTCTTGGACTTGCTCACCGCTTCGGCCTGGCTCTTGGCTTCGGACAGCGCCTGGTTCAACTGCGACAGTTCGTGGGTGCGCTCCGCCACGCGTTGCTCAAGGCGTTCGTTGGCATCGCGCAGGGCCTGCTCGGCCTCTCGGAACGGGGTGATGTCGGTGAAGCTCATGACAAAGCCGCCGCCTGGCATCGGGTTGCCGATCAGCTCGATCACCCGGCCATTGGGGAACAGCCGCTCGGAGGAGTGCGCGCGGCCCTGGCGCATCCAGTGCAGCCGCCGCGCCACATGCACCTGCGCCTCGCCGGGGCCGCACAGGCCGCGTTCGGCGTTGTAGCGGATGATGTCGGCAATCGGTCGCCCTACGCTGATCAGCCCGTCCGGGTAGTTGAACAGTTCAAGATAGCGGCGGTTCCAGGCCACCAGGTGCAGGTTCTGGTCGACCACGCTGATGCCTTGGTTGATGTTCTCGATGGCGCCTTGCAGCAGGGCGCGGTTGAACTGCAGCACCTCACTGGCTTCGTCAGCAATGCGCACCACGTCTTCCAGTTGCATGTCGCGGCCTTCGATGGCCGCCTTGACCACCGCGCGGGTCGACGAGGTACCGAGCACCCCGGCCAGCAGGCGCTCGGTGTGCTCGATCCAGTCGCCATCGGCGTTCTGGTTAGGGTTGAAGCCCTTGCCCTGGCGGTAGGCAAAGCGGATGAAGCTCTGCCGTGCGCGCTCTTCCCCGACAAAGCGCGATGCCAGGGTCAGCAGGTCGTCGATCTGCACCGCCAGCAGCGGCTTGCTGCTGGGCCGCGCGCTGGTCTGCTGGCCAATGAACCGGCCGGCCTGCCAGTGCTCGGAAACCCGTGTGCGCGACAGCACCGAAACCCAGGCGAACAGGGTGAAGTTGCCCGCCAGTGACAGCACCACACCTTGGGTCAGTGGACTGATCGGCAGGTTCAGCGGGTTGCCGTGCAGCCACGCCAGGCCGGGGAACAACTGCAACGACCAGCCCAGGCTGTGCGCGGCAATCGGCAGCACCAAGGTGTAGAACCACAGGAAAATGCCAGCGGCCAGGCCGGCGAACACACCGCGACGGTTGGCCTGCTTCCAGTACAGCGCGCCAAGCATGGCTGGGGTGAGCTGGGTCACAGCGGCAAAGGCGATCTGGCCGATGGTCGCCAGGCTGGCGGTGGAACCCAGCAGGCGGTAGCTGACATAGGCCAGCAGCAAGATCACCACGATGGTTACCCGGCGTACCGAAAGCATCCAGTGGCGGAACGCTTCGAAAGGCCGCTCGGCGTTGTTGCGGCGCAGCAGCCAGGGCAGCAGCATGTCGTTGGACACCATGGTCGACAGCGCCACGGCCTCGACGATCACCATGCCGGTGGCCGCCGAGGCACCGCCGATGAACGCCAGCAGGGCAAGGCTCGGGTGCGCCTCGGCCAGCGGCAGGCTGATGACGAACGAGTCGGAGATCACCGTGCCGGGCAGCAGCATCTGCCCGGCCAGGGCAATCGGCACCACGAACAGCGCGGCCAGTGCCAGGTACATCGGGAATACCCAGCGCGCCAGGCGCAAGTCCTGCGGTTCGATGTTCTCCACCACGGTAACGTGGAACTGCCGGGGCAGGCAGATGATTGCCATCATTGCCACGGCGGTTTGCACCACCATGGACGGCCAATTGATGGTCTCTTTCCAATAGTCCTGCAGGTGGATCGACTGGCGCGCCTGGCTGAACAGGTCGTCGAAACCGTCATACAGTTTGAAAACGATGAAGATGCCCACGGCAAGGAACGCCAGCAGCTTGATCAGCGATTCGAAGGCAATCGCCAGGACCATGCCGCGGTGGTGCTCGGTCACATCCAGGCTGCGGGTACCGAAGACGATGGCGAACAGCGCCAGTACCAGCGATATCACCAGCGCGGTGTCCTGCACGCGGGTGCCGGTGGCGTCGGCGTTGGCGCCGATCAGCAGGTTCACGCCCAGTACGATGCCCTTGAGCTGCAAGGCGATGTACGGCAGCACGCCGACCAGGCAGATCAGTGCCACCACCACTGCCAGGGTCTGCGACTTGCCGTAGCGCGCGGCAATGAAGTCGGCGATCGAGGTAATGTTCTGCTGCTTGCTGATCAGCACCATCTTCTGCAGCACCCAAGGGGCGAAGATCAGCAGCAGTACCGGGCCCAGGTAGATTGGCAGGAACGCCCAAAGCTGTTCGGCGGCCTGGCCGACCGCGCCGAAGAAGGTCCAGCTGGTGCAGTACACGGCCAGCGACAGGCTGTACACCCAGGCACGCAGCTTTGGCGGCAATGGCGTGCTGCGGCGGTCGCCATAGAAGGCGATGGCGAACATGATGGCCATATAGGCCAGGGCGACCACGGCGATCAGCCCGCTGGACAACGACATGAAGACTCCGAAGCAAAAAGGTAACGCGGTCCCGATCAATCAGTCTGGCACGCAAGTGCCGCTTCGTCAGCGCAGACGATGGTTGTAGGAGCGGGTTCACCCGCGAAGAGGCCGGAACAGGCAACATCAACCCCTGCGGGTACCCAACCAATAGAAAACCCCTGCCAGTATCACCGACAACACCAGCAGGTAGAAGACTGCCCCCGGCCACAGGTGTACCAGTGCAAACCCCACCATCACCGGCCCCAGCGCCGCCCCCAGGTTGGACAGGTTCTGCGCGCCGTAATACACCCCGCGCAAGTGCTCCGGTGCGATCAGGTCGATGAACATGTACTCGGCCGGGATCACGATGATTTCGCCCAGCGTGAACACCAGCATCGCCAGGCACCAGGCCAGTACCGAGCCTGCCAGCGCAAAACCCAGCAAGCCGGCGATGAACAGGCCCATGCCGGCCAACAGCCACGGCATCAGGCGCTGGCGGCTGATACGCCGGCCAATCAGGTACTGCAAGGCAATGACTGTCACGGCGTTGGTGGTGACCAGATAGCCGATCAGCCGTGCCGCTTCGGCCGGGTTGCTGGTGACCACCAGGTACTGGGACAGGTAGGCGGTGAACTGGCCGAACACCACCGCGCTCAGCACCCCACCCACGGTAAAGCACACCAGCCGGCGATCCCGCGCCAGCCCCAGCGCCACTTGGCCGAAGCCGGCTGCAGGCTTGTCCGGCGCGCTGGCCTGCAGGCTGCGATCACCCAGGCGCCAGTAAGCCAGGCACATGGCCAGGCCAAGCAGGGCAGAAGCGAGGAACGGCACATGGTCGTTCAGTTCAAGCATGGCCACGCCCAGCAACGGGCCGGCGGCGTAGCCGACGTTGCTGAGGGTGTACTTGATGGCGAATACCTCGGCCCGCTCATCCACCGGCAGTAACGCGCAGAAGCCCGCCTTGGCAGCGATGTCGACCACTGCCAGGGCCAGGTTGATCAGCACCAGACAAAAGAAGAACGGCAGTGCTGAACGGCTGGCGACCGCGCCGACGAAGGCCAGGGCGAACAGCAGGGTACTGGCGCTGACCAGCGTGTGGTTGCTCAAGGTGTCGACCAGATGGCCACCGTACAGACTCAACAGCGAGGCGACGATCAGTGCGCCACCGATCAGCAGGCCGATCTGGCTGATCGGCAGCTGGAAATTGTCGGCCAGGTAAACCACCAGGTAGGGCAGGGTGAGGGCGCGGGCGACGGTAAGCGTGAAGGTGGTGGTGAGCAGCAGGCGAACGGTGTGCGGGTAGCGTTTTATGGCGGCGAGCATTGCCACGTCCTTGTTGTGCGGGTTTGCCGAGCACAAGCATAAGCCACATGCGGTCCTTGTAGCAGCACCGGCACCCTTACAGTGAATCCGGCGGCTTCACTGCCCTTCCCGACACAAGGCCGCTTCGCCTGCAGAAGGGCGACAGGCGGAGGATTGACAGCCCGTCAGGCTCAGGGAATACTCTCGAAGAATTCATATATATGTTTATATAACAAGACGAGAGCGAGACCCATGCACCCATTGACCGGTGATGCTCGACTGCCCCGCTACCAACAACTGCGAGACCACATGGTTGCGCAAATTGCCAACAACCGCTGGCGCCCGGGGGAAGCGATCCCGACCGAAGCAGCCTTGGCCACCGAGTTCGACATGTCGATCGGTACCGTGCGCAAGGCCGTCGATGTCCTGGTGGCCGAAGGCGTGCTGGAGCGCCAGCAGGGCCGCGGCACCTTCATTCGCCGCCCACAGTTCCAGTCGTCGCTGTTCCGCTTCTTCCGTTTCGAGGCCGCCAATGGCGAGCGCATCGTGCCGGAAAGCCGCATTCTTTCCATCGAGTCGCTGCCGGCGCCTTCCGCGGTGGCCGAGGCATTGGGCCTGGCAGGGGAGGCAGAAGTGATCCGCATCATTCGTACACGTCTGCTCGGCGCCCAGCCGGTGCTGGCCGAAGAGATCTGGCTGCCGCGCCAAACCTTCCAGCCGCTGCTGGACGTGGATTTGAACAGCAAGGGCCCGCTGCTGTACCCGATTTACGAAGCGCTGTGCGGTCAGGTGGTCGCCTACGCCGAAGAAACCCTGACCGCCGAAGCGGTCGACGCGGTGCATGGCCGCTTGCTGCAACTGCCGGCCGACAGCCCGGTGGTCGTGATCGAGCGCCTGGCCCGCGACTACGCCGGCAAACCTCTGGAATGGCGCCGCTCGCGCGGCCATGCGCAGCACTTCCGCTACCGCATCGACATCCGCTAAACCGGTCGCTTCGCCCTTTTAACTGTCTGCGCCGTGCTGCCACGGCGCAGTGGCTTCGCCTGCCCGTCACACCACGACTAGAAGGATAACAATCATGTTCAGCTGGTATCGCGAGATCACCTCACGGGAGCGCAAGACATTCTGGGCCTGTTTCGGCGGCTGCTCGCTCGATGCGCTGGAAGTGCAGATGTTCGGCCTGGCCATCCCCGCGCTGATCGCTGCGTTCTCCCTGACCAAGGGCGATGCCGGCCTGATCAGTGGCCTGACCCTGGTGACCTCGGCAATCGGCGGCTGGCTGGGTGGCACACTGTCCGACCGCTATGGCCGCGTGCGTACCCTGCAATGGATGATTCTCTGGTTTTCGTTCTTCACCTTCCTTTCGGCGTTCGTCACCGGCTTCTACCCGTTGCTGTTCGTCAAGGCCATGCAAGGCTTTGGCATCGGTGGCGAATGGGCAGCCGGCGCTGTGCTGATGGCCGAAACCATCAACCCGAAGTATCGCGGCAAGGTCATGGGCACGGTGCAGAGTGCCTGGGCTGTGGGGTGGGGCCTGGCGGTGGCATTGTTTACGCTGATCTACTCGCTGGTGCCGCAGGAGTTTGCCTGGCGGGTGATGTTCTTCGTCGGTCTGCTGCCGTCGCTGCTGATCATCTGGGTACGCCGCAACGTGCCCGAGCCGGACAGCTTCCAGCGCCTGCAGAAAGAAAAGGCCATCCCTTCCAGCTTCTTGCAGTCGATGGCTGGCATCTTCCGCCCTGAACTGTTGCGTGTGACCCTGCTGGGCGGCTTGCTCGGCCTGGGTGCCCACGGTGGCTACCACGCGGTGATGACCTGGTTGCCGACCTTCCTCAAGACAGAGCGCAACCTTTCGGTGCTGAACTCGGGCGGTTACCTGGCGGTGATCATCCTGGCCTTCTGGTGCGGCTGCGTGGTCAGCGGCCTGCTGATCGACCGTATTGGCAGGCGCAAGAACATCCTGCTGTTCGCCCTGTGCTGTGTACTGACCGTGCAGGCCTACGTGTTCTTCCCGCTGACCAATACCCAGATGCTGTTCCTCGGCTTCCCGCTGGGTTTTTTCGCCGCCGGCATCCCGGCCAGCCTGGGTGCGTTTTTCAATGAACTGTACCCGGCTGACGTGCGCGGCGCCGGGGTGGGCTTTTGCTACAACTTCGGTCGCGTGCTGTCGGCCGTGTTCCCGTTCCTGGTCGGGCACATGAGCGAGTCGATGTCGCTGGGCAGTGCCATCGGCATTGATGCCGGCATCGCCTATGGCGTTGCGGTGATCGCAGCCCTGTGCCTGCCCGAAACCCGTGGCCGCAACCTTGAATCTGCACCTGCGCCGGAAACGGCCGGTGCCGTCGCCAAGTAACCTGAACGTGTTTGTATGAGAACCATGCCCGACGCACCCGCTTTGCACCTGACTGCCATCGACAGCCACGCCCACGTGTTCAGCCGTGGGCTGAACCTGGCCAGCCAGCGGCGTTATGCGCCCAACTACGATGCGCCGCTGGGCGACTACTTGGGCCAACTGCGGGCCCATGGTTTCAGCCATGGCGTACTGGTCCAGCCCAGCTTCCTGGGTACCGACAACCGCTACCTGCTCAGCGCCTTGCAGACCGTGCCAGGGCAACTGCGCGGGGTGGTGATGCTGGAGCGGGATGTCGAGCGGGCGACCTTGACGGAAATGGCCCGGTTGGGAGTCAGGGGGGTACGTCTCAACCTCATGGGGCAAGACATGCCTGACCTGACCGGCGCGCAGTGGCGGCCCCTGCTGGAGCGCATCGGCGAGCAGGGTTGGCACGTGGAACTGCACCGTCAGGTGCCGGACATTCCAGTGCTGGTGCGGGCATTGCAGCCCTATGGGCTGGACATCGTGATTGACCATTTCGGCCGGCCAGATGCCCGCCTTGGCCTGAGCCAGCCGGGGTTTGCCGAACTGCTGACCCTGAGCGGTCGGGGCAAGGTGTGGGTGAAGGTGTCCGGCATCTACAGGCTGCAGGGCTCGCCGGAGGAGAACCTGGCATTCGCCCGTCAGGCGCTGTGCGCGCTGGAAGCCCATTACGGCGCAGAGCGGTTGATGTGGGGCAGTGACTGGCCGCATACCCAGCATGAGTCGGAGGTCAGTTTCGGCAGCGCTGTCGAACAGTTCGAGGCCTTGGGTTGTTCAGCGCAGTTGCGCCAGGCACTGTTGCTGGATACCGCGCAGGCGTTGTTTGGCTTCGAGTGACGTAGCGCCAGTGCTGCAACTGCAAGCAGGTCCTTGAAAGCAATCTTGCGTGGTCATGCCTGAGCCGGTGCTTGCCAGCCAGCGCATTTCCCATGCAGATTTGTGGCCCGGCGCGCTTGGCGAGCCTCCAATTGAAAAGCCCTCAGGACCAAGGACGATGAGTCACTCTTCGCAATTCACCTTGCTCGGCAAGCGGCGTTTCCTGCCGTTTTTCATCACTCAGTCGCTGGGTGCCTTCAACGACAACCTGTTCAAGCAGTCGCTGATCCTGGCGATTTTGTTCAAGCTCAGCCTGGGCGATGGTGACCGATCGATCTGGGTCAACTTGTGTGCCTTGCTGTTCATCCTGCCGTTTTTTCTGTTTTCGGCGCTGGGCGGGCAGTTTGGCGAGAAGTTCGCCAAGGATGCGCTGATCCGGGCAATCAAACTGGCCGAAATCGTGATCATGGCGATTGGTGCGCTGGGCTTTGTCACTGACCATCTGGGCCTGATGCTGGTGGCGCTGTTCGGTATGGGGACCCACTCGGCGCTGTTCGGCCCGGTGAAATATTCGATCCTGCCGCAGGCCCTGCGCGAGGAAGAGTTGGTGGGCGGTAATGGGCTGGTGGAAACCGGCACCTTCCTCGCCATCCTCGCCGGCACCATCGGCGCGGGGGTGATGATGTCGGCCGACAGCTACGCAACGGTGGTGGCCGGTGGCGTGGTCGGCACGGCGGTACTCGGCTACCTCGCCAGCCGCTGGATCCCTCGGGCGGCTGCCGCCTCGCCGCAAATGCCGCTGGACTGGAACATCTTCAAGCAGTCGTGGGTGATCTTGCGCATGGGCCTGGGCCAGTCGCCGGCGGTGTCGCGTTCGATCGTCGGCAACTCGTGGTTCTGGTTTGTCGGCGCCATCTACCTCACGCAGATCCCGGCCTATGCCAAGGATTGGCTGCACGGTGATGGCACGGTGGTGACCCTGGTGCTGACCCTGTTCTCGGTGGGCATTGCCCTCGGCTCGCTGCTGTGTGAACGGCTCAGTGGACGCAAGGTGGAAATCGGCCTGGTGCCGTTCGGCTCGTTCGGCCTGACCCTGTTCGGCCTGCTGTGGTGGTGGCACTCCGGTGATGTACCGACTGCAGCAGCGCCGCACGACTGGCTGGCATTGCTGGGCATGAGCCAGGCGTGGTGGATCTTGCTGTCGATCGTCGGCCTGGGTGTGTTCGGCGGCTTCTACATCGTGCCGCTGTATGCGTTGATCCAGGCCCGCACGGCCGAGGACGAGCGAGCCAGGGTGATCGCGGCCAACAACATCCTCAATGCCCTGTTCATGGTGGTGTCGGCGGTGCTCACCATCATCCTGCTAGGCGTGGCCAAGCTGAGCATCCCGCAGCTTTTCCTGGTGGTGTCGCTGCTCAATATCGCGGTCAACACCTATATCTTCAGGATCGTGCCCGAGTTCACCATGCGTTTCCTGATCTGGCTGCTCAGCCATTCGATGTACCGCGTGCAGCACCGAGACCTTGAGCGCATCCCAGACGAAGGTGCAGCGTTGCTGGTGTGCAACCACGTGTCGTTCGTCGATGCGTTGCTGCTGGGCGGGGCTATACGCCGGCCGATCCGCTTTGTCATGTACTACAAGATCTACAACCTGCCGGTACTCAACTTCGTGTTTCGCACTGCCGGTGCCATCCCGATTGCCGGGCGTAACGAAGACCAGGCGACTTACGAGCGGGCCTTCGCGCGGATTGCCGAGTACCTGGCTGATGGCGAGCTGGTGTGCATCTTCCCGGAAGGCAAGCTGACGGGCGATGGCGAAATCGATGTCTTCAAGGGAGGGGTCAGCCGCATCCTCGAAGAAACGCCGGTACCGGTGATTCCGCTGGCCTTGCAGGGGTTGTGGGGTAGCTTCTTCAGCCGTGACCCGGCCAAGGGCTTCTTCAAGCGCTTGTGGTCGAGGGTGACCATCGTGGCAGGCGCCGCCGTCCCGGTGGAGGCGGCGCAGCCCGAGGTGTTGCGCGAACAGGTCAGCCGCCTGCGCGGCCATCTGCGATAGGGGTTAGCTGGCGCTGACTTTCAGGCCGACAAGGCCGCAGACGATCAGCGCCACACTGACCAGCCGCACCAGGGCCATGGATTCGCCGAACAGAATGATCCCGGCGATGACCGTACCGACTGCGCCTACGCCGGTCCAGATGGCATAGGCGGTGCCCAGTGGCAACTCCTTCATGGCCAGGCCCAGCAGGCCCAGGCTGATGACCATGGCGCCGACGGTAAGGACAGTGGGTAGCGGTCGAGTGAAACCGTCGGTGTATTTGAGGCCGACGGCCCAGCCGACCTCGAACAGGCCGGCAAAAAACAGAATGATCCAGGACATGAGCGTGTCTCCATCGTTTGAATGATGGGGCCGTCCCCGGAGTGGTCACGCGGTGCGTCGTGAGGTCGTCCTCACAGTGGGCACCATGGTGCCTGGCTGCGGCCTTCCGGGCAAGTCCGCGCCTGCTGGCCAATTTCCACCCGCCGTTCACCGGTGCCGGCGCCACCGTATTCGCGGGTAAACCCGCTCCTACACAGATTGGTGGTGGACATACATCGGAGGTGGGACACAGGCCGTCGTAGGAGCGGGTTTACCCGCGAAGAGGCCGGTGCTGGCAGAAAACGATTCAAGCCAGCACCGCATCTCATACCCGTCAGACCCCTTGCGGAATCTCTTCCCCACCCAGCGCCTCGAACAGCACCGGCAGGAATTCGGCAAAGGTCATCATCATCAGCTGGAAGCTGGCGTCGAACTGTTGCGCAGCCTCATCGCCACCGTCCTGCTCGGCCTGCTCCTGCAGCAGCTCTTCGAACTTCAGGCGCTTGATGACCATCTTGTCGTCGAGAATGAACGACAGCTTGTCTTGCCAGGCCAGGGCCAGCTGGGTCACCACTTTGCCGGTGCTCAGGTGCAGCTGGATCTCTTCGCCGGTGAGGTCCTGGCGCTTGCAGCGCACGATACCGCCATCTTCGGCGGTGTCGCGCAGTTCGCACTCGTCCAGCACATAGAAGCCTTCGGCGGCTTGCTGCGATTTGACCCAGTCGGTCATGGTGGCCACTGGCGCAATCTTCACCGTGGCCGGGCGCACTGGCAGCGAGCCCATCACTTCGCGCAGGGTCGACAGCAGGTCTTCGGCGCGCTTGGCGCTGGCCGAATTGACCAGGATCACGCCCAGGCGCGGGGCAATGGCAGCGAAGATCATCGAGCGGCGGATGAACGCACGCGGCAGGAACGCCTGGATGATTTCGTCCTTGATCTGGTCGCGTTCCTTTTTATAGACCTTGCGCATTTGCTCGGTCTCGATCTCTTCGACCTTTTCCTTGACCGCGTCGTTGACCACGCTGCTCGGCAGGATGCGTTCTTCCTTGCGCGCGGCAATCAGCAGGTACTCGCCGCTGACATGCACCAGGGGAGCGTCTTCGCCTTTGCCGAACGGCGCGACGAAACCATAAGTGGTCAGCTCCTGGCTGGCGCAGGGGCGGGCCGGTTTGCTGGCCAGGGCGGCTTCCAGCGCTTCAGGCTCGAACGGAACTTCCTGGGTCAGGCGGTAGGTCAGCAGGTTCTTGAACCACATGAGGGGCAATCTCTCCTTAATGCATAAGGCGGGCATTATTCTCCGAGCGGTGAATTCAGGCCAGCCCTGTCAGAGGGCCAGCAGTGGCTTATGCATGAAAGAATCGCCCGATAACGCTAGGTCTTTGAAAGGCCTGAGGTTTTTTTTGCAAAAAGTTTAAAAAGTGCTTGCCAGGGTGCGGGGCGCTCCGTAGAATGCGCGCCACACCGAGAGACATGGGTGATTAGCTCAGCCGGGAGAGCATCTGCCTTACAAGCAGAGGGTCGGCGGTTCGATCCCGTCATCACCCACCACTCGATGTATAGCGCAGCGGTAGTTCAGTCGGTTAGAATACCGGCCTGTCACGCCGGGGGTCGCGGGTTCGAGTCCCGTCCGCTGCGCNGCGCAGCGGTAGTTCAGTCGGTTAGAATACCGGCCTGTCACGCCGGGGGTCGCGGGTTCGAGTCCCGTCCGCTGCGCCATATTCCACTTCCAGGGCCCACTGAACACCCGGAAGTAACAGAGAAAGCGACCTTAGGGTCGCTTTTTTTGTGCCTGATTTTTGGTGTTTGACCGAAGTGTGAAAAAACTTCGATAAGTGCTTGCCAGAGCGCCAAGTCGCCCGTAGAATGCGCGCCACACCGAGAGACATGGGTGATTAGCTCAGCCGGGAGAGCATCTGCCTTACAAGCAGAGGGTCGGCGGTTCGATCCCGTCATCACCCACCACTCGATGTATAGCGCAGCGGTAGTTCAGTCGGTTAGAATACCGGCCTGTCACGCCGGGGGTCGCGGGTTCGAGTCCCGTCCGCTGCGCCATATTCCACTTCCAGGGCCCACTGAACACCCGGAAGTAACANCCGGGGGTCGCGGGTTCGAGTCCCGTCCGCTGCGCCATATTCCACTTCCAGGGCCCACTGAACACCCGGAAGTAACAAAGAAAGCGACCCTAGGGTCGCTTTTTTTGTGCCTGCATTTTGTATCCATACCTGCACGCGTTTGCCGCAGCTTCAGCCACGACGTTCCTCCTCCCGCAATGTCAGCACCTCATACCCACCCTCAGTCACCGCCACGGTATGCTCCCACTGCGCCGACAAGCTGTGGTCCCGGGTGATCACCGTCCAGCCATCCTTCAACTCGCGCGTGCCGCGGCCACCCTGGTTGATCATCGGCTCGATGGTAAACACCATCCCCGGTTTCAGCTTCATGCCCATGCCGCGCTGGCCAATGTGCAGTACCTCTGGCCCTTCATGCATCTGCTGGCCAATACCGTGGCCGCAATACTCGCGCACCACGCTGTAACCCGCCGCCTCGGCATGGGCCTGCACGGCATGACCAATATCACCCAGCGTTGCCCCAGGGCGCACCTGCTCGATGCCTTTCCACAACGCGTCATAGGTGGTGTCGACCAGGCGCCGGGCTTCTTCGCTGATCTTGCCGATGCAATACATCTTCGACGAATCGGCAATGTAGCCGCCCTGTTCCAGCGTGATGTCGACGTTGATGATCGAGCCTTCCTTGAGCACCTCATCGACCTTGGGTATGCCGTGGCATACCACGTGGTCCACCGAAGTATTGAGCGAGTAAGGGAAGCCATACTGGCCTTTGCTTGCTGGCCGTGCCTTGAGCGTATCGACGATGAACGCCTCGGCGCGGTCGTTGATCTGCATCGTGGTCACGCCGGGGCGGATGAAGCTGTCGAGTTCGGTGAACACCTGGGCCAGTAGCTGGCCGGCGCGGCGCATCAGGTCGAGTTGGGCGGGGGTCTTGAGGATCACCTGGGACATGGGGGGAGGGCAGTTGCTCATGCTGAAAATTGCCCCAGCATAGCGCCAGCGGGTACCGGCTTGCCACCGCATGGTGCGTAACCTGTGCAGGCCTCTTCGCGGGCACGCCCGCTCCCACAGGTACGGGGCCGCCCTCAGGCCTTGCGATATCCCTGTGGGAGCGGGCATGCCCGCGAAAGGGCCGGTATAACTGGCCCATAAATTGCTGATCTACCCTCATCCCGGGCTATCAACGTCGACAGCCCTCACCATTTCACGACAAAGGCGCCGTGTTGCCCCGCTTGCATCAGCATGCCGGGGCAGCCGGCGCCTTTTTGCGTTTTCCACAGGAGCCCGCCCATGGCCAACAGCGAAGTACGCAGCGTCTGCCCCTACTGCGGCGTGGGCTGCGGCATCGTCATGAGCGTTGCCGATGGCAAGGTCGGCAAGATCAGCGGCGACAAGCTGCACCCGAGCAACTTTGGCCGCCTATGCACCAAAGGCCTCACCGCACATCTGCCACTGAGTGCGAGCGGGCGCATGGCCGACGCCTATGTGCGCCAGCAACGCAGCCAGCCGCCAGTGCGCACCAGCATGGACCAGGCCATCGCTGCCACCGCCGAGCGTCTGCGCGGCATCATCGACCAGCACGGCCCAGATGCCGTGGCGCTGTACGTGTCCGGGCAAATGTCGCTGGAGGCCCAGTACCTGGCCAACAAGCTGGCCAAGGGTTTTATTCGTACGCGCCACATCGAGTCCAACTCGCGCCTGTGCATGGCCAGCGCCAGCAGTGGCTACAAGCTTTCGCTGGGCGCCGATGGCCCACCTGGCAGTTACCAGGACTTCGAGCACGCCGACGTATTTCTGGTGATCGGCGCCAACATGGCCGACTGCCACCCGATCCTGTTCCTGCGCCTGCTTGATCGGGTCAAGGCCGGCGCCAGGCTGATCGTCGTCGACCCGCGGCGCAGCGCAACCGCCGACAAGGCCGACCTGTTTCTGCAGGTGCGCCCCGGCAGTGACATGGCCTTGCTCAACGGCCTTTTGCACCTGCTGCATCGCAACGGCCACACCAACCCCGATTTTATCGCCCGCCACACCGAAGGCTGGGACGAACTGCCGGCCTTCCTCGACGACTATATCCCCGAGCGCGTAGCCGCCATCACCGGGCTGGCCGAGGCCGATATCATCAAGGCCGCCGAATGGATCGGCAGCGCCAACAACTGGATGAGCTGCTGGACCATGGGCTTGAACCAGAGCATTCACGGCACCTGGCACAGCAACGCCATCTGTAACCTGCATTTGGCCACGGGTGCCATCTGCCGCCCCGGTAGCGGCCCGTTCTCACTGACCGGCCAGCCCAATGCCATGGGCGGCCGCGACATGGGCTACATGGGCCCCGGCTTGCCAGGCCAGCGCTCTGCGTTGGTGGACGACGACCGCGCGTTCGTCGAACGACAGTGGCAACTGCCACCCGGCAGCCTGCGAAGCGAGGGCGGCGAGGGTACGGTGGCGCTGTTCGGGCAGATGAAAGCCGGTGAAGTGAAAGCCTGCTGGGTCATCTGCAGCAACCCGGTGGCCAGTGTCGCCAACCGCCAGCAAGTGATCGACGGCCTGCGCAAGGCCGAGCTGGTCATTACCCAGGACGCCTTCCTCGACACCGAAACCAACCGTTACGCCGACATCCTGCTGCCGGCCGCGCTGTGGGCCGAAGGCGAGGGTGTGATGATCAACAGCGAGCGCAACCTCACCCTGATGCCACGCGCTGTCGAGCCCCCCGGGCAAAGTTTGCCGGACTGGCAGATCATTGCCCGCGTGGCATGTGCCATGGGCTATGCCGACGCCTTCGACTACCCCAATGCCGAAGCGGTGTATGAGGAAATACGCCGCTTCCACAACCCTGTTACCGGTTATGACCTGCGCGGTATCGGCTATGCCGAATTGCGTACACAGCCGCGCCAGTGGCCTTGTGCACCGGGCAGCGAGCAGCATCGTAGCCCGCTGCGCTACCTCAACGACGGCAGCAGCCAGGCGTTCCTGCTCGATGCCCGGGGTAGGCGGCCGGCACTGGCCTTTCCCACCGCCAGCGGCAAGGCGCGCTTCTTTGCGCGGCCCTGGTTACCGGCAGCGGAAGTGCCGGACGATAACTACCCCATGGTGCTGAACACCGGTCGCGTGCAGCACCAATGGCACACGTTGACCAAGACCGGCAAGGTGCCGGCACTGAACAAGCTGGAGCCCGGCCCCTACCTTGAGATTCACCCCGAGGATGCCGCCCGGCTGGGTGTCGCTGAAAAGGACCAGGTGGCCGTTCGCTCGCGCCGGGGGCACGCCGTGTTGCCGGCGCGCATCAGTGACCGGGTCATGCCGGGCAACTGCTTTGCGCCGTTTCACTGGAATGACCTGATCGGCGAGCAACTGGCGATCAATGCCGCGACCTGCGATGCGGTCGACCCGCTGTCGCTGCAGCCTGCCTTCAAACACTGCGCCGTAGCCCTGGAGCGGGTCGCAGGCGAGCGCATCGACGCCCTTGATCTGAACACTGCCACTGTAGAGCCTGTCCGCATGCCGACCGCCACCCTGTCCCGTCTGCTTGGCCTCCACACCCTGCCGGTTCCGGTGCTGGCCGAAGAAGAGCGACATTACCTGCAAGGTTTCCTGCTGGGTCTGGACCAGGCCCGCGCCGAGGGCGTACCCCGCTTGCCCGCCAGTGCGCCGCTGGCTGCCAGCCGTCGTTTGTTTGTCGACGGTTTGCTGGCCGGGCTGTTCGCCCAGCCTGTAACTGCGCCCATCGCGGCACAGGCCGCGCCATGGCATCAGGTGTTGTGGGCCTCGCAGACCGGCAATGGTGAGCAACTGGCCGAACGCTGTGCCGCGCGCCTGCGCGGTGCTGGTCTGAACGTGCAACTCAGCTGCCTGGAGGCGGTCAGCCCAAGCCAGCTGCAGGGTGTTGCCAGTGTGGTGTTGATCGCCAGCACCTTTGGCGATGGCGACGCGCCCGACAGCGGCGCGGCATTCTGGCAGGCCTTGCAGGGCGAGGAGGGCGCCCACTGCGCCGGGCTGCCCTATGCCGTACTGGCCTTGGGCGACTCCAGTTACGACCAGTTCTGCGGTTTTGGCCGCAAGCTCGACCAGCGCCTGGCCGAGCTGGGAGGGCAGCGCCTGCTGCCACGGGTGGACTGCGAGCCTGACTTCGACGAGGCCTTTGCCGGCTGGCTCGAAGCGTTATTGCCTGCACTGGGCAGTGCCGCGGCGCCACCTCCGGCGAGTGAACCTGCACCCGTATCGGCGTTCAGCAAGCAGCAACCCTGGATGGCCACCGTACTGGAAAACCGCCTGCTCAATGGCCCCGGCGCCAGCAAGGAAACTCGCCAGCTGGTCTTCGACCTGGGCGGCAGCGGCTTCAGTTATGCTGCCGGCGATGCCCTGGGCGTATGGCCGCGCAACTGCCCGGCCCTGGTAGAAGAGCTGCTGACGCTGATGCAGCTCGACGGCCAGGCGATGGTCGAGCTTAAAGGTCATTGCGCCATGCCATTGGCCGAAGCCCTGCAAACACACCTGGAAATTGCCAAGGTCACTGCGCAACAACTGCAGGCATTTGCCAGCAATGCGCCTGACCTGCAGCGTTTGCTGCAGCCTGAATGCAAGGCCGAGCTGCAAGATTGGCTGTGGGGCCGGCAACTGGTCGATGTGCTGCGCGCCTTCCCCCAGCAGTTGTCGCTGGCCAGCTGGCTGGAACTGCTCAAGCCATTGCAGCCGCGGCTCTATTCGATCAGCTCCAGCCCGCTGGCGCACCCAGGCCAGGTGCATCTGACGGTGTCGACGGTGCGTTATGGCGAACGTAAAGGCGTGTGCTCAAGCTTCCTTGCTGACCGTGCGCAGGTACAGAAAGTGGCGATCTTCCCGCAGGTGTCGAAGCACTTCCGCTTGCCCGAGGACGACAGAGTGCCGGTGATCATGGTGGGCCCTGGTACTGGCATTGCACCGTTCCGTGCGTTCCTCGAGGAGCGAGAGGCACGGGGGGCAAAAGGCGGCAACTGGCTGTTCTTCGGTGAGCAGTACGCAGCGACCGATTTTTATTACCAGGAGCAGTTGCAGGCCTGGCAGGCGGCGGGGCACCTGCGGCTGGACACGGCGTTCTCGCGGGACCAGGTCGAGAAGATCTATGTGCAGCAGCGCATGCTCGAGCAGGGTGCGCTGCTGTGGCAGTGGCTGGAGGCGGGGGCGTATTTCTATGTGTGTGGCGATGCGCAGCGCATGGCCAGGGACGTGGATGCGGCGTTGCGGGTGATCGTCGCCGAGCATGGCCGGATGGATGCGGCGGCGGCTGCGGCTTATGTCGAAGGCTTGAGCAAGGCCAGGCGTTATCGGCGCGATGTGTACTGAAGTGCTCCAAGATGGGGTGCTGTGCACTTTGAATGTGCATTGGCTGGGCGGCCCCCTTCGCTGGTGAACCAGTGGAGGCCAGTGTAGGAGCGGGTTTACTCGCGAAGAGGCCGACACAGGCAACCCAGGCAACCCGATTGGCACGCTCCCTGCTTAACCTCGGATACAACAAAGCCCACTGATCAACGGCGATCAACCCGGGCCCCTACCGTGATGAATACAGGCAAAGGCGCCTGGAGCTTCGGCTCCAGGCGCTTTTTTTTTGATCGAGGATCGGCTTATGAAGGCAACAGCGAGCAGCGGGCAACGAGAGCGACTGGTCATCGTCGGCAACGGCATGGTCGGCCACCATTGCGTCGAACAACTGGTCAGTCGCGGCGCCCTGCAGCGCTTCGAGGTGCGGGTATTTGGCGAAGAGCGCCAACGCGCGTATGACCGCGTGCACCTGTCCGAGTACTTCGGCGGCAGCTGTGCCGAAACCCTGGCCCTGTGTGAGCACGATTTCTACGACGCCAATGGCGTGCACCTGCACCTGAGTGAGGCCGTGCTGGAGATCGATCGTGAGCGCCGCGAAGTCGTCACTGCCGAAGGTCGCTATGGCTACGACCAGCTGGTGCTGGCCACCGGCTCCTATCCCTTCGTGCCGCCGATCGAAGGCTCCAGCGGCAATGCCCGCCTGGTCTACCGCACCCTGGACGACCTCGATGGCATTCGTGCTGCCGCAGCCGGTGCCCGCCGAGGGGTGGTGGTCGGCGGTGGCCTGCTTGGCCTGGAAGCGGCCAACGCCCTCAAGTCGCTGGGGCTGGAAGCCCACGTGGTGGAATTCGCCCCACGGCTGATGCCGGTCCAGCTGGACGGCGAGGGCGGTGCCGCGTTGAAGGCGCAGATCGAAGCGCTGGGTGTGGGGGTGCACCTGTCGCGCGCCACCCAGTCGGTCAGTGCCGGTGAAACCTACCGCTACCGCATGAACTTCGACGGCGGTGAGCACCTGGAAACCGACCTGATCGTGTTCTCCGCCGGTATCCGCCCACAGGATGCACTGGGCCGGGGCTGCGGCCTGGACATCGCCGCGCGCGGTGGCGTGGTCATCGACAACCACTGCCGCAGTAGCGACCCACGTATCTTCGCCATCGGCGAGTGCGCCTCGTGGAACGGCAGCGTGTTCGGCCTGGTCGCCCCGGGCTACAGCATGGCGCGCAACCTGGCTGGGCTGCTGATGGGCGAGGCGGCGGTGGCGTTCACCGGCGCCGACATGTCGACCAAGCTCAAGCTGCTGGGTGTGGATGTCGGTTCGATCGGCGACGCCCACGGTGCCACGCCGGGCGCGCGCAGCTATCGCTTCATCGATGAAGCCAACAGCGCTTACCGCCGTTTGGTGGTGGATGCCAGCGGCAAGCACGTGCTCGGCGCGGTGCTGGTCGGCGACAACAGCTATTACGACACCCTGTTGCAGTACGCCCAGAACGGCATCGCCCTGCCGGCCGACCCGGCAGCGCTCATCTTGCCGCAAGGCGGTGGTGCGCCGGCCTTGGGCGCCGATGCGCTGCCTGACAGCGCGACCATCTGCTCCTGCCACAACGTCAGCAAGGGGGCGGTGTGCGCCGCGATCGACAGTGGCTGTAGCGACTTGGCTGCGGTCAAGGGCTGCACCAAGGCCGCGACCGGCTGCGGCGGTTGCGCGGCCTTGCTCAAGCAAGTCTTCGAGCACGAGCTGACGGCCCGCGGCGTGGCGGTGGACAAGAGCCTGTGCGAGCACTTTGCCTACACTCGGCAGGAGCTGTACGGGTTGGTGCGGGTGGAGGGTATCCGCACCTTCAGCGAACTGCTCCAGCGCCATGGCAAGGGCCATCTGGGGTGTGACATCTGTAAGCCGGCGGTGGGCAACATTCTCGCCTCGTGCTGGAACCAGCCGATCATGGACCCGGCGCTGGTGCCGCTGCAGGACACCAACGACACCTTCATGGCCAACATGCAGAAAAACGGCACCTATTCGGTGGTGCCGCGCATTCCCGGTGGTGAAATAACCCCCGACAAGCTCATCGTCATCGGCCAGGTGGCCAAGAAATACGACCTGTACACCAAGATCACCGGTGGCCAGCGCATCGACCTGTTCGGCGCCCAGTTGCACGAGCTGCCGCTGATCTGGGGCGAACTGATCGAGGCCGGTTTCGAAACCGGTCACGCCTATGGCAAGTCGACCCGCACGGTAAAGTCGTGCGTGGGCAGTACCTGGTGCCGTTACGGCGTGCAGGACAGTGTCGCTATGGCCCTGCGCCTGGAAGACCGCTACAAGGGCCTGCGCAGCCCCCACAAGCTCAAGTTCGCGGTATCGGGTTGCACCCGTGAATGCGCCGAAGCGCAGAGCAAGGACATCGGCGTTATCGCCACCGACAAGGGCTGGAACCTGTACGTGTGCGGGAACGGCGGCATGCGCCCGCGGCATGCCGAGCTGTTCGCCACCGACCTGGACGACGAAACCCTGGTACGCCTGATCGACCGCGTGCTGATGTTCTACATCCGCACGGCCGACAAGCTGCAGCGCACCTCGGTGTGGCGTGAAAACCTGGAAGGCGGGCTGGACTACCTGAAGCAGGTGGTCATCGACGACAGCCTGGGCCTGGCCAGCGAGCTGGAAGCGCAGATGCAGCATGTGGTCGACCAGTATGAATGCGAATGGGCCAATGCCCTCAACGATCCGGAGAAGCTCAAGCGCTTCCGTACCTTCGTCAACGACCGACGCGCCGACCCGGACGTGCACTTCGTGCGCGAACGCGAACAACGCCGGCCCGCTGCACCGCTGCACCTGATCCCAACTGTCGAGGAGGCTGTCTGATGAACCTGGCCAATGCTGCTGTGAACACGCAAGAAAACTGGCAGACGGTGTGCCAGGCGCAAGACCTGGTGGCCGATTCCGGGGTCGTGGTTTGGTTCGATGGGGCCCAGGTGGCGTTGTTCTACCTGCCGGGGCAGGCGCAGCCGTTATACGCGGTGGACAACCGTGACCCGCGCTCCGGCGCCAATATCATCGGCCGTGGGCTGGTGGGCAGCGTGCAGGGCGAACTGGTGGTGGCGGCGCCGTTGTACAAGCAGCATTTCAGCCTGCTGAGTGGGGAGTGCCTGGAGGATGCCGGGCAGAGGTTGCGGGTGTGGCCGGTGCGGTTGACGGGGGAGGCGGTGGAGCTGGCTTTGGCCTGACAACCCTTTGCTGCCTGTGTCGGCCTCTTCGCGGGCAAGCCCGCTCCTACGGAATCTGCACCGCCTTCAAATACGGCGCTGCACCTGTGGGAGCGGGCTTTCCCGCGAGGAGGCCAGCACGAGCCGACTAGATAACCAACCCCTGCGGCGTGCGCCCGGCAAATACATCCACCAGGCTGGCCACCACCATCTCGCCCATGCGCGTGCGTGTCTGTACCGTGGCACTGGCTCGATGCGGTTGCAGGACTACATCTTCGCGCTCGAACAACGCCTCGGGCGCTCGCGGTTCATCGGCAAACACATCCAGCGCCGCGCCAGCGATCTCGCCGGCCTGCAGCGCGGCGATCAACGCAGGCTCATCTACCAGCTTGCCGCGTGCGATGTTGATCAGGTACCCCTCGCTGCCCAACGCCTGAAGCACGTCGCGATTGATCAGCGCCTCGCCCTTGTCAGCCGCCGCCGCGAGGATCAGCGCATCGCTGTCCTTAGCCAACTGCAGCAGATCTGCCTCGAACCCGTAGGGCACATCCAGCGCCTGTAGATCGGTGTAGCGGATTGGGCAACCGAAGGCTGCCGCCCGCTGTGCTACCGCCCGACCGACCCGGCCCATGCCGACGATGCCCACGCGCATGCCCGACACCTGCCGGGCCAGTGGCAGCGGTGCCAGCGGCGTGGTGCTGGTGGCCCAACGGCCGGCGCGAACGAAGCGGTCACCGGTGCAGATCCCCCGGCACAAGCCGATCAGCAGGCCGATGGCAAGATCGGCGACGTCCTCGGTGAGCGCACCGATGGTCGCCGTCACCTGGATGCCGCGATCGCGGGCATAGGCCAAGTCTACCGCGTCGGTGCCGACGCCATTGACGGCGATCACTTCGAGGTTGGGCAGGCGCGCCATCAGCGCCTGGCTGATGCCGGTGTGGCCGCCGGTAATCACGCCCCGAATGTTGTTTGCATACTGGCTGACGTAGGCATCCTTGTCGGCCTGTTCGTAGTAACGGTGTACGGTGAACAGCTGTTCCAGGCGCTCACGTATCTGCGGGATCAGGATAGGGCTCAGTTGCAGGATTTCTGGTTTCATCGGTCACTCCATCATAAACAGGGATCAGCCACGGCCAACGAACGGCATGTTGCTGGCCATCACGGTCATGTTCAGTACATTGGCGTCGAGCGGCAGCGCTGCGATGTAACGCACCGCATCGGCCACATGGCGCACGTCGAGCATCGGCTCGGCGGCGATCTCGCCATTGGCCTGACGCACACCCCGGGTCATGCGCTCGGACAACTCGGTCAGGGCGTTGCCGATGTCCAACTGGCTGCACACGATGTTGTAAGGCCGACCATCCAGCGCCAGCGCTTTGGTCAGGCCCAGCACCGCATGCTTGCTGGCGGTGTAAGGTGCGGTGAACGGGCGTGGGGTGTGCGCCGAGATCGAGCCGTTGTTGATGATCCGCCCGCCTTGCGGCTGCTGGCGGCGCATCAGGCCGAAGGCGGCGCGAGCGCACAGGAATACACCATCGACGTTGGTGGCGATGACGTTGCGCCAGTTCTCCAACGGAAGCTCGTCGACGGGTACAGCGGGGGCGTTGATGCCGGCATTGTTGAACATTACGTCGAGGCGGCCATGCACCTCCTCGATGGTGGCGAACAAGTGCGCGACGCTTTGCTCATCGCGCACGTCAGTGGGAACGGCCAAGGCCTCACCACCCGCTGCTTGCGCTTGCTCGACGACGGCTTGTAGCGGTTCGGCGCGGCGCCCGGCGAGGACCAGGCTGAAGTTGTCCTCGAGCAGGGCGAGGGCGACGGCACGGCCGATGCCACTGCCAGCACCGGTGACCAGCGCGACTTTCTTGTTTTGGCTCATCGATAGGCTCCAACAGGTTCAGGCGGCGTTGACGGTATGCCCGGCAGGGCGAGGACCGACGTG
Source organism: Pseudomonas sp. Kh14 (assembly GCF_900291005.1). Lineage (NCBI taxonomy): Bacteria > Pseudomonadati > Pseudomonadota > Gammaproteobacteria > Pseudomonadales > Pseudomonadaceae > Pseudomonas > Pseudomonas sp. Kh14. The sequence goes on from NZ_OLKJ01000015.1 coordinate 112,399, forward strand.
CAGGTGCAGTTCGCCGATACCGTCGATCCCGGCGTGTATCGTGTCGCCCGGGTTCAGCGGTGCCACACCGGGCGGGCTGCCGGTCATGATCAGGTCGCCCGGGCGCAGCGGCAGCTGGCGAGACAGCCTGCTGATCACTTCGGTCAATGCCCAGGTCTGCTGGCTGAGGTGTGCACGTTGGCGCTCCTGGCCATTGACCTGCAGCCAAAGGGACGCATCCAGCGGCCAGTCGCATTCGCTGGCGGGGACGATGGCGGTCATCGGTGCCGAAGCCTCGAACACCTTGGCGCCTTCCCATGGCAGGCCCTCGGCCTTGGCCTTGCGCTGGTGATCGCGACGGGTCATGTCTAGACCGGCGGCAAAGCCGAACACGTGCTCCAGGGCATGCTCGCGGGCGATGTTGGCGCCGCCTTTGGCGATGGCCGCGACCAGCTCGATCTCATGGCAGAACTCGTCGGTCTGCGGCGGGAAGGGCAGTTCGCCCAGGGCCTCGACCACGTTGCTTGCCGGTTTCATGAAAAACACAGGCTCCTGCGGCGCCGCGCCGTAGGATTCCGGCCACGGGTAGTTGCGGCCGAGGCAGAACACCCGGCCGACCGGGAAGCGCGCATCGCTGCCGCGGATTGGCAGGCTGACGATGGCCGGCGGGTTGAACAGGTAGGTCATGGGTGGATCCTCCGTACTGGAGTGGTCAGCGTATCCAGCGGCTGGCCGGCAAAGTTGGACGAAAGCGGGGTTGGGTTGGACTATCCAAGGCACCTGTACCGGCCCTTTCGCGGCTGAAGCCGCTCCTACAGGGATAGCGTCAAACTCAGGGCCAATACCGTCCCCCCGTAGGAGCGGCTTTAGCCGCGAAGAGGCCGGTACCGTCAATACACTCCCAGGCTCAGCCCGCAGTCTTCAGCTCGATGCGATACAGCTTCCCAAGCAGCAGCGAGTAAGACAGTGTGCCCATCAACGCCACACCACCGATGAACCAGAACGCCATGGCGAACGAGCCACTGGCGTGCACGATCGCGCCGATCACGATCGGTGTGACGATGCCGCCGATGTTCGCCGCCAGGCTGGTAATGCCGCCGGTCAGGCCGATCAGCTCCTTTGGCGCCACTTCCGACACGGCAGCCCACGACGACGAGGCTATGCCCTGGGCGAAGAACGCCAGGGTCAGCACGGCGATGCACAGCACATTGGAGTCGGTGAAGTTCACCAGCACGATCGACATCCCCAGCATCGAGCCCACCACCAGCGGCAGCTTGCGGGCAAACGACAGCGAGTAGCCCTTGCGGATCAGCAGGTCGGAGATGATGCCCGCCAGGAGGATCCCGACCGTGGCACCAATGAACGGCATGACCGCGAAGATGCCGACCTTGATCAGCGTCAGCTGGCGTTCTTCGATCAGGTAGGTGGGGAACCATGTAAGGAAGAAGTACAGTGCCGAGGTGCTGGCGAACTTGCCCAGGCAGATCGCCCAGACCTGGCGATAGCGGAACAGTTCGGCGACCTGGCGCCAGTCGAAGCGGGTACGTTGCTGGCTGCTCTTAACCAGGCCACCGCCGTTCTCGATGTAGGCCAGTTCCTCCTTGCTGACCTTCTTGCAGTTCAGCGGGTCGCGGTACAGCACCAGCCACACGACGCCGAACACGATGCCGACCAGACCGGTGCTGTAAAACACGTGGCGCCAGTCATAGGTGGTCGCCAGCCACAGCAGCGCGCCGGTGAACAGCGCGGTGCCCAGGTACTGGCCACATACGTAGATGCTGCTGGCCATGCCGCGCTCGCGGGCGGGGAACCACACCGTGACCGCACGGCTGTTGGCCGGGAAGGCCGGGGCCTCCATGGCGCCGACCGCCAGGCGCAGGCCGAACAGCGAGGCGAAGCCACTGGCCAGGCCCTGGGCCACGGTGACCGCCGACCAGCTGATCAGCGACACGCCATAGGTCAGGCGCGAGCCGAAGCGGTCGGCAATGAAGCCAGCCGGTACCAGGGCCAACGCGTAGGTCCAGGCGAAGGCGGAGAAAATCAGGCCCATCTCGACCTTGTCCAGGCCCAGGTCTTTGGCCATGAACGGCGCTGCGATGGAAATGTTCACCCGGTCGACGTAGTTGATGATGGTCGCCACCAGCAGCAGCGACAGCATGAACCAGCGGCGGCGGGTAGGCAGGCGCTGGGCAGGGGCCGCGTCCAGCGTGTACGACGACGCGGCGCGGGGGGTAGGCGTGCTCGACATGAGTCGACCTCGTTTGTTGTTGTTGGTAGAGGTTGGGCTGCAGTCCCTTTTCTACAGTGGTCGTACGACGCATTGAATGCAACGGTGGTTTTAGACCGTTTTTTTTGCTCGAGGCGGGGGATGGCTGTGCTGTCCAAGAAAATCCGAAGGTGGGGTTTTGCGCGTATTTTCAGCTGTATGTCGCATTCTCAGCGGGTTGTGGGCGTTTAGGGTTGCGCGACTTTTTGCAGACAGGTTTAATTTGATGACTTTAGACATCGTACAACTTGTTGTGCCTGCTCTGGTCTCTTCGCGGCCTTGCCCGTGAAGGGGCCAGACAGCGCCATCCTTGAAGACTGGAGCCAACCCAATGCCTCCCAAGCGCGAGGTTCCGACCTACGTCATGCAGCAGCGCAGCGAGCTGATGGATTTTTACATCCGCGACCAGCGCGGGCGCCCCGCCGAGACCGCGCCGCACCGTCACGAGTATTTTCAGATCCAGGTCAATTTAGGCGGCGACACGGTGCAACACATCGGTAGCGTGCAGCGTCCGTTCAGGCGCAACACCCTGGCTTTCATCCTGCCGCACCGGGTGCACGTGATCCCGCATCCGGCGGACAGCGACTTCGTGGTGATCAATTTCTCCCAGACGTTCCTGCTGCCGCACCTGGCCTGCGACCCGATGGACCTGGAAGAAGTGTCGATCCTGCAGGCGCCGGAGTTGTCACCGTTCCGCTTTCAGGAGCATCTCGACTTTTGCCTGGGTGAAGCCGACTTTGCCCAGGCGCGGCAAATCCTCGATCGCTTGCGTGAACTGGATGCCAACCGCCGCTTCGGCACCCGCGAAATGCTCAAGGGCCTGTTGCTGCAGCTGATCGGCCAGGTCTGCGGCCTGTACGCCGAGCCGCTGCGCGAACTGGCCGACAGCAACGCGGCCCAGCTCAGCCGCCGCGCCGCGCTGGCCCGCATGAGCGACTACCTGCGCCGGCATATCGACGACCCCGATCTGAACCTGCAGAAAGTCGCCGCCGCCACCTACCTGTCGCCGACCTACCTGACCCACTGGTTGCGCAAGGAAATTGGCAAGACCTTCAGCGAGCTGGTGCTGGAGCGGCGCATGCACGCCGCACGCAACTACCTGCTCAACGGCAGCCGCCCGGTGGGCGAGGTGGCGCGGCTTTGTGGCTTTGCGGACGAGGCCTACTTCTCTCGACGTTTCCGCCAGATCCACGGCCTGCCACCTGGCCAGTTCCGCCGCCAGCAACGCGACCCGGATACGCCGCAGGTAGCGATGCGGTAAGCTTGCTGCCATGAACCTCGACACCCGCATCAAATACCGTCACTTGCTGTGCTTCCTGGAGATTGCCCGGCAGGGCAGCCTGGCCAGGGCGGCCGATATCCTGTCGATCAGCCAGCCGGCGATTTCCAAGACCCTCAAGGAGCTTGAGGACCTGCTCGAGGCGCGCCTGTTCGAGCGCAGCCGCCAGGGTGTCGAGCTGACCCTGGCCGGCACCCGCTTCATGCGTTACGCCGGGCCCAGTGTGCAGGCGCTGCGCGATGGCGTCAGCAGCCTGCGCGGTGAAGCGCGGGCGCCGTCGCAGGTGCGCATTGGCGTGCTGTCCACGGTCGAAGGCCTGCTCATGCCTGAGGTGCTGTGCCGCCTGCATCAGCGCCATGAAGCGCTGGTGATCAGCGTGGTCACCGGGGTCAGCGCGCAGTTGCTTGGCCAACTTCACCTGGGGGAGCTGGAACTGGTGGTGGGGCGCATGACCGACAGTCCACAAATCCAGGGGTTGTCGTTCGAGCACCTGTACAGCGAGTCGATGAGCCTGGTGGTGCGCCCGGGTCACCCGCTGCTGGCCAGCACGCCCGTGGAGCGGGGGCAGGTGGGGCGTTACCCGCTGGTGCTGCCACCGGCCGGTACCACCATCCGCCAGCATGCCGACAGCCTGTTTGTGCAATGCGGCATCCAGATGCCGGCCCAGCGCCTGGAAACCCTGTCGCTGGCCCTGAGCCGGCGTTACCTGCTGGGCAGCGATGGCCTGTGGGTGGCGCCGCGTGATGCCGTGCTGCTCGACCTGCGCCGTGGCGAACTGGTCGAGCTTGACCTGGGTGTGCGTGAGCCGGGAGGGTCGGTGGGGATTTGCCGCAATGCCGCCTTGCCGTTGAGTTTGCCGGGGCAGTGGGTGGGTGAGGTGCTGCGGGAGGTGGCAGGGGAATATCGAGAGGGTCGGTATCCTTGAGTTTTTCGGGGGTGCCTGGCCTGATGTTTCCGACCTCAGAACCCGCAGAAATAAAAAGCCACCAAAGCCCGGCAAACCCGACACAAAGGGTCAATACTGGCCAATGGCTGTAAAGCTTCGATGAAGAAGCTTTTAATGACTGAACTTCCTTACGAAAACCCGCTCCTATGCCGGTAGCCATTGGTCATGGCCGCCTGATAAGCTCGCGGCTTTACCCTGATTGCCCTCATGGCGCATGAACAAGGAAATAGCATGAAACAGCATCGTTTGGCGGCTGCGGTTGCCCTGGTAGGCCTGGTACTGGCTGGCTGCGATCAACAAGCCAGCAGCCCCGAGCTGAAGACTCCGGCGCAGAAAGCCTCCTACGGTATCGGCCTGAACATGGGCAAGAGCCTGGCTCAGGAAGGCATGGAAGACCTTGATTCGAAAGCAGTCGCCCTCGGCATCGAAGACGCCGTTAGCAAGAAAGAACAACGCATCAAGGACGAAGAGCTGGTAGAAGCGTTCACCGCATTGCAGAAACGCGCCGAGGAGCGCCTGGCCAAGGCCAGCGAAGAAGCCGCTTCCGCCGGCAAGAAATTCCTCGAAGAAAACGCCAAGAAGCCAGGCGTGGTTACCACTGCCTCGGGCCTGCAGTACGAAGTGGTCAAGAAGGCCGACGGCCCGCAGCCCAAACCGACTGACGTGGTCACTGTCCACTATGAAGGCAAGCTGATCGATGGCAAGGTATTCGACAGCTCCGTCGAGCGTGGCAGCCCGATCGACCTGCCGGTCAGCGGTGTGATCCCAGGTTGGGTCGAAGGTTTGCAGCTGATGCACGTCGGCGAGAAGTACAAGTTGTTCATCCCGGCTGAACTGGCCTATGGCGCACAAAGCCCTAGCCCGCTGATCCCGGCCAACTCGGTACTGGTGTTCGACCTGGAACTGATCGCCATCAAGGATCCGGCCCAGTTGCAAGGTGCCGAGCCGCAGGCCGAAGCCCCTGAAGAAGCACCTGCCAAGTAACATTGGCTGGTTGTCGGAAACGCCCCACATTGTTGGGGCGTTTTCGTTTGTGCCGATTGGACGAACCTGCAACAGCTGATACTGTCCGAGGAAATGCAGCGTGAAGAAGTAGGATGTTTCTGACGCAAATCGTTTGCGGCGCAGGTAGTCATGGCGTGAAACGACTGTGTAAAAAACGCCCGATCTGACCGGGCCCCTTGCCTGGCAGGCACCTGGGGTCGGAAACGTCGCCCTGTTCACAAGGTTATCCACAATAAATGTGGATAACCTTTTCCTCTCGGAGGCTCCATGAGCGCACCCTGGAATTTTGCCCGTTTCCTGCCATTGGCCGAGCGCCTGCTCAGCCGCGGTCGTTTGCCGGCTTTGTTGTTCGCGGTGGCGCGCAAAGGCCCGCGCCTCGGCCAACTGCGTGAAGATGTGAAGCTGCTGCAGTCGCTGTGCCTGGCCTGGTGGAGGGGTGAGTACCGTGCCATCAGCCCCAAGGCACTGGTCACTGTCGTGGCGGGCCTGCTGTATTTCGTCAGCCCCATCGATGCCATCCCGGACTGGTTGCTGGGGGTGGGTTTCCTCGATGACATCGCGGTGCTGGGCTGGGTGCTGAAAACCGTGGCCGACGAGTTGGCACGCTTCAAGGCCTGGCGCGATAGCCAGGCACCCGAACGGCTGCGCGTGGTCGAGCGCCTGCCGGCTACCCCGGAAGCGCTGCGGCTGGAGCGCAACAAGTAATGAAACCGGCCTGGATCTCACCTCAACTGCACAGACCTCGGAGTTGGTAATATAATTGGCATAAGGGTTATGCCTACGGATTACATGCTGTAATCCTTTTTAAAGGGGTTTGTAATGGGTATTCAGGTCATCAGCCGGGACGGTCAACCCGAGTACGCCGTCGTTCCCTGGGAGCAATACCAGGCGTTGCTCAGCGCTGCAGGGCAGGCACCAGCCGAGGCGGTTTCCAGTGAGGCGCAGGGCGTTGCTGCCAGTGCCCCTCTGCCAGCCTTCAGCGAAGTCGCCCAGATTCGCCAGGCCAAGGGCATTGCCCCGGAGCAACTGGCGCGCAATGTCGGGGTGAGCCCGGCGTATCTGGCCATGATCGAATCGGGTGAACGCCAGCCAGATGCTGCCATCCGCCGCGCCCTGGCCTGGCATCTGGGGGTGGCTGGCTGGAGCGAGCCATCATGAGCCAGGTCAGGATCAGCCGTCAGCACTGGGATAACCTGCTGGGCGAGCTTGACCTGGCCCGTCGTCAACGTCACTTGCTGACATACCGAGCGCTGATCGAGCGCTTGCAGCTACCCAGCCCGGCCATGCAGACGCTGACTGCCGCGCTGGAATACCTGGCGGTGCTGGATGCCCGTGCCGAACAGCCATTGCGCAGTTCGCTGGTGATCAGCCAAGGCGCCAGCCGTTTGCCGCGTACTGGCTTCTTTGAGTGTGTCGAGCGCCTGGGGCGGTTTACCGGGCCGGTCGATGGCATGGAGGCCGCCTCGTGGCATGCTTCTGAGGTGGTTCGGGTGTTCGAGTACAGCTATCCCGAAACGGCCTGAAGCGTTACCCATTCCAGCCTATTCGTTATAGGTGGTGACCTTGAGCGAAAGGGCCGGGCCTGCTGGCCAATCTCCACCCGTCGGTCACCGTTGTCGCCGCTACCGTATTCGCGGGTAAACCCGCTCCTACGCCTGATCGAAGGTGGACACATGTCTGTGGTTGGGCACAGGCCGCCGTGTAGGAGCGGGTTTACCCGCGAAAGGGCCGGGCCTGCTGGCCATTTACCACCCGCCGTTCAGTGTTGCCGCCGCTACCGTATTCGCGGGTAAACCCGCTCCTACGCCTGATTGGTGGTTGGGCACAGGCCCCCGTAGGAGCGGGTTCACCCGCGAATAGGCCGGCACAGGCAGCGCATCCCTGTGAATCAAGCCGCACCCTCTGCCATCGGCATCCACCACTTCCAATGCCTCCAGGTGTTGGTATCGACCAAACAGCTCCAGCAGCTGCCCGATCGTGGCATTCAAGCGCACTGTCGGTTGTTCGGTCGGTGGCACCTGCGTCAGTGCAGGTAACAGCCCGCTGTCGCGTACCCCCCGCTCCTGTGGCCGCCCTAGCAAGTAACCCTGCACCAGGTCCACGCCCATCTCCACCAGCACCTCCAGCTCTTCCGCCAGCTCGATGCCCTCGGCAATCACCTGTGCCTTCGATGCCCGGGCGATCTGCAAGATAGAGCCAACAAACTCGCGCTTGAGCGGGTCACGGTGGATGCCGTCAATGAAGTGCCGGTCGATCTTCACGTATTCGGGGCGCAGCTCCGACCACAGGCGCAGGCTGGAATAGCCCGCGCCCAGGTCGTCGATGGCAATCGAGAAGCCCATGTCGCGATAGTGGTGCACGGCATTGGACAGCAGCTGGAAGTCGTCGGTGGGCGTGTGCTCGGTCAACTCGATCACCACCCGGCTGGGCGGCAGGCCAACCTGTTCGAGCAGTTTCAGGGTCAGGCCGGAGGGGTAGTGCGGCTCCAGCAGCGATTCGGGTGAGATGTTGAGAAACAGTTTGCCCTGCAGTTGCTGCTCGCTGAAGCGTTGGCAGGCGCTTTCTCGGCAAGCCGCTTCCAGCTCGGTCAGGCGGCCGGCCTGGCGGGCGATGGTAAACAGGTTGAGCGGCGCATGCAGCGGGCTGTTGGACGGGCCACGGCTCAGCGCCTCATGGCCGAACACCCTATGTTCGCTCAGGCACATGATTGGCTGGAACAGGCTGTGAATACTGCGCTGAGCCAGGATGGCACTCAAGGCACTGAGCTGTTCGGCAACGGTCATGATGGATTCCTGAAAAATAAGGGCCGGGCATCTGCATGCCCGGCCCTTATATTTCACGACAGCACGATGACTGTTTAATGACAGGTCGCATTATTCTGCCATCATTGTTGAGGTGCCTTACTTCTTGGCCACCTTGGTGCTGGCACTGAGGTAGTCGATCAGGATGCGACCGGTTTCCGCGAGGTAGGCGTCGTCTTCCGGCTTGGTATTTTCATCCTCGACCGGCAGAGCGTCTTCGTCCTCTTTCTTCAGCTCCTTCAGCGGTTCTTCACCCTTGGCCTTGCGGCGGGTGTTTTCCAGCGCCAGTTGCTTGCTCTCGATGCTGTCGTGGCGTGCGCGGCGTTCCTGCTCGTTTAGGCTGACGGTTTTCTCGTTCATCAGCCTCTGGGTCAGGGCCAGACGGTCGCGGATGTAGGTGAACTCGGCATCCTTGTCGCTGCGCGCCTCATGCTGCGCCTTGAGCTGCGCCAGGAACGGCCTGAACGGATCGGCCGCAGGCTTGACCACCGGGCGGATGGTGTCCCACGGCATGGCCTCTGGCAGGGCGCTCTCGCCAATTTCCTTGGTGTCGATGATCGAGGGGTAGTCGATGTCCGGCAGCACCCCCTGATGCTGGGTACTCTGCCCGGAAACCCGGTAGAACTTGGCCAGGGTCAGCTTCAGCTCGCCATGGTTGAGCGGCTGGATGGTCTGCACGGTGCCTTTGCCGAAGGTCTGGCCACCGATGATCAGCGCGCGGTGGTAGTCCTGCATGGCACCGGCGAAGATCTCCGATGCCGAGGCCGACAGGCGGTTGACCAGCAGTGCCAGCGGGCCCTTGTAGAAGGCCCCCGGGTTTTCGTCTTCCAGCACGTCGACGCGGCCGTCGCTGTTACGCACCAGCACGGTCGGGCCTTTCTCGATGAACAGGCTGGTCAGCTCGGTGGCTTCCTGCAGCGAGCCGCCGCCGTTGTTGCGCAGGTCGATGACCACGCCGTCGACTTTCTCTTTCTGCAGTTCGGTGAGCAGCTTCTTCACGTCACGCGTGGTGCTCTTGTACTCGGGGTCGCCAGCGCGGTAGGCCTTGAAGTCCAGGTAGAAGGCCGGGATCTCGATGATGCCCAGCTTGTAGTCACGCCCGTCCTGCTTGAGCTTGAGCACCGACTTCTTCGCCGCCTGTTCTTCAAGCTTCACCGCTTCACGGGTGATCGACACAATCTTGCTGGTCTGGTCGCTAGGCGCATTGCTGGCCGGGATGATTTCCAGGCGCACCACCGAACCTTTCGGGCCGCGGATCAGCTTGACCACTTCGTCCAGGCGCCAGCCCACCACGTCGACCATTTCCTTGTTGCCCTGGGCTACGCCGATGATCTTGTCAGCCGGGGCCACCTGCTTGGTCTTGGCTGCCGGGCCTGCTGGCACCAGGCGCACGATCTTTACCTGGTCGTTGTCGCTTTGCAGCACTGCGCCAATGCCTTCGAGCGACAGGCTCATGTTGATGTCGAAGTTTTCGGCGTTGTCCGGCGACAGGTAGTTGGTGTGTGGGTCGTAGGACTGGGCAAAGGTGTTGATGTAGGCCTGGAAGATGTCCTCGGCACGGGTCTGGTCCAGGCGCGCCAGCTGGTTCTTGTAGCGCTTGATCAGGGTTTCCTGGATCTGTTTGGGTTCCTTGCCGGCGATCTTCTGGCGCAGCACTTCGTCTTTCACGCGTTTGCGCCACAAGTCGTCGAGCTCGGCCTGGTTCTTCATCCACGGCGCATCCTTGCGATCGATCAGCAAGGTTTCCTTGGTGGTGAAGTCAATCTTGTCCACGCCCTTGTTCAGCTCGGCCAGGGCGAAGTCCAGGCGTTGCTTGACGCGGTCGAGGTAGCGCTTGTAGATGGTGAAGCCCGGGTCCAGGTTGCCGCTCTTGAGGAAATCGTCGAATTGCGTTTTCCATTTATCGAATTCGGCAATGTCGGCAGCGGTGAAGTAGCTGCGCGCCGGGTCCAGCAGCTTGATGTAGCTGTCGTAGATAATGACCGAACGGGCATCGTCCAGGGGGGGCTTGCTGTAGTGGTGGCGCTTGAGCAATTCCACCACGTTGAGGCTGGCGACGATCTCGTCGCGGTCCGGCTGCAGGCTGTCCCACTTGTTGGCGGCCGCCGCATTGCCGCCGAGCGTGAGGCTGCCCAGGCCGATCATCACAGCCAGTGCGGTGCTTGGAAGGAAATGCTTCATGCTGATTCGACGTGGAGGCAATTGATCACGCATAGTAGGCCGTCTTTTCCGTTGCCGGTTCCATGGAGCCGGGCAAATACTGCAAAAGGCCTGAGGTAAGCGACCTCAGGCCCAGTCATGATTCAACTATGGAGGCACTGTGAAGGCATTGCAAGGCGTTGACGGACATGTGGAGTGGGTCGAGGCCGAACGCCCGACCTGTGACGCGGGCCAAGTGCGCATTCGCGTGGCCGCTGCGGGGTTGAACCGCGCCGACCTGCTGCAGATGAAAGGTTTGTACCCGCCGCCACCAGGTGCCAGCCCATACATGGGGCTGGAGTGTTCCGGGGTGGTTGAAGAAGTGGGGGCTGGTGCCGCCTGGCGCGTGGGTGACCGCGTTTGCGCCCTGCTGGCCAGCGGCGCCATGGCCGAGGAAGTGGTGGTCGACGCCCGTCATGTACTGCCGGTGCCCGAGGGCCTTGGCCTGCATGAAGCGGCAGCGTTGCCGGAGGTGTATGCCACCGCCTGGCTGAACATCTTCCAGCTCGGTGCAGTGAAGGCTGGCGAGAAGGTGCTGGTGCACGCCGGCGCCAGTGGCGTTGGCTCGGCCGCCATCCAGCTGTGCAAGGCGTTCGGCAGCCCGGTATGGGTCAGCGTCGGTTCGCAGGACCGCCTGGCCTACTGCCAGGCGCTGGGCGCTGCGGGTGGTGTGGTACGTAACGAGAACCTGGACGAGCTGGAAGGTTTCGGCCCGTTCGATGTGATTCTCGACCCCGTGGGCGCCAGCTACGGTGAGCTGAACCTCAAGCTGCTGGCCCGTGACGGGCGCTGGGTGATCATCGGCCTGATGGGCGGACGCAAGTTCGAGCTGGACCTGGCCCAAGTGCTGGGCAAGCGTCTGGAAATTACCGGTTCCACCCTGCGCAACCGTGATGACGGCTTCAAGGCCGAGCTGCTGCGCGAACTGCAGCAGCAAGTATGGCCGCTGTTCGCCGAGGGGCGGTTGTCACCGCAGCTGGTCGACACCTATCCGGTGGAGTTTGCCCAGGCGGCGTATGCCGAGCTGGAGACCAACCAGGTGTCGGGCAAGCTGGTGATGGTGATCGACCCTAGCCTGGTGTAAGCAGGCCTGGCCCCTTCGCGGGTTTACCCGCGAAGAAGCCGGCACAACCCACAAAGACCTTCAGCTCCAGCTCAGAATCGGCCACCCATTGATCTCGGCATGCTCGCGCAACACAGCGTCCGGGTTCACCACATGCGGGTGATCCACTTTCAACAACAACGGCAAGTCATTCCTCGAATCGGAATAGAAACTCGCGCCCTCCAGGTTTTCCTGCTCCTGATCCAGCCATTCCAGCAACCGGGTGATCTTGCCCTCACGATAGGTCAGCACCCCGTGGGTCTTGCCGGTGTACACCCCGTTCACTGCCTCCAGCTCGATGGCCAGGTACTCATCCACGCCCAGTCTCGCGGCAATCGGCCCGACCAGGTGCGTACCCGAAGCGGAAATGATCAAAATGCGATCTCCACGCTTGCGGTGCTCGGCAATGCAGCGGCAGGCGTCACCGTAGATGATCGGTTCGATCACTTCTTCGACCCACGGTGCCACCAGGTGCTCGACTTCTTCCAGGGTACGCCCGGCAATCGGCTCCAGGCTGAAGGCCATGTAGTCCTCCATTTGCAGGTGGCCCCTGCCATAGGCTTCCATCAGTTCATGGTCGCGGCGCAGGAAATCCTTGCCGTCGACCCAACCCAGCCGGGCCATCTGCTCGCTCCAGAGTGATGCGCAGTCGCCGTGGATCAGGGTTTCATCCAGATCAAAAATTGCCAGTGCCATTGTGTTGAGTCTCCTTAAGCCACTTCCCGCAGCGCAGTGGGGTCGATTGACACGCTTACCCGTTTTCCGTCTGCATGCAAGTCGGCCGGCGAGCGGTTGAGCACATCGACCACCAGCTCCACTTCGCGCACCCGAACCCGGTAGCGGATCACGTTGCCCAGCAGGCTGTGGCTGCGCACCTCGGCGTCCAGCTCGCCGTGCTCGCCAAGCGTGATCGACTCCGGGCGGATCGCCAGGCGGCTGGCCACCGGGCGCTGCAGCAGGCGGCTGGCGCTGTCGGCGTCGAGCAGGTTGTAGTTGCCGATGAAACCGGCGGCAAACAGGTCCACGGGGGCGGTGTAGAGGGTTTCGGCATCGCCACTCTGGACGATGCGCCCCTGGTTCATCAGGAAGATGCGGTCGGACATGGTCAGCGCTTCCTCCTGATCGTGAGTGACGAAGATGGTGGTCAGCCCCAGTTCGCGCTGGATGGCGCGAATCTGCTCGCGCAGGTGCTTGCGGATACGCGCATCCAGCGCCGACAACGGTTCGTCGAGCAGCAGCAGGCGCGGGCGGGTGACCAGTGAGCGTGCCAGGGCCACGCGCTGGCACTGGCCACCGGAAAGCTGGTGCGGGTAGCGCCCGGCGAACTTGCCCAGCTCAACCAGCTCCAGCACCTCGCGTACCCGCAGCTGGCTTTCGTCGGCCTTGACCTTCTGCATGCGAAGGCCGAAGGCGACATTCTGCTCCACGGTCATGTTAGGGAACAGCGCGTAGCTCTGGAACACCATGCCGATGCCACGCTTTTGCGGGCTTAACGGCACGATGTCGTGGCCGTCGAGCAGTATCTGCCCGCTGTCCACCGAGGTCAGCCCGGCAATGCAGCGCAGCAGGGTGGACTTGCCGCAGCCGGACGGGCCGAGCAGGGTGACGAATTCGCCGCGTTCGATGTGGCAGTCGATGCGCTCGAACACCGGGCTGCCGGCGTAGCTTTTCTGCAGTTTCTGTACGCTGACGAAGCTCATGTCAGGTCTTGTCCTTGTTCAGGCGGTTGGCGACCCAGGTCAGTACCAGCACGAAGGCGAAGTAGGAGATGACCAGCGCGCTGTTGAAGTGGCCGCTGCTGTTGCGCATGTTGTTCAGGTACACCTGCAGGGTCTCGTAGCGGGTGCCCACCAGCAGGTTGGCAAACACGAATTCGCCGAAAAGGAACGAGAACGACAGCAGCACTGCCACCATCAGGCCCTGGCGCAGGTTCGGCAGCACCACCAGCAGTGCGGCCTGCCAGGTGCTGGCGCCGAGCAGCTGCGCGGCGTCCATCAGGTCGCGCAGGTTGATGGCCTGCAGGTTGTTGGTGATGGCCCGGTACATGAACGGCAGGGCGATGGTGAAGTAGCAGCCGATCAGGATCCACGGTGTGCCGACCATGGCCATCGGCCCGCTGCCATACAGCTGCAGCAGCCCGACCGACGAGACCACCGGCGGGACCGCGAAAGGCAGCAGGATGAGGATGTTCATCAGCGCGTCGAGCCGCGGGAAGTGGTAATGCACCACGAACAGCAGTGGCAAGATCAGCACCACCGACAGCAGCAGAGCGCCTACGCACACCAGCAGCGACTGGCCGAAGGCCGCGAGGAAGCGCGGCTCGCTCCACAGCGCCGCATACCACTTCAGGGTCAGGCCACTGGGCAGCAGGCTCGCCGACCAGCTGGTGGCCAGCGAGTAGAGGAGGGTGCCGGCCAGGGGCAGCAGCAGGATCAGGAACAGCAGGTAGACCACGAGGCGGTGGTACCAGCCGCCGGAACGGATATCAGCGCGCATGGTAGCTCCTTTTCAGCAGCCATTGATGTACCACCGTGACCAGCGTCATCAGCCCCACCAGCACCATCGCCAGGGCGCTGGCCAGGTTCGGATCGAGGCTGATGTCGCCCGCCACCAGGCCGGCGATGCGGATCGGCAGTACGTTGAAGTTGCCGGTGGTCAGTGCGTACACGGTGGCGTAGGCGCCCAGGGCGTTGGCCAGCAGGATGACGAAGGTGCCCAGCAGTGCCGGGGCCAGCACCGGCAGGCCGATGTGTCGCCAGTACTGCCAGTGGTTGGCGCCCAGCAGCGCGGCTGACTCGCGCCAGTCTTCGCGCAGGGCGTCGAAGGCGGGGTACAGTAGCAATACACCCAGCGGGATCTGGAAGTAGGTGTACACCAGGATCAAGCCGCTTTTGGAATAGATACTGAAGTCTTCCAGTAGGCCGACCTGCTTCAGCAGCAGGGTCAGCGCGCCGTTGAAGCCAAGCAGGATGATAAAGGCAAAGGCCAGCGGTACGCCGGCGAAGTTGCTGGTCATGTTGGCGAAGGCGCTGACGAAGTCGCGCAGCTTCGAGTCCACCTGGCGCAGTGAATAGGCGCCGAGGGTTGCGATGACGATGCCGAATACGCTCGACCAGAAGCTGATTTCCAGGCTGCGTTGCAACGCCTGTCGGTAGAACTTCGAGGCGAACACCTTGCTGAAGTTGTCGATGCCCCAGCCGGCCTCCGATTGCAGGCTGTTGATCGCCACCCAGGCCAGCGGGGCGACCTGGAAGATGACGAAGAACACGGCGAACGGCAGCAGGCAGAGCAGGGCCAGGTAGCGGCCACGTATGCCGCCATTCACTTCAGCAGCTCCCGGCAAACCGTCTTGTCGTGCGCGGCGCCCAGCAGCTCGCAGATGGTGCCGCACAGTTCGGTTTGCAGCGGTTTGGCGGCTGGGTCCAGGCTGAAGGCGTCGCCGAAGACGAACAGCGGTACTTCACGTTCTTCAGCCAGCAGGCCGTTGTGCGAGCGGTCGTTGTTCATGCCGTGGTCGGCGGTGACCAAAACCTGATATCCCTCTTCGAGCCAGCCAGGCAGGTAGTCGGCCAGCAGGATGTCAACGCTGCGCGCAGCGTTGCGATACTGGCTGCTGTCCAGGCCGTGGCGGTGACCCACGTCGTCAACGCTCATCGGATGCACCAGCAGGAAGTTGGGCGCGTGGCGGCGGCGCAGGTACTCGCCATCGGCCAGAAGGTGCGAATCGGGGTAACGGTCGTCCCAGTAGAACAGCCCGTGCTGTATCGGCAGCTTCGGCGCGTGGGTGTGGCGGTCGCGCTGCGGATCGAAGGGCGAGCGGTTGTACAGCTCGCTCATCCAGTGATAGGCCGCCGCCGCGGTGCCCAGGTTGGCCTCGCGGGCGTAGTGAAACACGCTGCGTTGGTTGGACAGGCGGTTGATGTTGTTGTGCACGATACCGCTGTCGATCGGTGGCACGCCGGTGAGGATGCATTCGTACAGCGGCCGCGACAGCGATGGCAGCTCGCATTCCACGCGGTACAGAGCGGCACGGTCGGCCTCGACGTAGGCGTGCAGGTGGCCCATCGCATGGTGAGCGACCTGATAGTTGAGGCCGTCGAGCAGGACCAGGATGACGTTGTGTTGCATGTTTTCTCCAGTCATGAACCGCGTTGGCATCTTCGCGGGTAACCCGCTCCTACATGTATCGCGTATCCCTGTGTAGGAGCGGGTTTACCCGCGAAAGGGCCGGATCAGGCGCTACAAAGCCCAGCCCCTTATTCCATCTCGATGATCACCTGCTCCTGCCACATCTGCGGCAGTTTCTTCGAGGTGGCTTCCCAGGCTTCGGCATTCTTGATCGGCTGGGCGGCACCGTACTGGTCGTTGGGCAGCAGCTTGGCCTGCACATCCGCCGGCAGCTTCAGGTGCTCGGCCCGGATCGGCCGCGCATGGCCCTTGGCCAGGTTGATCTGCCCGGCGTCGCTGAAGATGTATTCACGCGTCAGCTTGGCCGCGTTGGGGTGCTTGGCGTACTTGTTGATGACCGTGGTATAGCCGGAAATCACCGAACCATCCGAGGGGATCAGCACTTCAAAACGTTTTGGGTCGATCTGTTCACGGTAGCTCAGGCCGTTGAAGTCCCACACCACGCCGACTTCCACCTCGCCCTTCTCCAGTGTCTGGATGGTCGGGTTGGCCAGCGACAGGCGCTTCTGCTGCGCCAGCTTGGTGAACAGCTGCAGGCCCGGCGCCACGTTGGTTTCGTCCCCCTTGTAGGCGATGGCCGCAGCCAGCACACCGTTGGCGGCCTGGGCGGCGGTGCCGACGTCACCGATGGCGACCTTGTACTTGCCTTTTTCCAGGTCATGCCAGGTTTTCGGCCGTTCCTCTTCCTTGACCAGGTCTTTGTTGATGATGAAAGCGATGGTGCCGGTATAGGCCAGCGCCCAGTGGCCATCCTTGTCCTTGGCCCATTCCGGCACCTGGTCCCAGGTGCTTGGCTTGTAAGGCTGGCTGACGCCCTTGGTCACCGCGATCGGGCCGAAGGCGGCACCCACGTCACCGATGTCGGCGCTGGCGTTGTCCTTCTCGGCTTCGAACTTGGCCAGTTCCTGGGCCGAGCTCATGTCGGTGTCGCTGTGTTTGAGGCCGTACTTGCTGGCCAGGTCTTCCCAAGTGCCTTTCCAGTTGGCCCAGGCGTCGGGCATGCCCACGCTGTTGACAGTGCCTTCCTTGCGGGCGGCGTCTTCCAGGGCCTTGAGGTCAGTGCCGGCGGCCATGGCCGTGGTGCATAACGCGATGGCCGAACCAAGCAGTGACGCCATGAAGAACTTTTTCATCCGAAGCTCCTTTGGGTGGGTGCCTTTGCGATCGTTGTTCTGGGTAAAGCCGTTGCAAGCCTTTGACTGGCACCTTTGGTCTAGGTCAGCAAACCTTGAGCCAAGGTAGGCCCCTTGCGTGACAGTTTGATGTAGGGAGGGGCCGGCAAGGGCCCTGAAGCTACAGCGTAGACCAGGTAATCGCCCCGGTTCTGCTGGCTTGGCGCGTTTCTGGCAGTGCCTGGCCCAAGCTTTGTCACAGGATGTTCATCAGCCCTGCCTAGGCTTGCACTATTCTCAAACTGCCCTGTGATGGGGCTGGACTAGTCCAGATAGGTAACCTTTCGATGCAGTCGACGCCCCCGCGTGCGGTAACAGCCATCTGCCATGCCCTGCAGGAGCAGATCGAGCATGGCCTGCTGGCGCCTGGCGGCAAGCTGCCGGCCGAGCGGCGGCTCAGTGAGGTGTTCGACACCACGCGCATTACCCTGCGTGAGGCGTTGGTGCAGCTGGAGGCCCAAGGCTTGATCTACCGTGAAGAGCGCCGAGGCTGGTTCGTTGCACCGCAGCGCTTGACCTACGACCTGATCGAGCGCAGCCATTTCCATGCCATGGTGCGCGATCAGGGGCGGGTGGCCAGTACCGAACTGCTGTCGGCGCGGCTGCAGCCGGCTTCGGCGGCCATCTGCGCACGCTTGCAGCTGCCGGCGTTGTCCAGCGTGGTGCGCGTCTGCCGGTTACGGCGGATTGACGGGCGGGCGGTGCTGTATGCCGAGCATTACCTCAACCCCCGGTACTTTCCAGGCATTCTCGAACACGACCTGGCGCAGTCACTGACCGAGATTTATGGGCGGGTGTATGGCATCGAGTACGGGCAGGTGTGCTTCGAGATCCTGCCGACAGCGTTGCCGGTGGAGGCGGCAAGCGCCTTGAAAGTGTCGGCGGGCAGCCCGGGGTTGCACATTACCCGGGTCAACAGCGACCAGCATGGGCACTTGATCGACTGTGACCTCGAGTATTGGCGGCATGATGCGATCCGCATTCGTGCCCAGGCTGGATGAGGTGTTGCCTTCTTCGCGGGTAAACCCGCTCCTACGAGCCGGCCTCTGTCATCCCACCCCCACCGGCTGTCACCACCTGCACCGACAACCGCGGCGTCGCCAGGTCCAGCCCGGCTTCATCCAGCTGCCGCTTCAAGGCCAGGTTGAACGCTCGCGACACCTCCCACTGCTTGATCGGCGCGGTCTTGAACCGCGCCCGCAAGATCGCCGACCCTGACTCGAAGCTCTCCACCCCCTGTAGCTCCAGCGGCGACCAGATATTGCGGCGCATCAGCGGGTCATTGCGCAGCTTCTGCCCCACTTCGCGAACCAGCGAGATCGCCTGGTCGATGTTCATGCTGTGCGGGATTGCCACGCGGAAGATCGCGTAGCCGAACTCCCGCGAGTAGTTCTTGATGCTCTTGATTTCGCTGAACGGGATGGTATGCACAATGCCGTCGATGTCGCGCAGGCGCACGGTACGAATGGTCAACCCTTCCACCGTGCCCAGGTGGCCGCCGACATCCACGTAATCGTCGATGGCCAGCGAATCTTCGATGATGATGAACAGGCCGGTGATCAGGTCGGCCACCAGCGACTGTGCGCCAAAACCGATGGCCAGGCCGATCACACCGGCACCGGCCAGCAGCGGGGTGACGTTCATGCCCATGTTGGCCAGGGCGACGATGACCGCGATGATGAAGATGACCACGAACATCACGTTGCGGATCAACGGCATCATGGTTTGCGCACGGGCGTTGGCCAGCCCCCGGCGCGAGCGCACCAGGGCATGGTGTACGGCGGTGTCGGCAAGGATCCACACCAGCCAGGCCACGATCAGCGTGCCGGCCAGGCCCAGCAGGCGAAGGCTGATGTCATGGCCGTCGCCCTCGGCGAAGCTGATCATCGACACGCCCCACACGCGCAGGCCCAACTCGATGAACACCAGCCAGATGAACAGGTGCACCAGCAGGTAGCCGAAGTTGCGCAAGCGCTCGGTGTACACCGCCTGGCGCTTGCTGGCCCGCTTGGGGTTGGCGGCATGGCGGCGCACCAGGCCGTTGAGCACCATGCACACCACCACCAGCACCGTGCACATCAGCGACTGGCGCAGGGCGGTGCTCGTGTCGCCGGCGGAGACGAAGGTGGCGAACAGAGAAATGGCCACCAGTATCAGCGCCGGAATGAACCAGAAGCTGCCGAGGATCTCGATGGTATCGCTGAGGGTACGTCGGGTCAGGCGTCGCGACAGTGGCTGGTTGCGGATCAGGTGGGCGATCGGCCGGCGGAAGCGCAGGATGAACAGCCCGGTACACAGTGCCGCAATCACATTGGCCAAGGTTGCCAGGGCGTGGGCCAGGTGGGTGCCGAGGGCAACCAGCATGCGCGGATCGCTCATCGCCTCGCCAAACGCGGCGAAGCTGCCAATCAGCCACAACGGGCGAAACGCCTGGCGCCGCAGGATGTGCAGGGCGCGGTGGCGGTGTGGGCCGTCCAGCAAGGAAAAGGCGATGACGCAAATGGCCGAAAAGCACGTACCGACCACCAGTGCGTAGGCCAGCACCATGGCCAGGGATTTGCCCAGTGAGGGCGGCAGCACGAAACTCAGGTACACCGTGAACACCAGCGCTACCAGCCAGGGGCCGAGCTTGCGCAAGGCAAAGCGCACCAGGTCCCAGGTCCGCGGGTGCTGTGGCAGTTCCTCGCTCAGGCCAAAGCGCAGGCGGACCCGATGGCCGACCCAGTTGAAGGCATAGGCCAGCACACTCCACACGGCAATCACTGCAGCAAAACCGAACAGGATCGCCGGCCACTGGTGCACGGGCACCACCAGTTCCGCCAGTTCGGCCTGGGCCTGTTCGATTTCCGCGGCCCAGCGGTGGAATGGACTGGCATCGCCGCTGAACTGCTTTTCAAAGTCATGCAGGGCACCGCCGATCAGGCCGAGTACGCCCTGTTCAACGCTGGGT
The DNA here is from genome assembly GCF_900291005.1 of Pseudomonas sp. Kh14. Classification (NCBI taxonomy): domain Bacteria; kingdom Pseudomonadati; phylum Pseudomonadota; class Gammaproteobacteria; order Pseudomonadales; family Pseudomonadaceae; genus Pseudomonas; species Pseudomonas sp. Kh14. The sequence goes on from NZ_OLKJ01000015.1 coordinate 132,286, forward strand.
TGCGATTGCCGGGTGGCGTCGCGCAGTTTTTTCAGGTCGGCCAGCAGCTTGGCCCGTTGCTGGTCGTTTTCGAGGTTCTTGATCACCTCGTCCAGCGACTTGCCCAGCGGCTCGGTGGCCTCTGGTTGCGCGGGCGCACTGCCGCCCAGCAGGCCAGGCAAGCCCGCCGCTTGTACCGGGGCAATGAAAAGCAAGAGCAACAGGAACAGGTAACGCGGGAGGGCAGGCACTGGAAAATCTACCTCAGGTCAAACGATTGACCGAGTGTAGAGGTTTATGTCGGCAGTTTCTCGAGGATCTTCCAGCAGGTGAGGCCGAAAATACCCAAGGTGCCGACCCACATCATCAGTACACCGATGTTGCGTTCGCGCATGCTGAAGCCGATGGTCAGCAGCATCAGGAACAGGAACACCGGGACGAACAGTGACAGGAACGGGGACATGGACAGCAATCCTTTTGCAGTGGGGCCATGTAACAAGCATAGCGCTTGGCAAGCGAGGCGTGATTGACCTTGAGCACGCTTAAGCGGGACCGGCCTATTCGCGTCGAACCGCCGCGAATAGGCCGGGCCTGCTTACATCAAGGCAGTTCGCGGCTACGGTAGAACGCGGTCAGTACCTTCACCAGGTGCGCCAGGTCATGGCTGCCGCACAGCTCGCGAATGGAGTGCATGGCAAATGTCGGCAAACCGATATCTACCGTGCGCACACCCAGGTGGCTGGCGGTGATCGGCCCGATGGTCGAGCCACAGCCCATGTCGCTGCGCACCACAAAGCTCTGCACCGGTACTTCCTCGGCCATGCACAAGTGGCGGAAGAACCCGGCAGTCTCGCTGTTGGTGGCGTAACGCTGGTTGTTGTTCACTTTGATCACGGGCCCGGCGTTGAGCTTCGGGCCGTGGTTGCCGTCATGCTTGTCGGCGTAGTTGGGGTGCACGCCGTGGGCGTTGTCGGCCGATACCATCAGCGAACGCTGGAGGGTGCGCACATAGGTGTCGCCATCGGGCAGCAGGCGCTGCAGGGTCTGCTCCAGCATCGGACCATCGGCACCACAGGCCGAGCAACTGCCGACTTCTTCGTGGTCGTTGCACACCAGCACACAGGTTTCGTCGCTGTCGGCGGCCAGCAGGGCCTGCAAACCGGCGTAGCACGACAGCAGGTTGTCCAGGCGGGCGCCGGCGATGAAGTCGCCATTCAGACCGATCAGCGCGGCGTCCTGCGTGTCATAGAAGCTCAGCTCGTAGTCCAGCACCACGTCGGCGATCAACTCGTGCTCGCGGGCCAGTTGCTCGGTGAGCAGGGCGCGGAAGTCGATGCGTTCGTCACCGGCCACTTGGGCGAGGATGGGGGGTAGTTCGTTCTGCGGATTGATCGCCCAGCCTTCGTTGGCGGTGCGGTTCAGGTGGATCGCCAGGTTGGGGATGATCGCGATTGGCAGCTTGAAGTCGATCAGCTGGCTTTCGACCTTGCCGTCACGGCGGTAGGTGACGCGGCCGGCCAGCGACAGGTCGCGGTCGAACCAGGGGGCCAGCAACGCGCCGCCATACACTTCCACGCCCAGTTGCAGGAAGCCCTGGCGCTGCAGCTCGGGCTGAGGCTTGACCCGCAGGCACGGGCTGTCAGTGTGGGCGCCGACCATGCGGATGCCATTGAGCAGCGGCGACTGCTTGCCCAGTTTGATGGCGATGATTGAAGAATCGTTGCGGGTGACGTAGTAGCGGCCGCCAGTCTCGGGGTCCCAACTGTCGCGCTCGTCCAGGCGCTTGTAGCCGGCCGCCTCAAGGCGCTGGACCAGGCTGGCGGTGGCATGGAAGGGCGTGGGGGAGGCCTTGAGAAATTCGATGAGGCCGGTATTCAGTGCGTCGCGCATAGCTCACTCCAGACAGCAGTGGCGCGAGTTTAACGCAGAATGTCGACAATTTGTGTCTGCATCTTCGCGGCTAACCCCCGCTACCACAGGTATTGCACAGCCTCTGAGCGCAGTGCGGACCTTGTAGGAGCGGCTTTAGCCGCGAAGACGCCGGTTCAGGCCCTGCGGAATCAGAACGGTGCCGGGCACTCGAACTTCAACCGCTGCCCGGACACCGGGTGGGTAAAGCTCAGCATCGAGGCATGCAGGCACAGCCGCTCATGGGCCGCGAGGGCTTGCGGGTTGGCGTACAGGCGATCACCCAGCAGCGGGTGCCCGATCGACAGCATGTGCACGCGCAGCTGGTGCGAACGCCCGGTAATCGGCGTCAGCTCCACCCGACAGTGATCGCCGCAGCGCTCGACGATACGCCAGAAGGTCAGGGCGTGCTTACCCTGCTCGTGGTCCACCACATGCCGTGGTTTGGTCGGTGGGTCGTAGCGCAGTGGCAGGTCGATGCTGCCGCTGTCCAGCGCCGGCTGGCCCCAGCACAGTGCGGTGTAGGCTTTTTCGGTTTCACGGTCGTGGAACTGGCGCGATAGCTCGCGGTGGCTATCGGCATCGCGGGCCAGCAGGATGATGCCGGAGGTTTCCCAGTCCAGACGGTGCACGATCAGCGCATCGGGGTAGCCGTTTTCCTGCAGGCGGGTGATCAGGCAGTCCTTGTTGTCCTCGGCACGGCCAGGTACCGACAGCAGCAGGGTCGGTTTGTTGATCACCAGGATGGCGGCGTCTTCGAAGAGGATCTGGACATTCGACAGCGGCATTGCAGGTCTCACGAAAATAGCAGTAAACGCTGGGGCCGCTTCGCGGCCCTTCGCGGGCAAGCCCGCTCCTACAAAGGATATGCGTTCCCCTGTAGGAGCGGGCTTGCCCGCGAAGGGCTGCAAGGCAGCCCCAAATTGTCGACTACGCGGATCAGCGATCCGGCAGGGTGATGTTCAGCTCCAGAATCGAGCAGCTGCCCTGGTTTTCCAGCTCGATATGCACATCATCGTTGCCGATGTTCACATATTTGCGGATTACTTCCAGCAGTTCTTTCTGCAGCGCGGGCAGGTAGTCCGGTTCGCTGCGTTGGCCGCGCTCGTGCGCCACGATGATCTGTAGACGCTCTTTCGCTACCGACGCGCTGGTCTGTTTCTGTCTGCCACGAAAGAAGTCAAAAAGGTTCATGTTTTATTTGCTCCCGAAAATGCGCTCGAAGAATCCCTTCTTCTGTACATCGATGAAGCGCATCGGCTTCTCTTTGCCCAGCAGGCGGTCGACCGCATCACTGTAGGCCTGGCCGGCATCGCTCTGGTCATCGAGAATGACCGGGATACCCTGGTTGGACGCCTTGAGGACGGCCTGCGATTCCGGGATCACACCCTTGAGCTTGATCGACAGGATTTCTTCCACGTCGGCCACGCTCAGCATTTCGCCTTTGACGACGCGCTCCGGGTGGTAGCGGGTGATCAGCAGATGCTCCTTGATCGGCTCTTCACCGTTTTCGGAGCGGCGCGACTTGCTCGACAGAATGCCCAGCATGCGGTCGGAGTCACGTACCGACGAAACTTCCGGGTTGGTCACCACGATGGCTTCGTCAGCGAAGTACATGGCCAGGTGAGCACCTTTTTCGATACCGGCCGGCGAGTCGCAGATGACGTACTCGAAGTCCTTCTTCAGGTCCATCAGTACCTTTTCCACGCCTTCCTGGGTCAGTGCGTCCTTGTCACGGGTCTGGCTGGCGGCCAGCACGTACAGGTTCTCGAGGCGCTTGTCCTTGATCAGGGCCTGTTGCAGGTTGGCTTCGCCGTTGACAACGTTGACGAAGTCGTACACCACGCGGCGTTCGCAGCCCATGATCAGGTCGAGGTTACGCAGGCCCACGTCGAAGTCGACAATGACGGTCTTGTGGCCGCGCAGTGCGAGGCCGGTACCAATGGCGGCGCTGGTAGTGGTCTTGCCCACACCCCCCTTGCCGGAAGTAACCACGAGAATCTTGGCCAAGGTGTTTCACCCCTAAAAATAGTCGGGACACTTGTCCCTGCAAAAAACTGAAAATAGCTAAATAAAGGCAACGGTAAAAAAGTTGCTCTAAAAATGCTGGCAAGTATCCGTTAAAGACGGGTGATGTTCAACACGTCACCAGACAGGCTGACTTGCACGCTGGTCCCCCACAGTGGATCCCGGCGCAGGTCTTCGCAGACTTTGTACTGGCCGGCGATCGAGACCATTTCGGCGGTCATCTGCTGGCAGAAGATACGCGCCTTGGTGTTGCCTTTGATGCCAGCCAGGGCGCGGCCGCGCATGGCACCGTACACATGGATGTTGCCATCGGCCAGAAGTTCCGCACCTGGGCTGACCGAAGCAGTCACAACCAGATCACCGCCCTGAGCATAGATCTGTTGGCCACCGCGTACTGGTGAAGTAACGATGCGGGTCGGGCGTATTTCGGGTTCGGGGGGCGGTGGTGGCGCCGGGGCCGGTTCGGGCTTTTTGATCACCTCGGGCTCGGGCTCCAGCGGCCGCTCGCGGGCCCCGGAGGGCGGCAGCACCGGCAGGTCGATGGCGATGGCGGCGGCGATGTCCTCGATGCGGTTGGCGCGGATGGCCAGGGTACGCAGGCCGTGGTGTCGGCAGATCCGCATCAAGCCGGGCAGGTCGATCGCCCCTTCGTCGGCCGGCAGCTTGTCCAGCGCCAGTACCAGCGGTGTATTGCTGAAGAAGTTCGGGGCCTGGGCGACTTTGGCCGCCAACTGGCGGTCGAGGGCTTCAAGGTCATTGCGCGCCAGTTCCAGTACCGTAATGGCGAGCATGCTGCCCTTGAGCTGGAACACGGAGGCGGTGTCGGGTGTGTGGTTTGGGCTCATGGTCTGCATAGACGGCTTGTTGCGAAAAAAGTGCCCTGACTTATAACGAGAACACCGGTTGCCCGCAACATGCGCTGATCCGTTGTAGAATGCGCGGCCTTTGTCTTTCCGGATGCATCAATGGACCGCCCGCGTTTTCGTCCCTATTTCCTTCACCCCAAGTTCTGGGGCCTGTGGCTGGGCCTGGGCCTATTGTGGCTGGTGGTCCAGTTGCCGTACCGGGTGCTGCTGAAGATCGGTGCCGCGCTGGGCGCCGTCATGTATCGCTTTGCCGGTGAACGTCGGCGCATCGCCGCGCGCAACCTGGAGCTTTGCTTCCCGGAGCTGTCGGTCGACGAACGGCAACGTTTGCTCAAGGCCAACTTCGCCTCCACCGGCATCGCCTTCTTCGAAATGGCCATGAGCTGGTGGTGGCCCAAGGCCAGGCTGGCGCGCCTGGCCCATATCGAGGGCCTTGAGCACCTGCAGGCCGCCCAGCAGGCGGGGCAGGGCGCAATCCTCATGGCGGTGCACTTCACTACCCTGGAAATCGGCGCCGCGCTGCTCGGCCAGCAGCACACCATCGACGGCATGTACCGCGAACACGGCAATGCACTGTTCGACTTCATCCAGCGCAGTGGCCGCGAGCGTCACAACCTCGATTCGCTGGCGGTGGAGCGCGAGGACGTGCGCGGCATGCTCAAACTGCTGCGTTCGGGCCGGGCGATCTGGTACGCACCGGACCAGGACTACGGCGCCAAGCAGAGCATCTTCGTACCGTTGTTTGGCATCCCCGCAGCGACGGTGACCGCTACCACCAAGTTTGCCCGGCTGGGCAAGGCGCAGGTGATTCCGTTCACCCAGAAGCGCCTGGAGGATGGCAGCGGCTATCGGCTGGTCATCCACCCGCCGCTGGCGGATTTCCCCGGCGAGAGCGAGGAAGCCGACTGCCTGCGCATCAACCAGTGGGTTGAACGTGTGTTGCGCGAGTGCCCCGAGCAATACCTGTGGGCGCACCGGCGGTTCAAGTCGCGGCCCGAAGGGGCGCCGCGGCTGTATGGCAAGAAGAAGCGCTGAAAACACATCAACTCCAGGAAGGACGCCATGGCACCACCCCCGGTAACCGGTCTCATCCTGTCTGGCGGCGGCGCCCGCGCCGCCTACCAGGTCGGTGTGCTGGCGGGCATCGCCGAGTTGCTGCCCGCCGGCGCGCACAACCCTTTTCCGGTCATCGTCGGCACCTCCGCCGGGGCCATCAACGCTGTCACCCTGGCCAGTGGTGCGGTGCACTTCAGCGACGCCGTGCAGCGGCTCACTGCCTTCTGGCAGAATTTCCGCAGCCATCTGGTCATCCGCAGCGACTGGCCCGGGGTGGTGCGCCAGGCCAGCCGTTTCGTCGGCCACAACCTGCTTGGGCTGGGTGGCCAGGCCCCCGTGGCGTTGCTCGACAGCAGCCCGTTGCGCAGCCTGCTGCAAACGCACCTGAACCTGGATGGTATCGGCCACGCCTTGGCCGCCGAGCAACTGCGCGCCGTGGCGGTGACCGCCTTTGGCTACGAGTCTGGCCAGGCAGTGACCTTCTACCAGGGCCGCGGCACCATCGAGGCCTGGCTGCGCCACCGGCGTATCGGCGTACCCGCACCGTTGACCATCGACCACTTGCTGGCCAGTGCGGCGATCCCGCTGCTGTTCGCCCCGGTGCAACTGGGCGGCGAGTATTACGGCGACGGTGCAGTGCGCCAGTCGGCGCCGATCAGCCCGGCCTTGCACCTGGGCGCCAGCCGGGTGCTGGTGGTCGGGGTGAGCGGAAACCCGCAGCGGCCAGCGCCACCTGTACCGCCCCAGCGTGTGTTCAGCGGGCAGCAGCCGAGCCTGGCGCAGATCGGCGGGCACATGCTCAACAGTACGTTCATTGACAGCCTGGAAGACGATATCGAACTGCTGCAGCGCCTCAACCACTTGAGCGGGCTGTTGCCGGCGCACCTGGATGCCCGGCGCCTGGGGCTGGCACCGATCGACGTGCTGGTGGTGGCGCCCAGCCAGCCGCTGGATGAGATTGCCGCTCGGCACCGCCGCGAGTTGCCGGCGGCGTTACGCCTGTTCTTACGGGGGCCTGGGGCGACGCGCACCAGCGGGGCGGGGGTGTTGAGCTATTTGCTGTTCGAGGCCAGCTATTGCAGTGAACTGATCGAGTTGGGGCGGCGCGATGCCCTTGCCAAGAAGCGCGAGCTTTGCGAATTCCTGGGGATTTGATGGTGCCTGTGCGGGCCCTTTCGCGGGTGAACCCGCTCCTACAAGGGGTTGTGCAAAACCTGTGAAGGCGCGAAAGGGCCGCGGCAGGCTTATTCGGCTATCTGCAACTTGCGCGCCTGGGTATACACATACCGCACCTTTTCATACTCGAACGGCGAATTCAGCTGGCCGTAACGGAAGTTGGTGGTGTAGCGCTTGTCCACCACACGCAGGGCGAAGATTTCCGGATGATCGGTGCTGGCTTCGGCCACGTTCAGGTAGTTGACCGCCTGCTCTCCCGCATAGTCCACCACCAGCCCGGTGGTATCGCGCAGGTTCGATGGGCCTAGCACCGGCAGCATCAGGTACGGCCCATCCGGCACGCCATAGAAGCCCAGGGTCTGGCCAAAGTCCTCGCTCTGGCGCGGCAGGCCCATGCTGGTCGCTGGGTCCCACAGCCCACCCACGCCGATGATCGTGTTGAACATCAGTCGCGCGGTGATTTCTGCCGAGCGCTTGGCTTTGAGCTGCAACACGCTGTTGAACAGGTTCGGCACATCGCCAAGGTTGTTGAAGAAGTTGCTCACCCCCGTGCGCACGAACTTTGGGGTTACATACTGATAGCCACTCACCAGCGGCAGCAGCACCCATTGGTCCAATCGGTAGTTAAAGTGGTAGATGCGCCGGTTGATCGATTCCAGCGGGTCGTACACGTTCAGCGCCTGCAGGGTTGAGCGCTCGAACTCGCGCTGGTCCAGCCCCGGGTTGAATTTCAGCTCACGCAGCGGGTCGAGGAAGCCATCGGCTTCGGGCACCAGTGGCGCGGTGCCGATCACCTGCGGGTCGGCCTCGACCACACTGGCTCGGGGTGCGGTTTCGGCGGCCAGGGTGTGGCCAGCGGCAAGCAGGGCAGTGGCGAAGAGGAGTTTGTTAACCACGGAAGAACTCCAGCATGGCGTCACTGTTGACGCGGTAGTTGAGGTTGCCGCAATGGCCGCCATGGGGGTAGAGGGTCAGCCGTTCACCGAATACCTTGCGCAGGAAGCCAATGTCGCCCGGGCCGAGAATGACGTCGTCGGCGTTGTGCATCACGGCGATCTTGTCACTGCTGCGCAGGTAGTCTTCCAGGGCATACAGGCTGACCTGGTTGACCAACTGCAGGATGCTGTTGCCGTCGGTGCGGGCGCGCCACATCGGAATCACCTGTTCGGTCATGTAGCAGTCGAAGTCGCACTGCAGGGCGCGCTTGAAGAACGGCGTGAGGCTACTGCCTTCGGTGATCGGGAACCTCGGCGGAATGATCAGGCCACGGCGGTTGATCAGGTCGGACGTGAAGGCGATGTCGGCTGCCGAGAAGCGGAACGAAGTGCCGATCAGCATGGCCATCTGTTCGTTGGACAGGTGCTGGCGCGACTGCTGGAAGTCGTACAGCAGGGCGTCGTTCAGGTCGATGTAGCCCTTGTCCTGGAAGTAACGGGTGAGTTTTTCCAGCATCAGCTCGTAGAACGTGGTGCTGCGGTCGATGCCCTTGACCTGGGTCTGCACCAGCTTGTCGAGGTTGTTGATCGAGGTGTAGAGGTTGACCGGTGGGTTGAGCAGCAGTACACGCTTGAAGTTGAAGCTGCGGCGGGTTTCGTCCAGGTGGCTGACGAAGGCGGCGTCGAGCGCACCCAGGCTGTAACCGGTGAGGTAGAAATCACTGACCGGCAGGCGTGGGTGCTGGGCGCGCACGGCCTGCATCACCCGGTACATGTCTTCGGCGTCTTCCTGGCTGATGCCGGGGGTAGCAAAGCGCGAGGCTGCACTCATGAAGTCATAGCTGGTGGGCGATGACAGTTGCACCACGTGGAAGCCGGCCTGGTAGAACAGCTTTTTCAGGTATTCATTGATGCTGCTGCTGTAGGGCGCACCGGTGCCGGCGATGATGAAGATCAGCGGTGCTTCGCGATCCTGGCGGGCCAGGCGGTACTTGAGCTTCTTCACTGCCCAGAAGTTGTCGGGCAACGTGAACTCACGTTCCGGGCGCAAGTTCAGGCTGTAGTCGGACTGATTGATTTCATCGTCGCTGGGCAGCTCAGGGCGCTTGTCCGGCGGCGTTGTGGCGATGGTGGCCTCGAACGGGTTGGTAAGAGGGTAGCCATAGCTGGCAGCGTCGATATCCCGCGCTGAAGCGGCCACAGCCATGAGCAAGCTGCCGAGCAGGGCAGCGAGGCGCAAAGATCGAAGCATGTAATCCCCCAAAAGAACGCAAGGTCGAGCAGTGTGCAGGCTAGGACCACAGCCAGGCGGGCAAAGTTGCCCGCTGCGGTGGCATTTGGCGTACTCGCTATCTGCAACATAGCTGCCGGGGTGTGATTTTGCCTTAGAAACGGGCATAAGCGATCATGGATGCTTTCGATTACCGCTATTGGAGAACAGGATGTCTCGTTCGCTGCCGACGGCGCTGTTGCTGCTGTTCCTGGGGGGTTGGCTCGCGGCCAGTTATGGCGTGCGTTATGGTCTGATGGAGGATGGCCAGTGGGTAGGGCTGTGCGCAGTGCCGACCGCCTATTGGCAGTGCGAGGTGCGTTCGCTGCTGGGGTTGGGCATTCACCATCAGGTCATGGCCTGGGGCGGATTGGGCCTTGCGCTACTGGCCCAGTTCGTTTCCGCGCGTGCCGGCTGGTGGCTGGCAGTGTTGGCACTGGTGTTCGCAGTGCCGGCGCTGGTGCTGTACACCGCCAGCATTGCGGTGTTTGCGCTGGTACTGGCGGGGTTGCGCCTGGTCAGGCAACCCCCATTGTAAGCAGCTGCGCGTACCTTGTGGGAGCAACTGTCTTGCTCCCACAAGGTACGCGCCGGGCTCGAGGGATATGCAGTATCAAGCCTGTCGCATCCGTAAGCTTCGCCACAACGCCGCTGTCATCAGCACACTCACCACCGCCCAGCCCCAGGCCTGCTGGTTCTCCAGCCCTTCCACGAACAACTGCGGCGCCACCCCGGCGCCCACGATGAACGCCAGCAACGCCACCTCCGCCCGCCGCGCCCGCACCGGCCACAGCACATACACCAGCGCCGGCAACGCCAGCGCCGCGCTGGGGAAGTTGCGGTAGCGCGGGTCGAACACCATTGTCAGCATGCTCACCGCCGCAGCGAAGCCCGCCGCCAGCAACAGCCAGCCGGCTCGCACCTGCAGCCAGGCGAACAAGCGTTCACGCCAGCCGGCCCGCCGCGCCAGCGCCAACAACGCATGGGCCAGTACCAGCAGGTTAAGCCCGGCCAGCATCAGTGCCCACAACCATTCCCCGGCGAAGCGCGCATGGGTGCGCATCAACTCGCCCCACAGGCCCAGGCAAGCGGCGCCAAACGCTGCCAGCAGTGGCAGCAGCAAGGCGGCCATCGGTGTAGCGGGGCGCCCGGCCAGCACCAGCATGATCACCGTCAGCACGGCGCTGGCCAGCAACCACTGCGGCCAGTCATGCAGGTTGCTCACTGGCCCTTCGAGCACACCCTTGTCCTGCCGGTCCGCGTCGTATAGCCCCCAGTAACCACCCACCGCGCCCTCATTGGCGCGTTTCCAGGGCTGATCGAAGGCTTCGATCAGGTTGTATTGCCAGCCATTGCGCTCGGCCATGGCCACGAAGCCACGGATGAAGCGCGCCTCATTGACCCGGCTGGGCACCGCCGTTTCGCGTTGGCGGCCTTCGCTGGGCCAGCCGGTTTCGCCAATCAGTATGTCCTTGGGCGCGAAGCGTGTGCCGAACACCCGGCGCACATCGGCAACGTGGGCCAAGGCATCGTCGATGCCACGCGGATCGTCCTCCCAGTAGGGCAGCAGATGAATGGTCAGGAAGTCCACTGCCGAGGCCACCTGCGGGTGCTGCAGCCAGAACTCCCAGACATCGGCGTAGGTCACTGGCACCTTGACCTGGCGCTTCACCCGCGCGATCAATTTGGCCAGGTGGGCACCCGTCACCTCCTTGCGCAACAGTGTCTCATTGCCGACGATCACCGCGCTGACCACGTCCGGGTTGGCGTTGGCAGCAGCGATCAGCAGGTTGATTTCCTTCTCGGTGTCGGCCGGGTGGGCGTTCACCCAGGCGCCCAGCATCACCTTCAGCCCATGCTTGCGTGCCAGCGCCGGGATTGCCTCAAGACCGCTCATGGAATAGGTACGGATGCACTGAAACCGCTCGGCCAGTAACGCCAGGTCGGCGTCCATCCGCGCTGGGCGCAGGCGAAACGGCTGGTCGTAAGGCGACTGGTCTTTGTCAAACGGCGTGTACGAAGCGCATTGCAGCTTGTGTGCAGGGCTGGCCGCATCGGGCAGGTGCACAGGCTTGCCCAGCCCGTACCAGAGCGCCCCCAGCCCGAGCAGGGCCAGCAGGCAGGCAAGCAGGTACAACGGCAATAACAAGCGGCTACAACTGGGCATGTGGCGGTCCATCGTCTGGCACAAAAGGTTAGATAGTAGCCCGGCGCCAAACCTTTGGCATGCAAGGATCGCGCAGGCCGAGGTAGGCCGATGGCGCTAATGGCATAGTGCTGTCGCATATGGGGCGGGTGTAGGTCGCAGCTGGATCAGGTCGACTTGTGTTGCAGGAAGATGATGCAATCTCCAAGACCTGACGAGGGGATGCTTTGATGGCAACTTTGAAGAAAATGCGACGTTTCCTGGGTGTGGGCACCGCCCTGGTAATGGCCATGAGCACTGCACAGGCTATGGCCAAAGAAGTAAGCATTGGTTACGTGGATGGTTGGGCCGACAGCGTGGCGACCACCAACGTGGCCGCCGAAGTAATCAAGCAAAAACTCGGCTACGACGTGAAGTTGCAGGCCGTGGCCACGGGGATCATGTGGCAGGGTGTGGCAACTGGCAAGCTCGATGCCATGTTGTCGGCCTGGTTGCCGGTGACCCATGGTGAGTACTGGGCCAAGAACAAGGACAACGTGGTCGACTACGGCCCGAACTTCAAGGACGCCAAGATTGGCCTGATCGTCCCCGAGTACGTCAAGGCAGTGAGCATCGCCGACCTCAAGACCGATAACAGCTTCAAGGACAGGATTGTCGGCATTGACGCAGGCTCCGGTGTGATGCTCAAGACCGACCAGGCAATCAAGGACTATGGCCTGACCAGTTACAAGTTGCAGGCCAGCTCGGGTGCGGCGATGACTGCGGAACTGGGCCGTGCCTATGCCAAGCAGCAGTCGATTGCGGTGACCGGTTGGGTTCCGCACTGGATGTTCGCCAAGTGGAAGCTGAAGTTCCTCGAAGACCCGAAAGGCGTATATGGCGCGGCAGAAACCGTGAACAGCATCGGCAGCAAGGAACTGGCCACCAAGGCACCGGAAGTGGCGGAGTTCCTGAAGAAGTTCAACTGGCAGTCCAAGGACGAGATTGGCGAGGTGATGCTGGCGATCCAGGAAGGGGCCAAGCCTGAAGCGGCCGCCAAGGACTGGGTTGCCAAGCACCCTGATCGTGTGAAGGAGTGGACTGGCAAGTAATCACCTTCCAGGGCCAATAGGGTTTCTTCGCGGGTAAACCCGCTCCTACAGGAGCGGGTTTACCCGCGAACGGGTCATTACTTTGTTACGCAATCGGTAAAACACCGTTGCATCTAAGACTAAGGTCGTCTGGTTGGCGTCCATCGGCAGCATAAAGTAAGGGTGTGGGTTCCATCCCGTATCTGTGCTGCTAGGACAAAAACAATGAACGACAGCATTTACCTCTCGATACAAAACAGCCCCCGTTTCAAGGAGCTGGTGACCAAACGCGAACGGTTCGCCTGGATTCTCTCGGCGATCATGCTCGGCCTGTACTGCGCCTTCATCCTCCTGATCGCCTACGGTCCTCATGTGCTGGGCGCCAAGCTCAGTCCTGAGTCATCGATTACCTGGGGCATTCCCCTGGGCGTCGGCCTGATCGTTTCGGCATTCGTCCTGACCGCCATCTACGTGCGCCGCGCCAACGGCGAATTCGATGAGCTGAACAAGGAAATCCTGAAGGAGGCGCAACAATGATTCGCCAAATCAAAGCCTTGGCCGTACTGGCCTGCGGAGCCTTCGCACCCGCCGTGTGGGCCGCCGATGCCCTGACCGGCGAGGTGCAGAAACAACCGCTGAACGTTTCCGCCATCGCCATGTTCGTGGCCTTCGTCGCCTTCACCCTCGGCATCACCTACTGGGCCTCCAAACGCAACAAGTCGGCATCGGACTATTACGCTGCCGGCGGCAAGATCACCGGCTTCCAGAACGGCCTCGCGATTGCTGGCGACTACATGTCGGCCGCCTCGTTCCTGGGTATTTCCGCGCTGGTGTTCACCTCGGGTTACGACGGCCTGATCTACTCGATCGGCTTCCTGGTTGGCTGGCCGATCATTCTTTTCCTGATTGCCGAACGCTTGCGCAACCTGGGCAAGTACACCTTCGCCGACGTGGCCTCGTACCGCCTCGGGCAAAAGGAAATCCGCACCCTGTCGGCCTCCGGTTCGCTGGTGGTGGTGGCGTTCTACCTGATCGCGCAGATGGTCGGCGCCGGCAAGCTGATCGAGTTGCTGTTCGGCCTGGACTACCATGTGGCGGTGATCCTGGTGGGTATCCTGATGTGCATGTACGTGCTGTTCGGCGGCATGCTGGCCACCACCTGGGTACAGATCATCAAGGCTGTGCTGCTGCTGTCCGGTGCCAGTTTCATGGCGCTGATGGTCATGAAACACGTGGGCTTTGACTTCAACACGCTGTTCTCCGAAGCCATCAAGGTACACGCCAAGGGCGAGGCGATCATGAGCCCCGGCGGCCTGGTCAAGGACCCGATCTCGGCATTCTCCCTGGGCCTGGCACTGATGTTTGGTACTGCTGGCCTGCCGCACATCCTGATGCGCTTCTTCACCGTCAGTGACGCCAAGGAAGCGCGCAAGAGCGTGCTGTACGCCACCGGCTTCATCGGCTACTTCTACATCCTCACCTTCATCATTGGCTTTGGCGCGATCCTGCTGGTCAGCACCAACCCGGAATTCAAGGACGCCGCAGGCGCTCTGCTGGGCGGTAACAACATGGCCGCGGTGCACCTGGCCAATGCGGTGGGTGGCAGTGTGTTCCTCGGCTTCATCTCGGCGGTGGCCTTTGCCACCATCCTGGCAGTGGTGGCTGGCCTGACCCTGGCTGGTGCCTCGGCAGTGTCCCACGACCTGTACGCCAGCGTTTGGCGCAAGGGCAAAGCCAACGACAAGGACGAGATCCGCGTATCGAAGATCACCACTGTCGCCCTGGGTGTACTTGCGATCGGCCTGGGGATTCTGTTCGAGAAGCAGAACATCGCCTTCATGGTCGGCCTGGCGTTCTCCATTGCGGCCAGCTGCAACTTCCCGGTACTGCTGCTTTCGATGTACTGGAAGAAGCTGACCACCCGCGGCGCCATGATCGGCGGCTGGCTGGGCTTGGTGAGTGCGGTGACGCTGATGATCCTTGGCCCGACCATCTGGGTACAGATTCTCGGCCACGAGAAGCCCATCTACCCGTACGAGTACCCGGCGCTGTTCTCGATGGCCATTGCCTTCGTCAGCATCTGGTTCTTCTCGGTCACCGACAAGTCCAAGGCGGCTGAGGATGAGCGCGCGCTGTTCTTCCCACAGTTCGTGCGATCGCAGACTGGCCTGGGTGCCAGCGGGGCGGTTTCGCACTAACGTTTACGCGTTGCAATAAAAAACGCCCCGCCTGTCGGGGCGTTTTTTATTGCATGCAGTAAGTCAGAAATCCCCTACATACGCATTGATGTCCTGCTCGTACAGTTCCCTCATGTCGTAAGTGCTCTATAGATGCCGGCACATTTGGGGAATGTTCAATGAAGTTACGCTGTTTAATCACCTTCGCTCTCCTTGGCGTGGCGGGCACTGCCGGGGCGAAGGAAATACCGCAGGATATCAGTGTCCAGGCTGTCGTGTCGGTACCTGAATTTCAGGTGGCATCCGTTGGCAATTGGTGGGAAGACGTACTTCAGGCTGAATATGACCCGGACCGGGGCGTCTTCAAGCAAATTGAAAAAGAAGTGTTTGTAAAAAGCACCTACGGCCCGATTTACGCGAAAACAGACCGTTCGGAGTATCGGTTCACGCGGGTGGGCGGTGCGGTAGCGCCCCGTCGATACCACATCATGTTGAATCGCAAAAAAATGGGCACGGCGCCGGTTGAAATCGTCAGTGCTGCTGAAGCTGCTCAGGGAAAAAGCATTCAATTCAGGTTCTATCCGATGTCGGAATCGTCGTCGACTCGCATGCCTGGTACTTACACTACGCAAGCCACCTTGATGTTTGAAACAGGGGCGCCCTGATTCGCAATTTCATTCGGGTGCCCCAGGGTGTCCGCTATTTGATGTGCAACCGTTAAAGGAAGTTTGATGTGAAATCCTATGTATTGGCTGTCCCGTTCCTTGCATTGTTTGCCGGTGCCGCTGTCGCGTCCGCCCCTGAGCCGATCAGCCAGAATATTTCAGTGACGGCGGTCATTCCCGGGAATGATTTTTCAGTGGCACCCGTAGGGGACTGGCTGGAGAAAGGCGTGACGCTTGAATATGAGCCGGAGCGCGAAGACTTCAAGGCGGTCAGTGAAAAGTTCTCGGCGCAGAGTGATGTCGGTGCTATTCAGGCCCACCTGCTGCACACAGCAGCGCTGCAAGACCCACAAACCGACCAGCGGATTGATCTTGTCATCTCTGTTGGGGGTAAAAAGTTGGAGTTGACGCCCACGGAGGTCATGAGCGCGGAAGATGCTAAAGGCGGCAATGAACTTCCCATTACGTTTAGTGCCATAAAGCCCGACAATGGTTATTTGAAGGGTGAGTATACCGGGACAGTGAGCGTGTTGTTTGAAACTTCTTCCACCAGCCTTTGATTGAAGCAGAGTCGCCTGCCTCAACTTACTGGATGTCTACCAGTGTCGAGGCAGGTGTTGAAGTGGATTGAATCATGTTCCAGTTTGCTGCACCCGGCCGTGCACTCGCTGTCTGGCTGCTGGGTGCTGCCTGCCTTTTACCCCTCGAAGTGTTGGCCGAGCGCGCGTCCAGTGCCATTGACCTGAAGACATTCGGGCGTTTGCCAGAAGACTTCGAGGCGCACTTTTTCGATGTGCCGCTTGCCGTGCGAGTGGAGCTGGATCAGCGCTACCTCGGCGATGCCATGGTGGTGCTGAGCCGTGATAACCGTGTGCAGTTGCTGGCGTTTACCGACACTGAGCAGAGCGCAGAGCCGGCCACACTCAGGCAGTTATGGCAACAGCGCCTGGAGGGCGGGCGCATGCTGGGCGACTGCCTGCAAAACTGCCCGGACGGGTTGCAGGCTATCCATTACAGCCTGGCCAATTCCCAGTTGTCATTGCTGACGTCCAATGCCGAGAAGCTGGAGCAGGACACGCTCTTCCACCGCCTCCCGGAGCAGAGCGACGCTGGGTTGCTGCTGCGTAACCAGCTCAACCTGGTCAATGATGGTAATCAGACCACGGGCAGAATCGGCCTGCTCGGTCAGGGCAACCTGCATAACTGGACGACGCTTGCCGATGCACGCGTGGAACGCACCCCAGCTGAGCAAGGCGATATGCGTTACCGCATGAACCAGCTTTACGCGCAGAGCCTGCATGAAGCGCATTTCTTTCGGCTGGGTTACTTCTCCACTGACACACAAGGCCTGGTGCGCCAGCCAGCGCTGCTGGGGCGTCGCCCTGATAGCACGCTTGGCTTGATGCTGGGCAGCAGTGACAGCCTGCTGGTCGACAATGGCCAAGCCAGCGCCATCCCGGTCTACGTCACGCCGAACCGCCCGGGTATCGTCGAAATCTATCGCAATGGTTCGCTGATCAACAGTCAGCCGGTACAGCCGGGTTTGCAGGCGATCGACACGCGGATATTGCCCGGCGGCATCTACGATGTGGAGCTGCGTTTGCTCGAAGACGGCCTGGAGACCTCGCGCAGCGAAGTGTCCATCTACAAGCCCAGCCGGTGGCAGAACATGGATAACCGCTGGCGCTACAACCTGTACCTGGGCCAGCAGGTCGAGCTGCTGAGCAACTCGGATGGCAATCGTGAACAGAGCCCGGTGTTCGGTGCCCTTTCCAACTACCTGATGCATCCTTCTGCGGTGCTGGGGTTGTCAGTGCAACAGGTCGATGCTGACCTGCAGTTGGGTACCTCGCTGGACTGGGACGTGCATGAACGGTTCAAGCTTTACGCCAGCCTCAATCAGACCCAGGGCCTGGGCAACGGCGGCGATCTGCAGTTGACCTATACCCACCCTTGGGGCTCGTTGTTGCTGAGCCACAACCAGACCTGGCTGGAGCCTGGCAGTAGCGGTCGCGACGATACTTCACAGCGCCAGGTGCGCAGCCGCACCGCCTTTTCGATCAACCAGCGGGTAACCTCGCGCAGTTCAGCGACACTGCGCCTGGAACACAGTGCGGGCTCGGCAAGCGGCCTGGGTGCCGACCTGAGCTGGGCGTTCTACGGAAAACTGCGGGGGCATCAGAGCAGTGTTCGCCTTTCACTCTTCGACAGGCCTGGAACGCGCAGCAGCGCTGGTGTGCGGAGCCGCGGCGTTAACGTCGCTGTAAGCATGAAGCTTGAGCGCGATGGCAGGCAGCTTGGGGTCGATGTGGGTAGCCGTGCCTCGCGTGAGGGCGGTAATGACCCCTACGCTTCGCTGTGGTATCGGCAGAACGTCGACCTGGGCCCTGTGCACAGCCTGGGGGGCAGCGCGACGCTCGATGGCTATGGCACCAGCCTGGCGGCCAATGGGCGGTTCCACAGTCAGGAACTGCAGGGCGATGCATATGCACAGACGTCTTCCTTCAACAATAACCTCAGCGGTGGCCTCAACCTGGAAAGCACCCTGGCGCTGGGCGCGGGGAAGCTGGCCATGGGAGGCAGCAACCTGCCGCTCGAAGCCGGCTTGATCATCGATGTCGAAAGCGATCTGCACGGTGTGAAGCTACGCGCCAACGATGGCCAGGGCATGAGTGCAGTGCTGCACCCCGGGCGCAATATCGTGCCGGTGACGGCGTTCAAGTCTGGCCATGTGCGCTTCGACTTCGACACCAAGGACGTGCCGCCAGCACAGATCCAACCCCTCGCTGTGGACTATCACCTCAACCGCGGTGGGGTGGGGTATCACTCGGTGAAGGTCATGCGAACGGTGACTGTGTTTGGCCGGCTGCTCGACGGGCAAGGCCAGCCACTGCACGGCGCGCATGTGGTCAATGATGCCGGGCGCACGGTTGTCGAGGCGGATGGCTATTTCAACGTGGAAATGAGTGAGTCACGGCCCACCCTGGAAATTCGCCATGGCACGGCAGGCAACTGCCTTCTGACATTAACGCCGGACAACTTTGATCGCGAGGATGACCTGCTGATCGTGGGTGATCAGCGGTGTGTGCCCAGTGTGGGCTGAGCCGGCTTTCGGCATGACGCTGTAGAGGGCCCGATACCCGGGTCGATGGATTGGATGTTGAGTAAACAGAGGTTGAAGATGCACAGGTTCACATTTCACTTGTCACCCTTGTTGTTCGTTGCGCTGATGCTGCCGTGGTTTGCCCAGGCCGGGCCACAGCTGGATGTCGGCGCGCTCTATGACTACCTCGAGCCAGGCAAGGGCACTTATGCCAAACGCATCTACAACCGGGGGGACAGTACTGCGTTCGTCAAGGTCAGCGTGCTGGAGCTGGTCTACGACGGCCAGGCCGAACCCCGTGAGGTGGAAGTCGATGAGCTGCCCTTTGACCAGCGCAGCGTTGTTGCCAGCCCGGCGCGGATGATCATCCCGGCACGCGGCATGCAGGCCGTGCGGTTGCTGTATCGCGGTGAACGGAACCAGGAGCGTTACTACCGGCTGCGCTTCGTCCCGGTGGTGCCGGAACAGGATGACAGCTTTGCACTGGATGAAACGGAGCTTGATGCTTACCGCAAAGAACTCAGTGCCGGTGTGCAGTTTCTGGCCGGCTACGGCACCATTTTGATTACCAAGCCTGCTGCCACGCGGTACCAGACCTCGATTGAGCGCGCCGGGGGGAAATGGACCGTGCGCAACGAGGGCAATGCGACGGTGCTGCTCGACAACGTCGAGGCCTGTGTGCTGGTCGAGGACGAGTGTGATCCTCCGGCCAAGCACCATCTTCGCCCCGGGCGTACGCGCGAGTTCGTCGAGAAGCCCGGTGTTGAATATCGCTTCGAACTGGTGGAAGGCGATGCGCGCAAAGCCATGAACTTCAAGGCAGAGTGAGAGGTAGAGGCATGTTTCGCAAGTGTGCAATGCTGGTACTGCTGTCGGGCGTGTTGGGTTCGTCGTGGGCGCAAGCGGCCGACATTACGCTCAAGCTGCGTTACCGCGGCGAGACCCGGCAATTTGAAAACCTGACACCCCGGTCGTCACCTGTCTGTACTCAGTTGCCGCAGCTTTGTGGCGATCCGCTGCAGGATCTGCTGGATGTGGGGGTCGAATACTCGAAAACAGTCGATGGCGAAGGCACCGATGGCTTCTACCTCTCGGCCCCTGTCCAGCCAACTGCGCTAATGATGGTCCGTGACAAGACCGGCGAGCAAGTCAGCATGGACTTTGCCATTACCCACCTGGGCGGTGCGGTAACTTCGGACGATGGGGCACCTACGCTTACGGCGCGCACGGGCCTGGACTCGAGTGGTTGCCAGGTTGCGTTGGCGAGCGCGGCGCATCGCCTGTTTCTGTGGTCGCCAGCCAGCAACGGGTGCTGGGCCAACCTCAACGCGGCAAATGCGAGCACTTACCATGTGAGTCACCTTACGCTGGGCTACAGGCTGAAGACGCCTTTGCCGGCGAGCTTGAAGTCGGGCGTGTACCGCGGGCGCGTGGTCTATTCGATAGGCCCCGACAGGGATATTGGCCTGGGTTCGAGCAGAACGGTCGCCGGGCTCACGGCCGATTCAGTGGCGATCAACGTCGAACTGGAGGTGGTGCATGACCTTGAGGTGCGTTTTGAGCCGGGTTCCGAGCAGGTGATACTGGTGCCGCAGCAAACGCACGGGCATGGTAGCCGAGGGCGGGGTGTGGCAGAGAAACTGGAAAAAGACGTGGGCTTCAGCCTGACTGCCAGTGGGCCATTCAACGTCTGGGCGCTGTGCAGCACCGGGCTGGATAGCACGTGCAATCTACGGTCGGCCAAAGGCCATGGCATACCGCTGCACCTGGCCATGACCTTGCCTGGGGTTTCCTACAATGGCCGTACGCTCTATCGTCAGGCAATGTCCTTTGGCGGAGTTGAGAACGCCATGAGCCTTCAAGTCCCGCCAGAGGGTGTGACCGGCAGCCAAGGGCAGTTGCATTTTCATGTGTACCCTCGCGGCCACACCCGGGATCAGGACATGTTGCCTGGTATCGAGTATCAGGCCGTCGTGACAATGGTGTTCGACGCGAACCTGTAGAATGGCAACCGGGTGTTGCGACCCGCTTGCCATTCACCTCACGTGACTGTTTTAAGTGGCTATCCGCAGCGCGTCATATCATCCCAAGCAACAGTAATACCAACAGAATCACCAACACCACGCCGATTATGCCGGAAGGGCCATAGCCCCAGCTGCGCGAGTGGGGGAAGACCGGTAAGCCACCGATCAGCAGCAGAATCAGGATGATGATAAGGATCGTGGTCATGTCAAAGTCCTTGCGTGATTAGGGGGCAAGAGCCTGAGAATGCTGGCCTCTCGATAATTCGGACCGGTGCGGGTTGGTAAAGATTCCATCCCCGTGCAGCCGTCTACCCAATCATGCCCGCCCATTCACTGCCCTGATGAATCCTCCCGGATGGCGACGCCTTGATTAGACTCACCGGACTCCCTGTCAAAACAAGGCCTGCGACCATGCAAAAACGCATCATGATCACCGGCGCCGGGTCTGGCCTCGGCCGCGAGATCGCCCTGCGCTGGGCCCGTGAGGGCTGGCGCCTGGCATTGGCCGATGTCAACGAAACCGGCCTGCGCGAAACGCTGGAGCAGGTTCGCCAGGCCGGTGGCGACGGCTTCGTCCAGCGCTGCGATGTGCGCGACTATAGTCAGCTGACGGCCCTTGCCCAGGCCTGCGAAGAGAAGTTCGGAGGGGTCGATGTGATCGTCAACAACGCCGGCGTCGCTTCGGGTGGGTTCTTCGCCGAACTGACGCTGGAAGACTGGGACTGGCAGATCGCGGTCAACCTGATGGGCGTGGTCAAGGGCTGCAAGGCCTTCTTGCCGCTGCTGGAGCGCAGCAAGGGGCGCATTATCAACGTCGCCTCGATGGCCGCGCTGATGCAGGGCCCGGGCATGAGCAACTACAACGTGGCCAAGGCCGGTGTGCTGGCCTTGTCGGAAAGCCTGCTGGTGGAGTTGCGCCAGGTGGAGGTGGCGGTGCACGTGGTGTGCCCGTCGTTCTTCCAGACCAACCTGCTGGACTCGTTCCGCGGGCCGAACCCGGCGATGAAGGCGCAGGTGGGCAAGCTGCTCGAAGGTTCGCCGATCAGTGCGGCGGACATTGCCGACTATATCCATCAGCAGGTCGCTGCAGGCGAGTTCCTCATCCTGCCCCATGAGGCAGGGCGCCAGGCCTGGCAACTGAAACGCCAGGCCCCTGAGCGGCTGTATGACGAGATGGCCGACATGGCGGTGAAAATGCGGGCAAAAGCCCCGTCGCGATGATTGGTCTGTAGGGGAAGTTACTCAAAAGTGTAAGGGCTTTCTGAATCACAGTGGAGCTATTGAGTAGCTGAATACCTACGGGGCAGGCTCCGGTTTTCCCTTTCGCAGGAGGATCGGAACATGCTGGTAATTGGGCGCGAAGTTGGGGAAGTCATCATGATTGGCGATGACATCCGGATCGTCGTGGTGGAGACCCGGGACGGCGTGGTGCGCTTTGGTGTGGATGCTCCGCGTCAGGTGCCGGTGCATCGAGCCGAAGTTCACAAGCGCATCAAGGCGTCCAAGCAGAGCAAGGCCTGAAGAGGCCTGACCTGCTATTCGAGCAGCTCGCGGGGCACATCATGCTTGGCCAGTAACTGGCATTGCTGGCTTTCCAGGTCGAACAGGATGAAAGCCTGGCCTTTGGCCAATGCCTGGCGTACCCGCAGCACGCGGGTTTCCAGCGGGGTGTCGTCGCCGTTGTCAGTGCCGTCGCGGGTGACGAAGTCCTCGATCAGGCGGGTCAGGGTTTCGGCTTGCAATTGGTCGTAGGGGATCAGCATGGTCGGGCGGTGTCTGAAATAGGTATGGGCATGCTACGCGAAACATTCGAGGTGTTGGGGCCGCTTTGCAGCCCCAAGTGCGTTTAGCCTTTGTTTCCGACCAGGCTGTCCACGGCCGGTACCCGCGTGTCGCTCTCCATCTGCGCATCATGCTCCAGCTGGTGGCTGAAGCGCTCAAGCGATGCATTGGCCGGCTGCGAGTCGCTGGCAAACACTGGCGGGCTCAGCAGGTAGGCTGACAACAACCTGCTCAGCGCTGCCAGGCTGTCGATATGGGTGCGCTCGTAACCATGGGTGGCATCGCAACCAAAGGCCACCAGCGCGGTACGAATATCGTGCCCGGCAGTCACCGCCGAATGGGCATCGCTGAAGTAATAGCGGAACAGGTCGCGCCGCACCGGCAGGTCATGGTCGCCGGCCAGTTTCAGCAGGTGCCGGGACAGGTGGTAGTCGTAAGGCCCCGACGAGTCCTGCATGGCCACACTGACCGCATGCTCGCTGGAAGCCTGCCCAGGCGCCACCGGGGCGATGTCGATGCCGACGAACTCGCTGACGTCCCAGGGCAGGGCGCCGGCTGCACCCGAGCCGGTCTCCTCGGTGATGGTGAACAGCGGGTGGCAGTCGATCAGCGGCTGGCGACCGCTTTCCACCACAGCCTTCAGTGCCGCCAGCAATGCCGCTACGCCAGCCTTGTCGTCCAGGTGACGGGCGCTGATGTGGCCGCTTTCGGTGAACTCGGGCAAGGGGTCGAAGGCCACGAAATCACCAATGCTCACGCCCAGTGCCTCACAGTCGGCGCGCGTGGCACAGTAGGCATCCAGGCGCACTTCCACGTGGTCCCAGCTGATCGGCATCTGGTCGATCGCCGTGTTGAAGGCATGCCCGCTGGCCATCAGCGGCAGCACGCTGCCACGGAATACCCCGGTATCGGTAAACACGCTAACCCGGCTGCCCTCGGCAAAACGGCTGGACCAGCAGCCGACGGGCGCCAGGGCCAGGCGGCCATTGTCCTGCAACTGACGCACGCTGGCGCCGATGGTATCCAGGTGGGCAGAAACGGCGCGGTCGGGGGTGGCCTGCCGGCCTTTGAGGGTGGCGCGAATGGTGCCGCGGCGGGTCAGCTCGAAGGGGATGCCCAGTTCGTCAAGGCGTTCGGCCACGTAGCGCACGATGGTGTCGGTGAAGCCGGTGGGGCTGGGGATTGCGAGCATTTCCAGCAGCACGCGTTTGAGGTAGTCGAGATCGGGTTCGGGGTATTGCTCGGACATGGTTGGGGACTCCTTTAATCCTGTGCCGGCCTCTTCGCGGGTGAACCCGCTCCTACAGGTACAGCGCTGCCTTCGCGGGTGAACCCGCTCCTACAGGTACAACGCAACCTTCAAGGGCGGTGATATCCCTGTGGGAGCGGGCTTGCCCGCGAAGAGGCCGGCACGGGTTTACGCCAAAGGCCGGCTATGGGGAAACAGCAGGTCAATAAAACGCTCGGCCGTGGGCTGCGGTTCATGGTTGGCCAGGCCAGCACGTTCGTTGGCCTCGATGATCACGTACTCCGGCTGCCCGGCATCGCGCACCATGAAGTCCAGCCCAACCACCGGAATTTCCAGTGCCCGTGCCGCCCGCACGGCAGCATCGGCCAGCACCGGGTGCAGGCGTTCGGTGACGTCTTCCAAGGTGCCGCCGGTGTGCAGGTTGGCCGTGCGCCGCACGGCCAGGCGCTGGCCGGCCGGCAACACGTCGTCATAGCCAACGCCCGCTGCGCGCAAGGTGCGCTCGGTTTCGTCGTCCAGCGGAATGCGGCTTTCGCCACCGGTGGCGGCCTGGCGGCGACGGCTCTGGGCTTCGATCAACTGGCGCACGCTGTGCTTACCGTCGCCCAGCACCTGCGCCGGATGGCGAATGGCGGCGGCCACCACTTCGTAGCCGATCACCACGATGCGCAGGTCGAACCCGGCATGAAAGCTTTCCAGCAGCACGCGGCTGTCGAACTGGCGGGCATGCGCCACGGCACGGGTGATGTCGTCGATGCAGGTCAGGTTCACCGCCACGCCCTGGCCTTGCTCGCCATCGACCGGCTTGACCACCACCGCGCCATGCTCTTCGAGAAACGCCAGGTTGTCATCGGCATTGCCCGCCAGCTGTTGCGCGGGCACCTGCAGTCCGGCGTTGTGCAGCGCGTGCTGGGTCAGGCGTTTGTCCTGGCACAGGGTCATGGTCACGGCACTGGTCAGGTCGCTGAGCGATTCCCGGCAGCGAATGCGCCGCCCGCCCAGGCTCAGGGTGAACAGGCCGCCAGCGGCGTCGTCCACCTGCACTTCGATGCCCCGGCGCAGGGCCTCGTCGACGATGATGCGAGCGTAGGGGTTGAGGTCGGCTTGCGGGCCAGGCCCGAGGAACAGTTGCTCGTTGATACCGTTCTTGCGCTTGACTGCGAAGGTGGGCAGGTTGCGAAAACCCAGTTTCTGGTACAGGCGCTTGGCCTGGCGGTTGTCGTGCAGCACTGACAGGTCCAGGTAGGCCAGGCCACGGCTCATGAAGTGTTCGATCAGGTGGCGCACCAGCACTTCACCCACGCCGGGGCGTGTGCAGTGCGGGTCCACCGCCAGGCACCACAGGCTGCTGCCATGCTCGGGGTCATCGAACGCCTTGGTGTGGTTCAGGCCCATGACGCTGCCGATAATCGCGCCGCTGTCTTCGTCTTCCGCCAGCCAGTACACCGGGCCACCCAGGTGCCGGGGGGTAAGCAGCTCGGCGTCGACGGGGAGCATCCCGCGCGCCTGGTACAGCGTGTTGATCGCCTGCCAGTCGGCGGGGTTCTGTGCCCGGCGCACGCGGAAGCCGCGAAATACCCGCTGCGCCGGGCGGTAGTCGGTGAACCACAGGCGCAGGGTGTCGGACGGGTCGAGGAACAGCTGCTGGGGGGCCTGGGCCAGCACCTGCTGCGGTGCGGCCACGTACAGGGCGATATCGCGTTCGCCCGGGTGCTCGTCCAGCAGATCCTCGGCCAGGGAAGCCGGGTCGGGGTAGGTGTGGCCTATCAGCAGCCGGCCCCAGCCGCAGTGCACGGCACGCGGTTGGTCGTGAGGCTGGCTGCCGTCGCCGGCCAGGCGCGCTTGCAGGCGCTCGTAGGACGGCGCCTGGCCGCGCAGCAGGCGCTGACCATAAGCGATTTCATGGGCTTTCATCGGTCAGATTCCTTGTTCGCTCAGCCACAGGTTAAGCGCCGCCAGTTGCCATAGCTTGGAACCGCGCAATGGCGTCAGCTGGCCGTGTGGGTTGCTCAGCAGGCGGTCGAGCATGGCCGGGTTGAACAACCCTCGGTCCTGGCTGGAGTCGGTCAACAGTTCGCGTACCCAGCCCAACGTGGCACCTTCCAGATGCTTCAGGCCCGGTACCGGGAAGTAACCCTTCTTGCGGTCGATCACCTCATGCGGGATCACCCGTCGCGCTGCCTGCTTGAGCACCTGCTTGCCGCCATCGGGCAGCTTGAAGCGCGCCGGGATGCGCGCCGACAGCTCCACCAGGCGGTAGTCGAGGAAAGGCGTACGTGCCTCCAGGCCCCAGGCCATGGTCATGTTGTCCACTCGCTTGACCGGGTCATCGACCAGCATCACGGTGCTGTCCAGGCGCAGGGCCTTGTCCACGGCAGCCGGTGCGCCGGGGCGCGCGAAGTGTTCGCGCACGAAGTCGCCGGCAGCGTCGGTTTCCAGCAGCCAGGGGGCCTGTACGGTGTCGCGGTATTCGGCGTGGCTGCGGTCGAAGAAGGCGTCACGGTAGGCCGCATAGGCATCGTCGGCGCCGTCCACCTGCGGGTACCAGTGGTAACCGGCGAACAGCTCATCGGCACCCTGGCCGCTCTGTACGCCTTTGCAGTGCTTGGCCACTTCCCGCGACAGCAGGTAGAAGGCGATGCAGTCGTGGCTGACCATCGGTTCGCTCATGGCGCGGAAGGCGGCCGGCAGTTGGTCGATAATTTCGTGTTCGGCGATGCGCAACTGGTGGTGACGGGTGCCGTAGTGTTTGGCGATCAGGTCCGAATACTGGAACTCGTCGCCGCGCTCGCCGCCGGCATCTTCAAAGCCAATGGAGAAGGTCGACAGGTCGTCAACGCCCACTTCGCGCAGCAAGCCGACCAGCAGGCTGGAGTCGACGCCGCCGGACAGCAACACACCCACATCGACGGCTGCCCGTTGGCGGATTGCTACGGCGTCGCGGGTGGCGTCGAGCACGCGGGTGGTCCAGCCTTCCAGGTCCAGTTCACGCTCGTCGGGGTGGGGGCCGTAGTGCAGTTGCCACCAGACCTGGCGTTCCACTTCGCCATGCCGGTCGATGCGCATCCAGGTGCCAGGCTCCAGCTTCTGCACGTTGGCCAGCAGAGTGCGCGGTGCCGGTACCACGGCGTGGAAGTTCAGGTAGTGGTTGAGGGCCACCGGGTCGAGCATCGGGTCGATGTCACCGCCCTTGAGCAGTGCCGGCAGGGTCGAAGCAAAGCGCAGGCGCTCGCCGTTGCGCGATAGGTACAGGGGTTTGACGCCCAGGCGGTCGCGGGCCAGGAACAGGCGCTGGTTGTCGCGCTCCCAGATGGCCAGGGCAAACATGCCGTTGAGCTTGGGCAGCAGCGCCGCGCCCCAGGCGTGGTAGCCCTTGAGCAGCACCTCGGTGTCGCCGTCGGACCAGAAGCTGTAGCCCAGCGCCTGCAATTCCTCGCGCAGTTCGGGGAAGTTGTAGATGGCACCGTTGAAGGCCAGTGACAGGCCCAGCGTATTGTCGACCATCGGCTGCGCCGAGCCGTCGGACAGGTCCATGATCTTCAGGCGACGGTGGCCCAGGGCGATCGGGCCCTGGCTATGGAAGCCCCAGGCATCCGGGCCTCGCGGGGCCAGGTGATGGGTAATGCGCTCTACCGCAGCCAGGTCGGCTGGGCGAGGGGCTTGGTCGATGGGGGTGAAACGTAACTCTCCTGCTAATCCGCACATAAGTCCTTACCGGTTTTTCCGTTGGGGAGGTGATGCCCCGGATTAGGGCACCTTAAGGAACTGACCTATGTGCTTTTCGAGAGTTTTAGAATGTTTGGTTATATGTGGCCGGGCAGGCAACCCGCTGCAATCATTTCCCCCGGATCAACCGGCGCAATCCAAACCGGTTCGGATGGCAAGCCTCCGCCACTGCCCGCGGCAATGGCAGCGGTTCCCCACATACCCAGGCCGCCACCAGCTCGCCACTCAACGGCGCTGTTATCAACCCGCGTGAGCCATGCCCGCTGTTCACATACAACCCGCCCAGCCAAGGGCAGGGCACATCCGGTACTTGCCGCGCATCCCGGCCCAGCACTGCGTAGGCTTCGGCAAACGCCTGCGCGTCGGCGATGGGCCCGACGATCGGCAGGTAATCCGGGCTGGTGCAACGGAACGCAGCACGTCCCTGCAATTGCTCGGGGTCCCGCTCAGCCACAGCCAGCCGTTGCGCCAGATCGACGGAAATTTCGTCCAGCAGCGCCAGGTTGCCCTGGTGCTCGGCCACCGTCGGCGCAAGGTCTTCGCTATGAAAGTCAAAACTGGCCCCCAGTGTATGTTCACCCTCGCGCGGCGGTGCCACATAGCCTTCGGCGCACACTACGGTGCGCAGTGCCTGGCTGCTGGCGGTGGCCGGCAAGCGGGTGATCTGCCCGCGGATGCGCTTGAGTGGTAACTGCGCGCAAGGTTCGAAGCGCAGCACATCCGCCGCGCCGGCCAGGACCACCACTGGAGCGCGGGCTAACAGCTGGTCGCCAGCCCAGGCTTGCCACTGTTCATCCACTTTGCGCAGTTCGAGTACTTCCTGGTGGGTCACCACGCGAATACCAGGGTGCTGCAACTGCTGTTGGCACAGCGCCGGCGGGTGCACCCAGCCACCTTCGGGGTAGAACAACCCGCCGCCAGGCAACGCCACGCCGGCGATGGCTTCGGCCTCGGCGCGGGCCAGGCAGTGCAGCAAGCCATGGTCGAAGGCGGCAGCCAGCTTGCCCTGGCGTTCGGCCTCCTTGCTGTCGAAAGCCAGTTGTAGCACCCCGCAGGCATCCCAGTCCCGGCCACGCTGCAAGCGCTGCAGCTGGCGCCGGGTGTAGCCGAACCCGGACAGGATCATCTGCGACAGCGCGGTGCCGTGGGCAGACAGCTTGAGGTACAGCACCCCTTGCGGGTTGCCCGACGCCTCCTGGGCGGGGGCTTCGTGGCGCTCCAGCACGGTTACCTGCCAGCCGCGCCGGGCCAGGCTGGCGGCGCTGCTGCTGCCGGCAAGTCCGGCACCGATCACCAGCGCCTCGCGCGGCCCCTGTGTAACAGCGGGGCGCGCGTACCAAGGCGCGCATGGGCCGGGCAGGGGGCCGACGTAGGCGCCGCTCATCACCTCCCACTTCTTGCCGATGCCTGGCACCTTCTTCATGGCGAAGCCGGCTTCGACCAGGCTGCGGCGTACCCAGCCGGTGGTGGTGAAGGTACCCAGCACCGTGCCCGGATGCGATAGCCGCGCCAGTTGCGCAAACAGCTCCGGGGTCCACATGTCGGGGTTCTTGGCGGGGGCGAAGCCGTCGAGGAACCACACATCGATCTGTGCATCGAGTTGCGGCAGTTGTTCCAGCACATCGCCGATCAACAGGGTCAGGGTGACCCTGCCACCGGCGAAGGTGAACTGTTGAAAGCCCGGGTGCACCGCCACGTATTGCTCCAGCAGCGGCTCGGTATAGGCGGCCAGTTCAGGCCACAGGCGCACTGCGCGGGCCATGTCGGCGTGGTCGAGGGGGTACTTCTCGACGCTGACGAAGTGCAGGCGCGCGTCGCTGTGTGCGTGCTGGTCGAACAGCTGCCAGGCGCAGAAAAAATTCATGCCGGTGCCAAAACCGGTTTCGCCGATCACCGTGCAGGCGTGCGGCGCCAGGTTGGCAAAACGCTCGGCCAGGCGGGTCTGGCCGAGGAACACGTGCTTGGTTTCTTCGATGCCTTCGTTGACTGCGAAATAGACGTCGTCATAGTGCCGCGAATGGGGGCGGCCCTGGTCGTCCCAGTCGATCTGGGCGTGCTGGAGGAGGGTGGGCATGGTTGGCTCGGTTGCAGCGGATGGCGGGATTTTATGCCATCCGGCTGAGCTGTGGGAGCGCGTTCATTGGTGAAGAGGTCAATACAGGCCGAAATGAAATCCGCTAGTCTTGCTTATCCATTGAAGGAGCCAGTGCATGTTCGAATCTGCCGAAATCGGCCACAGCATCGACAAGGAGGCTTACGACGCCGAGGTACCCGCTTTACGCGAGGCCCTGCTCGAAGCCCAGTACGAACTCAAGCAGCAGGCGCGTTTTCCGGTGATCGTGCTGATCAACGGCATTGAAGGCGCCGGCAAGGGTGAGACGGTAAAACTGCTCAACGAGTGGATGGACCCGCGCATGATCGATGTGCTCACCTTCGACCAGCAGACCGACGAAGAGCTGGCCCGCCCACCCGCCTGGCGCTATTGGCGGGCCTTGCCACCCAAGGGGCGAATGGGTGTGTTCTTTGGCAACTGGTACAGCCAGATGCTGCAGGGGCGGGTGCATGGGGTGTTCAAGGATGCCGTGCTCGATCAGGCCATTACCGGTGCCGAACGCCTGGAAGAGATGCTTTGCGATGAAGGTGCGCTGATCATCAAGTTCTGGTTCCACCTGTCCAAGAAGCAGATGAAGGCCCGGCTGAAATCGCTCAAGGACGATCCGCTGCACAGCTGGAAGATCAGCCCGCTGGATTGGCAGCAGTCGCAAACCTACGACCGCTTCGTGCGCTTTGGCGAGCGCGTGCTGCGCCGCACCAGCCGCGACTACGCGCCATGGCACATCATCGAAGGAGTAGACCCGAATTACCGTAGCCTGGCGGTGGGGCGCATTCTGCTGGAAAGCCTGCAAGCCGCGCTGGCCAACAACCCCAAGGGCAAGCACCAGGGCAACGTGGCTCCATTGGGCCGCAGCATCGACGACCGCAGCCTGCTTGGCGCCCTGGACATGACCTTGCGCCTGGACAAGGTCGACTATCAGGAACAGTTGATCACCGAACAGGCCCGTCTGGCCGGCCTGCTGCGTGACAAGCGCATGCGCCGGCACGCCCTGGTGGCGGTGTTCGAAGGCAACGACGCCGCTGGCAAGGGGGGCGCCATCCGCCGCGTGGCGGCGGCGCTGGACCCGCGACAGTACCGTATCGTGCCGATTGCCGCGCCTACCGAAGAAGAGCGCGCCCAGCCGTACCTGTGGCGGTTCTGGCGGCACATCCCGGCACGGGGCAAGTTCACCATCTTCGACCGTTCCTGGTATGGCCGGGTGCTGGTGGAGCGGGTGGAAGGCTTCTGCAGCCCCGCTGACTGGATGCGTGCCTACAGCGAGATCAACGACTTTGAAGAGCAGTTGGTGGATGCCGGCGTGGTGGTGGTCAAGTTCTGGCTGGCGATCGACCAGCAGACCCAACTGGAGCGCTTCGAAGAGCGTGAGCAAATTCCGTTCAAACGCTACAAGATCACCGAGGATGACTGGCGCAACCGTGACAAGTGGGACGAATATTCCCAGGCGGTGGGCGACATGGTCGACCGCACCAGCAGCGAGATTGCCCCTTGGACGCTGGTGGAGGCCAATGACAAGCGCTGGGCGCGGGTGAAGGTGGTGCGCACCATCAATCAGGCGCTTGAGGCGGCGTTTGCCAAGCACAAGAAATAGCCGAAGGTGATGTTGCCTGTTCTGGCCCTTTCGCGGGTAAACCCGCTCCTACGACGGATCGCCGCTGAACTGCGCCTCGGATGTTGGACAAAAAATCCAACACCGGGGCGCAGCTCACGCTCCTGTAGGAGCGGGTTTACCCGCGAAGAGGTCAGTACAGGCAACACCTCCCCCCAGCCATGCCCCAAAAGAATGACCTGATGAATTCTTTTCTCGGCACTCTCCACCGTCTCCGTCCTCCAACCCCGTAGAATTCAACAACCCCCACCACGGGCTTGATCGAGGATTCTATGCACACCACTTCTGGCCGCTGGGGCTATGGACTGTTCCTGGCACTTCTGACAGCGCTGCTCTGGGGCATCCTGCCGATCAAGCTCAAGCAGGTACTGCAAGTGGTCGACCCGATCACTGTCACCTGGTACCGCCTGCTGGTCTCCGGCGGCCTGCTGTTCGCCTGGTTGGCGGCTCAGCGGCGTTTGCCGTCCATACGCAAGCTGGCGCCCAGGGGCAAGGGCCTGGTGCTGGTTGCGGTGCTCGGCCTGATGGGCAACTACGTGCTCTACCTGATCGGTCTCAAACTGCTTAGCCCCGGCACCGCACAACTGGTGGTACAGATCGGCCCGGTGCTGTTGCTGGTGGCCAGCGTGTTCGTGTTCCGCGAGCGCTTCAGTGTGGGGCAGGGCATGGGCCTGTTGGTGCTGCTGGCAGGGTTTGGCCTGTTCTTCAACCAGCGCCTGGAAGAGCTGCTGACTTCACTGGGTACCTACACCACCGGCGTGTTGACCATCTTGCTGGCGACCAGCATCTGGGTGTTCTACGCCCTGAGCCAAAAGCAGTTGCTGACCGTGTGGCACTCGCAGCAGGTGATGATGGTGATCTACCTCAGCTGCGCTGCGCTGCTGACACCTTGGGTGCACCCGCTGGAGGCCTTGCAACTGACCCCGGTGCAAGGCTGGCTGCTGCTGGCCTGTTGCCTGAATACCCTGGTGGCATACGGCGCGTTTGCCGAAGCACTGGCGCACTGGGAGGCGTCGCGGGTTAGTGCCACGCTGGCGCTGACCCCGCTGGTGACCTTCGTTGCGGTGGCGCTGGCGGCGTTGGTTTGGCCTGAGTATGTGCATGCCGAGGACATCAACGCCCTGGGCTATGTGGGGGCGGTCACGGTAGTGTTCGGTTCGGCGCTGGTGGCGCTGGGGCCCTCGCTGATGGCGGGTTGGCGGGCCCGCAGGGCGCGGTTGGCCTAGGTCTGTCGATTGCCTGTACCGGCCCTTTCGCGGGTAAACCCGCTCCTACAATGGATCATCTCGGTGTAGGAGCGGGTTTACCCGCGAAAGGGCCGGTACAGGCTACAGAGCAGTCAACCCTTGCCGCCCGGCGCCAGCATGTTCTCTGGCCGCACCCACTGGTCGAACTGCTCATTGGTCAGGTACTTCAACGCCAAGGCCGCCTCGCGCAAGGTCGTGCCCTCGCTGTAAGCCTTCTTGGCAATTTCTGCCGCCTTGTCATAGCCGATATGCGGGTTCAGCGCCGTCACCAGCATCAACCCGCGCTCCAGGTGCGCGGCCATCTGCTCCGCATCCGGCTCGATACCCGCCACGCAATGCTGCTGGAAGTTGCGGCAACCATCGGCCAGCAATTCGATGGATTGCAGCAGGTTATGGATGATCACCGGCTTGAACACATTCAACTGCAAATGCCCCTGGCTGGCGGCAAAGCCGATGGCCGCGTCGTTGCCCAGTACCTGGCAGGCCAGCATCGACAGCGCTTCGCACTGGGTAGGGTTGACCTTGCCCGGCATGATCGAGCTGCCCGGCTCGTTGGCTGGCAGGCGCACCTCGGCAAGCCCGGCGCGAGGGCCGGACCCCAGCAGGCGCAGGTCGTTGGCGATTTTCATCAGGGCCACGGCCAGGGTCTTCAGGGCCCCCGCCAGGCTGGTCAGCGGCTCGTGGCCGGCGAGGGCGGCGAACTTGTTGGGTGCAGTGATGAACGGCAGGCCGGACAGCGCCGCCAGCTCGGCCGCGATGGCCTCGGCAAAACCCTGCGGGGCGTTGAGCCCGGTACCCACGGCAGTGCCGCCCTGGGCCAGTTCGCACACCGCCGGCAGGGTGGCGCGGATGGCGCGCTGGGCGTAATCGAGCTGGGCGACGAAGGCCGACACTTCCTGGCCGAAGGTAATCGGCGTGGCGTCCATCATGTGCGTGCGGCCGGTTTTTACCAGCTTGTGGTGACGCATCGACAGCTCGGCCAGCCCCGAAGACAGTTCGGTGACGGCCGGCAGCAGCTTTTCATGCACCGCCTGGGCTGCCGCAATGTGCATGGCGGTGGGGAAGCAGTCGTTGGAGCTCTGCGAGCGGTTGACGTGGTCATTGGGGTGTACTGGCGCCTTGCCGCCACGGCCTTTGCCGGCCAGTTCGTTGGCGCGTCCGGCGATCACCTCGTTGACGTTCATGTTGCTCTGGGTGCCACTGCCCGTCTGCCAGACGACGAGCGGGAACTGATCGTCGTGCTGGCCATCCAGTACTTCATCGGCGGCCTGTTCGATCAGCCGGGCGATGTCGGCCGGCAGGTCGCCATTGCGGTCGTTGACGCGCGCCGCGGCCTTCTTGATCAGTGCCAGGGCGTGCAGCACCGCGAGGGGCATGCGTTCCTTGCCAATGGCGAAGTTGATCAGCGAACGCTGGGTCTGCGCACCCCAGTAGGCGTCCTCCGGAACTTCGACCGGGCCCAGGCTGTCTGTCTCGATACGGCTCATTCTGTACTCACTCCTGTGTAGTTCGAAATCGCAGTTTAGGCCCTGATTCGACCGAGCGGTTCCGTCGCTCGTCGTGCCACTTGAGCACATCGCCACCACGGCGCAGAATGCTCTACTCTGAGGTGCCCGCCTCCCTCTCTTTGAAGGAAATGCAATGACCCGTCTCCGTGTCCTTTGTGCCGCCGTTGCCCTGGTTTGCGCCAGCGGCCAGGTACTCGCTGCCACCGCCAGCCACAACGCTGCTGCCGAGAAATTCCTGACCCTGGCCAACGCCGACAAGCTGGGCACCCCGGTGTACATGCAAGTGCAGCAGATGTTCGCCCAGCGTTTCGGCCAGACCAAGGCCCCGGCCGCCAAGCAGCCCGTACTGGAAAGCTACCAGGCCAAGGCCAATGCCGCGCTGGACAACGCCATCGGCTGGAACAAGCTGAAGCCGAAGATGGTCGACCTGTACACCCGCACCTTCACCGAGCAGGAGCTGAAGGACCTGGTCAAGTTCTACGAATCGCCGCTGGGCAAGAAAGTGCTGCGTGAAATGCCCAAGGTCACTCAGCAGTCGGCACAGCTGACCCAGCAGAGCCTGGAACCAGCAGTACCGGTGGTGAACAAGCTGCTGGAAGACATGACCAAAGAGCTGGACCCGAACGCAGGCAAGGCCGCCGCCCCAGCGAAGAAGTGAGTACGCCGCAATGACCATGCAACAACGTATCGAACAGCAACTGGCCGCGCTGGCGCCGCAACATCTGGAAGTGCTCAACGAAAGTCACATGCACAGTCGTGGTCAGGAGACCCACTACAAGGCGGTGATCGTCAGCGAGCAGTTTGCCGGGTTGAACAGCGTCAAGCGCCACCAGAAGGTCTACGCCACCATGGGTGAGCTGATGGGCGAGATCCATGCCCTGGCCATCCACACCTACACCGCCGAAGAGTGGGCCAAGGTCGGCGTTGCACCGGCCTCGCCCGTGTGTGCAGGCGGCGGGCACTGAAACCTTTTTGTTGTTCTGGTAGAATCCTGCAAGATCCGGGGGCCGCTTTGCGGCCCTTTCGCGACACAAGGCCGCTCCCACAGGAACCGCACTAGCCATCGGGTTACGCGGTCCCTGTGGGAGCGGCCTTGTGTCGCGAAAGGGGCGCAAAGCGCCCCCATGCTTTTTCTATACCTGTCAAACCCGGTCCGCCCCTTACGAGGGCAACCACCTGGAGATTCCGTTACATGTCTCAAGCCATCGTCGTCGCGGCGCTGTACAAGTTCGTCACCCTGGAAGATTACGTCGAGCTGCGCGAGCCGCTGCTCAAGACCATGCTCGACAACAACGTCAAAGGCACCCTGCTGCTGGCCCACGAGGGCATCAACGGCACCGTTTCGGGCACCCGGGAAGGCATTGATGGCCTGCTGGCATGGTTGCGCAGCGACTCGCGTCTGGTCGACATCGACCATAAAGAGTCGTACTGCGACGAACAGCCGTTCTACCGCACCAAGGTCAAGCTCAAGAAAGAGATCGTCACCCTCGGCGTGCCGGGCGTAGACCCCAACCAGGCCGTTGGCACCTATGTCGAGCCCAAGGACTGGAACGCCCTGATCAGCGACCCTGAAGTGCTGCTGATCGACACCCGCAACGACTACGAAGTGGCCATCGGTACGTTCAAGGGCGCCATCGATCCGAAGACCGAAACCTTCCGTGAGTTCCCGGAGTACATCAAGGCCAATTTCGACCCGAGCAAGCACAAGAAGGTCGCGATGTTCTGCACCGGCGGCATCCGTTGTGAAAAAGCCTCCAGCTACATGCTCGGTGAAGGCTTCGAGTCGGTCTATCATCTTAAGGGCGGCATCCTGAAATACTTCGAGGAAGTGCCTCAGGAAGAAAGCCTGTGGGACGGCGACTGCTTCGTCTTCGACAACCGGGTTACGGTGCGTCATGACCTGAGCGAGGGCGAGTACGACCAGTGCCACGCCTGCCGCCATCCGATCAATGCAGAGGAGCGCGCGTCCGAGCACTATTCGCCAGGTGTCAGCTGCCCGCATTGCTGGGACAGCCTGAGCGAGAAGACCCGGCGCAGTGCCATCGACCGGCAGAAGCAGATCGAGCTGGCCAAGGCCCGCAACCTGCCGCATCCGATCGGTTACAACTACAAAGCCGAGGCTTGAAGCATGTCTGCACGCCTG
Organism: Pseudomonas sp. Kh14; assembly: GCF_900291005.1. Lineage (NCBI taxonomy): Bacteria > Pseudomonadati > Pseudomonadota > Gammaproteobacteria > Pseudomonadales > Pseudomonadaceae > Pseudomonas > Pseudomonas sp. Kh14. The sequence continues at coordinate 168,066 of NZ_OLKJ01000015.1, forward strand.
ATCTATGTGATGGACCCGATGTGCTCCTGGTGCTGGGGTTTTGCGCCAGTGGCCGCGGCCCTGATCGCCCAGGCGCGTGAGGCAGGCGTGCCTGCCCACTTGGTACCGGGCGGGCTGCGCACTGGCGGCAGCGCCCTGGACAGCTCCACTCGCAAGTACATCCTGGAACACTGGCAGGCGGTGGCTGATGCTACCGGCCAGCCGTTCCGCTTCGAGGGGGCCATGCCTGACGGCTTCGTCTACGACACCGAGCCGGCCTGCCGCGCCCTGGTCGCGGCCCGCGAGCTGGATGCCGAGCGTGTCTGGCCGCTGCTGGCGTTGATCCAGCGTTCGTTCTACGAACAGGGCATCGATGTAACCACCGCGCCGCAGCTGGTCGAGCTGGCCTCCCAGTGTGGCTTCGACCGTGCCGCGTTTGCCGAAACCTTCGCCCGTGCCGATACCCGCGCCGCCACCGCGGCCGACTTCGCCTGGGCCCAGGATCTGGGTATTGCCGGTTTCCCGACCTTGCTGGCCGAGCGCAATGGCCAACTGGCCTTGCTGACCAACGGCTACCAGCCGCTGGAGCGCCTGCAATCCTTGCTCGGCCGCTGGCTGCAGCAGGCCGCCTGTGCTTGATGTACCAGGGTCACCCGACCCGGTACCGGGCAAGCCATACACTGCGGGCGATCGACTGAGCTGGGCGGAAATCCGCCGCCTGGCCCTGCATCACAAGAAAAACCTCTGGTCCGCCAACCTCGTTGCGTTATTGGCGGCGTGTTGCAGTGTGCCCATTCCGCTGCTGCTGCCGCTGTTGGTGGACGAAGTACTGCTCGGCCATGGCGATGCCGCGCTGAAGTGGATGAACCACCTGCTGCCGTCCAACTGGCAGGTAGCAGCCGGCTACATCGGCCTGATGCTGGCGCTCACCCTATGCCTGCGCCTGGCTTCGCTGGCCTTCAACGTGATCCAGTCCAAGCTGTTCGCCGGGCTGGCCAAGGACATCGTCTACCGCCTGCGCATCCGCCTGATCGAGCGCCTCAAGCGTATTTCGCTGAAAGAGTACGAAAGCCTGGGCAGCGGCACGGTGACCACCCACCTGGTCACCGACCTGGACACCCTCGACAAGTTCGTTGGCGAAACCCTCAGCCGCTTCCTGGTGGCCATGCTGACACTGACCGGCACGGCGGCCATCCTGATCTGGATGCATTGGCAGCTGGCCTTGCTGATCTTGCTGTTCAACCCGCTGGTGATCTACTTCACCGTGCAGTTGGGCAAGCGGGTCAAACACCTGAAAAAACTCGAGAACGACAGCACCGCGCGCTTTACCCAGGCGCTGGCGGAAACCCTGGATGCCATCCAGGAAATCCGCGCCGGCAACCGCCAGGGCTACTTCCTTGGCCGCCTGGGTTTGCGTGCCCGCGAGGTGCGCGATTACGCCGTGGACTCGCAATGGAAAAGCGATGCCAGTGGCCGTGCCAGTGGTCTGCTGTTCCAGTTCGGCATCGACATCTTCCGCGCGGCGGCCATGCTGACCGTGCTGTTTTCCGACCTGTCGATCGGCCAGATGCTGGCGGTGTTCAGCTACCTGTGGTTCATGATCGGTCCGGTGGAGCAACTGCTTAATCTGCAATATGCGTACTACGCCGCAGGCGGTGCGCTGAGCCGCCTCAACGAGCTGCTGGCGCGTGCCGACGAGCCGCAATACCCGGCCGCCAGCGACCCGTTCGCCGGGCGCGAAACGGTGGGCATTGAAGTGCGCGACCTGCGCTTTGCCTATGCCGACGAGCCGGTGCTCGAGCACCTCGACCTGTCCATCGCTGCGGGTGAGAAGGTGGCGATTGTCGGTGCCAGCGGCGGCGGCAAGAGCACGCTGGTGCAGCTACTGCTGGGCCTTTACAGCGCGCAGGCCGGGACCATCCGCTTTGGCGGGGCCAGCCTGCAGGAAATCGGTTTGGAAACCCTGCGCGAGAACGTCGCGGTGGTGTTGCAGCACCCGTCGCTGTTCAACGACAGCGTGCGTGCCAACCTGACCATGGGTCGCGACTGTAGCGATGATGCCTGCTGGCAGGCGCTGCGCATCGCCCAGTTGGATGCCACCATCGCCGCCTTGCCGCAAGGCCTGGACAGTGTGGTAGGGCGTTCAGGCGTGCGCTTGTCCGGTGGCCAGCGCCAGCGTCTGGCCATTGCCCGCATGGTACTGGCTGAGCCCAAGGTGGTGATCCTCGACGAGGCCACCTCAGCCCTGGATGCCGCCACCGAGTACAACCTGCATCAGGCCTTGGCGTGCTTCCTCAGCGGCCGCACCACGCTGATCATCGCCCATCGCTTGTCGGCGGTGAAACAGGCCGACCGGGTGCTGGTGTTCGATGGCGGGCACGTGGCCGAAGACGGCGACCATCAGCAGCTGATTGCCGAGGGTGGGTTATACGCCAAGCTGTATGGGCATCTGCAGCAGAGCTGATTATCTGGCTGCCTTCACCGGGCTTTTGGGAGCAACAGTCTTGCTCAATTTCTAAAAGCTGGTGCGACCCTGTGGGAGCGGGCTTGCCCGCGAACACGGGCGAAGCCCGTGCCATCCACCGCGGTGTCTTCTTCGCGGGTAAACCCGCTCCTACAATGGCCAGCGCGTACGCTGTAAAAATCCCCGATTCCTTGTCATAAAAATCCCCGCCACAGCGATGGCAAATGGCCTACGCTGTGCTTGTCTGGGTCGATTTACGCCTTATCTGCTCTGTGACAGGGACTCCATGAAGGGAAATCGCACACTCGAAGCGCCAAAGTTGCTCGGCATCACATGGCCTTTCATCGCCGTCGTGGTCCTTCAGGTGGCGTTGGGCAGCCTCAGCCTTTATACGCTCTCGGCCGTGCGCGCCTATGTCGCGGGCGAAAGCCTGTGGTCCAAGGCGCAGAAAGATGCCATCTACTACCTCAGTCTGTACGGCGAGACGCAGGACGACAGCACCTACCAACGCTATCGCCAGGCCATTACCGTGCCCCAGGGTGACCATCGTCTGCGCGAGGTGCTCGACGACCCCAGCCCTGATCTGGACGCCGCGCGACAGGCGGTTCTGCAAGGTGGCAACCACCCTGACGATGTCGATCGGATCATCTGGTTCTACCGCAATTTTCGCCATGTCAGCTATATGCAGACAGCCATCGATTACTGGGACATCGGTGACGACTATCTGGCCAAGCTGGATGTACTGGCCGGTGAAATGCGCCAGCGTTTTGCCAATGGCCCGGCGGATCCAGACACTGTCAGCGATTGGAAGGCCCGCATTGTCGCCATCAACGAAGGCGTGACCCCGGCGGCCAAGGCCTTCAGTGATGCCTTGGGTGAAGGCTCGCGTATGTTGCTGCGGGTGCTGCTGATCACCAACCTGCTGACCGCGATGTTCCTGATCGCCATTGCCTGGCGCCGCTCCAGCAAGCTGTTGGCCCAGCGCCAGGCCTTTGCCAGCGCCCTGCAGGAAGAAAAAGAGCGAGCGCAGATTACCCTGCAGGCCATCGGTGATGCGGTGATCACCACTGATGTCGAGGGCAGTATCGGCTACATGAACCCGGCCGCTGAGCAATTGACCCACTGGCAATCCGGCCAGGCCCAGGGCCTGCCGCTGTCGGCACTGTTCAGCCTGGTTGATGAACACGCCGAGGAGGACGGTCGCAGCTTGGTCGAACAGGTGCTCAGCGGCAGCCTCAAGGGCGGCTCCGAGCATGCCCGGCTGATCCAGCGCCTGGACGGCAGTACCGTGTCGATCAACCTGGTAGGCTCGCCGATCCTCAATGATGGCCAGGTCAGTGGCATCGTGCTGGTGTTGCACGACATGACCCAGGAACGCCAGTACATCGCCAACCTGTCCTGGCAGGCAACTCACGACGCCCTGACCGGGCTGGCCAACCGCCGCGAGTTCGAATACCGCCTGGAGCAGGCGCTCAACGACCTGGCGCGCCAGGCCGGGCGGCATTCGCTGATGTTCCTCGACCTCGACCAGTTCAAGCTGGTCAACGACACCTGTGGCCACGCTGCCGGCGATGAGTTGCTGCGGCACATCTGCGCGGTGCTGCAATCCGGCCTGCGTGAGGGCGATACGCTCGCGCGGCTGGGCGGCGATGAGTTTGGCGTGCTGCTGGAAAACTGCCCGCCCGACCAGGCCGAGCGCATCGGCGAACAATTACGCCAGATGGTGCAGAGCCTGCACTTCGTATGGAAAGGGCGGCCGTTCGTAACCACGGTCAGCATTGGCCTGGTGCATATGGCCCAGGCCCCCGGTACCCTGGAGGCCTCGCTGCGCGCCGCCGACATGGCCTGCTACATGGCCAAGGAAAAGGGCCGAAACCGTGTGCAGGTGTACCACGCCGACGACAGCGAACTGTCCATGCGTTTTGGCGAGATGGCCTGGATCCAGCGCCTGCATGTGGCCCTGGAAGAAAACCGCTTTTGCCTCTACGCCCAGGAAATCGCCCCGCTCAAATCCTTCGAGGGCCCGGGCCATATCGAAATTCTGTTGCGCCTGCACGACGAAAGCGGCCGCACCATCCTGCCCAGCAGCTTCATCCCGGCGGCCGAGCGCTACGGCCTGATGACCGCGCTGGACCGCTGGGTGGTGCGCAATGTGTTCATGGTCATACGCCAGTGCCTGGAAGAAGGGCGTGAAGGGCCATTGTCGACCTGTGCCATCAACCTGTCGGGGTCCAGTATTGGCGACGACAAGTTCCTTGAATACCTCCAGCGGTTGTTTGTCGAATACGCCATTCCGCCGCGAATGATCTGCTTTGAAATTACCGAAACCAGCGCCATTGCCAACCTGGGCAGCGCCATTCGCTTCATCAACGAGCTGAAAGGGCTGGGTTGCCGTTTCTCGCTCGATGATTTTTGCGCCGGCATGTCCTCGTTCGCCTATCTCAAGCATTTGCCCGTGGACTACCTGAAGATTGACGGCAGTTTCGTCAAGGACATGCTCGACGACCCGGTCAACCGGGCCATGGTCGAGGTCATCAACCATATCGGCCATGTGATGGGTAAGCGCACGATTGCCGAGTTCGTCGAAACACCCTTGATCGAGCAGGCCTTGCAGGAAATAGGCGTGGATTACGCCCAGGGCTACCTGATCGAACGCCCCCAGGTGTTCACCTGTGACAGTCTGCAGCGCCAACGGATCGCCGCCCGGCCTCTGTTGCAGCGAGCACCTGGCACGTTTCGCTAGTTGGAAATCACAAGGATCAAGGAGCTGAAAGTGATTGACGCATTCGTTCGTATCGGGCCTTTGATGGACCCCGCCAGTTACCCCCAATGGGCCCAGCAACTGATTGAAGACTGCCGCGAGAGCAAGCGCAGGGTGGTTGAGCATGAGTTTTATGCACGACTACGCGATGGCCAGCTGAAGCAATCGACCATCCGCCAGTACCTCATCGGTGGCTGGCCGGTGGTGGAGCAGTTTTCGTTGTACATGGCGCATAACCTGACCAAGACCCGCTATGGCCGGCATCAGGGCGAGGACATGGCGCGGCGCTGGCTGATGCGCAACATCCGCGTCGAGCTCAACCATGCCGACTACTGGGTGAACTGGTGCCAGGCGCACGGTGTGCATCTGCACGAGTTGCAGGCGCAAGAAGTGCCGCCCGAGCTGAACGGCCTGAACGATTGGTGCTGGCGGGTGTGCGCCACCGAGAACCTGGCCATTTCCATGGCGGCGACCAACTACGCCATCGAAGGCGCGACCGGTGAATGGTCGGCGGTGGTGTGCTCGACCGACACCTATGCGCAGGGGTTTCCTGAAGAAGGGCGCAAGCGGGCGATGAAGTGGCTGAAGATGCATGCCCAGTATGACGATGCGCACCCGTGGGAGGCGCTGGAAATCATCTGTACCCTGGCTGGTGAGAACCCCACCCTGGGGTTGCGGACCGAGCTGCGCAGGGCCATTTGCAAGAGTTACGACTGCATGTTCCTGTTCCTGGAGCGCTGCATGCAGCTGGAAGGGCGCCAGCAAGGCCGTATGCGGCCGGCGTTGGCTGCGGGCTGATCGCTTTCCTGTACCGGCCTCTTCGCGGGCTTGCCCGCTCCCACAGGATCACCGCAACTTTCAAGGACTGCGCCCTACCTGTGGGAGCGGGCAAGCCCGCGAAGAGGCCGATGCAGGTTTATTGGGCGTTGAACGCCTGCCCGTTCACCCCTGTGCTGTCCGGCCCCATCAGGTACAGGTACACCGGCATGATCTCTTCGGGCAGCGGGTTGTTCTGCGGGTTCTCGCCGGGGTAGGCCTGGGCCCGCATCGCCGTGCGCGTGGCGCCTGGGTTGATACTGTTGGCGCGCACCGGCGCCACGCCTTCCAGTTCATCAGCCAAGGTCTGCATCAGGCCTTCGGTGGCGAACTTCGACACGCCATAGGCGCCCCAGTAAGCCCGGCCCTTGCGCCCCACGCTGCTGCTGGTGAACACCACCGAAGCGTCTTCCGACAGCTTCAGCAGCGGCAGCAGGGTGCTGGTGAGCATGAAGGTGGCATTGACGTTGATGTGCATCACGCGCATGAAGTTGTCGCCCGACAGCTGTTCCAGCGGTGTGCGCGGGCCGATGATCGACGCATTGTTGAGCAGGCCATCGAGGCGGCCGAACTGGCCTTCGATCATGGCCGCCAGCTCGTCGTACTGGTGTGGCAGGGCGGTTTCCAGGTTGAACGGGATAACCACCGGCTGCGGGTGGCCGGCGGCTTCGATCTGGTCGTAGACCTCGTTCAGGTTGGCCTCGGTCTTGCCCAGTAGCAGCACGGTGGCACCCAGGGCGGCATAGGCCTTGGCAGCTGCGGCACCAATGCCACGGCCGGCACCGGTAACCAGGATGACCCGGCCTTGCAGCAGGTCGGGGCGGGCGGTGTAGTCGAACATGGTTCTGTCCTTCGAGTTCGTGTGGGCGGCCCGGGGCTATCGTAGGAGCGGGTTTGCCCGCGAATGCGTCAGCCCAGACAACACTGGCGTCTGATCGGACGCATTCGCGGGTAAACCCGCTCCTACAAAAGGGCGGTGCCCGGTCATCGGTCTGGGTTCAGCAGCCGCACAGCGCGCTGTCGATCACTTTGCGCAGTTCCAGCGGGTGGTCCACCACCACGTCGGCACCCCAGTTGTTGGGGTTGTCCTCTGGATGAATATAGCCGTAGCGCACGGCTGCCGTGCGGGTACCTGCGTCGCGGCCAGACTCGATGTCGCGCAGGTCGTCGCCGACGAACAGCACACTGGCCGGGTCCAGATTCAGCGTCTTGCAGGCCAGGATCAGCGGCTCGGGGTCGGGTTTGCTGTTTTTCACGTGGTCCGGGCAAATCAGCAATGCCGAGCGCTCGGCCAGGCCCAGCTGCTGCATGATCGGCTCGGCGAAGCGCACCGGCTTGTTGGTGACGACGCCCCACAGCAGGTTGCCTTTCTCGATGTCGGCCAGCAGCTCGGCCATGCCCTCGAACAGCTTGCTGTGCACCGCGCAGTCGCGCTGGTAACGCTCGAGGAACTCCAGGCGCAGGGCCTCGAAGCCGTCAGCCTCCGGGTCCATGGCGAACGCAGTGGCAACCATGGCGCGGGCGCCACCCGAGATAACGCCACGGATCAGGTTGTCGTCAACGGCCGGCAGCCCGCGTTCGGCGAGCATGGCCTGGCAAATGGCGATGAAGTCCGGCGCCGTGTCCAGCAAGGTGCCGTCCATGTCGAAGAGTACTGCTCGCAAACGCATGCTTATTCCTCGCGCAGGGTCTGGATCATGTAGTTGACGTCGACGTCGCTGTTGAGCTTGTAGTGCTTGGTCAGCGGGTTGTAGGTGAGGCCGATGATGTCCTTCACCTGCAGGCCTGCATCGCGGCTCCAGGCGCCCAGCTCGGACGGGCGGATGAATTTCTTGAAGTCATGGGTGCCGCGCGGCAGCATCTTCAGGATGTACTCGGCGCCGACGATGGCCAGCAGGTAGGCCTTGGGGTTGCGGTTGATGGTGGAGAAGAACACCTGGCCGCCCGGCTTGACCATGCGGTAGCAGGCGCGGATCACCGAAGACGGGTCGGGCACGTGCTCGAGCATTTCCAGGCAGGTAACCACGTCGAACTGTTCGGGCATTTCCTCGGCCAGGGCTTCGGCGGTGATCTGCCGGTATTCCACCTGCACGCCGGACTCCAGTTGGTGCAACTGAGCCACCGCCAGTGGCGCCTCGCCCATGTCGATACCGGTGACCGTGGCGCCGCGCAGGGCCATGGCTTCGCTGAGGATGCCGCCACCGCAACCCACGTCCAGCACTTTCTTGCCGGCCAGGCTGACGCGCTCGTCGATCCAGTTGACGCGCAGCGGGTTGATTTCGTGCAGCGGCTTGAACTCGCTTTCGCGGTCCCACCAGCGGTGGGCCAGCGCTTCGAACTTGGCGATTTCGGCGCGGTCGACGTTGCTCATTGAACAGTCCTCTGAAACTTCGCAAAATTGCGCCGGAGTATACCCGAGCGCTTGGCCGCGAGGGTCGCTATAATCGCCCGTTTTTGATATCCGAATGACGGGGAGAGGCGATGCGCGAGCGACTTTTGGCGGCGGAGAAGGTGACCGCGATCCGCTGGCAGGGCGGCGCCTTGCACCTGCTCGACCAGCGCTTGCTGCCGTCGGAGGAGCGTTGGCTGGCCTGCGACAATGTTGCGCAGGTGGCCGCAGCCATCCGTGACATGGCAGTGCGCGGCGCCTCGGCGATCGGTATTGCCGCAGCTTACGGCCTGGTACTGGCCCTTGAAGAGCGGCTGGCCGAAGGTGGCGATTGGGAAATGGACCTGGAAGACGACTTTCTCACCCTCGCCGAAGCGCGTCCTACCGCCGCCAACTTGTTCTGGGCGCTGAACCGCATGCGCGAGCGTCTGCTGCGCCTGCGTCCGGAAGAAGACGTTCTGGCGGCGCTGGAGGCCGAAGCGGTGGCCATTCACGAAAGCGACCGTGAGGCCAACCTGACCATGGCCCAGCAGGGTATCGAACTGATCCGTCGTCATCAGGGCAATGCCCAGGCCCTGCTCACCTTCGGCAACGCCGGCGCCCTTGCCAGTGGTGGCTTTGGCACCGCACTGGGGGTGATCCGTGCCGGCTACCTGGAAGGCATGGTCGAGCAGGTTTATGCCGGTGAGACTCGCCCTTGGCTGCAGGGCTCGCGCCTGACGGCCTGGGAGCTGGCCAACGAGGGAATTCCGGTGACCCTTTGTGCCGACTCCGCGCTGGCCCACCTCATGAAGACCAAGGGCATCACCTGGGTGGTGGTGGGGGCGGACTGCATCGCTGCCAATGGTGACATGGCCGGCAAGATCGGCACCTATCAGCTGGCCGTCAGTGCCATGCACCATGGGGTGCGCTTCATGGTGGTGGCGCCGAGCACCAGCATCGACCTGAACCTGGCAACCGGCGAGGATATTCCCCTGGAAGAGCGTGACGCCGACGAGTGGCTGGACTTTGGCGGTGCCCCGGCGGTACGGGATGTGCAGGTATTCAACCCGGTGTTCGACGTGACCCCGGCCGACCTGATTGACGTTATCGTGACCGAACGGGGTGTTGTAGAGCGTCCGGATACTGCCAAACTGGCCCAGTTGATTTGCCGCAAGCGCCTGCACTGACTTTGTATCGTCTCACCGGCCTCTTCGCGGGCTTGCCCGCTCCCACAGGGATATCGCATGGCCTTAGGGCTGTGGTGAACCTGTGGGAGCGGGCGAGCCCGCGAAGAGGCCGGTGCAGGCAATACAAAAATCAGGTTTCAAACGCGGCTGAGACCAACTGCCACCTCTCCCCACCGCCCCTGCGTTTGTGATAACATCCGGCAGTTTCCAAGACCGCCCATCACGGCGGCCTTCATTGCGCAGATCCATGGCACAACTCATTGATTTGTCGTAAGTCGTCGCACCCTTATGCGCTGCGGCGGCGAGCTTCGTTCGGCCCTTGATGGAGCTGCGAAGTTTCACCAGAAAAAGGAATCAGGCTTCTCATGGGCGAACTGGCCAAAGAAATCCTCCCGGTCAATATCGAAGACGAACTGAGACAGTCTTACCTCGACTACGCGATGAGCGTGATTGTCGGGCGAGCGCTGCCCGATGCGCGTGACGGCTTGAAGCCCGTGCATCGCCGCGTTCTCTATGCGATGAGCGAACTGGGCAACGACTGGAACAAGCCGTACAAGAAATCCGCCCGTGTGGTCGGTGACGTGATCGGTAAGTACCACCCGCACGGCGACACTGCGGTCTACGACACCATCGTGCGTATGGCCCAGCCGTTCTCGTTGCGCTACCTGCTGGTCGACGGCCAGGGCAACTTCGGTTCGGTGGACGGCGACAACGCTGCTGCCATGCGATACACCGAAGTGCGCATGACCAAACTGGCCCACGAACTGCTGGCCGACCTGCACAAGGAAACCGTCGACTGGGTGCCCAACTACGACGGCACCGAGCAGATCCCGGCGGTCATGCCGACGCGTATTCCCAACCTGCTGGTCAACGGTTCCAGCGGTATTGCCGTGGGCATGGCGACCAATATCCCGCCGCACAACCTCGGCGAGGTCATCGATGGCTGCCTGGCGCTCATCGACAACCCGGAAGTCACCATCGATGAGCTGATGCAGTTCATCCCTGGCCCGGACTTCCCGACTGCCGGCATCATCAACGGTCGCCAGGGCATCATCGAGGCCTATCGCACCGGTCGTGGCCGCATCTACATGCGCGCCCGCTCCGAGATCGAAGACATCGACAAGGTTGGCGGTCGCCAGCAGATCGTGATCACCGAGCTGCCGTATCAGCTGAACAAGGCGCGCCTGATCGAAAAGATCGCCGAGCTGGTCAAAGAGAAGAAGATCGAAGGTATCACCGAGCTGCGCGACGAGTCCGACAAGGACGGCATGCGCATCGTCATCGAGCTGCGTCGCGGTGAAGTGCCGGAAGTGGTGCTCAACAACCTCTACCAGCAAACCCAGCTGCAGAGCGTATTCGGCATCAACGTGGTGGCCCTGGTTGACGGCCGTCCGCGCCTGCTCAACCTCAAGGACCTGCTCGAAGCGTTCGTCCGCCACCGCCGTGAAGTGGTGACCCGCCGTACCGTATTCGAGCTGCGCAAGGCCCGTGAACGCGGCCATATCCTGGAAGGCCAGGCGGTTGCGCTGTCCAACATCGACCCGGTCATTGCCCTGATCAAGGCCTCGCCGACGCCGTCCGAAGCCAAGGAAGCCCTGGTTTCCACGCCGTGGGAATCCAGTGCCGTGCAGGTCATGGTCGAGCGCGCCGGCGCCGACGCCTGCCGCCCTGAGGACCTGCCGGAGCAGTACGGCCTGCATGACGGCAAGTACTTCCTGTCGCCGGAACAGGCCCAGGCCATTCTCGACCTGCGCCTGCACCGCCTGACCGGCCTGGAGCACGAGAAGCTGCTGGCCGAGTACCAGGAAATCCTCGAGCAGATCGGCGAGTTGATCCGCATCCTCAGCAGCGCCGAGCGCCTGATGGAAGTGATTCGCGAGGAGCTGGAGGCCATCCGTGCCGAGTACGGCGATGTGCGCCGCACCGAAATCCTCAATGCCAGCCACGACCTCAACTACGGCGACATGATCCCGGAAGAAGAGCGCGTGGTCACCATCTCCCATGGTGGTTATGCCAAGACTCAGCCATTGTCCGCCTACCAGGCCCAGCGCCGCGGCGGCAAAGGCAAGTCCGCGACCGGCGTGAAGGACGAGGACTACATCGAGCACCTGCTGGTCGCCAACAGCCATGCCACCCTGTTGCTGTTCTCCAGCAAGGGCAAGGTGTACTGGAAGAAGACCTACGAAATCCCCGAAGCGTCCCGCGCTGCCCGCGGTCGACCGCTGGTCAACCTGCTGCCGCTGGAGGAGGGTGAACGCATCACCGCCATGCTGCAGATCGACCTCGAAGCGCTGCAGCAGAACGCCGACCTCGACGAATTGCTGGACGAGGCTGATGACACCGTGCTCGAGGGTGAGCTGGTTGAGGCCGAGGAAGTCGACGAAGAAGACGGCGACACCCCGGAGTGGGTTGCAGAGCCGACCGGCGCATACATCTTCATGGCGACCGCTTCCGGTACCGTCAAGAAGACCCCGCTGGTGCAGTTCGCCCGTCCGCGCTCCAACGGCCTGATCGCCCTGAAGCTGAAGGAAGGCGACACCCTGATTGCCGCGGCCATCACCGATGGCGCCAAGGAAGTCATGATGTTCTCCGACGCTGGCAAGGTCATCCGCTTTGCCGAGAGCGTCGTGCGTGAAATGGGCCGCAACGCCCGTGGTGTACGCGGCATGAAGCTGGGCAAAGGCCAGCGGATCATTTCGATGCTGATCCCGGAGTCCGGCTCGCAGATCCTTACCGCCTCCGAGCGTGGCTTTGGCAAGCGCACCCCGCTGTCCAAGTTCCCGCGTCGCGGCCGCGGTGGCCAGGGTGTGATCGCCATGGGTACCAAAGGGCGCAACGGCCTGCTGATCGGGGCTATCCAGGTGCAGGAAGGCGAGGAGATCATGCTGATTTCCGACCAGGGCACGCTGGTTCGCACCCGGGTTGGCGAGGTGTCCAGCCTCAGCCGCAACACCCAGGGCGTTACGCTGATCAAGCTGGCGGCCGATGAGACACTGGTGGGCCTGGAGCGTATTCAGGAGCCGTCCGAGGACGAACTCGATGAAGTGATCGAGGCGGACGAGGAGGGTGTCGAAGCCGAAGCGCCAGACGAAGCTGCAGGCGCCGAAGAGGCCCCGCAAGAGTAATCAAGCGTGAAACCCGAACGGGGCGACCAAGGTCGCCCCGTTTGACTGATAACAGCTGGCAAAGCCCGGCCTTGTGGGAGCGGGCATGCCCGCGAAGCAGACACTGCGGTAGATGGCACCGGCTTTGCCGGTGTTCGCGGGCTCGCCCGCTCCCACAGGGTCGCTGCGAACCCATGTGATAGTTTTTGTTCTATTTGGCAGAGCGAGAGTGGATGTGAGCAAACGAGCCTTTAACTTCTGCGCAGGCCCTGCCGCGCTTCCTGACGCTGTCCTGCAGCGCGCACAGGCCGAGATGCTGGACTGGCGTGGCAAGGGCTTGTCGGTGATGGAAATGAGCCATCGCAGCGACGATTACGTGGCCATCGCCGAAAAGGCCGAGCAGGACCTGCGTGACCTGCTGTCCGTCCCCTCCAACTACAAGGTGCTGTTCCTGCAAGGGGGCGCCAGCCAGCAGTTCGCTGAAATCCCGCTGAACCTGCTGCCGGAAAACGGCACAGCCGACTACATCGAAACCGGCATCTGGTCGAAAAAGGCCATCGAGGAAGCGCGCCGTTTCGGCAACGTCAACGTCGCCGCCACTGCCAAGCCTTACGACTACCTGGCCATCCCTGGCCAGAACGAGTGGAATCTGACCAAAAACGCAGCCTACGTGCACTATGCGTCCAACGAGACCATCGGTGGCCTGCAGTTTGACTGGGTGCCGCAGACCGGTGACGTACCGCTGGTGGTCGATATGTCGTCCGACATCCTCTCGCGCCCGATCGATGTGTCGCAGTTCGGCCTGATCTACGCCGGCGCGCAGAAGAATATCGGCCCAAGCGGTCTGGTGGTGGTGATCGTGCGCGAAGACCTGTTGGGCCATGCCCGCAGCAGCTGCCCGACCATGCTTGACTACAAGGTTTCGGCTGACAACGGGTCGATGTACAACACCCCGGCTACCTACTCCTGGTACCTCTCGGGCCTGGTCTTCGAGTGGCTGAAAGAGCAGGGCGGTGTCGAGGCCATGGAGCAGCGCAACCGTGCCAAGAAAGACTGCCTTTACGGGTTCATCGATCGCAGCGAGTTCTACACCAACCCGATCAGCGTCAACGCCCGTTCGTGGATGAACGTGCCGTTCCGCCTGGCTGACGAGCGCCTGGACAAGGCCTTCCTCGCTGGCGCCGACGCGCGTGGCCTGCTCAACCTCAAGGGCCACCGTTCGGTTGGCGGCATGCGCGCCTCCATCTACAACGCCCTGGGCCTGGAAGCGGTAGAAGCGCTGGTAGGCTACATGGCTGAATTCGAGAAGGAGCATGGCTGACATGTCCGAACAGGAGCTCAAGGCGCTGCGCGTACGCATCGACAGCCTCGACGAGAAAATCCTCGAGCTGATCAGCGACCGCGCCCGCTGCGCCGAAGAAGTGGCCCGGGTCAAGACTGCCTCGCTCAAAGAAGGCGAGAAGCCGGTGTTCTACCGTCCCGAGCGTGAAGCTGCGGTGCTCAAGCGCGTGATGGAGCGCAACAAGGGCCCGCTGGGCAATGAAGAGATGGCGCGGCTGTTCCGCGAAATCATGTCGTCGTGCCTGGCCCTGGAAGAGCCGCTGAAAATCGCCTACCTCGGCCCTGAAGGCACCTTCACCCAGGCGGCGGCCATGAAGCACTTCGGCCACGCGGTGATCAGTCGGCCGATGGCGGCCATCGACGAAGTGTTCCGTGAAGTGGCGGCCGGTGCCGTCAACTTCGGTGTGGTGCCGGTGGAAAACTCCACTGAAGGTGCGGTCAGCCACACCCTGGACAGCTTCCTCGAGCATGACATGGTGATTTGTGGTGAGGTCGAGCTGCGTATCCACCACCACCTGCTGGTGGGCGAGAACACCAAGACCGACAGCATCACCCGCATCTACTCCCACGCCCAGTCGCTGGCCCAGTGCCGAAAGTGGCTGGATGCGCACTACCCGAACGTGGAGCGCGTGGCCGTATCGAGCAATGCCGAAGCGGCCAAGCGAGTCAAGGGCGAGTGGAACTCGGCGGCGATCGCCGGCGATATGGCGGCCAACCTGTACGGCCTGACCCGCCTGGCCGAGAAGATCGAAGATCGCCCGGACAACTCCACGCGCTTCCTGATGATCGGTAACCAGGAAGTACCGCCGACCGGCGACGACAAGACCTCGATCATCGTTTCGATGAGCAACAAGCCAGGTGCGTTGCATGAGTTGCTGGTGCCGTTCTATCAGAACGGCATCGACCTGACCCGCATCGAGACCCGCCCGTCGCGCAGCGGCAAGTGGACCTACGTGTTCTTCATCGACTTCGTCGGCCACCACCGCGACCCGCTGATCAAGGCGGTGCTCGAGCAGATCAGCCAGGAGGCTGTGGCGCTGAAGGTGCTGGGCTCTTATCCGAAGGCGGTGCTTTGATTCAGGGGCCTTGGGGCTGCCCTGCAGCCCTTCGCGGGCATGCCCGCTCCCACAGTGAGCATGTGATGCCGAGCTCTGTGGGAGCGGGCTAGCCCGCGAAGGGTCGCGCCGCGGCCCCAATGGCCCTCACAGGCTACCTAGATTTCTGAACAGGGTTCGCACCAGTGGTAAATGCAGCAAAAACCAAACCTGCGCCCATCATCGACCGCCTGGTCGTGGTCGGTCTCGGCCTGATCGGCGGCTCGTTCGCCAAGGGCCTGCGTGAAAGCGGCCTTTGCCGCGAAGTGGTCGGTGTCGACCTGGATGCCCCCTCGCGCAAGCAGGCCGTGGCCCTGGGCGTGGTCGACCGCTGCGAAGAAGACCTTGCCGCCGCTTGTGTGGGCGCCGATGTCATCCAGCTGGCCGTACCCATCCTGGCTATGGAAAAAGTCCTCGCGCGCCTGGCCCTGCTCGACCTGGGTGATGCAATCATCACCGACGTCGGCAGCGCCAAGGGCAACGTCGTGCGTGAGGCGCGTGCCGTCTTCGGTGCGCGCCTGCCGCGTTTCGTCCCGGGCCACCCCATCGCCGGTTCCGAGCAGAGCGGGGTAGAGGCGTCCAATGCCACCTTGTTCCGCCGGCACAAGGTGATCCTCACGCCGCTGGCCGAAACCGACCCCGCCGCGCTGGCCCTGGTTGACCGCCTTTGGCGTGCGCTGGATGCCGATGTGGAACACATGTCGGTCGAGCGCCATGATGAAGTACTGGCCGCCACCAGCCATCTGCCACACCTGCTGGCCTTTGGCCTGGTCGACTCACTGGCCAAACGCAATGAAAACCTCGAGATCTTCCGGTACGCTGCGGGTGGGTTCCGCGATTTCACAAGAATCGCCGGCAGCGATCCGACCATGTGGCATGACATTTTCCTCGCCAACCGCGACGCTGTCCTGCGCACGCTTGATACATTTCGCAGCGATCTCGACGCCCTGCGCGACGCGATCGCTGAAGGGGATGGGCACCAACTGCTGGGTGTATTCACCCGCGCACGGGTTGCCCGCGAGCATTTCAGTAAAATCCTGGCCCGCCGGGCCTATGTGGACGCTATGAACGCCAACGATCTGATTTTCCAGGCCCAACCGGGTGGCCGCCTGAACGGGCGGATCCGTGTACCGGGCGACAAGTCGATTTCCCATCGCTCGATCATGCTCGGCTCGCTGGCCGAAGGTACTACCGAGGTCGAAGGCTTCCTCGAAGGCGAAGATGCGCTGGCGACCCTGCAGGCATTCCGTGACATGGGTGTGGTCATCGAAGGCCCCAACCACGGTCGTGTAACCATTCACGGCGTGGGCCTGCATGGCCTGAAGCCGCCACCAGGGCCGCTGTACGTAGGTAACTCCGGTACTTCGATGCGCCTGCTGTCGGGCCTGTTGGCCGGTCAGCCGTTCGATGTCACCATGACCGGCGACGCCTCGCTGTCCAAGCGCCCGATGAACCGTGTGGCCAACCCGCTGCGCGAAATGGGTGCTGTGGTCGAGACCGGCCCGGACGGCCGTCCGCCGCTGACCATCCGCGGTGGCCACAAGCTCAAAGGGCTGACCTACACGCTGCCGATGGCCAGCGCCCAGGTCAAATCCTGCCTGCTGCTGGCCGGTCTGTACGCCGAAGGCAAGACCACTGTCACCGAGCCTGCGCCTACCCGTGACCACACCGAGCGCATGCTGCGCGGTTTTGGCTATTCGGTCGACAGCAATGGCCCAGTGGCCTCGCTGCAGTCCGGTGGCAAGCTGACCGCTACCCGGATCGAAGTGCCGGCTGACATTTCCTCGGCAGCGTTCTTCCTGGTCGCAGCCTCTATCGCTGAAGGCTCCGAGCTTGTGCTGGAGCATGTCGGCATCAACCCGACCCGTACTGGCGTGATCGACATCCTGCGCCTGATGGGCGGCGACATCACCCTGGAAAACCAGCGTGAAGTGGGCGGCGAGCCCGTGGCCGACCTGCGTGTGCGCGGTGCCAAACTTAAGGGTATCGACATTCCTGAAGCGTTGGTGCCGCTGGCCATCGACGAATTCCCGGTACTGTTCGTGGCCGCTGCCTGCGCTGAAGGGCGTACCGTGCTGCGTGGCGCCGAAGAGCTGCGGGTGAAGGAGTCCGATCGCATCCAGGTGATGGCCGATGGCCTCACCACCTTGGGCATCAAATGCGAGCCGACCCCGGACGGCATCATCATCGACGGCGGCCAGCTGGGCGGCGGCGAAGTGCATGGGCATGGTGACCACCGCATCGCCATGGCCTTCAGTGTGGCCTCGCTGCGCGCCAGTGCGCCGATCCGCATTCACGACTGCGCCAACGTCGCCACCTCGTTCCCCAACTTCCTGGCGCTGTGCGCCGAAGTGGGGATCCGCGTGGCAGAAGAGGGCAAG
This sequence comes from Pseudomonas sp. Kh14, assembly GCF_900291005.1. Classification (NCBI taxonomy): domain Bacteria; kingdom Pseudomonadati; phylum Pseudomonadota; class Gammaproteobacteria; order Pseudomonadales; family Pseudomonadaceae; genus Pseudomonas; species Pseudomonas sp. Kh14. Next base: position 185,564 of record NZ_OLKJ01000015.1, read on the forward strand.
TCGTGAATTCAATGGCACCGGTTATCACCATCGACGGGCCAAGCGGCTCGGGCAAGGGCACGGTCGCCGGGCTGATTGCCCGCGAGTTGGGCTGGAAGCTGCTGGACTCTGGCGCGCTGTATCGCTTGCTGGCATTCAATGCCAGCAACCACGGCGTCGACCTGACCAACGAAGAGCTACTGACCAAGCTTGCCGCCCATCTGGATGTGCAGTTCATCGCTGCCGAGCCCGGTAAGCTGCAACAGATCATCCTTGAGGGTGAGGACGTCAGCAACGTCATCCGTACCGAAACCGTCGGTGCTGGTGCATCGATGGTGGCCTCGCTGCCGGCGGTGCGTGATGCGCTGCTGGTACGTCAGCGTGAGTTCCGCGAAGTGCCAGGGCTGATTGCTGACGGGCGCGACATGGGTACCGTGGTGTTCCCGGACGCGCCATTAAAGGTCTTCCTCACCGCCAGCGCGGAGGAGCGCGCACGTCGCCGCTACCTGCAGTTGAAGGGCAAGGGTGAAGATGTTAGTCTGTCGAGTCTGCTGGATGAGATTCGTGCGCGTGATGAACGTGACACCCAACGTGCAGTGGCCCCGCTGAAACCAGCGGCCGATGCCATTCAGTTGGACTCTACCGAGTTGTCCATCGAGCAGGTGTTGCAACGTATCAGAAGCGAGATCGCCCAGCGCGACCTTATCTGATAGCCAGGAAAGCAGGCAGGGGCACCAGTCAACGTCCTGCCGGCTTTCCTTTACTTAAAACGAACCCACATTGTCTGGAATGTGGTTATGGGCGTCTGTTTCGCCCGAATCTACAGGAATTAAAATGAGCGAAAGCTTTGCAGAACTCTTTGAAGAAAGCCTGAAAACCCTCAATCTTCAGCCGGGTGCGATCATCACCGGTATCGTTGTCGACATCGACGGCGACTGGGTTACCGTACACGCTGGCCTGAAGTCCGAGGGCGTCATCCCGCTCGAGCAGTTCTACAACGAAGCTGGCGAGCTGACCATCAAGGTCGGTGACGAAGTTCACGTTGCGCTGGACGCGGTCGAAGACGGCTTTGGCGAAACCAAGCTGTCCCGTGAAAAAGCCAAGCGCGCCGAGTGCTGGATTGTTCTGGAAGCAGCTTTCGCCGCCGAAGAAGTGGTCAAGGGCGTTATCAACGGTAAGGTTAAGGGCGGCTTCACTGTCGACGTTAACGGCATCCGTGCGTTCCTGCCGGGCTCCCTGGTTGATGTCCGCCCAGTGCGCGACACCACCCACCTGGAAGGCAAAGAGCTGGAATTCAAGGTCATCAAGCTGGACCAGAAGCGCAACAACGTTGTCGTTTCCCGTCGCAGCGTGCTGGAAGCCGAGAACAGCGCCGAGCGCGAAGCCCTGCTGGAAACCCTGCAGGAAGGCCAGCAAGTCAAAGGTATCGTCAAGAACCTCACCGACTACGGCGCATTCGTGGACCTGGGCGGTATCGACGGCCTGCTGCACATCACCGACATGGCCTGGAAGCGCATCAAGCACCCATCGGAAATCGTTAACGTTGGCGACGAAGTCGACGTACGCGTTCTGAAGTTCGACCGTGAGCGCAACCGCGTTTCGCTGGGTCTGAAGCAGATGGGCGAAGATCCGTGGGTAGCTATCACTGCCCGTTACCCAGAAGGTACTCGCGTACAGGCTCGCGTTACCAACCTGACCGACTACGGCTGCTTCGCTGAGCTGGAAGAAGGCGTTGAAGGTCTGGTACACGTTTCCGAAATGGACTGGACCAACAAGAACATCCACCCGTCGAAAGTCGTTCAGGTTGGCGACGAAGTGGAAGTCATGGTTCTGGACATCGACGAAGAGCGTCGTCGTATCTCCCTGGGCATCAAGCAGTGCAAGTCCAACCCATGGGAAGACTTCTCCGGCCAGTTCAACAAGGGTGACAAGATCACCGGTACCATCAAGTCGATCACCGACTTCGGTATCTTCATTGGTCTGGACGGCGGCATCGACGGTCTGGTTCACCTGTCCGACATCTCCTGGAACGAAACCGGCGAAGAAGCCGTACGTCGTTTCAAGAAGGGCGACGAGCTGGAAACTGTCATCCTGTCGGTTGACCCAGAGCGCGAGCGCATCTCCCTGGGCATCAAGCAGCTGGAAGATGATCCGTTCTCCAACTTCGTTGCTGTCAATGACAAGGGCGCTATCGTCAAGGGCATCGTGAAAGAAGTTGACGCCAAAGGCGCCATCGTCACCCTGGCCGACGACATCGAAGCCACTCTGAAAGCTTCCGAAATCAGCCGTGACCGCGTTGAAGACGCGCGTAACGTTCTGAAAGAAGGCGAAGAGATCGAAGCCAAGATCATCAGCGTTGACCGCAAGTCCCGCGTTATCAGCCTGTCGATCAAATCGAAAGACGACGCTGAAGAGCGCGAAGCTATCCAGAGCCTGAAAAACGCTCCGGAAGCTGCTGCCGACACCACCATGGCTGCGCTGCTGCGCGAAGCAATGGCCAAGCAGAACTGAGTTCTGTTTGATCGGTAAAAAGGGCGACCCTCGGGTCGCCCTTTTTTTTGTGCTCCGCAACCAGGTGGCGCGGCGGATGGCACTGCTGGATCACGCCAGCTTCAGGCTGGCGAAGCCCGTTGTAGGAGCGGGTTCACCCGCGAATCAGGCAGCGCGGTGGATGGCACCGGCTTCGCCGGTGTTCGCGGCTAAACCCGCGCCTACGCCGATGGCGCTGGATCACACTCGCCTCAGGCTGACACGCCCCGTTGTAGGAGCGGGCTTGCCCGCGAATCAGGCGGCGCGGTGGATGGCACCGGCTTCGCCGGTGTTCGCGGGTAAACCCGCTCCTACGCCGATGGCACCGGACCACGCGAGCTTCAGGCTGGCACAACCCAGTGTAGGAGCGGGCTCACCCGCGAATCAGGCAGCGCGATGGATGGCACCGGCTTTGCCGGTGTTCGCGGGTAAACCCGCTCCTACGCCGATGGCGCCGGACCACGCGAACTTCAGGCTGGCATAACCCAGTGGAGGAGCGGGTTCACCCGCGAAGCAAGCGCCGCTGGCCTGCCTGAGTGGTAGACCATTCTTGAATTACTTCAATCTTGAATTTTTTTATTAAGTCAAGATCCGCCCTGTTCAAATCCTTCCCAGCGTGCTACAAACTGGTTAAGCAATGATCTAGCTGCTTGATAACGAAGGGAAAAATATGACGAAGTCGGAGCTGATCGAACGTATTGTCACCCATCAGGGGCTGCTCTCGTCCAAGGATGTGGAGCTGGCCATCAAGACCATGCTTGAGCAGATGTCGCAATGCCTGGCTACCGGCGATCGCATCGAGATCCGCGGTTTTGGCAGCTTCTCGCTGCACTATCGCGCCCCTCGCGTAGGCCGTAACCCGAAGACCGGCCAGTCGGTCAGCCTCGAAGGCAAGTTCGTGCCGCACTTCAAGCCCGGCAAAGAGTTGCGTGACCGGGTCAATGAAGACGAGCATGAAGAGGCCCACACCTGATTCCACAAGGAGCAATCTGATGCGTAACCTCAAGCGCGCCCTGGCGGCGGTGTTCGTGCTGCTATTGGCGGCTGTGGTGTTGTTCTTCGTGCTGGAGAACCAGCAAACCGTGTCACTGGTCCTGTTCGGTTGGGCTGCACCCGCCATGCCGGTTGCTGTCCTGGTGTTGGCTGCCTTGGTCATTGGCCTGGCAGTCGGGCCGTTGCTGGGGGCCTACGGCGTGCAGCGCAGCAAGCGCAAGATCAGGGCTTCTGCTCGTCAGGCGGCATTGAACGGCAACTAAGGAAATTTCCTACACCTACTAAAGAAAGGTTCGCCTATGCATGCGTCGGTCGTCATGGAGTAATAGTCCACTTCATTTTCGGTCCAGGCGAGTGTGCGCAGCATGGAATATCCCAGCCTTTCCCATCACGGTGGTACCCGGGGTGTCACCGGGTCCTGTCACCAGCTGCACCTCGGTCCATCCACCAGTTTGCTGGTCGACTGCGGGCTGGAACAGGGAAGTGATGCGCCGCCCGGTGCAGAATCCGCCCCTCTCGGTTTTGATATCCAGGGTATTCAGGCTCTGGTCATCACCCATGTCCATCTCGACCATGTTGGGCGCATCCCTGCGCTGCTGGCAGCGGGTTACCGTGGTCCTATCCTGTGCAGCGAGCCCTCGGCCCGGCTGCTGCCGCTGGTACTGGAAGACGCCTACAAGCTGAGCATCAGCAGCGAGCCTGCGCAGGTGGCGCGCTATCTCGAATTCATCCGTGACCTTATCGTGCCGCTGCCCTTCGAGCAGTGGCACACGGTGGTTGAGTGCCCTGGTCTTGCCTGTCGTATTCGCCTGCAGCGTGCAGGGCATCTGCTGGGTTCCGCTTATGTCGAGTGCGATATGCAGCATGAGCAAACCAACAGCCGGTATGTGTTTTCTGGCGATCTGGGCGCTTCTGGCAACCCGCTGCTGCGCCCGGTGCAGCCCCCGGAGCGTGCTGACGTGCTGGTGCTGGAAAGCACCTACGGCGACCGCCTGCACCCGCAGGCAGACGACCGCCGTCAGCGGCTGGAAGACGCCATCGACCGAGCCCTCGCCGACAAGGGCACCCTCTTGATTCCTGCATTCAGTCTTGGTCGTACGCAGGAGCTGTTGTACGAGCTGGAAGACATTCTGCACCGCAAAGCCCTGCTGAACACTACTGGTCCGGCTCCGGACGGTGAGTCAATCGACTGGTCACAGTTGCCCATCATCCTCGATTCGCCCTTGGCTCAGCGCATCACCAGCGTGTACCGGGAGCTGCACGAATACTGGAATGCAGAAGCCAGGGCGCGTGTTGCTGCAGGGCGCGATCCACTCGGCTTCAGCCAACTGATCAGTGTGGACACCCATGCCCGCCACCAGCAGGTGGTCAATTACCTCAAGAGCACCGGGCGACCGGCGATCGTGATTGCCGGCAATGGCATGTGTTCGGGTGGGCGCATTGTCAACTACCTCAAGGCCATGCTTGGGGATCCGCGGCATGAGGTGATGTTTGTGGGGTATCAGGCTAAGGGGACGCCGGGGGCGGTGATACAGGCGAGTGAGGGGGCGGAGGGTTTTGTGCAGATCGACCTGGATGGGCATATGTACGAGGTGCGGGCAAAGGTCATGACATTGTCGGGGTACTCGGGGCATGCGGACCAAAAAGGGTTAGTGAGCTTCGCAACACGAGGCGCTAGCTTGGCAGTGAATATCCTCTTAGTGCACGGCGATCCTAATGCGAAAGCTGCGTTGAGCCAGGCCTTGATGACCGCAAGCTTAGCGTTCAAGCACAAGGTAGAGGTGAGCATTCCTCGATAACGACCTGACAATCTGAACAGGCCATGGTGGAACCAGGGCACTACTTTTATGGTCATTGCCTCTCAGGTCACATGGGGGGGCAGCATTTTTCCCAGCTTCCTTCGGTCAGCTCCAGGATCAAGCAGAGGCTAATTGCCGCTGCGCTCGATTTTAGTTACCGTAGGAGCGGCCGCTATAGAATTCAGCGCTGCTTGGTATACCAGTAGTCTGTTCAGCTTATCGGAATCAAGGAAAAATAAAAGAAATGCGCAATGACCTCGAGCGCTTCAAGCAAGAGCGTGAATTTGATATTTTCGATTTGACTGAAGGGGTATGGCGGCAGCGTTGGTTGGTGCTGGTGGTTACTGCAGTGGTGGTGGCGGTCTTCGCTATTTACGCGATTGCAGTGACGCCCGTTTATCAAGCCAAGCTGAATGTTCAGCCTCCGTTAGATAGCGATATCAATCAGCTGAATGTCGGGCGGTCGGATGGCAAAGGGCTCCTTGTGCCAATAACGGCAAAGTTTGTTAATGATGTATATTTGCGAAACTTGCAGTCCAATGTTTTGCGTCAAATGTTTTACAAGCGTGTCTATTTGACGAGTTTTGTTGAAAATGTTGAGGGTGAATCGCAAGCAGGGCTTTATGCAAAATTTAATTCTCAGTTTTTGGTTGGTATACATCAGTCAGAGCAATATGCAACAGTAACGGTGTTGGCAGAAGATCCTAAACAAGCTGCTGATTGGGCTGTGCGCTATGCGGAGATGGCGGGTGAGCAATCAAAAAAAGAGTTGATAGAAAGGGTGGTGTCAGACTTTAAAGTTGAAGCTGATAATCTTCAGCAGTCTATAGATTCTGCGCGGGCGAAAGCCAGGCTTGAGCGGGATGACCGCATTGCCCAATTGACAGAAGCCTTGAAAATATCAAAGTCGATTGGTTTGGAAAAACCGCCGATTATTGAAAATAATCTTTCGTCTGAAGTTTCTGCAGGTATGAATGGGTCGTTAATGTACATGCGGGGGAGCAAGGCTCTGGAGTCGGAAATTCAGAATCTCCAGACACGCTCGTCTGATGATCCATTCGTCAATAACCTCCGCGAGCGTGAAGAGCAGGCGGCCGTTTATCGATCTTTGAAGGTTAGTCCTGATCAATTTTCGGTGTATCGTCAGGATGGTGTGGTCGAGATACCAGAGACGCCGATTAAACCAAGGAAGGCATTGCTGGTGGCTGTCGGAATGTTTGCGGGCTTGTTTCTAGGGATTTTTATTGCTCTTGTTCGCGAGGCTTGGCGTTTCCGTCAGGCGCGTTTGCGCACGTAGTCAATAGCCGGTTGGCCGGTGCTGTGAGTTATCGTATTCCTTGAAGACAAGCGCCATGGAACGACTCACCAGGCTAAAGCAATGATCAAATTTTAAAGGGTTCGATTAAAAATGAATGAGCGATATCTAGTCTCAGTGGTAGTGCCAACCCATAATCGCTCAAAGTATGCGATCCCTTGCGTAAAAAGCCTGCTGGAAATTAAAAGCGAACGGCTGCAGGTTGTTGTGCATGACACCAGCAATGATGACTGTGCTCTCGCGGCGTGGGCGGCCGCCCAGACAGATTCGCGTTTGGTGTACGTACATTGGAAAAATCGTCTTTCCATGACCGAGAATCATGAGCGTGCGATTGAGCTGGCAGAAGGCGAATACGTATGCCTGATCGGTGACGACGACACAGTCTCCGCGAGAATCATCGAAGCAGCCGAGTTCGCAAAATCTGAGGCGATCGAAATGCTGACGCCACAGGTAAAAGCGTTTTACTACTGGCCTGACTTTCGGACCAGGTTCTATGGCGCCGCGCATGCCGGGCGCATTTACTTGGACGATTTTTCCGGTGGATGCATGCAGTATGACGTGAAAGCACGTTTGGATATTGCACTGCATGAAGCTTGTCAGGGTACTGATGCGTTACCCAAGCTTTATCACGGATTGGTCAAGCGCCGTCTTCTGGATGAGCTTCGGCAGCGTAGCGGCAAGATCTTCTATGGAACTAGCCCCGACATGTCAGCCTCCATCTCGCTATCTCTGATAGGTAAAACATACTCCCTCATAGACTTTCCCTTTACCATGCCAGGCGGTGGCGGAGGCAGCAATAGCGGGCGCAGTGCTATGGGGAAGCACAAGGGAGATCTTAAAAGCGATCCACACATGAAGCCGTTCACCGATCTGCGTTGGCCGCCTGAGTTGCCGATGTTTTTCAGTGTGGAGACTGTCTGGGCCCACGCTGCATGGGCCACCCTTGAGGGCTTAGGTGATAAAGCTCGTCAAGCCCAGTTTAATCTGGCTCGGCTTTATGCTTTATGTCTTTTCCATCATCGGGATTATGCAAAGGAGGTGCTCTCGGCGCGGCGTGCTGCTAAGCAAGGCGGATGCACCCAAGTCGGTACTGCCCGGATCGTTTCGGAGCTGTTCTCTGTCGTCTGCAAGTATGCGCTTGCGAGGTTTAAGCGCGTTTTGAAGCCCAAGGCTAGTAATGGTCGAGAAGTAGTAGCTGTGGTTGAAGACGTGTATCTCGCCCGGCAGGCCTTGGATCAGCGACTGCCTTTGAGCTTGTCAGGCTCTGCACAAAGCGAGTCATCGTCAGTAAACGCTCAAGGTAGTGAGTGATTGTGCAGCCATGAAGATAGCCAACCTATCATCGCTATTGCTTGCCAGTTTTTCTGGAAAATTGATCTATGCGTTGGCAAGCTTGGTTTCCCTGCCTGTGGCAGCACATGTCTTGGGGGCCGAAGCGGTGGGGTTGGTCGGTTTCTTCACCACGCTTCTGATGGTACTGATGGTGCTAGAGGGAGGGCTTACCAGTAGTGTAATACAGCGTTTGGCGAGTATCAGAGGCTCACGATTAATCGGGCGCTCACATCGTCCCATTTTCGCACTCATCAATACCTATCTGCTGGTGTTCACCTTAATGGGTTTGGTGGCGGCGTTAGTGATTGTGATGGCTTCACCTATGCTTGTGTCAAGTTGGCTGAAGCTCACCGTGATTGCTGAGCAGCAAGCACTATATAGTTTGTATTGTATGGCTATATTTATTGGGCTGAATCTCCCGGTGATGTTGTTGCAGGGGGTGTTCGCCGGCCATGAGCTCCAGCAGTCTTTAAATAAGATTTATATTCCGTACTCCATAATGCGGACGCTAGGCGTGCTTCTGGTTGTTAGCGAGGTTTCGCGTCTTAATAGTGTGGTTGGCTATTTTGTAGTTCAGGTTGTGGTGCAATTTGTTTATGTCCTTTCCTTGCTCTTGGTGTTGAAAAGGCACGGAGCTCTCGGGCGAGCCAGGGTCCACTTTAAATATCTGAAGCACGGAATTGCTTTTAGTCGAGGGGTTTTTCTAATCTCACTGACCTCGCTGATAACAGTGCAATACGATAAGGTATTCATGAGCGGTAAGCTTGGCTTGGAAGAGTATGCTTATTACAGTCTGGCGAGCACGATCGCTGGATTTCCCTACATATTCTCGACAGCGTTTAATGCTGTTTTGTTTCCGAGGTTTTCAAGTAACTTGCGGCTTGGCCAGTTGGACGTAATAGAAAAAACATTTCGTGCTGCACTGGTTTTGTTCTCCCTTGTCATGACCATTATGTGCAGTGCGGTATTCTGGTTTGCTCAGCCCGTTCTACTTATGCTGTTTGAGCCGTTCCTGGCAAACGGAATGGCGATCGTGTTGCCGTGGCTATTGGTTGGAACGGCATTACAATCTCTCTTAATTATTCCCTTCGCGCTGCAGTTGGCGGCAAGTTGGACTTCACTGTCTTTTCGCTTGAATTTGGTGGCAGTGCCGGTCATGCTGTTGGCACTACCCACTCTGGTGACTCACTTTGGAGCGGTCGGCGGAGGGTACACTTGGGTGCTTTACAATTTGTTTTCGCTTGCGTGTACTGCATATTTCACCTGCCGTCGCTTTCCTTGGTTAAAGAGCGCATATAGGGCCTGTCTGATAGCTGTGCTCTTCACTACGGCGCTGGCGAACGGAATTTTTTTCCTATGTTCAATTTGGTTAAGCAGCGGTTTGGCTGTCTTGGTCGTCACGTGTCTTTCTTCGGCAGCGTTGTGCGCAGTAGGCTTGGTAGTTTTTCGACGGCATCTTGCTGGACTCAGATGACGTGACCGTATACGCTTTCCTGATTAGGGAGAATGACAATGAAAATCATGGTGCTCGGTGCGTCCGGGATGTTAGGTAGCGCGGTATTCAGGCATCTGGCGTCTGATCCGCGCTACGACGTATGTGGTACCGTCCGTAGTGCGGGAGTGTTACGATTTTTCTCACCGGCTGAGCAGGTGCGCATTCAGGTGGGTATCGATGTGCTTAACCAAGATGAGGTTTTAGCACTGTTCAATCAGCACCGTCCTGACGTAATAATCAATTGCACCGGTTTAATAAAGCAACTGGCAACTGCAAACGATCCGCTTGCTGTACTGCCGATCAACTCTTTGCTACCCCATCGGCTGCAAAAGATAGCCAGTTTGATTGGCGCTCGTCTAGTTCATATTAGTACGGATTGCGTGTACGCCGGCACTCGAGGGATGTACATTGAGTCAGACCCGTCTGATGCAGAGGACCTTTATGGTAAGTCGAAGTATATTGGAGAGGTCACTGATGCGACTAATGCCATTACACTCAGGACTTCCATTATTGGACATGAGCTGAGCAGTAGCAAATCACTCATTGATTGGTTCTTGTCGCAAACAGGTCCAGTGAAGGGTTATCAACGAGCGATTTTTTCAGGCTTGCCCACCGTTGAATTAGGTCGGATCATCGGCAATCTCGTTTTGCCTAATGCTGAATTAAGCGGCCTTTATCACGTGTCAGCTGAAGCCATTGACAAGTATTCGCTGTTAAGTAAAGTCGCGAGAATTTATGGTAAGGCTATCACTATTACAGCCGATGATGAGGTAGTCATTGACCGGTCTCTCGATTCGACACGTTTCCGAGAAGCTGTCGGATATGTGCCTCCCTGTTGGGATGATTTGATATCTAGCATGCGCGACTTTAAATAGATTTATCAGGGCAAATATATGTTCAAAAATAAAGTATTGATGATTACCGGTGGCACTGGATCGTTCGGTAATACAGTGCTAAAGCGCTTTCTGGATACTGATGTTAAAGAAATAAGAATATTCAGTCGCGATGAAAAAAAACAAGAAGACATGCGTATCGCCTTGGGTAACGACAAGGTAAAGTTTTATATTGGCGATGTTCGGGACTATAGCAGCCTTATACAGGCAATGGTGGGCGTGGATTATATTTTTCACGCTGCAGCACTAAAGCAAGTTCCATCTTGTGAATTTTTTCCAATGGAGGCCGTGAAAACCAATGTCATGGGGACTGAAAACGTTCTCAATGCGGCGGTTGAGTGTAAGGTCAAGCGCGTTGTTGTTTTGAGTACTGATAAAGCGGTTTATCCCATAAATGCGATGGGTATTTCCAAGGCTCTAGCTGAGAAGTTGGTAATCGCGAAATCTCGGATGATTCCCGATACTTCACCCACCGTTATATGTGCCACTCGTTACGGCAATGTCATGGCGTCCCGCGGGTCAGTGATTCCGCTATTTGTGAATCAACTTAAGTGTGGGCAGGCGTTGACGGTCACAGACCCCAATATGACGCGTTTTCTGATGTCATTGGAGGATTCGGTCGATCTGGTTTTGCACGCGTTTGAGCACTCCCAGCAGGGTGATATCTTTGTTCAGAAAGCGCCCGCTTCGACAGTGGGAGATTTGGCGGAAGCGCTCAAGCAGCTCTTTGTATCAAGCAGTGAAGTCAAGGTGATTGGTACCCGGCACGGCGAAAAGCTCTACGAGTCATTGATATCTCGCGAAGAGATGGCTAAGGCTGAGGACATGGGGCGGTACTATCGGATACCTGCCGACAATCGCGATCTGAACTATGAGAAGTATGCTTCTGATGGCGAGCAGGAGGTCTCTCAGCTTGATGACTACACCTCTCATAATACAACGCTGCTGTCCATCGAAGAAATCAAGGAGACGTTGTTGAGGTTGGAGTATATTCAGCAAGAGTTGAAGGTTTGACTGCGATGTCTCTTTGGTTGCAGTACATTATCTTTAATGGTGCTGGAAAAGGTGGTTCGCAGTGACAAAGGCTTCTGTCAGTGTAATTGTTCCTTGCTATCGGAGCAAAGCATCAATTTCGCGTGCGGTCGAATCGGTGTTTACGCAAACCCTGAGGCCGATCGAAGTAATTTTGGTTGATGACTGTAGCCCAGATGATACGCTTGAACAACTGTATGCCGAGCAGCAAAAATACCCTGCGGGCTGGATAAAAGTGATTGAACTGCCACAGAATGGTGGGCCAGGGAGTGCGCGCAATGCAGGCTGGGCACAGGCGAACGGCAAGTATGTGGCGTTCTTAGACTCTGATGATTGTTGGCATGCTCGAAAAGTCGAACTTCAGTACAACTGGCTTGAGCAGCACCCCGAAGTAACTTTGTTGGGACAAAAATTTGCTTCGGGGATGCAGCGAGAGCCGGCTGTAGAGGATGTGAGTTGTACCCAGGTAACAAAGCGACAGCTACTGTTTTCTAATCAATTTACTACATCGTCGGTAATGCTGCAGCATGGCGTGAAAAGTCGATTTAAACAAGGGAAGCGCTACTGTGAGGATTATCAGCTCTGGTCTGATATCCTTTTTAAGGGGGGGGTGTGTTGCAATATGGATTTTCCGTTGGTCAAAACCTTTAAACCTGTTTATGGGGATTCTGGTTTGAGCGGGCAGTTATGGTCTATGGAGTTGGGTGAATTAGGTGTTCATGGCGCGCTGTTGCGGGAAAAGAGAATTGGGATCCTGCCATTTTTGTTGGCCGTGTCGTGGTCGATGCTGAAGTTTGCCCGACGTGTCGTAAACTCATATGTGCGAAGACGTTAATGATCTATATCTTCGGCTGGGCAATGATGCTGTTGGCGCTAGTCGCTTCTGAAATTACCAAGAACAGGAGCCGTATTCCTGTGGCTTTGGTGATTTTGTTTGTTGCGGTAGTAGCTGTATTGCGCGGTGCTGTTGGCACGGATACTAACACCTATGAGTGGTTGTTGGGTTTGGCTACCTTGGATCCTTTGGCGGGAGGGGTTGAGCCTGCCTTTACTTTCCTGGGCTGGATTTTCATGGGCGTTACAGGCTCTTCTGTTGGCGCAGTGAGATTATTTGGTCTTTTGCTATTTATTGTTCTTTTTTATTATTTGTTGCGCTCCAATGGGAATGAGCGATTTTTTTTGTTGTCCTGTTTCTTACCTTCCTTTATTTATCAGTACAGCATGAATACATTGCGATTAGGTTTGGCCAGTGTGTTTTTGCTTTTGGCATTCCAATATGCTCGACGGATTCGTTACTCAAGACGGGTGGGTTTTTCGTTGATCGCTTTGGGGTTTCATTATTCCTCGATTTTTAACGTCGCCTATCTGATGATGTTGCGCGTCCCGTGGGCGCGCTGGAGCAGTGTAATTGCCGGCCTTGGTTTTGTAGTGTGCGTGGCGTTATTACTGATCCTTAAAAGTGATTATTTTCTGATGAAGCTTAGTGCTTACAGTGCAGTTTCATCACCTGGAAAGTTTTCTGGCATGAGTAAGGTGGTGGTCATTGCAGTAATGCTCATGGCGGTTGCGGCTTCGCGCATGCCGCGCAGCGACAAAATAAAATTAGTGATTCTTACTACTGTTTTAACAATCGCATTTTTTGCGTTAGCAAGCATTAGTTATGCTGGGTTGCGATTTCTCGATTTGTTGTCGTTCTCGCTGCCGTTAGCCGTTCTGGTAGCGTATAACGATAATGAGCGCTCCTTGGACTGGGCGATAAAAATAGGGCTATCGGCAGTTGGGATCTTGTCAATGGTGGCTAGTTATAGGAACTATCTCCAGGAAATGGGGCAGGGTCCTAGCCCTTTTTTGCCTTATCATTTACTGGATGCACTCGGCGGCCTGTAAGTTGGTGTCGCAAGGTTGTGATAGGAGCGGGAACTTGAAAATCCTAGTGTTGGGCGCAAATGGCTTCATTGGGGAACGTTTGATGACGGTCCTCGCCGAGCAAGCGCACTCGATTCGAATGTTAACCCGTAAGCCCGGGAAAGCATCCAGTGAAAAACTGGAAGTGCTATTGGGGGATCTCACGAGTGATACGCTGGACGTTGAACGTCTTGTAGATGGCTGTGATGTGATCATCAATTGTGCGGGTGAAATCAAGAATGAGCAATTAATGCCCGCTTTGCATGTCAGCGCGGTAAAGCGCCTACTCGATGCCCTTGGCCGCAGGGGCCGGGGAGCGCCTCACGTTCGCTGGGTACAATTGAGCAGTGTTGGCGCGTATGGACCAGCGGCGGGCAAAAGACGAGTGGTCACCGAGCAGACCGCACCTAATCCTCAAGGAATGTACGAGATTACCAAGACCGATGCGGACAAGCTGATCATGTCTCATGCTGCATTGCAGGGAGAGTCGGGTGACTGGGTAATACTTCGACCGTCCAATGTGTTTGCTTGTGACATGCCCAATGGTTCCATTCGTCAGTTGGCCAGGATCATTGGTAAAAAAATGTTCTTCTACGTTGGGCGCGAAGAAGCGATTGCCACTTACATTCATGCGAATGACGTTGCAGCAGCCCTTGCCTGTTGTTCGAGTGAGCCACGTGCAGCGAGGCAAATCTACAACTTGTCCAATGATTGCAGGCTGAGGGACGTGGTCGAGGCACTTGCAGATTGTCAAGGTGTTCAGCCGCCGAAATGGTGGTTGCCGGAGTGGCTAGTCAGAGTGGCTGTTTGGCTTGCTGGGAACATGATGCGTTTGCCGTTAACACAAAGTCGAGTAGATGCCCTGGTAAATAAAACTTCTTATCCTGCGGAGAAAATACGCAACGATTTGAATTTTACGCCTAAGTACAGCGTCCCCGTGCATATATGTGAAGTGATCCAAAAATAATGGAATTATGAATTGAAGGCTATTGGGTAATTTTATCTGTGACTGGCGCATTGGAATCTAACAGTATGTCAATTAAAGGTTTGCGGGTGGCACGGATTTCTACGGTCCCGTTTTTTGTGGTTACGCAGCTTAGCGCTCAATTGCGAGCGCTAAATGAGGCGGGAGCAGAGGTCGACGTGATCGCCAGTAACGACGACATGAGTGGATTGCTTCAGTCAAGGAAGGATCTGAATTTTATACCTGTCGAGATAGCCCGCGAAATCAGCCCGCTGAAGGATTTGCGCAGCCTGATAAAGCTTATCATTTTGTTCAGGAAGCAGGGTTATGACATCGTTCACTCCACGACGCCTAAAGCAGGACTGCTAGCGGCTATTGCTGGGCGGATCGCAGGTGTCAAGATACGTTTGCACACCTTCACAGGCCAGCCTTGGGTAACCATGAATGGGTTAAAAAAGCACCTGCTAAAATTTTGCGACGCGCTCATCGCCAGATTAAATACCCACAACTACGCCGACAGTGTCAGCCAGCGAGAGTTTCTCGTTCGAGAAGGTGTGATTCCACAAGAGAAAGTGTCAGTGATTGGCTTCGGTTCACTGGCGGGTGTTGATATGGATCGATTTGACTGTCAGCGTTTTTCACCGGAGGTGATTGCGCAGACCAGAAACGAACTCGAAATTCCTCAGGATGCCAAAGTTCTTCTCTTTGTTGGGAGAGTCACTCCAGAAAAGGGTATAGGTGAACTCATGGAGGCTTTCACCACGCTGAGGGCAGTGCATGCGGACCTTTTTCTCGTGCTGGTCGGGCCTTATGAGGCTGAAGGGCGAGAGGTTGTCGAGTCTCATTTTGCAGCGGGGACCGCGCACATAAAGGTGCTTGGCCTGCAGGAATTGCCTGAAAAATTTATGGCAGCGGCCGATTTGCTCTGTTTGCCGAGCTATCGGGAAGGGTTCGGTACGGTAGTGATCGAAGCAGCGGCGATGGGCCTTCCAACAGTTGGAACGGATATCTATGGCCTTAATGATGCTGTCGTCAATGGCGAAACGGGGCTATTGGTGCCTGTCCGTGACTCCGGTGCTTTATCCGATGCGATAGATGCTCTACTGTCGCACCCCCAGCGGCTGATTAGCATGTCCACAAAGGCAAAAGAGCGTGCGAGAAGGGACTTCGATTCCAGGCACTGCTCAGCGCTTCTAATCCAACAGTATGAAGGATTTTACAAGTGAGTCATTCAGCAGAGCTGTCAGCCGGTGAGCGCATTCTGGTGACGGGATCCACCGGTTTTGTGGGGGGCGCGCTGTTGAACGGGCTTATTGAGGCGGGGCGTTTTGACGTAGTCGCACAGTACCGTGAGAGGCCAGAAGCGATCAGCACTCTGGTAGACGCGGTATGTGTGCCTTCGATCAACGGCGAGACTGATTGGAAGGCCGCGCTGGAAAAAGTTGATGTTGTCGTACATTGCGCGGCGCGTGTTCACGTAATGAATGAAACTACGAACGATCCCTTGGCTGCTTTTCGTCGCGTGAATGTAGATGGAACGCTTGCACTTGCCCGCCAGGCAGCGAGTGCTGGTGTCCGTCGATTCATCTACTTGAGCTCCATCAAGGTTAATGGTGAGGAAACGAGCGAAGCTCCTTTCAACGCGCAGGACAACTGTTCACCTACTGATCCCTACGGTATATCCAAGTGGGAGGCTGAGCAGGGTTTGCTGGCCTTGGCAGCGGAGAGCGCAATGGATGTCGTGATTGTTCGACCGCCACTGATCTACGGTCCAGGGGTCAAGGCGAATTTCCTTAAGATGGTCAAATGGATGGATCGAGGTATACCGTTGCCTTTGGCGTCAGTGCACAACAGCAGAAGCTTGGTGGGCTTGAGTAACCTTATTTCCTTCCTGATTCATTGCATTGACCACCCAAACGCTGGCAACCAGATATTCCTGGTGTCAGATGGCCAGGATCTGTCGACGCCAGCTCTGTTATCGAAAGTAGCAGGCGCGCTAGGTAAATCATCCCGTTTGATACCTTTCCCGGTGTCATTTTTGTTGGGGCTGGCAGCCTTGGTTGGGAAAAAGGCAGAATTTCGCCGACTGTGTGGCTCACTGACGATAGACATTGAAAAAAATAGACGGTTGCTCGGTTGGCAGCCGCAGTCTTCGGTATCCGATGAATTGAAGCGAACTGTCAAAGCATATCGTCAGCAGGAATCCAAATGAGCCTTTGGTTGCTATTACCCATTACCGCAATTCTTTCATATTTTTTAACCGCCGCCCTTCGTCGCTATGCGCTCTCAGCGAGCATGATAGATGTGCCGAATGCACGCAGTTCCCACACCGTGCCCACTCCTCGTGGTGGTGGCGTTGCTATTGTGTTGTCGTTCCTTTTAGGGTTGGTAGTACTCGGAATCGTGGGAGTGTTGCCTGGCGCTCTAGCAGTAGGGCTTTTCGGGGCAGGTCTGATCGCAGCGCTGATAGGGTTTCTTGATGACCATGGTCATGTGCCTGCACGCTGGCGATTGCTCGGGCATTTTTCTGCCGCGGCCTGGGGCTTGTTCTGGATGGCAGGTGCTCCCCCCCTTGAGCTCTTTGGAACGGTTTTAGATCTGGGATGGGTGGGAAACGTTCTTGCGACCGTGTATTTGGTCTGGTTACTCAATTTGAACAATTTCATGGATGGAATTGATGGCTTGGCCAGTGGCCAGGCCGTGACGGCATGCATCGGTGGCGCATTGCTCTATTGGCTGGGCGGGCAGGCATCGCAACTGTGGCTTTGCGGCTTGTTGCTGGCCGCAGTGGCAGGTTTCTGGATTTGGAACTTCCCTCCAGCAAAGATCTTCATGGGCGATGCCGGCAGTGGTTTCCTCGGGATCATGATGGGGCTACTGGCCCTACAGGCTGCTTGGATTTCGCCCGCTTTTTTCTGGAGTTGGCTAATACTGTTAGGAGTGTTCGTTGTTGATGCAACCTGGACCCTGATTCGAAGGCTCCTGCGCGGGGAGAAGGTCCATGAGGCACATCGCAGTCACGGATATCAGTATGCGGCCAGGCACTACAAAAGCCACAGAGTAGTCACCCTCACTGTGCTGTTGATCAATGTACTCTGGCTGACACCACTCGCGTTGCTGGTGGGATCTGGGCTCCTCAACGGAGCTGGCGGTCTACTGATCGCCTATGCGCCGCTATGTGTACTGGCGGCAAAGTTTAACGCCGGGCGGCGGGAGGCCTGACTATCTATGAGACCAGGAGGCGATAACAAGATGCGCAGTTGGCTTCTACAGCTTACGCGGCGCCAGAAACGGTTGCTGCAATTGTCTACTGATGTGCTGCTGATATGGGTGGCGCTCTGGCTCGCGTTTGTGGTCCGTCTAGGCATTGAAGAGATGGCTAACCCCATAATCGACCATGCGTGGCTGTTCCTCACTGCTCCTTTGGTGTCCATTCCGTTGTTCATTCGCTTCGGTTTGTACCGTGCGGTGATGAGATATTTCGGTAACGACGCCTTGATCGCCATCATCAAGGCCGTGACACTCTCGGCGCTCATTCTCGGCTTCATCATTTACTGGGCTAGCAACCACCAGAATGTTGTGCCACGGTCCATCACCTTCAATTACTGGTGGTTGAGCCTGATCATGATCGGCGGTCTTCGCCTGGCCATGCGGCAGTATTTCTTGGGTGACTGGTTTGCCGCGGCTGTGCAGCACGTTCCTTTTGCCAGTAATGGCCGTGGCGATGGCCTGCCGCGAGTGGCCATCTATGGCGCCGGTGGTGCTGGCAATCAGCTTGCTGCTGCCCTGCGCTCTGACAAGGCCCTGCGCCCGGTTGCCTTCATCGACGATGATCCCAGCATCACCGACCGGGTGATTGCCGGCTTGCAGGTTTACCGCCCCGACCAGTTACAGGACATGATCGATGCCACGGGAGCGCAGGAAATCCTGCTAGCCATACCGTCCTCTACCCGCACTCGCCGTCGCGAAATCCTCAACTTCCTTGAAGGCTACCCGCTGCACGTGCGCAGTATTCCCAGCTTCCTGGACCTGGCCAGCGGTAAAGTAAAGGTGGACGACATCCAGGAAGTAGATATTGCCGACCTATTGGGTCGCGATGCCGTCCCGGCACAGGCTGACCTGCTGGAGCGCTGCATCGTCGATCAGATCGTACTGGTAACCGGTGCCGGCGGCTCCATAGGCTCGGAACTGTGCCGGCAGATATTGGGCCAGGGGCCAAAAACCCTGCTGTTGTTCGACCATAGTGAATTCAACCTCTACAGCATCCTCTCCGAGCTGGAGCAGCGCGTTGCCCGTGAATCCCTTACGGTCAGCCTTGTACCCATCCTGGGCTCGGTGCGCAACCAGTCCCAGCTTCTGGACATCATGCGCACCTGGCACGTCGACACTGTCTATCACGCAGCTGCCTATAAGCACGTGCCGATGGTGGAGCACAACATCACCGAAGGCCTGATGAATAATGTCATCGGCACACTGCACACTGCCCAGGCCGCGTTGCAGGCCGGAGTTGCCAACTTCGTGCTGATTTCCACCGACAAGGCCGTGCGCCCGACCAATGTGATGGGCAGCACCAAACGCCTGGCCGAGATGACCCTGCAGGCGCTGAGCCGCGAAGTGGCGCCGGTGCTGTTTGGCGACAGCAGCAACGTTTCGCAGGTGAACAAGACCCGCTTCACCATGGTGCGCTTCGGTAACGTGCTGGGCTCATCGGGGTCGGTGATTCCACTGTTCCACAAGCAGATCAAGGCGGGCGGCCCGCTTACCGTCACCCACCCCAAGATCACCCGCTACTTCATGACCATTCCCGAGGCCGCGCAGCTGGTAATTCAGGCCGGCTCCATGGGCAAGGGTGGCGATGTGTTCGTGCTGGACATGGGCGAGCCGGTGAAAATTGTGGAACTGGCCGAGAAGATGATTCACCTGTCGGGCTTCAGTGTGCGCTCCGAGCGTAACCCGATGGGTGATATTGCCATTGAGTTCACCGGGTTGCGTCCGGGGGAAAAGCTGTATGAAGAGTTGCTGATTGGCGATAACGTCATTGCGACCCGTCACCCGATGATCATGAGTGCCAACGAAGACTTCCTGCCCTGGGATACGCTCAAGGAGTTCCTGCGGCAGCTGATGGCGGCAGCGGCGGTTGATGACTTTGTGCGGGTACGGCAGTTGCTGCGCGAAACCGTGAGCGGCTATTCGCCGGAAGGCGAGATTGTCGACTGGATTTACCAGCAGCGGCGCCTGGAGCCCTGACCTTGCTTTGCAGCTAAACCTGCTTCCACAGGGCCGCAGCGCGGCCCCTGTATCTCCGCCATTCCAGCCTGAATGTCACGTTGCCATCGTCTTCGCTCTCGAATCAACCGCCGACAGTCTAGAATCCTGAAAGTGGAAGCGCAGACCCTGACAACGGAAGCAGACAAACATGACCATTTTGGTAACCGGCGGTGCAGGCTTTATCGGGGCGAACTTCGTTTTGGACTGGCTGGCCGGCGATGACGAACCCGTGGTCAACCTGGACAAACTCACCTATGCAGGCAACCTGCAGACCCTGAGCAGCCTGCAGGGCGACAAGCGCCATATCTTCGTGCACGGCGACATTGCCGATAGCCGGCTGGTCGCGGAATTACTGAATGCCCATCAGCCCCGCGCCATCATCAACTTTGCCGCCGAGTCCCACGTCGACCGATCGATCCATGGCCCGCAAGCCTTCATCGAAACCAACGTCGTCGGCACGTTCCAGTTGCTGGAAGCCGCGCGTGCATACTGGGGCAGCCTTAATGAGCCGGCGCGGCAGGCATTTCGTTTCCTGCATGTGTCTACCGACGAAGTGTATGGCTCTCTGACTGCCGACGAACCGGCTTTCACTGAAACCCACCAGTACCAGCCTAACAGCCCGTACTCGGCCAGCAAGGCTGCCAGCGACCACTTGGTGCGTTCGTACTACCACACCTACGGCCTGCCGGTGCTGACCACCAATTGCTCGAACAATTACGGCCCTTATCACTTCCCGGAAAAGCTCATCCCGCTGATGATCGTCAACGCCCTGGCCGGCAAGCCGCTGCCGGTATATGGCGACGGTCAGCAGATTCGCGACTGGTTGTACGTAAAGGACCACTGCAGCGCCATCCGCCGCGTACTGGAGGCCGGCAAAGCTGGTGAGGTGTACAACGTCGGCGGCTGGAATGAAAAGCCCAACCTGGACATCGTCAACCGCGTGTGCGCACTGCTGGACGAACTGCGCCCACGCGCCGACGGCAAGCCCTACGCCGAACAGATCACCTATGTAAGCGACCGTCCAGGTCACGACCGCCGTTATGCCATCGATGCCCGCAAGCTGGAGCAGGAGCTTGGCTGGAAGCCTGCGGAAACGTTCGAAACCGGCATCCGCAAAACCGTGGCCTGGTACCTCGACAACCAGGACTGGGTGCAGAACGTGCAGTCTGGCAGTTACCGTGACTGGGTAGAAAAAAACTACGCAGGGCGTTCTGCATGAAGGTGCTGCTGCTGGGCAAGGACGGTCAGGTAGGATGGGAACTGCAACGCAGCCTGGCCCCACTGGGGCAGTTGCTGGCGCTGAACGCTCGCAGCCAGGCATACTGTGGCGACCTGGCCAACTTGCCGGGCCTGGCCGAAACCGTCCGTGTCTACGCCCCCGATGTCATCGTCAATGCGGCGGCCTACACTGCCGTGGACAAGGCCGAGAGTGACCGTGAGCAAGCCTTCAAGGTAAACGCCGACGCCGTCGGCGTGCTGGCCCGCGCTGCCGCTGAATGTGGCGCGCTACTGGTACATTACTCCACCGACTATGTGTTCCCGGGGCAGGGCACCCAGCCTTGGCGCGAAGACGATGCCGTTGACCCATTGAATACCTATGGCGCCAGCAAGCTGGCCGGCGAGCAAGCGATCCAGGCTGCCGGTTGCCAGCACCTGATTTTCCGCACCTGCTGGGTGTATGCCGCACGCGGCAACAATTTCGCCAAAACCATGCTGCGCCTGGCTGCGGAGCGTGACAGCCTGGGCGTGATAGATGACCAGCACGGTGCCCCGACGGGTGCAGAACTGATCGCCGACATCACCGCCCACGCCATTGTCGCCACGCGCCGCAACCCATCCCTGGCTGGCCTGTACCACCTGGCCGCTGAGGGTGAAACCACCTGGTGCGGCTATGCCCGTTACGTACTGGAGCAAGCGGCAGTCCACGGCGTGCCGCTGAAAGCTCATGCCGAGAACGTCACCCCCTTGACCACAGAGGCCTACCCGACGGCGGCCATGCGGCCGGCCAACTCGCGTCTCGATACCCATAAACTGCAGAAGGCCTTTGCCCTGACCCTGCCAGATTGGCGCCTGGGTGTGGCTCGCATGCTGACGGAAATCCACGAGAAAAGACCACTATGAAGCGTAAAGGCATCATTCTGGCGGGTGGGTCGGGTACCCGCCTGCACCCGGCGACCCTGGCAATTTCCAAGCAACTGTTGCCGGTGTACGACAAGCCGATGATCTATTACCCGCTGACCACACTGATGCTGGCGGGCATTCATGACATCCTGATCATTTCCACCCCGCAAGACACCCCGCGCTTCGAGCAGCTGCTGGGCAACGGCCACCGCTGGGGCATCAACATCACCTACGCCGTGCAGCCATCTCCGGACGGCCTGGCCCAGGCGTTCCTGATTGGCGAAGACTTCCTCGGCAACGCCCCCACCGCGCTGGTGCTGGGTGACAACATCTATTACGGCCACGACTTCCAGCAGTTGCTGCGCAACGCGATGGACCGGCAAGGCAGCGCCAGTGTGTTCGCCTATCACGTGCAAGACCCCGAGCGTTATGGCGTGGTCGAGTTCGACGGGCAGGGTAATGCCATCAGCCTGGAAGAGAAACCGGCCAAACCCAAGTCCAACTATGCCGTGACCGGGTTGTACTTCTACGACAACGACGTGATCGAGATTGCCAAAAGCATTCGGCCATCCGCGCGTGGTGAGCTGGAGATTACCGACGTGAACCGCGCGTACCTGGAGCAGCACCGTTTGTCGGTAGAGATCATGGGGCGCGGGTATGCCTGGCTGGATACCGGGACGCATGACTCGTTGCTTGAGGCAAGCGGGTATATCGCGACGATCGAGCGGCGGCAAGGGCTGAAGGTGGCCTGCCCCGAAGAGGTGGCATTCCGGCAGGGGTGGATCGATGCCCAACAGTTGGAAACGCTGGCAGCACCGCTGGCCAAGACCGGTTATGGCCAGTATCTGCTGCGTTTGATTCAAGGCACGGTTTATTGAGGCAACAACCTCGGTGGGGCGGCGCCGCCATTCCACGGGCGGTTCAACCCGCGAAGGGACCGAGTCCTGCTGGCCAATTTCCACCCGCCGTTCACCGTTGCCGGCGCTACCGTATTCGCGGGTAAACCCGCTCCTACACAGA
>NZ_OLKJ01000016.1:0-245 GCF_900291005.1 Pseudomonas sp. Kh14
GTGTTCAAGGATGCCGTGCTCGACCAGGCCATCACCGGTGCCGAACACCTGGAGCAGATGCTGTGCGATGAAGGCGCGCTGATCATCAAGTTCTGGTTCCACCTGTCCAAGAAGCAGATGAAGGCGCGGCTGAAATCGCTCAAGGACGACCCCTTGCACAGCTGGAAGATCAGCCCGCTGGACTGGCAGCAGTCGGAAACCTACGACCGTTTCGTGCGCTTTGGTGAGCGCGTGCTGCGCCGCAC